>NZ_JBFAVX010000045.1:0-103740 GCF_040680095.1 Nonomuraea sp. NPDC052129 | reverse complement strand
ACTCCCGTCTGCGCCGCCAGGCGCTGTTCCGGGGGCTCCCGCCGCCCCCGGGCCCCCCCCCCCCCCCCCCCCCCCCGCCGCGGAAAGTGCCGGCCGATCTGCCGCCGGTGCTGCCCGATCTGGTGGACGACGTGATCCAGTATCAGTGGGGGGTGACCGAGCTGACGGTCGGGCTCCTGACGGTGGTGTCAGTGGTCGTCGGCTGGCTGGTCGCCGGGCGGATCCTGCGGCCCGTCCACCGGATCACCGCGACCGCGCAGCGGCTGTCCATGTCGACTCTGCACGAACGCATCGCGCTCGTCGGGCCGAAGGACGAGTTGAAGGAACTGGCCGACACCTTCGACGCGATGCTCGACCGCCTCGAGCACTCCGTCGAGGCGCAGCGGCGCTTCATCGCGAACGCCTCCCACGAGCTGCGGACCCCGCTGGCCGTCCAGCGAGCGGCGATCGAGATCGGCCTGCCCGAGGACGTCGGCGAGATCCGCGACAAGCTCCTGTTCCACAACCGCCGTACCGAGAGCCTCATCGGCGCCCTGCTGGTCCTCGCCCAAGCGGAACACGGCCTGGAGAAGCGGCTCCCGGTGGCCCTGGACGAGGTGGTGAGAGTCGTCCTGGCCGAAGGGAACGCGGACGGCCTCACCGTGACCACCCGGATCGAACCGCTCACCGTCGATGGGGATCCGATCCTGCTGAACCGGCTCGTCACCAACCTCCTCGACAACGCGGTCCGCTACAACCATCCCGGCGGCAGCGTCGAGGTGACGCTCTTCGACAGAGCTCTGACCGTCCGGAACACCGGCCCGGACGTGCCGGGCGAGCGTGTGGACGACCTCTTCGAGCCCTTCCGGCGGCTCCACACGACCCGTGAGCAGGGTGCCGGACTCGGGTTGTCGATCGTCGCGTCGATCGCGAAGGCACACGAGGCGGGTGTACAGGCATGCCCCAACCCCGGGGGCGGCCTGGAGGTCGTGGTCGTCTTCTGAGCGGCTCGGGTTGTGCCGCTGTCACGGGCAAGACCGATTCCCTGTGACTCCAATTCGCTTGGGGCGGACAAACGCCCCCAAATAAATCAACTCTTTATCGGACAAGCATCATCAAAATGCTTGTATGGGGCGCGTAAGGTCCCGAATTAAAACGCTGACGGTGATCAACCATAAAGCGCCGAGTGAAACTCGGGGCTAGTCATCGGCCGACGCCGTGGGGTAGAAAGTTCGAGGCGGCGAAAGGGGAGACTGCTTTGAGATAGAAATTGAGTCGTTTTCACATCAGCCGCACAGCGGCAAGGAGAACGCTCTTCCGTAATCGCGGAAAGGGCGCCACGCAAAAGAGGGGATGGATAATTCCATGAAGGCGAACAAGCGAGTGGCCTCGGTCGCACTTATGCTCGGTCTCTTCGGCTCCGCGCTCGTGGGTGGCGCTTCCATGGCCCAGGCCACCGGCGGTTATTCCTGCTCCAACGGCCTCGCCAACGTCGTCACCTGCAACAACACCGTCGCCGGCGTCCCGGTGACGCTCAACATCACGGGCAACAGGACGCTCAACGGCAACGAGATCGGCATCCTCCAGAACAACCTCAACAACACCGCCGTGAACGTCACGGCCATCAAGAACTCGGTCTTCAACACGTACGCGTCGTTCAACCCGACGGTTATCATCAAGAAGATCAACGTCTGTATCGCATCGGTCTGCTCGTAATCCGGATCCGGGCTCGGATGGGGGTCCGGAGACGATAGTGCGCAGTAAGTTCTGAGGCTACGGCGGGCCGCTGACCGGGCGGTGGACCGCCGTAGCCTGCTTTTCGCTGAATGCGTGTTGAATGGCCGGCTATTAAGGGACCACCGCATAGGCCCTGACGGGAAACGTCCCCATGCCCGCCACCATGGGCGGCGCGGCATGGAAGCGGAAGCCCTCGTCCGGCAGCGCCGCGAGCCCGGTCATGTGCTCGACGAGCGGGATGCCCGCCTGGAGCAGCACCGAGTGTGCCGGGCGCGGGCCGTGCGACGGGGTGTCGTCGATGTTCAGCGAGTCGATGCCGACCAGCGCCGCACCCTGCTCCGCCAGCCAGGCGGCCGACGCCGGCGCCAGATACGGATGCTCGCGCTGATACTCGTCAGTGCCGAAGTGCCGGTCCCATCCCGTCTGGATCAGTACGGCCCGGCCGCGCACGTCCAGGTCCTTGTCGAGGACGACCTTTCTGACGCCCTCGGCCCGTACCACCAGTCCTGGCAGATCGGCCAGCTTGCTCAGCGGCACCTGTGACAGGTCCTGGCCGTCGGCGTAGCGGTGGTAGGGGGTGTCCAGGTAGGTGCCGGTATTGGCGGCCAGCGCGATCGTGCCGATGTGGAACTCCGTGCCCGGCGCGTAGACCTCACGCGAGGCCTCCCTGCTGAGGTGCGTGCCGATCACCGGCCCCGGAATGCCCGGGTACGTCACCATGCCGTCGGTGATGCGGTGGCTGAGTTCGACGATCATTGAGCGAATCCGATCCTGGTGAGCTTGTAGATGGCCGTGACGCCGATGAGGGCCCAGACGAGGTTCAGGCCCGCCGAGGGCCAGGCGGCGTTCGCGGCGCTGTTGACCATCAGGCCGATCGAGCCGGCCAGGTTGATCACCTGGTAGTGGGCGCCGTCGCCGGACATGCGTGATGAGGAGACCATGGCGTACCCGAACAGCAATAACGCGGCGCCCAGCCAGCCGAGGGCGTCAACGAGGAAGCTCATGCGCGCAATTGTCCGGAGTTATTGCGCTGAAGCGCAAATAAAGATTGCTAAAGGTTGACGTAAGCTGATCTGCATGGACATCGACCCCCGCCGGCTGCGTGTCCTGCATGAGGTCGCCCGCCGCGGCGGCGTCATGCGGGCGGCCGAGGCCCTGTTCCTGACACCGTCGGCGGTGTCCCAGCAACTCGCCCAGCTCGAGCGCGAGGTGGGCCTCGCCCTCATCGACCGCTCACAGCGCCGCGTCTCGCTCACTCCGGCGGGCCGGGTGCTCGCCGGATACGCCGAGCGGGTCGAGGACGAACTGGCCGAAGCCAGGCGCGAGCTCACCCGCTTCACCGAACGACTGGCCGGGCCGGTGCGGATCGCCGCCTTCCCGACGGTGATCAAGCACATACTGGTGCCCGCCATGCGCGACCTCGCCGTCCGCCACCCCAAGATCGTCCCGGTCATCCATGAGGTGTACGGCCAGCCCGCGCTCCAGGAACTGCGGCTGGGGGCCGTGGACGTGCTGATCACCGAGCAGGACATGAGCCTGCCGGTGCCGGCGCAGCCGTCGCTGGCCGTCCGCCCCCTGTACGTGGACGAGTACCGCATCGTGGTGCCGCCCGACGGACCCGACCCGCACACGGTCGCCGACCTGGCGGAACTGCCGTGGGTGGCCAGCGAGCCCGACCAGGCGTGCGGGCAGGCGCTCGATCGGCTGGCCGGGCTGCACGGGTTCGAGCCGCGCAAGGTGCACGTCATCACCGAGTTCGATCCCACGCTAGCGCTGGTGGCGGCCGGGTACGGGGTGGCGATCGTGCCGTCGCTCGCCCTGCTGGACGTGCCGGAGGGGGAGGTGCGGGTCAGTGAGATCCGGGATGTGGGGGCGCGGCGGCTGGACGCCGTCACGCGGGTCAGCCGTACGAGATCGGGGGAGCCGGACCCGGTGCAGTCGGTGGTCATCAGCGCGATCGAGGACGCCACCGCCGCGCTGGACGCCACCCTCGTCGGCCACCTCCACACCCCCGAGCCCATCGACCCCTAGCCTGGCCGGTGAATCGGCCCCGGCCGGGCGTCGCCGATGTGGGTCAGCGGTGCAGCAGCGGTAGCCTGCTCCAGCCGTGTGCGATGAAGGACGGGACGTGCGGCAACTCGCTCTCGTCCACGGCCAGCCGGAGGTCCGGGAACCGGGCGAACAGCGCGGGCAGGGCGGTGAGCGCCTCCTGGCGGGCCAGCGGAGCGCCGATGCAGCGATGCACACCGATGCCGAAGGCCAGATTTTCGTCGCGATCCTGGGTCGGGTCGAACCGGTCGGCGTCCGGGCCGTGCTGGTCGGGGTCGTGCCCGGCCGCCAGGTAGCTGGTGATGATCGCGTCGCCCGCCTCGATCCGTACGCCACCGATCTCGATCGGTTCGATGGCGAACCGCAGCGGCAGGTTGGCGATCGACGGCGCCCAGCGCAGTGTCTCCTCGATCACCGCCTCCCAGGAGATCTCTCCCGCCAGGACCCGCCGAAGGTGGTCGGGATGGGAGAGCAGGGCGTGTACGGCGTTGCCGATGAGGTTGACGGTGGTCTCGTGCCCGGCCGCGATGAGGAGCAGCAGGGTGTCGCGCAGCTCGTCGTCGCTGAGCGAGTCGCCGCTGTCGCGGACGTTGATCAGCTCCGTGGTCAGGTCGTCGCCCGGGTGCTCGCGCTTGTAGGAGACGAGGGCGGGCAGCACGGTGCCGATCTGGGCCGCCGTGGCCGCCGCCTGCTCCGGGGTGGCGGTGGTGTCCATGATGGCCTCCATCACCTGGGCCATCGCCACCCGCATGTCCGCCGGGACACCGAACAGCTCGCAGATCACCCGCATCGGCAGCGGGTGGGCGTAGGCGCCGCGCAGGTCGACGACCTGGCCCGGCGGCACCGTGGCCATGGCGTCCAGCAGCTCCGTGACGATCCCCTCGACGATCGGCTGCATGGCCTTGGTACGGCGCGCGGTGAAGCTCGGGGCGATCAGTTTGCGCAGCCGCCGGTGCTCCTCGCCATAGGCGCTGAGCATGTTCGACACGCCGATCCAGGTCATGATCCAGGTCCAGCCCGGCTCGGTGAGCGCCTGAGGCAGCAGCCGCCAGTGCCGCTTGTCCTTGCTCACCCGCGGATCGAGGATCAGCTGCTTGAGCAGGTCGTGCCGGGTCACGGCCCAGGCCGGGATGCCTCCCGCGAGCTCTACGAGGACCAGGGGGCCGAGGTCACGTAGCCGACGGACCTCACCGGCGAGGTCTGCTCCGAAGGGGTCAAGGACGACGGAGGCTGCGCTATCCACGGGGATTCTCCTGGCTGATCTGGGCGGATGGGGGTGAAGCGCACCGGCAGGTGTGCCAGCGCGCGATGGAACGGGCCGGGCCGCCACAGGAGCTCCTCGCGCGGCACGGTCAGTTCCAGGTCGCACAGGTGAGAGGTCAGGCGTTCGATCGCGGTCATGGCGATGAGCACGGCCGGGTCGCTGGCCGGGCAGCGGTGCGGCCCCGCGCCGAAACCCAGGTACGCGCCGCCGTCGGAGCGCAGCTCTTCGGGAATGTTGGCAGGCTCGGTGTTGGCCGCGGCGTAGGAGACGAGGACCAGCTCGGCCGGCTGGATCCAGGTGCCGTGGAAGTGCACGGGCTGGCGCACGAAGTACGGGCCGTAGTTCGCCATGGCGGGCTCGGCGCGCAGGGCTTCCATCAGGGCGTCGTAGGTGCTGAGCGCGCCGTTGGTGAGCGAGCTGTAGTAGCGGTCGTCGCTGACCATCCGGGAGATCGTGTTGGAGATCAGGTTGGCCGTGGGCTCGTAGCTGGCGGCCATCACGAGCACGATGTTCTGCGCGAGCTCGTCGGTCTGCAGCGCGGCCGGATGATCGATGAACCAGGAGGTCAGGTCGTCGCCCCGCTGGCCGTACTTGGCCTGGAGCAGCTCGCCGATGTAGCGGCCGAACGCTTCGCTGCCTCGCGCGCCCGTCTCGCCGTCAGCCTCCATCATGTCCGCCAGGGCCTGGATCAAGCCGGCGCTGTCGGAGTCGGGCCGCCCGAAGAGCAGGTTGAAGATGCGGGCCGGGATGAGCCGGGCGAAGTCGGCGACCAGGTCGGCCTCGCCCTTTGCGGCGAACTGGCTGATGAGCGAGTCCGACACCTCGATCACCATCTGGCGCAGCTTGTGCGGCTGGACCAGCTGGAAGCAGTCGGAGATCACCTTGCGGTAGCGGGCATGCTCGGCCCCGTCGGAGAACAGCGCGTTGGGCCGGTGGCCGAGCATGGCAATCATGCCCGCGGCCTCGGGGGTGTCGGGGAGCCGCGTCTGCCAGGCGCTGGGGTTCTTGCTCCAGACGCCGCCGACGTTGGTGAGGACGTCCAGGGCGGCCTGGTAGTCGATCACCAGGTGGGCCTCGATGCCCGGGGCGATCTCCACAGGGGCGACCGCGCCGTGCCGCCGGCGGAGATCCGCGTAGACCGCCTGCGGGTCGCCGGCGTACTCAGATCCGTACAGGCGCCCGGCGTCGGGCATATAGCGCATGGTCATGACAGCACCAGCTCTCTGATGTGCTCCACCAGCGCGATCAGTGAGGCGCGGGCGGAGGCGGGGTCACGGGCGTCGCACACCACCAGCGGCGTGCGCGGGCCCAGGTCGAGCGCCTCGCGCAAGGCCTCCGGCGGGTAGTCCGGCGAGTCGGGGAAGTGGTTGACGGCCACTGCGTAGCGGATGCCGGCCTTCTCCACCAGGTCGAGGACGGCGAAGCTGTCGTCGATGCGGCGGGTGTCGGCCAGCACCAGCACCCCCAGCGCGCCGCGGACCAGCTCGTTCCACAGGACCTGAAACCGGGCCTGTCCCGGTGCTCCGAACAGGTAGAGCACCACGCCCGGCAAGGTGAGGCGGCCGAAGTCGATCGCGGTGGTCGTGGTCGTCTTCTCGTTCACGCCGGTGAGGTCGTCGACCAGCGTGCCCGCCTGGGTGAGCACCTCCTCGGTGTTGAGGGGCTTGATCTCCGAGAGGGCGCTCACGATGGTCGTCTTGCCCACGCCGAACGGCCCGGCGATGACCAGCTTGACCGGGATGTGTTCGGTACTGATGCCGCTGTCAAAGAGCGCGGAGGCCACTGAGTACCAACTCCAAGATCTCGATGTCGGGCAGGTCGGCGGCCGGCGGATCGCGGGTCAGCAGCGTTCCGCCCCCGACCAGCCCGGCGACCAGCAACCGCACCACGCAGTACGGCAGGCCCAGGTGCGCGGCGCACTCGTACACCGACAGCGGCCCATCCCGCAGCAGGGCGAGCAGATGCGACCCCGGAGGGTCCAGCCCGTTGGTGGCGGCGTCGGGCGCGATGTAGACCAGGGTCGTGCGCTCGACGTTGATGTGCTCGGGCACGGTCAACCTCGCGGCGGCCATGTAGTCCGGGACGACACGCCGCCGCCGTCCGGAGGTCATGTCCGGACGCCCGGCACCCTGGCCGCGCTGGCCTCGTCGAGAGCCTTGACCAGCTTCTGCACCTGCAACTGCACCTCGAAGGCCAGCGTGCCGATGTTGACCGTGCCGGTGGCGGCGACGACGATGGCGGCGCGGTCGCCGGCCGGGGCGATGTAGTAGTAGCCGCCGCTGCCGGCGGAGATGACGATGTCCACCACCTCGCCGTCGGCGCCGTTGCTGAGGCCGTCGCACAGGGCACGGGCCGCCCCCAGCACGGAGCTCGTCATGGCGGCGGCGCGCTCGCCGGTCTCGGCGGTCACGTCAGCGGAGCCGCCGAGGATGAGCCCGTCACGGCTCAGCACCACGCCGCGGGCGACACCGGGCACTGCCAGCAGAGGCGACAGGACCCAGGACACGTCGAGGGACAACGGGCGACCCTTGGTCTGAACACGGCTGGAAGCGCTGTGAGCATCCATGGAGCGGTCAAATCCCTTCGGTGATGTCATGCTGCTGCGGCGGGAGCGCTTCGCGGCGGCCCGCTTCGGCTCCGACCTGGAAGTCTCCCCACCGCTTCTGGGCCTCCTCCGGGGTGGTGAGCAACTTGTCGTCCGAGCCGTCGGAGCCGCCCTGGCCTCTGCTGGGCCTCGGCCCGGTCGGCGATTGGCGGCGGCGCTGTGGCAGCGGGGCGAGATCCCCCGCAGGGGCCTGTCGCTGCTCGGGGGTCGTCGCGGGCTCGGGTCGTACGGAGGAGGCGACGGGCTCCAGCCGGATGGCCGGTGCTGGGGCCGGGGCCGGGACGGCTGCCACGTGCGCCGACCGGAGGGCGGTGGCGGAGGCCGGGACGGCGGCGCGGATCGGCTCGGGCGCCAGCACCGACGGACGGCTGTCCTCCGGCATCTCCACCAGCAGGGCGGTGGGGATGTTCAGCACGGCCTGGACGCCGCCGAAGGCGCTCTTCTTGACCGTGACCTGCATGCCGTAGTGCGCGGCCTGGCGGCCGATCGCGGCCCAGCCGGTGTGGGGCGGGTTGCCCAAGTCGATCAGGCGGACCGGATGGGTGCCGCTCAGCAGGCGGGTCGCGCGGGCGTACTGGTCCTCGTTGAGGCCGACACCGGCGTCGTCGATGACGATGGCGGCGCCGGTGTTGGTCTCGTGCACGGCGATGGTCACCTTGAGCGTGCCGTGGGAGTGGTGGACCGCGTTGGCCAGCAGTTCGGCCGTGATGAGCAGGATGGACTCCGCGGCGCGGGCGGCGACCCCGATCCGGCGTCGCAGGTGGTTGGCCGGGCCCTCGACGCGCTGCTCGAAGTTCTCCACCCGGGAGATGGCGCCCACCATCAGGTCCACCAGGTAGGTGTCGTCACGCGACAGGCCGGGCGTGGCGCCGCAGGCGATGCCGGTGACCTGCACGCGACGGATCATCAGTTCGTTGAACATGTCGAGCCCCAGCACCTCGCGCAGCAGCGCCGTGTGCTCGTCACCGCTGTAGCGCTGTTGCACGCCGGCGAGCAGGTCCTGGGCGCGCAGCGCCTGGGTCTGCACGCGGGACATCGCGCCCCTGACGACGGCCTGGGCCGCCTCGTCGATGCGCTCGCCTTCCTCGCGGACGCCGCGGGTGAGCGCTTCGAGGATGGCGCGGTGCTGTCTGTCGATGTCCGTGCCGGCCAGCGCCGGGTTCTGCACGCCGGGCACGATCACGTGCGGGGCGCGCAGGTGGGACAGCAGGGCGGGTATCCGCTTCGAGATCAGGTGCTCGGTTTCGGCGCGCAGGAGGTCCTGTTGGGCGCGCGCCTCGCGGATCTGCTCCACGCTCTCCTGAGCTTGGCGCTCCACCTGCCCCTGCCACTGGTTCCTGGCGCTGGTCTCGCGCGTCAGGTGCTCGTGAGCCTGACGGGCCTGGACGAGCTCCCCACGGACCTTGGCGAGGTCGCGGCGTAGGCGTATGTGGAAGATGACGACGCCCGCGAGGGCGAGGGCGAGAACGGCGGCGCCGATCATGATCGGGACGCTGAAGGAGTCTGGCGGCATGACAGTCCTGGGGTCGGGGAGAGCCGGCGGGGAGGGTGTCGACCGCCGAGGGGCCCGTTAGCGGCGCGTGTCGGTCTCACGCGGCGGCCGACGGGGGCCGGATCGGCGTGGTACGAGCCCTTCCGCGACGCCGGCACCGCTACGTGCCTGGTGCGGTTCTGCCGGAGGCATGGCGGTGCCAAGCGACATGGGCATCCTCGGTCTCAGTGGAACGACGGCCAAACGGGAAATCCAGTATTCCCGTTTGGCCAGGTTAGTCAACTATGAGTGAGGAAATCACTGCGTTCGGCAATACGGTTTGGCGTCCGATTTGTCGGGTTTAATGCCGATGGACCACGATGTCGTGGACTGTGGTGCTGGGCGTGAGGAAGGCGAGGAGCCGGGCGCCTTCGGCGTCGAGTTGTTCGCGTTCGGCCGCGGTCAGTTTCCGGAATGGGCGCACGGTCAAGGTCGCGGTGTCGTGGTTGGTGGCGAGCTTCCAGGTGGCGGCTACATAGCCGTCGACCAGTACGGAGCGGGGCTGTTCGTTGGTCCTGCCGAAGCCCTGGTCGGCGTAGTTGACGGTGACCACGCGGCCGCGGTCGTTGTGGGAGAGCAGCAGGTTGTCGAAGTCGTAGAGAAAACGTACCGGGGCCGGGGTGCCCGGATCCGGCCGTGGCGCGTCGGGAAGGTCGAACAGTTCACGGCCCTGCTCGTCCCGGAAGGTGACCAGGCGTGGCCGGAGCCGGTCGATGACCTCGGACAACCGAGTCAGCCCGCACCATCGCTGGGCGTCGAGGACGGTCGCCGGGCCGAAGGCCGCCAGGTAGCGCAGTACCAGGGTGTCCACCGACGCGGCCTGGTCCACTGTCCGGCCGAGCCAGGTCTCGACCGTGGTGTGGGCGGCCGGGCCGCTGCGGCCCCACAGCCCGCGCGGCGGGACCTGCACCAGCGGCACCCAGGCGCGGGCCGCCTGGGCCAGCGCGGCCGGGTCGCGTTCCGGCCACCGCTGGGCCAGCTTTCGGCCCAGGGCGCTGAACGTCAGCGGTTCGGATGCCAGCAGTTCGCGGGTGGTGGACACGAGTTCGGCCTGGTCCAGGCCGGTGAGGTGCCGGCCGAAGGCACCCAGCGTGCTGCGCTCGATGACCGGCTCCACCAGCGGCCGTAGCCAGAGGCAGTCGGCGGCGGTCACCAGGTGGATGGTCGAGCGCATCAACGCGATCCGTACGATGGCGCCGTCAGTGAGCAGCCGGGCGGTGGGTTCGGGAGCGTAGTCGGCCAGGCGGGTCCACAGCCCGACGTACCAGGTGTGCGGCGTCTGGGCTTGCAGGCCGGCCAGCCGTTCCAGCGCCTGCGGCACGGTCAGGTTCGCGCGGTGCAGCAGCAGTTGCCGGTCGAGGGTGGCTCGGTTGAGCGCGCGGGTGGTGAGTCGTGGCACGAAGGGTCCTCAAGGGATGGGGTAGCCGGGCCGCGCCCGCCGCGACCCGGCAGGGCGCCGCTAGCGGAGCGGGCGGAAGAAGGTCCGGATGTCGGCGGTGAGCAGGTCGGGTGCTTCCACGGCGGCGAAGTGGCCGCCGCGGTCGAATTCCGACCAGTGGGTGATGTTGTTGCCGTATTCGGCGTAGCGGCGGATGGGCAGGTCGTGGGCGAACACGGCGACACCGGTGGGTGTGGTGGCCGGCTCGGTGTGCCAGGTGTTGGCGTGCATGTTCTCGTAGTACAGGTTGGCGACGGATCCGGCGGTGCCGGTGAGCCAGTAGAGCATCACGTCGGTCAGCAGCAGGTCCCGGTCGATGGCGGCCTCGGGCAGGTCGGCGGCGGGGAAGCTCCACTCCTTGAACTTCTCGACGAGCCAGGCGAGCTGGCCGACCGGTGAGTCGGTGAGGGCGTACGCCACCGTCTGCGGCCGGGTGGCCGAGATCTTGAAGTAACCGCTCTGGTCGTCCATGAACTCCTTCACCCGCCCCAGCCGGGCCCGCTCGGCGTCGGTCAGCGTGGCCCGCTCCTCGTGCGAGACATCCCCGAACGGGATGAACCCGAAGGAGGCGGCGTTGACATGTACACCGACGACCTGCCCGGTGGCGGCGCGGCCGAGTTCCGGGGTGACCAGGGCGCCGAGGTCGCCGCCCTGCGCGCCGTACCGGTCGTAACCGAGCCGGCTCATCAGCCGCGCCCACGCCCGCGCGATCCGGCCGCTGTTCCACCCGGTCTCTCGCGTGGGGCCGGAGAATCCGAAGCCGGGCAGCGACGGGATGACCAGGTGGAAGGCGTCGGCCGGGTCTCCGCCGTGCGCGGCCGGATCGGTCAGGGGGCCGATGACCTTGAGAAACTCGACCACCGATCCGGGCCAGCCGTGGGTGAGGATCAGGGGCAGGGCGTCCGGGTGTGGGGAACGTACGTGCATGAAGTGCACCCGTTGCCCGTCGATCTCGGTGGTGAACTGCGGGATGTCGTTCAACGCGGTCTCATGCTTGCGCCAGTCGTACGAGGTGCGCCAGTACTCGGCCAGCTCCTTGAGGTAGGCCAGGGGAACGCCGCGGCTCCAGCCGACGTCGGGCAGTTCGCTCGGCCACCGCACGGCGGACAGCCGACGGTGCAGGTCATCGAGATCGCTCTGGGGGACATCGATCCGGAACGGCATGATCGTTTCGCTCATGTCTGACACGCAAGGTCTCCTTGAATGATGTCTCGTGGCTAGAACGCGGCAGCGTGGTCGAGGACCCAGTCGTGGTAGCCGCGCGCGGGACGACCGGTGACCTTCTCGATGTCGGTGGTGGTGGGTGCGGTGCGGCCGACGGAGGCGGCCCAGGTGGCGAAAATGCTGTCCAGGATGGGGCCCGGCACGTGGGCGCTCATCGCCTCGCGCACGCTCTCGGCGGGTAGTTCGGCGTAGCTGATGGGCCGGCCGAGTGCCTGGCCGAGGATGGCGGCCTGGTCGGCATGGCTGAGTGATTGCGGCCCGGTCAGCCGGTAGACGCAGCCGGCGTGCCCGTCCTCGGTGAGTGCGGCCACGGCGACCGCGGCGATGTCGGCTTCGTGCACCGGGGCGGATGCCGCGCCGGCGTAGGCGCCGCGGATCACGTCGCCGGACCTGGTCTGCCCGGCCCACATGAGGCTGTTGGCGGCGAACACGTCCGGGCGCAGGAAGGTCCACGCCAGGCCGGAGCCGCGCAGGGCCTGCTCGATCTCGGCGTGGTAAGTGGCGATCGGTCCGTCCTGGACCTGCGCGTCGTCGTCGACCCCGCCGGAGGACAGCAGCACCACCCGGCGCACGCCGGCCCGCTGGGCGGCGGCGACGAACGCGGGCCCGCTGCCCGGTACGGCGAACAGGAAGACCGACTCCACGCCGGTCAGGGCCGCGTCCAGCGACGCCGGGTCGGCCAGGTCGCCGGCGGCGACGTCGACCTCGGCCGGCCACACCGCCTGCTGCGGGGACCGGCTCAGGGCACGCACGGCGTGACCGTTGGCGACCAGCACGTCGAGCACATGGCGGCCGACGTTTCCGGTGGCGCCGGTGACGAGGATCATGAAGCTCTCCTTGGTTTCGAGGGTTCCCGGGCGACCCCGGTACGAGGAACACTAGAAACCATTGAGGACAGGTCCGGTCCTCAGCTCTTCAGATCGAAGGGAGTTGCTCGCGGATGTTGGAAACCTCGGCGCGGCTGCTGCGGCTGCTGTCCCTGCTCCAGTCCCGCCCCGACTGGTCCGGTGCCGAGCTGGCCGAGCGCCTCGGTGTCACCACCCGTACCGTCCGCCGCGACGTCGACCGGCTCCGCGACCTCGGCTATCCGGTGGAGTCCGCCACCGGCATCACCGGCGGCTATCGGCTGGGGGTCGGCGCCGCCCTGCCGCCGCTGCTGCTCGACGACGACGAGGCCGTCGCCGTCGCGGTCGGACTGCGCGCCGCCGCCACGGGCACGGTCACCGGGATCGAGGAGACCTCGCTACGCGCGCTCGCCAAGCTCGAACAGGTTCTGCCCTCCCGGCTGCGCCACCGCGTAGGCGCGATGCAGTCGGCCATCCTGCCGCTGACCGGCCCCGGCCCGACGGTGGATCCCGATCTGCTCACCGCCTTGGCCGCCGCCTGCCGCGCCCACGAGGGCATCCGCTTCGGGTATCAGCAGCGCACTCGCCGCGTCGAGCCGTACCGCCTCGTCCACACCGGCCGGCGGTGGTACCTGCTCGCCTTCGACCTCGACCGCGACGACTGGCGTACCTTCCGCGTCGACCGTATGGACTCGGCTCCACAGCCTGGGCCGCGTTTCACGCCCCGGCCCGAACCCGCCGAGGGGGTACAGACCTATGTCTCCAACGCCCTCACGAGTTCCCCGTACCGGTATCGGGCGACCATCCTGTTCCACGCGCCGCTCGATGTCGTCGCCGAACACACCTCACCTACCGCGGGCCGTCTCGAACACCGCGACGCGGACAGTTGCCTCTTCTACGCCGGCGGCGACTCCCTCGACAAAATCGCCCTCTATGTCGCGCTCAAGGGCATCGACTTCCAGGTCCTTGACCCGCCCCAGCTCAAGGACCATGTCCGGGCACTCGCCAGCAGGCTCACCAACGCGGGGTCATGAGCGTCAGTCGGCGACCTGGGGACCGTTGACCCTCTCCAGCAGGCGGGCCAGGCGCTCGCGCAGCCCCGGGCGCGCCGGCAGCTCGCCCGCGGCCATGCTGACCAGGTGCTGGGCGCCGTCGAAAGTGACCGGCCCCAGCCGTGGCACGGCGATCGCGTCGTGCGCCAGCCCCTCCAGCGCCGTGTCGCCGCCTTCCAGCGCCAGGATCGTCGCCCCCGTACGGCGGGCGTCGTTGACCCGTTCGAGCAGCGGCACGGGCGCGTCCTGCTCGGCCACCACGAACAGCGTCTCGCCGCGCCCCGCCCGCTGAATCCGGTCGAGCCCGACGCGCAGGTGGGCCGGGGCGTCGGCGGGCGGCTTCCAGCGGACCAGGGTGGGGGCGAGCTGCGGCAGCTCGGAAAGCCGGGCCTCGTCGGCGAGATGCGCGGTGAGATGCCACGGCTCGTCGTCGGGCGTGCCCACCAGCATCAGGCCGCCGGGCGAGCGGGTGGTCCGCAGCGCCAGGCCGAGCTCGCGGGTGCGCTCCACCCAGCCGGTATCGGCGAGTAGTTCGCGCAGAAAGGTCACCGAACCAGCATCCATCCGTCCATGGTGCCTGACCGTCGCAGTGGAGTTCACCGTTTCGGGGCGGCCCGGTGATGCGGTCGTGGCCAGTGTTATGTGGCGCGGGAGGCAGTCTGACAACGGCTCGGATTCGCCGTCGTTTCGGGCCTTGACACGAGGTTACTGCCGGGTAACGATCGGCTCGCGGCGCCGCCTTCCCCTGAGCGAACCCCACGGAGAGGGGTGGCACATGAGGTTACGTGTCCGCGTCAGCATGACCATGATCCTCTTACTGATCGCGTCCTTCGTCGCGGCGCCGCCTGCCCGCGCGGCCGCGGCGGGGGACGTGGTCACCGCCCAGCCCACCACCGTCTACCTGCTGCCGGGCAAGCTGCTCGAAGTCCCGGTGAACGCCTGGCACCTGCTCTACCGCTCGACCTCCGCCACCGGCTCGCTGAACGCCGTGTCCGGCACCCTGCTCGTACCCAAGGCGAGCTACCCGCTGGGCAAGCGCCCGATCATCGGGTATGCCGTCGGCACCCACGGACTCGGCGACCAGTGCGCGCCCTCGGCCAGCATGAGCCGGGGCGGCGAGGCGGAGCTCGCGCTGGTGAGCCTGTTCCTGCTCAAGGGGTTCGCGGTGGCCATCACCGACTACGAGGGCCTCGGCACGCCGGGAGTGCACACGTACATGGCGGGGATCTCGCAGGGTCACGCCGTACTGGACTCGATCAGGGCCGCCACGCGCGTGTCGGGCTCGGGCCTGTCCACGGGCGGGCCGGTCGCGATCATGGGCTACTCGCAGGGCGGCGCCTCGGCCGCCTGGGCGGCCCAGCTCCAGCCGTCGTACGCGTCGGAGCTGCGGCTCAAGGGCGTGGCCGCGGGCGGAATCCCGGCGGACCTGCACGCGGTGGCGGACCACCTCGACGGTAATGCCAACTTCGGGCTGGCCGCAGCGGCCGGGGTCGGCTTCGACGCCGCCTACCCGGAACTCGATCTCAACGCCGACCTCAACGACCGCGGGCGCGCCCTGCTCGCGGACGCGGCCGACGACTGCGTGGGCGACCTGGGCAGCAAGCTCGCCGGCCTGCGCTTCTCCGACCTGAGCCCCGTGGACCTGATGAACCAGCCCAAGTGGCTGGCCCGGCTCGCCGAGAACCGCCTCGGGGCGACCGCGCCGCGTGTCCCGATGTTCATCTACCATGCCCAGGGCGACGAGATCATCCCGCAGGCGATCTCGGCCACGCTGCGCTCGGAGTACTGCCGGGCGGGCGTCAACCTCCGCTGGACATCCCTCCCAGCCCCGAATCACGTGACGGGGGCCATCGAGGGCGGGCCGCTGGCCATCGAATGGCTGGCACTCCGCATCCTCGGCCTCCCGGCCTTCGGCAACTGTTAGCGGCCTTATCGCAGTTTGGCGGGCGGCCGTATAGGTAACCATAGGTAGTGGATCAATAACCCTCCGCGATGGGAGTCCTATGCGTCGCCTGATCCTCACCCTCACTCTCGTCTCCGCGACCGCCGCAGGTGCACTGACACTCGCCCCTGCAGCGACGGCTCAGGCCACCGCCCGCGAGTACATCACCGTCACCCAGTGCGTGTTCGCGGGCGGCGTGGTCGTTCCTGACTGGCTGAGCCCGACCGGGCGCACGTGCATCGGCGGCGGTTACAACGGCTACCCGGTCTTCCCCTACTGATACGAACGGGTCCGCCCCCTTCTCCCGGGGGCGGACCCGTGGACATTTGAGTGTCAGGGGTCAGGGAGTGCGGTGCTGATGCTGCTCGGGCAGGTGGCTGTCCGGATGGACCCACAGGAGAACGTTGCTCGCCTGCTCCCACTGCTGCCGGAAGAACGCGAGGACCTGCTGGTCGGAGTGGCGCAGACTGAAATGGGTCAGGACGAACAGCGTCTGCGGATGGGCCTCGACCACGGGTCGCAGTTGACTCCAGACCGTGTGCCCGATTCGCTCCGCGCGCTCCAACTCGGTGTCATCCAGAAAGGTACATTCGGTGATGATGACCGGGTATTCAAACAGCCACGGGTTACGGGCGAACACGTTCACATGAGTGTCGCCAAGAAAGGCGAACAGCGGCCGCCGGACCTCGTGGTCGACTTCGACCCCCTCTTTGCGCTTCCGCGCCATGATCCGGCCGAACTCACCGCCCTTGCCCTGCTCGATCAGGTCCTGCCGCAACCGTTCGAACTCGGGCCGTAGGGCCTTGCTCCGCTCCGAGAAGGCGTACCCCACACAAGGCACCTTGTGCTCACACTCCACTACCCGCACGTGGTGTCCCCGGCGCCCGAAGCTGAACTCGTCGCCGCCCCGCACCCCGTGCAAGCGGTGCCCTGCCGCCAGGGCGGGATCGAACCCCGCGCCGTGATTGAGCTCCGCGGACGCGCGTAAGTAGGACTCCACATACGGCACCGCCTCGGCAGGCAGGTAGATGTCCGTGCCGGCGGGATTGGCGGCCAGGTAGTCAAGGTCCTTGGCATGGTCATGGTGGGTGTGCGTCAGGAAGACCGTGTCCACCTGCCGTCCCTCGCACAGCCCCGCGTCGAGGCTGCACCGCAGCTCGGGGATGTGGAAGAACGTCTTGTCGTTCGCGCGAGAGTAGCCGGTGAGGGTCAACTCGCTGCCGGGCATCCGCCAGGTCTTCCACTGCCTGAACGGGTGCCCCCGCTCAAGGCGCGCGGGGTGGTCGGCCGGGGCCAGGTCCAGCTCGGTCATTTCTCGCTCATCCCATTCGTCTCGTTCAAGCGGCGTTGGGCGGTGGGGTACTCGTACGGGACCGAACCTGCCAAAGGGCCTGGCGGACAGTTCGCGACCTTTGCCCGCCCGACGCCACAGGACAGCGACCATGGCAGGGCACGGTGATCTCCCCGGCTCGCTTGATCTTCTGCAGAACCTTGGCACAGCGTCCCGCGAAGAGGTAGCGAATTAGACGTCATTGCCGCCCGTCAAGCGGGTTGTCGACGAAGGCTATCGATGCCGACGCGGCCCGAAGTCAAGAAGACGCACGTCAGGGGGCCCAATCCGCCCTTCCGGAGGCGTATGCCCGAAGAAACCCCCATAGCCATAAGAAGGGATGGATAAGCTGGCTCCTGAGTGGTACACGGTGTCGGTGCTCGGCCCAGCCTGGTGAGGCAGTGGGATGTGGCGCGGCGTTGCCGTCGCGGATGTAACTGTAGGAAGCAGGCTCTATGGCCAAGCGCTGGACCATTCCTGCGTTAGCGACCGTGATGGTATTCACCCTGACCGGTTGTAAATATCCAAGCTGGACGGAAACGGGCTGCCGTCAGGAGGCGATCCAGGAGACCGTCGAGCTCAAGAAAGCAACATCGGCGCTTCTTCCTGAGTCCATAGCCGCCACACTTGAGGCACGTGACGACTGCGATTCGGGTGATGAGGGTGGCTGGTTGACTGCCATAGTGGACGGGAAGACACCCAGCGGCACGGTTCTCGACGGCTTCACAGCGAAGGGCTGGAGCCAGCTCAACCTACGCAAGGACGAGTGCAACGTCGAATGTATCGCCGGCGTCACTGACCAATGGCACGGCAAGAAGGTCGAGGTCGTCGTCGGTGCGACGCAGCAAGTCCAAACTCATGAGGTAATAATCGAATTTGCCGAATAACGATTTCCCGGGTGGGGCCGTGGACAGTCGGACGCGGCCGACTGATCCCCATACGGCTGACTGTTCAAACGAAGTCTGCATCTTGCTGTTGCCGTGTCGCATCGTGACGTTCGGGGCCGTGATACGCCTCGGCCTTCCTCACCAGCGGGCAAGGCCCGCGTGCCTTTTCAAGGGGCGGCGCCGGATGGCTGGATGCGCCCTCATCGTTTGTCGTGAGTCGGTACGTTGGCCACGTGCGAACAGGCTCACCTGATACCGGCAGGCCCGGCTATCACAACCTGCCGAATGGGGGCGGGGGCGGCCGGTCCCTCGCTGCTCCGCGACCGGGATAGGCGTGGTCAGGTCGCAGATGTCGCGAGCATTTTGATCGTGAAGTCGATTGCTGTGGCGAGCCGTTGGACGTCGTGTCCGGTGCGTTCACGTACGCGTAGTCCAAGCACCGTCGTGAACAGCAGCTCCACTGCGGCGTCGACGTCCAATGCGGCGGGCAGGTCGCCGTCGCGGATGCCGCGACGTAGCAGTGACGCCAGGGTTTTCCTGGTGACTTCGAACGCGGCCTCGGTCCTCTGCTGGACCTCGGGGTCGGTGGTGCCGAGTTCGGCAGCCGTATTGACCACGAAGCAGCCGCGACCGGCCTCGTGACTGATCATCCAGATCAACCACTCCCGCAGGACTTCGAGGCTGGGACCGGCGGCGCTGAGCTGCTCTTCGGCTTGCGTGGACTCCGTCGCCCGATAGTGGTCCAGCGTCCGCAAGAACAATGTGCGCTTGTCGTTGAAGGTGCGATACAGGCTGCTTTGCTTGAGTCTGAGCTCGGCGCCCAGGTCGCGGACGGACGTGGCGTTGTAGCCGCGGCGCCAGAACAGGTCGGTCGCCTTGGCGATCACATCTTGCTCGTCGAACTCCCTGGGCCGTGCCATGGTCGTCATTCTACCAACGTTGTGGAGCGATCGTTCCCGTATTATGGTGTGCCGTCATATGGGAGCGACCGCTCCCGAATGAGAGAGGGGAGATTCGACGTGACGGCAACGGACCCGACGACGACCGGGCGAGACGCGTCAGCGAAGAATTATTGGATCGCGGTGTCTGCCGTGGCCTTCGGCACATTTCTCCTGGTGACGGCCGAGCAGCTCCCCATCGGACTGCTCACCCCCGTCGGATCGGCGCTGTCGGTCTCTGAGGGTGCGGCGGGTCTGATGGTCACGGTCCCCAGCATCGTCGCCGCCGTCGCGGCGCCATCGGTTCCGGTTCTCGTCGGCAGGATGGATCGCCGGCTCTTGCTCGTCGCCTTGATGGGGCTCATGACGCTCGCCAACCTGGCCTCCGCCCTGGCCCCGAACTATCCGCTTCTGATCAGCGCCCGCGTGCTGGTCGGGGTGGCGATCGGCGGGTTCTGGGCCATCGCCGGGGGTCTGGCCGTCCGGCTCGTCCCCGCCCCGCTCGTGCCGCGGGCCACGGCGATCATCTTCGGCGGCGTCGGGGCCGCGAACGTCTTCGGCGTCCCCATCGGCACGGTGATCGGCGGGCTGGCGAGCTGGCGGATCGCGTTCGGCGCGCTGAGCGCCCTCGCACTGGTCGTGCTGGTCGCTTTGCTGGCTGTGCTGCCACCGTTGACCGCTGCTCAACCCGTCGGCCTGCGGCGGCTGGCTGACCAGTTCCGCAACCAGGGCGTCCGGGTCGGCATTCTGGCGACCTTCCTGATCGTGACCGGCCACTTCGCGGCATACACGTTCATCAGCCCCGTGCTGCAGGATCTGTCCGGCATCGATGCGCAACTCGTCGGGCCACTGCTGTTCGGATTCGGCATGGCGGGCGTCGCAGGGAACTTCATCGCGGGTGCCGCCGTGGCGAAACGGCTCCATCGGACGGTCCTCACCATCACCGCCGCCTTGGGGGTGACCGTGCTGCTCTACCCCATAGCAGGGCTCACCGCCGCTGGCGGGGTAACGCTGCTCGTCGTCTGGGGCCTGGTGTACGGCGGGGTCTCCACAAGCCTCCAGACATGGATGATCAAGTCCGCGCCACAAGCGGTCGAGGAAGCCTCCGCTCTGTGGGTGGCAGTGTTCAACCTCTCGATCGGTCTCGGCGCGCTGGCCGGCGGCACAATCGTCGATGCCCTGCCACTCCAGGGCATCCTCTGGCTCGCCGGCGTTCTCGTCCTGGTGGCCGGGCTGGCAGTGTGGAGCGCGCGCCGGAACGACAGCCTTCGATGACACCCATCTCGCCAATCTGCGGCGACCATGTTTGCCGCCCATCGAACTCGGACAGGACCGCGTACCCGTCGACTGGTTATCCCGCACGATGATGGTGGTCAGCGGCGCCGCTGACTCACATGTCGGCGATGAGCTTGTCCACCCGCTCGTCGACGCTGCGGAAAGGGTCCTTGCACAGGACGGTGCGCTGGGCTTGGTCGTTCAGCTTGAGATGCACCCAGTCGACGGTGAAGTCGCGCCGCTTCTCCTGCGCCTTGCGGATGAACTCGCCGCGCAGTCGCGCCCGGGTGGTCTGCGGCGGCACCGACTTGGCCTCGAAGATTTTGATGTCGGAGGCCACCCGCTCCACCAAGCCGCGGCGCTGTAGCAGGTAGAACAGGCCGCGCTTGCGGTGCACGTCGTGGTAGGCGAGGTCGAGCTGCGCCACCCTCGGCGACGACAGCGGCAGGTCGTACTTCTTGCGGTAACGCTCGATGAGCTGGTATTTCGTCACCCAGTCGATCTCGCGCGCCACCAGGTCGAGGTTGCCGGTGCCGACCGCGTGCAGCGTCCGCTCCCACAGCTCCAGCACCCGGTGCGTGATCGCGTCGCCGCCGCGGCGCTCGACGAAGTCCTTGGCCTTGGACAGGTATTCCTGCTGGATCTCCAGGCTCGACGCCTCACGGCCGTTGGCCAGCCGCACCCGCCGCCGCCCGGTCATGTCGTGCGACACCTCGCGGATGGCCCTGATCGGGTTCTCCAGCGACAGGTCGCGCATCACCGTGCCCGCCTCGATCATGCGCAGCACCAGGTCGGTGGCGCCGACCTTGAGCAGCATGGTGGCCTCGCTCATGTTCGAGTCGCCGACGATGACGTGCAGGCGGCGGAACCGCTCGGCGTCACCGTGCGGCTCGTCCCGGGTGTTGATGATCGGCCGGGACCGGGTGGTGGCCGAGGAGACGCCCTCCCAGATGTGCTCGGCCCGCTGCGACACGCAGTAGACCGCGCCGCGCGGCGTCTGCAGCACCTTGCCCGCGCCGCAGATGATCTGCCGGGTGACCAGGAACGGGATCAGTACGTCGGCCAGCCGCCCGAACTCGCCGTGCCGGCCCACACAGTAGTTCTCATGACAGCCGTAGGAGTTTCCGGCCGAGTCGGTGTTGTTCTTGAACAGGTAGACGTCGCCGGCGATGCCCTCTTCGCGCAGCCGCTTCTCGGCGTCGACGAGGAGTCCCTCGAGGATGCGCTCGCCGGCCTTGTCGTGGGTGACGAGTTCGATGACGTTGTCACACTCGGGTGTTGCGTACTCAGGATGGCTGCCCACGTCGAGGTACAGACGTGCGCCGTTGCGGAGGAAGACGTTGCTCGATCGGCCCCAGGACACGACCCGCCGGAACAGGTAGCGCGCGACCTCGTCGGGGGACAGCCTGCGCTGTCCCCTGAACGTGCAGGTCACGCCGTACTCGTTCTCCAGGCCGAAGATGCGACGATCCATTGCCTCACGCTACTCTCTCCGCACGGTCTCGCCCAGGTCATCCAGGTGGTCGGCGTCGACACCAAAACCCTGGGGCCTCCTGGCCTGAAATCCTTGAACCGGGAAGCACTCGGCGCGGCGCCAGCGGGTGCGACGGCATCGAGCGTGCCCCAGCAGTGCACGATTCCGTGCCGACCGGGTGCCGGACGTCACTCGCCGGGCTTGGCGAACTCCACGCCGTCGAACCGGAACACCGTGACGCGGCCGGGGTAGTCGGCGACCGCCAGGAGCCGGCCGTCGGCGGAGAAACCGACCGCCTGGCACCAGCGCGACCACTCGCCGGGTACGGCGAAGCGCGGCTCCAGCGGCTGTCCGGTCGCGACGTCGTGGACGATGACCGGGCCACCGGAGAGGGCACCGGCGAGCAGGGTGCCGTCGGGTGACAGCGCGAAGTCCGCCAACCGCGCGTACCCGTCCTGCTCGCCCTTGATCGCCCAGCACAGGGCACCGGATTCCACTGAGACGCCGAAGCATCCTGACGTCTCGCCGCTCGCGACGAGGATTTGCTCGGTCCCGTCGAACGCCAGTTTGTCGAACCGGTGGCTGGTCCCCTGGAATCTCGCCGGGAAGGGGAACGGGGCGGCGAGGACTCGCTGACCGGTGTCAACATCCCAGATCTCGAGGTCATGCTCCGTATCGCGATTGTCTGGATCATGGGCGAGAGCGACGAGCCGGCCCGACGGCGACAGTGTGGCGGTGGTCTGGAAGCGCTTGCCCGCCGGAAGATCGAGGCACGAACCGCCGTCCGGACCCAGCACTCGCAGCGCGTGATCATTGTCGACGATCAGCATCCGCCGACGGGCGGTGTCCCACGCTGGCCGGGTGTGGGGCAGGCGCTGGACATGACCGGTGGCGAGCGCCACCGTGTAGCTCACCTCCACCATGGTGATCCAGTCGCGGACGGTGAACGTCAGGTGCGATCCGTCCGGCTCGAAGGCCACGGTACGGATCATTGAGTACCGATAC
Organism: Nonomuraea sp. NPDC052129; assembly: GCF_040680095.1. Lineage (NCBI taxonomy): Bacteria > Bacillati > Actinomycetota > Actinomycetes > Streptosporangiales > Streptosporangiaceae > Nonomuraea > Nonomuraea sp. NPDC052129. The sequence goes on along the minus strand of NZ_JBFAVX010000045.1, from coordinate 81,165 downwards.
GCATCGGTGTACACCACCTGGCGGGCGCCGGTCCGTAGGTCGACCGTCTGTACCTCGCAGCCGGCATTACGGGTCCGGTCGGGGATGCCGCGGGCGACCGCGACGGTGTGGCCGTCCGGGTGCAGGGCGATCGCCACGACGCCGTTCGTGGCCCGCGTCGTGCATTGGGCGACGACGTCGCCCGGCTCGGTCGCAGCGACGTCGCGGAGCAGGGCGTACCCGTCACGCATCTTCTCGGTGACGACCTTCTCCAGGGCCTCGCGCGCCGCGCGCCCGTCGTCGAACGACTTCGTACGCCCCTGAGGCTTCCCAGTGCCGGCCCACCAATTCCGGTGCAGCTCAACCCCGTCGACCCGGAGCTCAAGGTACTTGGGCTTTGCCGTACCGGGATGAGTCAGGAGAATTTGATCACGATCCACACGCGGCATCCTAGAGATCTGGAGCATCAGTCATCGCGCAAAATCCTTTGTCCGCCGCACCGATGCCTCCCTAGGATCGCCCGAATGCGGCGCACGATCATCATCGGCGACATCCACGGCTGCTTCGACGAGCTGCGCGAACTGCTTGAGGAAGTCGACATCCGACCGGACGACCTGCTGGTCAGCGTCGGTGATCTGGTCGATCGCGGTCCCGCGCCCGGTGACGTGGTCAGCCTTTTCCGCGAGCGCCCGAATTCGGTCGTGGTCATGGGCAACCACGAGCGGAAGCACGTACGCGGGATCTTCTCCTACGCACAAGAGATCACGCGCTTGCAGCTCGGCGACCACTACGCCGAAACGGTCGACTGGATGCGGACACTGCCGTACTACTTCGAGAACGAGCATGTCCGTGTGGTCCACGCCGCGATGCTGTCCGGAATTCCGCTGGCCGACCAGAGGGAGGAAATCCTCTGTGGCTCGACGAGGGGTGAACGAGAGCTCGCGGCGCTGTTCCCGGACAGTCGCTGGTACGACCACTACACCGATGCCAAGCCGGTGGTCGTCGGCCATCACGTGACCGGCCGGGAACCGATGATCCTCGACGGCCGGATCTTCGGTCTCGACACCGGTGCCTGCCACGGCTGGAACCTGACCGCGCTGTGCCTTCCAGGATTCACGGTCCACTCGGTAAAAGCGCATGCGGATCATTGGTCGGCCACCAAGCGGCAGTGGCAGTTGCCCGTCCTGAAGTCCAAGCCTTGGCATGACTCCACCTGGCTGGAGCTGGCTCAGGCGACAGAGCGGTTCACTTCGGCAGCTGACAGCGCCACACAGAGGTGGCTGGAGGCGCTCCAGGAATGGGCCGCGGATCTGCAGTCGGCATTCCCCACCCTCGTCGCTATCGCGCATCGAGTCGCGGACGAGCTCACCGCGGACGGACTGCGCCGACATCCTGCCGCGAATGTTCTTTTCCAAGCCCGTAACGGCCGCCTCGACCAGACCAGCCTGGCCAGGCAGTGCCCGACACCGCGCAGAACGATCGACCTGGCGGCAGCATTGGGGCTGGCTCTGGACGAGTTGCCCAACTGAACCAGACCTTGGCCATCTCCAAGATCGTGGAGATGGCCAAGGCCGAGTTATCGAGCTATGGGGTATGTCATGGAGTGGTGAACAACCACCATTGGGTGGTGCCGTTCTGCGAGCAGAACCACGAAATCCATTGGTGGGCCTGCTGGCCCTGTAGCCCGGATACCGCGCAAACTTCGAAGCTGGCATAAGGGCCGAGGACGGTCTGGGCGTGAACGGCGCCGGCGACCGTCTTTTCGCTGGCGGCCATCGCTGGGGCGCCCAGCAGCAAACTAGTCGCCGCGGCAGCGCAGGCCACGTCGGCAAGCCGACGGATTCGGTAACTCATGAAAAACTCCTTTCTCGCCGTTTTGCCATTTCCGGTGCGAGTGCGAATCTATTTTGTCACTCGATCTGCTATCGATGGATGGCCGCTCGGCTCAGAAGTCGGCGGCGGAGCTCAGCAGGAGATCACTAGGGAGAACGGTCGATCGTCGTCGACGCTCATCGGGTTCTGAGCCGATGGCGTCGCTGTGCGAACGAAAAGCGTCCTTCCATTGACCGCGCCGACCAGGATCGACGCACTGCCCGGCCCGGGGTCATTGCCACCCGACGTGTTGATCGTTCCGGTCAGTGCGCATCTGCTGATGTCGGAGTCCGTCGTCAGGTTGTAGCGCCCCCCACCGAACTTGTTGACGTTCCTGATGCCCGACGCGGCGAGCAGGGTTCCGTTTGAGCTGACTTTGGCCCAGAGGATTCCCGGGGCAGCCCGATTGGCGGACAGTGCTGCGGAGTTGGTTTCCGCAGTCGCACTTGAGACGGCGAACACGCCGCTGGCGATGATGGCAGAGGCTGCCAGCATCATTGGCAGTCGCACTGAATTCTTCATGTCTACCTCCATGAGAAAGGATTCATCCTCGGCTGGATGCTTGCTCCGACTGTGCATCGCGGCGGCATGCGAGGGGGATCCCTAGATTCAGTGATTGCGGTGGCGTGCATTCGCGCGATGCGGGTTTTGACTGGAAAGCAAGGGAATGGCGGTTCGATATCCCTTTCGTGTTCAATGAGACCGAAAGGTTTGACTGGCAGACCGTAGTGATCGCCATTCCCCGCATGTGTCGAACCGGTTGGCATGGAGCCCGCATCAGATCACAGCGGCCAGCGGCAACAGCTGGGCAGGTGGCAAACCGGCCCCCACGGTCTCGTGGCCGTAAGGATGCGAACCGTCGTAAGCGTGATGTAGATCACATGTGCATTTTTCTTCAGGAAAGCGCCTTCCCTGACATGTCGGTTGACCAGTGAACATGGAGTGCGTGGCTGACGCGCCCTGACGGTTGGTGTCGGGTAAGTGACCCTCCCGTTGTTGACCGATCTTGGTTCGTCGATCACATTCCGAGTGATCGTTCTTATGTCTGCCTTAGGTGCGCCGAGGCCTCGTTTCCCGGGGTCTGCGTCAGCGTGCCGTGAAGGGGTGCGGTATGCGGGCTCGGCGTGTACGGATGTGGTTGGCGGCGTTGATCGTCGGGCTGTGCTCGATGGTGCTGATTTCGAGTGTCGGGGTGCCGGATCAGCTGGTGGAGCGGGCTGCCGCGGCCGCGCCGGACCCGGAACAGTCCGTGGACGGTCGCCCGGTGCCGAAACGCGAAGTGCCCAAGGGCGCGGAGGCGTCGGCGCCGAAGGTGGAGCGGCGTGAGCCGGTATGGCCGAAGGCGGGCACGGCCGAGGTGGAGGTGCCGGCCGTCGGCAAGGTGGCCGAGGCCGGGACGTTGCCGGTCAAGGTGGGCCAGGCCAAGAGCAGCGGGCTGGACAAGGTCAAGGTGGAGACCTTGTCGCCGGAGGCTGCCCGCGCACTGGGCGGAGTGGGCATCGCTGCGCGGATGATGCGGGCCGATGACGGGGCGGCGCCGGGCAAGGTGCGGGCGGAGTTTTCGTACGCGGGCTTCCGGGACGCGTTCGGTGGGAACTTCGTCAGCCGGTTGCGGCTGGTGCGGGTGCCGGCGTGTGCGGTGGAGGTGCCGCGGCCGAAGACGTGCGTGGTGCGCCCGGTGGTGGTGCCGTCCACGAACGATGCGCGGGCCGGGACGCTGACTGCGGAGGTCGAGGCGACGCCGGTCGGCGCGAGTGCGGCGGCGGTCAAGCCGACACCTGCGGGCAAGGATCGTAAGGCGTGGGCGGCTCAGGTGGCGCGCGATCGGCTGGTGGCGCAGCTGGCCGCCGGGTCGGTGTATCTGCTGTCGGTCGGCATGACGGGGCCGAACGGCAACTGGGGTGCGACCGATCTGAAGCCGTCGGGGACATGGCAGGCGGGCACGTCGGGTGGTGGTTTCGACTATGACGTGCCGTTGCCGGAGGCGCCGTCGGTGGGCGGTGACGGGCCGGATCTGTCGCTGCAGTACGACGCGTCGTCGGTGGACGGGCAGGGGCAGTGGTCCAACAACCAGTCCAGCGTGGTTGGTGCGGGCTGGGATCTGAGTGCCGGGTTCATCGAGCGGCGCTATCGCCGCTGTTACGTCGACAACTCCTACGACGAAAACACCGCGGAGCTGATCTGGAAAGCCGAGGAGAACGGGATCGGCGGGGAGGCGTTGTGCTGGGAGTCGCCGGATGACACCGACGACGATCCCGCCACCACTGACAGGTCGCAGTCGGAGTTGGTGCTGTCGGCGGGTGGCCGGTCGGCGCAGATCGTCAAGGACCGCAATGCGGGTGGGGGCTGGAAGACGGTTCCGGATTTCGGCTGGAAGATCGAGCAGGTCGCAGGGGGAGCCGACAGCCAGCCGTATTGGAAGGTGACCAGCCAGGACGGCACGGTGTGGCGGTTCGGCTACACCAAGGACGCCCAGTGGCAGGTGCCGTACGTGGGCAACGACTCGGGCGAGCCGTGTTACGACCGCTACCTCAACAACGACATCCCGCCCACCTGCACCGGCGTGTGGCGGTGGAACCTGGACCAGGAGCTCGACTCCAACGAGAACGTGATCGACTACTCCTACAACCGGGAGACCAACTACTTCTGCCTGCCCTCGTGCGCGCACGAGCTGTACCGGGTGCTGCCCTATGACCGGGGCGGCACGCTGGCCAAGGTGCAGTGGGGACACAACACCCAGGTGCCCGGCAGCGTGCCGACCGCGCGGACCACCTTCACCACCACCGACCGCGGCGGGGTGGACGTGCCGACCGACCTGCAGTGCGCCCAGGCCGTCGGCTGCGCCAACAGCGCGATCGGCTTCTTCTCCACCCGCAAACTCACCTCGGTCCTGACCGAGTCGCTCAACCCCACCTCGAACGCGTGGGATCCGGTGGACCGCCTGGACCTGGCACAGACCTGGATCTACCAGCGCACCGACTTCGGGCCGGCCGACGATCCGGCGCTGTGGCTGGACACCGTGCAGCAGATCGGGCTGGCCGCAGCCCAGGAGGTGGCGTTGCCGCCGCTGGACTTCGACGCGGTGATGCTGGCCGGCAAGATGGACTACGACTCCATGTCGGACTGGACCGACCTGCTGTCATGGCGGATGGTGCCGCGCATCGCCGCGATCGGCAACGGGATGGGCGGCCGCACCGAGGTCACCTACGGTCAAGCCGATCCGTGCGGCGGCGGCAAGGGCCGTGACGGCTCCAACTACTTCACCGACAAGACCGGCGACTGCTACGACGTCGACTACAGCATCCCCGAAGCCGATTATGAGAGCTGGTCGCGCTTCTTCAAGCAGCTCGCGGTCAAGGTCGTCGAACGGGACATGGTCGGCGCCTCGCCGGACATGGTGCATCAGTACGAGTTCATCGGCAGCCCGCGCTGGACCAAACCGGTCCAGTTCGCCGAGCCTGGCCAGGCTCCGCCGACCTCGGACTGGCGCGGCTACAGCCAGGTCCGCACTATCGATGGCTCCGGCACCGACCCGGCCGGCTACACCGTCACCACCCGCAACTTCCTGCGCGGCACCGGCGAGACCGTCACCGACTTCGACGGCGGCACCCTGGTGGACAAGCCGATCCTGCAGGGCAACGTGCTGCAGGAGCAGTCGTGGAAGATGACCGCGCTCAGCCCCCGCGCCTACACCGAGGTCGACTCGACCCGGTGGGAATACACCATCCAGACCACCGGCAACGGGCCCGGCACCATGGACCCCGCCCTGGTCCTGCAGACGCGTGAACGCTCCCGCGACAAGATAACCGGCGGAGCCTGGCGTTATACCGACTCCAAGACCGGCTACAACGCCGACGGCCTGCCCAAGCAGGTCAACGACTACGGCCAGGACGGCGTCACCACCGACAACACGTGCACCACCACCACGTACGCGCGCAACGCCGACGCCGGTCAGTGGCTGCTCGACTTGCCCTCCGTCGTGGAGGAGCGGTCCGGAGACGACTGCGCCGCCGGGGCGTTGATCGGCAAGACGGTCAGCCTGTACGACCTGGGCACCGACCCGGCGACCAACAAGCCGAGCGACGGCAACCCCACCGAGGTCCGTACTTACGCCAACGCGAGCACCATCTCCACGACCAAGGCGACCTTCGACGAGTACGGCCGGCAGCTGACCAGCGTGGACCCGCTGGGCAAGACCACCTCGACCACCTACACCCCGCCCGTCGGCTGGCCCGCCACCGGCATCACGACGACCAACCCGCTCGGCCACACCGTCACCGCCCGGCTGTCGCACCGCCTGGGTGAGGCCGTCGCGGTCACCGACGCCAACGGCAAGACCACCGAGATGGACTACGACGCGCTCGGTCGTACCACCGCTTTATGGAAGCCCGGCCAGCCGCGCAGCGGTGGCACTCCCAGCACGACGGTGGCCTATGACATCGCCTGGAACGGCTGGCTGGGCCAGCCGACCGCGCCGATCAAGACAACGATCAAGCAGTTGCTGACCGGCACCACCTACCTCAGCACCGTCGGCTACGAGGACGGCCTCGGCCGCAGTCGAGAGGCGCAGACCGCCTCCCCGTCGGGTGGCCGGATCGTCACCGCCACCACCTACGACGCGCGCGGCCTGACCAGCGCGGTATCTGAGCCGGTGCACAACACCGGCCAGCCGGGCAGCGGGCTGCTCAACCCCGCGACGACCGGGCTGCCGCAGTGGACCAAGTCCGTCTACGACGATCAGGAACGCCCGGTCGCGTCGATCGCCTACCACCTCGACACCGAGCTGCGCCGCACCAGCACCGCCTACCCCGGCGCCGACCGCACCGAGGTCACCCCGCCCGTCGGCGGCAAGACCGCCACTGTCACGGACGTCTTCGACCGCGCAGTGAAGGTCGAGGAGTGGGCCGACGCCACTACCCACCAGGACACCAGCTACAGCTACGACCTGCACGACAACCTGACGAAGATGACGGACGCCAACGGCAACGTCCGCACCTACACCTTCGACTGGCTGAACCGGCGCACCGCCGCCACCGACCCGGACGCCGGCGCCTCCAGCTACGGCTACGACCTGGCCGGCCAGCTCACCTTCAGCATCAACGGCAAGAACCAGAAGACCTCCAACAGCTACGACGACCTGGGCCGGCGCACCATCCAATGGGCCGGCGAGGTGTCCACCGGCACCAAACTCGCCGAGTGGAGCTACGACACCGTCGCCAAGGGCCAGCCCGGCGCCGCCACTCGCTATACGGGCGGCCAGCCCTACACCCAGACCGTCACCGCCTACGACAGTGATTACCGGCCCACCGCCACCAAACTGACCATCCCGGCCAGCGAAGGCAACCTAGGCCGCGACTACGCCTTCGCCTCCGCCTATGATGCCGCAGGCAACCTGCGGGAGCAGAGCCTGCCTGACGCGGGCGGGTTAGCTGCCGAGAAGCTCACCTACGCCTACACCGACCTTGGGTTCGCCCAGGGCCTGACCTCCGACCTGGGCGGTTTCACCTACGTCAAGGACACGGCCTTCACCCCCACCGGCAAACTCGCTACCCGCACGCTGGGCGCCGCCGGTCAGATCAAACGCACCCTCGAACGCGACACCACCACCGACTGGCTCTCGCGCGTCTCCACCCAGACCAAAGCCGACACCAGCGCTCCGGACACCGTCCAAGACGACCGCTACAGCTACAACGTCGCCGGCACCATCACCCGCGTCCTGGACGCCGCCTCGGCCATCCCCGGCAGCACCGACGGCCAGTCCGAATGCTTCACCTACGACGGCCTGCTCCGGCTGAAGACCGCCTACACCACCACCGCGAGCTCGTGCACCGGCACCGGTGACGCCAAGGGCCTCGATCCCTACAGCCAGGCGTACGCCTACGACAAGGTCGGCAACATCACCAGCCTGACCGACAACGGCCAAACCGCCACGTACACGTACCCCACCCCCGGCGCCACCGCGGTCCGGCCCAACGCCGTCACCTCCATCACCCGACCTGGCGGCGCTGACACCTACGCCTACGACGCGGCCGGTCAGCTATCGGCCCGCACCGTCGGCGGCAAGCCGGGCACCTTCGATTTCGACCAGCTCGGTCAGCTCACCCAGGCCACCGTCGACGGCAAGCAGACCTCGATGGTCTACGACGCCGCCGGCGAGCGGCTGATCCGCCGCGACCCCGACGGCAGCACCACCCTCTACCTCGGCCCGATGGAGCTGCGCCTGTCCGGTGGCCTGGTCGCGGGCAAGCGCTACTACAGCGCCAGCGACGGCTCCCCGATCGCCATGCGCGACGCCGCCGGCGTCACCTGGCTGCTCGCCGGCCAGCACGGCAGCACCCAACTGGCCATCAACGCCACCACCGGCACCATCAACCGCGAACGCTACCTCCCGTACGGTCAGCGTCGCGGCGGCGACGACCTGCCCTTCACCGACCGCGGCTTCCTCGGCAAGATCGAAGACGCCTCCACCGGCCTGGACTACCTCGGCGCCCGCTACTACGACCCCGCCATTGCCAAGTTCATCTCCGTCGACCCCGAACTCGATCTCCGAACCCCCGAATGGGCCAACCCCTACAGCTATGCCGCCAACAACCCCATCGACCAATCCGACCCGGACGGCCGCCGCGTCGATACCGGGAACGCCAAATCCGACAAGACATTCTCCAAGACTCACAAGGCCAGCGGCGCAAAGAAGTCAAAGACTTGGAAAAAAACGGAGAATAGGAACCAGCGGGCCTACCAGCAGTATCGGAGTAACCAGGATCGGAAAGCTCGTGAACAAGCCGCCAGAAGTGCAGCAAGGAAGCGGCAGGCGGCAAAAGACAAGAATCTCGATAGGGATTCTTATCGGAAATCACAAATCGATAAGAATTTCCGGAAATATGGCTGCTCTGAGCCTCCGTGTTCACGGGGAGAAGCTAGGCCTGATGGCCTTCTGGGCGAAGGCGAAGGTACTATTGAACTAGCAATCGTCGCGGTGGCATCGCGGGGGCGTGCAGAGGCGCCAAAGGGTGGTAATCCTCGCCCAGGGGGTCGAACCGCAGATGGACCGTCTAATGCTGCAAATGCCGAGCGCCTCAGGCAGCATCTCGGTCAACTGGAGAAGTACGGCAAAGCTGGTTATCGAAAATTGGATAATGGGCGGATAAGATACTATGGCGAAATAAAGCCAGCAAACAAGCCGGGCGAAATGGTTGGCCGTCGCACTGTCCGCGAATGGGATCCCGCTACGGGCGCAAAGCGGACCTGGCAGGAAACCATAGATGGATCCGGAAGGATCCGTCAGGCTCGACCTGAAGAAAGCATTACGGGAGGGAAGAAGGTACACTATACGTTCGATAAGGACGGAAACTATACCGGGAAGTGGTAGTGTGGAGCCCACGCGCGACACCATGCGCAACGCGATCAAAGACATGATAGAAGGGCGTCGCACCCGAGAGGATGTTTCCTCCTGGGCTGAGCGACTAATGCTAGATCTGGAGGAGGTAAAAATATCGGATATGGTTGTCTGGGATTCTCTACAAACACTGTCCGGGGCCGATCTCAAGGATGGGCCAGACAGTTATCTCCATGACTCTGAGGACCTCCGATCCTGGCTAGCTGAGTTGGAGTGACCTGTTGCACGACAACGGCGTACAGCGTGCCATGGAAGTAGCCCAAAGTCACACTTCCATGGCACGCTCCGCACTGGCGCTGCCAACCCGGACGCGGGTACCTCAGCCACCTCATCGATTTCAAGAGCACACGCGCCGCACCGGGTACTTCTCGTTGCCGGTGATCCTTCAGCTTCTCGGCTACACCTTGATGGACTTCACCGACCGGTATCGCATCGACCGGGTCGGCATGTATCTCACACGCGCTGGGGCGTTGGTCTTCTGGCCGATCGAGGACTACCTTGCCCTTCTCCGCGGAAGAAGAAGGACAAGGAAAGCCCGCAGTCTATTTGAACTGCAACCATGCTCTCTGTGAAAATGAGCCGGAATTTAGCCCGATTGAAATCGGAGTCTTCACTTGGCTGAAGAAGTACTACGACATCGTCACCGTTGGCACCACCTACGTCCAGAACCCGGACAAGAAATGCCTCGATGCCCTCGTAGGCGGCAAGATAAAGAAGTCGAATAAGCGAGGGAAAGACCGACAGCTGTCCTGTAAAAACAGTTTCGCAGCCAAGACCGAAGTCCTGATGAGCGATGGCACCCGGAAGCGCATCGAAGACATCAAGATCGGCGACAACGTGCTCGCCGACGACCCCGGGACCGGTCAGGGCGGTGCCAAGAAGGTCATAGCGCTGCACCGCAGTCGCGACACCGACCTAGCCAACGTCACCATCCCGACCGCCGATAGTCACGCAACCATCCATGCGACCCAGCACCACCCCTGGGACGCCACTAGCAAGACCTGGGACGATGCCGCCGACCTGCATCCCGCCGATTCCCTCCGGACGCTCTGTGGCGAGCACGTCAGAGTCGTCCAGGTGCGAGCCTTTGCCGGCTCGCAGTTGTCGAGGCGAGTGAGCGACTTATCGAACTGGTTCACGGTAATGATGACATTGCCAACCATGTCAACGGCAGCGTTCATCGTCCACCAAATCCTGCCGCTCGATACCTCACATTTGGCCTGTCGCAAGCCACCGCCACCTCCACGAGGTCATCGACGTTCCTGGCCAACCAGACCCCAGACCTCCACCAGGCCCTGGATCGGGGCCGCCTCCGACGGCGTACTCCACCTCATCCTCGACGGCAAGATCTTCGACTCCGACCGGTGCCGCATCGAGACCACCAGCGTCAAAGGCGAACCCGTCGACGCGTGGGGTGGGACGGGGACCCTGCTGCAGAAAGCCCCATTGCCCGAGTCGATCATGCTGAGAAAACGTCAGCGGGGCAAATTCGCCGACGGAATGGGTAGTCTGGTCGTCCTCGATTCCTCCCAAGCAGATCAGGATAGCGAGTATCCGGTCCCCGTTTGGAATCCTGGAGTTGTGGATCGTGAGAGTATGGAGAGGCTCGGGGTAGTTTTGGATTCTTCGCTCTCGCCCTGTGTCGGCGAGAGCTGTAGCCCGCTGGCGATAATCTATCTGAAGCTCGCGTTCGACAGAAAAGTAGAAGCCTCGCCAGACTGTTCTGGCGAGGCTTCTACGCTTCTTGGCTGGGAAATGGCCAGCTTGCGGGCGAGCTTGGCTGACCACCAGGCATGGTGTTCGATTATGTAGAAGCAGGTGCGACGCCCGTCATGGTGCATAACAGCGGCTCATGCGGGTTTAGAATTCCTAATGAAGCGGGGATTCTCCCTGGCGAGGCCCGGCGCATCCAGAATTCGGCGAATAGGATGGGGGCTTGGGTTGCGATGGTATGCAGTGCCGCTAAGGAGGATTTGGGCTGGGATTACATATTGTCCGGCAAGTCATCGTGAGTAAGAAGTAGGACTGCAAGCTCGCTCCCTATGGGGATTAGCAAGGCCGGAGGCGGGGGCAGGACATTTTCAGGATTGCATTCCGGATGCTCCGGAATGCGCCACATTAGAGCCTGATCGTCCGCACTTTATCTTCAATCCACAGGTGCCGTGATGAGCAAACGATTTATTATCCTGAATGAACTAAGCCAGGGGCGCCGCCCACTCCAGGAAGGGATTGACTGGTTCGAGGCGCTGCCGCTTGATGAGCGACGTGACGTGATTCGAGAGCTGTCTTCTTATTCCCTTCAGGCGAGGGCTGTAACTGAGGATGCTGCGAAGAGTATCGTCCGGGCAGGGGTGAAACCGACGGCGACCCCGGCTGTCCTGATTTCGCACGGGTCAATCCGTGAGCAGCTGGCTAAGGTAGGGAATCTACCAGAAGCCGAGATGGAAAAATCATTTAGGATATTGCTGGCACTTCTATCGATCTCGGATGCCCGCAGACGTGAGATTGATTGCGCTAATGGATGCGCACATTGGTGGCATAACTTGCCCGATTAGGCGTCACAGAGGATCGCCAACCGCGCGAACAGTCAGAGAGAGCTTTAGAGGCTGGGGTTGCGGCAGGTTCAGGTATTACAGATGGCGCACCTATCTACATTAGAGGGTTTGATCGGTGATACGTTTCTGGTGGGCTAGGCGCCGCAAGCGCGTCTGGCCCCAGGTTGAGAATCGAGCTGGTGTCCTCGGCAGGGGAGACATCAAGGGGGTTGCTCTTGATGAGGTTGAGCGCATGGCTCGACAAGCGAAGGCTCATCATTGGAGCGGCCAAGGGCGCCCAGCCTGGTTGAATGAGCATCGTGCATCAATCTCAGATATCTACCTTACGTTCCTATACGAGGAGTCCGAAGGCTGCTTTCGGTGCTCCGTCACAGCACTGTTCAGAGAAGGAGGAGGGGGTCATTTCGGGCTTGATGTTGCGCGAGATGAATTTAATTCACTTCCAGATCTGCAAGAATTCGCCGTAATTGAACTTGCACATCGCTTCCTAGATTCATTTCCCACTATTCAGCTAGATGTCGAGCAGCAGGCTGCATGGGACCGTAGCTATGGCGAGATTTAGGATGCTTTGTCTCTAAACTCGACTTTCGCTGTTCTAAATGAGAGTCATGCGGCGTCTTCCCAGGCCGGCGGGTCGGCCAGGATTCTTCGGGTTTTGGCTGGTCGTGTGCTACGAACGCTTCGGCCCGTCGAGGGTGGCGCTGAGGGTAGCGATGACGTCTCTCTGGAGGCAGCCGATGGATGGGTGCGTTCAGCTGAGGATGGGGAAGTTGGCACGAAGGGTGTTGTACGGGTCGTGGTGGCGTTTGAGGGCGCGCAAGCGATCCAATGCGGTCGGCGTGAAGGCGTCGGCCGGTGTCTCGCCAGGGCTGAGGAAGGTGAAGGGTTTGCGTCCGCTGACGGGGAGGGCGTCGGTGAGTACGCGTTGTCTGGCGGTGACGGCCTCGGCGGTTGCCGGGTCGGTTGGGACGCCGAACAGGTAGAGCGCGTAGGGCTCGGTCAGTGGGCCATGGGGAGTGTTGGACGGGAGGGCGAAAGCACCGCCGAGGTGGCGTATCTGCACGCTCATCAGCGGGGCGATAGGTTCGGCCACCAGGGTCTTCGCCACCCTGTCATCTAGGTCGGTGAGCAGTTCGCCGCGTGAGGAGCCCGCGCCGGGGTCGGTTGGTTCGGCGGTGATGGTGCCGAGTTCGGTGACCGTCATGGGGCGTCTGCTGTCGGTGAGGGGGTGGGGCAGGTGGTCCAGGGGGCTGAGCAGGGCGCGGGCCGTGGTGGCGGGGCCGAGGTAGGTGGCGTCGATGGCGATCATGGGTGTGGAGCCGGGGAAGTGCAGCAGGTCCAGCCAGAGGGTGAGGTCGTCGGGGGCGGTGGCGGTGATCTGGCGGTAGGCGTCCATCACGTCCGAAGCGTGCTGGATGGGCCACGACATGCGCCCTCCGTACAGGTGCGGAGCCGGGTGGAGGGTGAGTTCGAGGGCGGTGACTATGGCGAAGGAGCCGCCACCGCCGCGCAGCGCCCAGAACAGGTCAGGGTCGGTGTCGGCGGTGAGCCGTCGCTGTCGGCCTTCGGCGTCCACGACGTCGAAGGCGGTGACGTGGTCCGCGACCCAGCCGTGTTTCCGGCCGAACCAGCTCAGTCCGCCGCCGAGAGCGACGCCGGCGACGCTCACGACCGGGGAACTGCCGGGCAGGCCGGTCAGGCCATGCGGTGCGGCGGCGGCTTGGAGGCTGCCCGAGGACACGCCCGCGCCGATCCGGGCATGCCGGGTGGCGGGGTTGATCTCCAGGGTGTTCAGTCGCCGGGTGCGCAGCAGGATGGCGCCGTCGAGGTTCGGGGTGGCGCCATGGCCGTTGGGCTGGGCCGCGACGGCCAGGCCGCGGGTGTGGGCATAGCGGACCACGGTCGCGACGTCGGCGGCGTCGGCCGCTTCCACCACGGCGGGAACCGACTGTTCGATGGCCAGGTTCCAGGGGCGCCGGGCCTGGTCGAAGCCGTCGTCTCCGGGGACCAGGATGCGTCCTCGGACGAGAGCGCGCAGGTCGTTCAGCTTGCTGCTCATTTTTCTCCGATCTTCGGTGGCAGGGGTGCTCGTCAGACGCCGAAGATCGCGGTGGGGTCGCCGGTGTACCAGGCGTTGTCGATGCGCAGGCGGCGGATGATCCAGCGCTCGTCGTCGCGTACCAGATCGACGTCGTAGGGGTTCTTCAGCAGGGCGAAGACGGCGTGGTCGGCGGCGAGCAGATGCTGGGCCTCCACCAGGGCGGTCAGTCGCGCGGTGTCCCCATTTATGGTGATTCGGGGGTTGGTGACCTGGTGGGTGGTGTCCACCCGGCCGGTGAACATGGCCAGGATGGTGTCGACGATCGTGTCCCGTCCGGACATCACCGGTGGTCGGCCGCCCCACTTGGCGGCGGCGGGACGGAAGTCGAGTTCCGCTTCGGGGGCGAAGGCGGAGGCGAACAGGAACTTGTCCTGGAGGTCCTGGCCCAGGCCGAAGCGGTACAGCGCGTCCAGGATCTCGGCGCGGTCCCGCAGTTCCCGGACGACGGCGTCCGTGTCGTTCGTCAGGGTGGAGAGGGCGCGTTCAGTGGTGACGTACATGGCTTGCTCCCATGCGGCTCAGAGAGGCGGTGGCTGGCGCGTTCCACCTTCGTCTGGCGCGAGGGGCCGATCAACGCGGCCCTGTGCAAGGATCGTGAAGCAGGGGTTAACGATCTGGGGGTGAGATGCTCGAGCGGCATGAACTGGACGCGTTCCTGACGTTGGCCGAGGAACTGCACTTCGGCCGTACCGCTGAGCGGTTGCGCGTGTCGACCGCCCGGATCAGTCAGACGATCGCCAAGCTGGAACGTCGGACCGGGGTGCCGCTGTTCACTCGTACCAGCCGTCGCGTGGAGCTGACCAGGGCGGGGCGCCAGCTATATGAGGAGGTACGGCCCGCTTGGGACCAGATCGCCGCCGCATTCGCGCGGGCGATCGACGCCGGCCGCGGCCTGACCGGCACCTTGCGTGTGGCCTTTGTCGGTGCGGCGGGCGGGCAACTGCTCGCCGGGGCCGCCGAGCTGTTCCGCCGTCGTCTGCCGGACTGCGAGGTTCAGCTGCGCGAAGCGCAGATGGTCGATCTCATGCCCTGGCTGCGTGACGGCCAGATCGACCTCGCGCTGGGGACGTTCCCCATCGAGGAGCCGGGCATCGTCACCGGTCCGGTGCTGGTGTCCGAGGCGCGCATGCTGGCGGTGCCGTCCGGGCATGCGTTCGCCGGCCGTACGTCGGTCTCGCTCGACGATCTGGCCAGGGTGAAGCTGCTTCAGCTGCCGGACACCCTGCCCGTCTCGTTGCGACAGGACCGTACCCCGCGTACCACCCCCAACGGACGGCCGATCGAGCCGGGACCCGCGGCCTCGACGTTCAATGAGATGCTCACCCTCATCGGCGCCGGGCACGGCGCCTTCCCCGTCGGAGCCCAGGCCAGGCGCTACTACGCGCGCCCCGACGTCGCCTATGTCCGCATCAGCGATGCCCCGCCGCTGCGATGGGGGTTGCTGTGGCGGGCCGATGGCGCCACCGCCCGGGTCCGCGCCTTCGCCGAGGCCGCTCACGACCTGGTCACTTCTTCATGAACGGCTGCTGCTAGCTTGTGCTCGTGCCGAAGACAGACAAGGTGCGCCGTCGCTGAGAGCGACGGCGCAAAACCCCAGTTCTCGCCGTCGCTCCTGACCCCTTGGCCAGGAGCGCTTTCGTGGCGCTCGGATTTCCCTTGTTCCGGAGCGCACCCATGTTCGCCTTGTCTTCTCGTCAACGTCGGCGGGTCCTTGTCGCTGACTTGATCTCTACCGCGGTGTTCCCCCTCGCCATCACCGGCGCGACAGCGGCTGTCCCCGATGCGACCGCGCAGCTGCCCGGTGCGGATGCTCTGGGTCCGTGGATCGTCCTCGCCTACAACGGGCTGTTCGCTACGGCCCTCCTGCTGGCGGGGGTGACTGCGGATCGTACTTCCCGCAGCCGGTTCTTCGCCGTCGGCAACATCGTCGTCGCGGTCGCTGGGCTCTTGTCCGCGCTCGCGCCGTACCTGTCGTCTCTGGTGGCCCTTCGCGCGGTTGCCGGGGTCGGGGCGGCCATGTGCGCCGCCGGTGGATCGTCGATGGTCTTGGCCGTGTACCCGCCGGAGGAGCGGCGTCGGGTGTACGGCTACGCGGGCGCCGTGCTCGGCAGCAGCCTGGCGCTGGGACCGATCGTCGCCCAGGCTCTGATGGCCATCGGAGGCTGGCCGCTCGTCTTCGTCGTGCCGGGGGCTGTCGCCGCTGTCGCGGCCTTGGTCACGCTCGGGCTTCCGGGTCTTCGCAGCCCTCGCGTGTCTGATGACTTCGATCTTGCCGGCGCTGTCCTCTTCGGAGTGACCATTGCTGCCGTGGTGACCGCGCTCGGGCTGGGCCTTGGGGCCGGTGTCCCGTGGTGGGTGCCGGGGGGACTCGTCCTCGTCGCGGCGGTCAGCGCCACCGGGCTCATCCGCGTGGAACGGCGCGCGGCTGATCCCGCGATCCCCGTGGACTTGCTGCGGATCCCCGCCTATCGCGCGTACGCCGTGGCGACGGGTGCCTTCATGGGGATGCTCGTGGTGGGATTGACCGTGCTCCCTCAGCTCGGCGCTGTCCAGAACATGGGTCCGGGCGAGGCAGCGATCATGCTCAGCCTGCTGACCGTGCCATCAACAGCCCTTCCGCTTCTTGCCGCGCGGCTCGCACGCCG
This sequence comes from Nonomuraea sp. NPDC052129, assembly GCF_040680095.1. NCBI lineage: Bacteria > Bacillati > Actinomycetota > Actinomycetes > Streptosporangiales > Streptosporangiaceae > Nonomuraea > Nonomuraea sp. NPDC052129. The sequence continues at coordinate 64,617 of NZ_JBFAVX010000045.1, read as the reverse complement.
ACGGGCACGGCAGATGGTGACAACCGCTCTGTTCGCCTGTACTGTCACCGCCGTCATCCTCCAGGTGACCGACCATCCTGCCGCCCTTCTCGTCGCGGCCGGGGTTATCGGGCTGTGTCTTGGGCTAACCGAGGGCGTCCCGGACGGGCAAGCGCTCAGCTACGTGCCCTCCCAGCGTGGAGGGGCGGGCGCCGCGCTGTTCAGTACGACGCGGATGAGCCTGGAAACCGTCACCCTGGCCGCTGCCACCGGGGTGATGGCGGCTCTCGGCCCCTCAGCCGGAATGGCAGTCGCTGGAGCCATGTGCCTCACCGCTGCCCTCATCGTCCAGCGAGCCGTCCCCTTCCGCGACATATAGTGCTGATCCCGACTGTGGCCCGGCCGCCTCGTGACAGCGCACGATGGATGCGTCCACTGACACAGACCGCTCATCGCGTTACGGGTTTCCGCCATTGAAGTCGGAGGTTCGCCTCCATGGTGGCCGTCCCCGCGGCTGCCTAGCGTTGGCCGGCGTGATCAGTCTCAAGGGTTTGTGCAAACGCTACGGTGACCGGATGGTCGTCGAGGACCTGTCGCTGAAGGTGAGGCCGGGCACGGTGACCGGCTTCCTGGGGCCGAATGGGGCCGGCAAGTCGACGACGATGCGCCTGATTCTGGGGCTTGATCACCCCACCGCGGGCACGGCGCTGATCGGCGGCGTCCCGTACCACGCGATCAGGAACCCGCTGCGGACGGTCGGCGCGATGCTCGACGCGCGGGCGCTGCATCCCGGACGCAGTGGACACGCGCATCTGGTGGCGCTGGCGCGCAGCAACGGCATCGCGCGCAAGCGGGTGGCGGAGGTCCTGGAGCAGGTCGGGATGGCGGATGCGGCGCGTAAGCGGGCCGGTGCGCTGTCGCTGGGGATGAGCCAGCGGCTCGGCATCGCGGCCGCGCTGCTGGGCGATCCCGAGGTGGTGATGTTCGACGAACCCGTCAACGGCCTCGACCCCGACGGCGTGCGCTGGGTGCGTCACCTGATGCGCTCGCTGGCCGAGGAGGGCCGGACCGTGTTCGTCTCCAGCCATCTGATGAGCGAGATGCAGCTGACCGCCGACCATCTGGTCGTGATCGGCAAGGGACGGCTCATCATGGACGCGCCGCTGGCGGAGGTCATCGCGCGCAGTTCCCTGACCGCCGTGGTCGTACGTACTCCGCATGCGGCCGATCTGTCGGCTCGGCTGAGCATGGCCGGCATCACGGTCGAACGGCTCGAAGAGAACCAACTCGTCGCCACCGGCGTCGCCATCGAGCGCATCGGCGACCTGGCGCACGATGCGGGTATCCGGTTGCACGAACTGCGCACCCGCGAAGCCTCGCTGGAGCAGGCCTACCAGGAGTTGACGGCGAGCAGCGTGGAGTACGGAGCACGGAAGGCGGGGGCGTGAACATGAGGGTTAGACAGTTGGGCCAGGCGGTCGGCGCCGAATGGGTGAAGCTGTGGTCGGTACGCTCCACCTGGTGGTGCCTGGCCGGTGCGATGGTGGTCATGGTGGTCAGCGCCGTGACGCTCGGCGGTAGCACCGCCACCAACATGCTGCGCGAAGGCGTTGAAGGCGCACGCCTGACCGCGAGTGAGCAGGTGGTGTCGGCGACGTCGTTCGCCCAGTTCGCGCTGGTCGCGCCGGCGATGCTGGTGATCACCTCGGAGTACGCGTCGGGCGGCATCCGCAGCACGCTGCAGGCCACTCCGATTCGCGGCCGCGTGCTGGCCGCCAAGGCGCTGGCGGTGGTGCCGGTGATGTTCGCCGCAGGAGTGCTGTCCGGGGGCGTGTCCACGGCGGTCGTCTACACGGTGTTGTCCGTCGACGTATTCGGTGGTTTTGCGGTGCTGCCACTCCACGAGGTCGTGCGCGACCTCCTCAGCATGGGGCTCTTCTACGCCCTGATATCCGTGATGACGATCGGTGTGGGCACCGCGGTACGCAGCGCCGCAGGAACCCTGACCGTGGCGTTCATGCTGCTGATGGGCCTGCCGCTGATGCTGCTGACGACGGGCAGCCAGGCGGCTTTGGAGGTCTCGTTGCGCATGCCGTTGTTCGCCGGCCTGGCTTTCATGGGCAGCACCGACAACCTGACCGGCGGCCCGATCCCCTACAGCGCAGGGGAAGGGCTGGCCTGGCTGCTGGCATGGACGGTGGGGGCGCTGGCAGCGGGCCATGCGGTACTGCGGCTGCGCGATGCCTAGGCTGCCGACAATGTCAGGTAACCGTCTCACGCGCACCCTGGTCGGTGTACTCACGGGTACGGCTCTCGGGATCGTCGAACTGGTCTTCCTCTGGGTGGCCTGGCCGGCCCGTCTGATCGCGTCCACGCGGCCCGCCGCCGACCGGGGCCTGGCCCGGCTGGTGGCACTCGAACGCGCGCGGTTGGCCATGTGGCTGGCCCACGACACGGCCTCGGCGGGCGGCGGTTACGGCTTTCTCACCGCTCGCGCCACTCTGGGCGTCGCGGCATGAGCGGGCTGTTCCTGGCCGAGATCGTGTTGCCGGGAGTGAAGCGTTCGGTGTCGGTGGCTCGCCGGTGCGTGGGGGAGGTGCTGACGGTTGCCGGGCACGATGACGTGGACGACGTCCGGCTGGTGGTCAGCGAGTTGGTGGCGAATGCCGTGGCGCACATTGCTTCTGGCGAGCCTGGTGGCTTCGTCACGGTGGAGATCTCCTCCGTGGATGCCGTGACGGCCTACATCGAGGTGATCGACGACGGGGCGCTGACCGTTCCCGAGGTGCGCAACGCCGACGCCGACGACTGTGGGGGCCGGGGGCTGTGGCTGGTGGAGGCGGTCGCGGCCGGATGGGGTGTGCGCGATGAGGGTTATCAGCGGCGGGTGGTGTGGGCGGAGATGTCCACGAGGAACGGTACGTCTGCCTGCGCGACAAGGGCGGGAGGGCGGAAATGAGGTGTTTTGGGATGTCCTGGATAGTCGATCAAGTGTGGTTCCCTCACTGCACAAGTCCGGACACGTCCCCAGCGCGGTCGCGCCTCCCAGGCCGTCCATTGCGGGCATGGCGGGCACCCGCTGGCGCCCGCCAAGCCGTGGTGTCAGCGGTGCCAGAGGACGGCTGAGGTGGTGGTGCTGTCGAGGGTGACGTCGCCGTTCCAGGTCAGGAACGACTGCTGGGGGAGGTAGTTCTGGCCGAGGAGGAAGCCGCGCTTGATTCCGGTGATGTGCACGGTGGCGCCGGTGTCGGTGCCGACCACGACGCGGTGGGCGGTCACCTCGGCGATGTCGTCAGCCGTCGTGCCCGCGGGCAGTTCGACCGTGGTTGCCGCCGGGTCGTCGCGCTGGAGGGACCAGGTCGGGTCCACGTGGTTTGACAGATACACGGTCTCGCCGTTCACGAGGCGTACGCCGAGCGAGACGCCGACCCAGGACGAGCCCGCGTTGGCCGGTTGCGTGGTCTTCTTGACCACCGTGTACAGGTAGTTGCGCTGGTCGCTCACGTCAGGCGTGGTCGGTGTGGTGGCTGAGGGGGTCTCGATCTTGCCCTCGCGGAGCATTTCCTTGGCCATGATCTCGTACGTCCAGGGATTGGCGTCCATGAGGTACTCGCGAGCCTGGTTGGCCGGCAGCGTCGGTAGGTACGACAGGAAGAACCGCATCGGGTCGTCCACGGTGTCGCACATGTTGTTGTTCGACGTACAGGTCTGCAGGAGTGCGTGGTCGTTCTCGTACCGGCCGGAGAAGCGAAGTGTCTGGTGGTCGGGGGCCTGGTAGGTGTCGCTGCCCGCGACCCGGTCGCCGTTCTGGTCGACTTCGACGCTGTAGATCCACTCGATGTCGGTGGTGCGGCCCCAGCGGGCCATCAGCGCGGGGGTGTTGGTGCCGCCGTCCTCGTTGCTCCAGATCACCGAGTACGTGAGCTTCGTGTGGCCGGGGGTGGTGGCCGGTGCCGCGTCATGCCAGGCGATGAGCGGGGTGTCGGTGGTCGCGTTCTGGTACGGGTTGCCGAGGGCGGCGATGTTGCGGCCATAGACGACGGGTGCGTAGCGCAGCACCAGGTATTCGGGGCTTCCCGGCGCGTATGTGGAGACCTTCAGTGCGTCCACCGCGACTGATTTGCTCGCCGCAGCGGAGCGCTCGCCTGCGAAGTGCAGGCGCAGCTGGTGTACTCCGGCTTTGAGTCGGCCCAGGGCGAGTTGCCTGTGCAGGGGCTGGTCGCCGGAGACCACGAGGTCGGCGACATAGCGGTTGTCGACTGAGATGGATACGACGGCCGATTCGGCGCCTGCCTTGGCCCAGTCCGTGCCTGGCGCGGATGCGTTCAGGTCGATGAGGGCCTCGCCGGACTTCCGGACGACGACGGGAATCCGCGTGTCCGGGTGGTTGCGGCGGACCTCGATGGGCCGCGTGTGGGTGATGTCGGCGGGCGTGGGCGTGGGTGTGGTCTGTGCCGTGGCCGGGGTGGCCGGCCCGGCCAGTCCGACGAGGCCGGTCAGGATGGCGACCGTCGTGGTGAAGAGGGGGACAACTCGCATCAGGGGGTTCCTCCGCTGCATGGACTGCGCCGCGGGCGGGGTGAATCGCGCCCGTGAGCAGGTCCGATCAAATGCCAGATCTAATTGACCGAAATCAACCGGCCGGACAACGCCGGGATAGCGGTCGTTGAAGAACGGGACAATCTAGTAGGCCCTTGTCGACAGGACCGGCCCAGGCCGCGTGGCAGGGACCGGCCCAGGCCGCGCGCAGGGACCGGCCCACGCTCCGGGCAGGGACCGGCCCATGTCGCCTGCGAGCCCACAGCCCCTGCGGGCTCGCTCAAAGTGGCGGTCTGTAGGGATCAGGGCGTGGTGACGGCCGCGCCCCTGACGGATGCGGACCAGTACAGAGCCCGAGCCACCTGCGGGAACAGCCCCTTGGGGTGGTTGCGGAACAGCGGCTCGGTGCCGAACAGCACCACCGCCGCGCCCCGCTCGTCACGCCCGCTCACCACAGCCGCCTGGCCCCTGGCCGCGTCCTGGCCGCCGGTCCCGTCAGGGTTGGGGCGCCAGTGGCCGGCGACCAGCGGTCCCTCCGCCGCGTACGCCTGCTCGACCGTGACCTCCGGCCCGAGCCCGGTGAACCAGCGCGGCGAGTACACGAACGAGTAGGCCGGCGAGCCGCCGCCCACCGGACCGCCCGCGGAGACCACCCGAGCCACACCGTTGGCGTCGCCGCGCCCGGCGACGGACGTCGCGGTGAGCAGTCCGGCGGCCGTGTTGAAGGCGGCGCCGGTGCTGCCCCTGGTGACCACGCCGCCCGAGGTGAGGAACGTGTCGAGCGCCGCCTTGGCCGTCGGGTTGAGCGCCGCGTAGCTCAGCCCGCTGGAGACGAAGAGGACGTCGGTCGTGCTCCAGTCGAAGCCGCCGTTGAGCGTGGCCGTGGAGATCGGGGTGACGGGGAAGCCCAGCTCGCGCAGCGTGAACAGCTCATCAGCCGACGCAGCCGCCGTGATCCGCACCTGGGACAGCGGCCTGCCCGTGGCGGAGCCTGCCGAGGTGCCCGCCGGGGTATGTGCCGGGGTGAACGCCACGCCGTACCGGTCGGACAGAACAAGCGCGGTCTGCCGCGCGGTGGCCGGGATGAGCGCGGTGCCGCCATCAGTCCAGGTCACCGCCACGCCCTGGGCCAGCAGCGCGTTCAGTGCCATGACCTCCTTGGCGTCGGTCACCTTCAACGCGAGCGGGCCATGGCCCCTCGGGACCGAGCCCGTCGGGGCGGCGGTCTTGACGGGCGCCGTCTGGAAAGCAAGGAGGGAGGTGACGGCGTCCACGGTGGCGCCCCAGAGCAGGGCGTGGCTCCAGCCGGATATGTCGTACATGGCATCGACCCTGGGTGAGATGTCGGCGCCCGCCTCCAGCATCACGTTGGCCAGTCCGCGCTTGGCCTGCCGCATGTCGACGACGTACGAGCCCGCCGGGTACGTCCTGCCGCCCGCCCTGAACGAGCGCTTGGCCCGACCCACCTCGACGTCGTTGGCGATCAGGTGGTCCACCAGCCGGGCCGCGGCCGTGGCGGAGCGCTGCCCGCCGCCCGCCGGGATCACGTACGCCCGGGGGAAGGCGGTGTTGTACACGTCCTCCGGACCGAAGCCGGGCACGATGCCCAGCGGCACGGTCCTGGACGGCTCGCCCGCGGCGCCCCGGCGGAAGACCTCGATCTGGTCGGTGATCAGCTGGTCGTGCCTGGCCTGCACGAAGCCGTACGTCGCCCGGATCGCGGCGGCGGCGATGGCGGTGTTGATCCCGGAGCGGCGGCGCAGCTCCTCGACGGGCAGATTGGTGTAGTCCGAGCCGTTGACCCGCAGCGGGATCTCGACAGTGTGCGAGGCGACCGCGCCATGGAACGGTGCGTACTGGGGGCTGAAGATCGGCGGCCAGTCGTCCCAGCCCTCCGCGGAGTCCCGGAACGGGATCTGCGGCGGGAACACGCCGTCGGCCTCGGGCGTGTGCCCCAGGGCCTTGATGGCGGCCTCCATGCCGAGCCCGTTGGCGTAGGTGTTCTTGATGAACAGGTCGTACTCGTAGTTGGCTCCGTGCGGCGGCGTGGTGGGCTCGATGAGGGTGCCGTTGACGTAGCCGTGCAGGTCGATCATGGTGACCGGCTGGGTGTCGATCATCACTTGGCGCATCGCGCGTACCTCGGGCTGCGAGGCGGTCACGAAGTCGCGGTTGAGGTCGAAGCCCGCGCCGTTGACGCGCACCCCGTTGACGCGGCCGTCGGGGTTGGCGGTGACGTTGAAGTACAGCCGCGTGCGCTTGAGCAGGTCGGCGACCTTGGGATCGGTGCTGGTGGCGAGCTCCTCGATCACCCGCAGGGCGGCGTCGGTGCCTTCCCACTCGTTGCCGTGGATGTTGTTGTTGACGAACAGCGGCGCCTTGTACCTCCTGGGCAGCCCCCGGTCGCGGGCCGCCGCCGGGTCGTGCTGGACGCGGTCGCGGATCCTGCTCTGCTCGCGCGCCTCGTCGCGGCTCTCCGGCGCGGTGACGGTGACGAGGTAGAGGTCATGGCCCTGGTACGAGCGGCCGATGATCTCCGCGCTCACCCGCTTGCTGCGCCGCTGCAGGTCGTTGAGCCTGGGCGCGATGCCGTGGTAGGGCACGAGGCCGAGCTTGATGGAGGCGTCGGCAGGGTTCTCGGCGGGGATCGGGAGCTGGTTCTGCCTGGGGTAGCCGCGGTCCTGATCATGAAAGTACGGCTCCTCCGCAGGAACACGGAGCGCGGCGCTCTGATCGGGCACGTCAGCCGCTACTTCGTTCCGCTCGGGACCGTTGCCGAAGTCCCGTACAGCGGGTGGGGGCGGCTCGACGGTGTCAGCCGTCGCGGCCGTGGGGGTGAGGAGAACGGCGATGCTGAGGAGGGCGATGGATAAGCGCAAGGAAGACCTCCTACTGCGATGTGATCTCGCCGGATCCGTACCATGAAGCGCGTCACCGCACCAGCCCGCTGCGCTCAGAGGTCAAACGAGCTGATAGGAATGCGACATGACTGTGAGCGGTGTTTCGATCGGGATTCTGGGCGGGACCGGAGACCAGGGGAAGGGGCTGGCGCGGCGGTTCGCGCTGGCCGGGCACCCGGTGCTGATCGGGTCTCGGAACGCGGGGCGGGCCCAGGAGGCGGCCGAGTCGATCGGCTCCGGCGCCCGGGGGGCCGAGAACGCGGTGGTCGCCACCGAGGCCAATCTGGTGATCGTGGCGGTGCCGTACGACGGGCACAAGGCGCTGCTGGAGTCGCTGCGCACCGAGCTGGCCGGGAAGATCGTGGTCGACTGCGTCAATCCGCTGGGCTTCGACAAGCAGGGCGCCTACGCGCTGCCCGTCGAGGAGGGGAGCGCCGCCCAGCAGGCCGCCGCGGTGCTGCCGGACAGCCGGGTGGTGGCGGCATTCCACCACGTGTCGGCGGTGGTGCTGATGGATCCGGCCGTGGAGAAGGTCGATCTGGACGTGCTGGTGCTCGGTGACGACCGCGAGGCGACCGACACGGTGCAGGCGCTCGCGTCGGTCATTCCGGGCGTGCGGGGCATCTACGGCGGGCGGCTTCGCAACGCCTTCCAGGTCGAGGCCATGACGGCGAACCTGATCTCCATCAACCGCCGCTACAAGGCCCACGCCGGAGTACGCGTCACCGACGTCTGACCGTCAAAGGAGCCAGCCCGCTGACCGTCAAAGAAGCCAGCCCGCGTCCTCGGCGATGCGGATGGCGTCGATCTTGTTGCGGGCGCCCGTCTTCGTGATCGCTCCCGTGAGGTGATTGCGCACCGTGCCCGCCGACAGGTGGAGGCGGGCGGCGATCTCCTCCGCCGACGCGCCACGGGCGGCCTCCTTCAGTACGGTGCTCTCCAGCTGGGGGAGGGGGCTCTCGCCGTACTCCATCGCCGATGCCACCAGCTCCGCGTCCAGCGCCCGGAGTCCGGCGGCGGTGCGTCTGATGGCGTCGGCGAGGCGGTTTCCGGGGGCGTCCTTGCGGCCAGCAGTACCCGGATCACGCGGGTACTTCCATCGACAGGCGGTACCCGCGGGTGCCGGTCGCGGAGGCGGTGGCCGTCCCGCCGGCCCCGTCAGCCCGCCGCCGTAGTCGGGAGAACGGCGGCCGAGCTCATGGCCGCCGGGGTCATCCCTACTGAGATCATGGGCGCCGTCGTTGACCACTTCGAGCCGGAGCCGGCCCTCCTTCAGGGACGTGCTGATCGTGCAGGTGATGGGCGACTGTGCCACAGGAGGTTGGTGACCGCCTCCCGCACGCCCCACACCAACGCCGTCTCCGACTGCCTTGACAGCGCGGCGTCGACCAGATGTGCCTGGCATCCGACCCCCGACGTCTCCAGCAGGGCCACCGCCCGATCCACCTCGCTCACCAGCCACAACTCCCGATACCCCCGCGCCACCTACTTTGGTGTGAAGACCACGTAGGCGTGGCGGCGGTGGACCACGCTTCGCCTCCTTTGGATATCGGGGTTCGGTTTCCAGCGCGGTGACATGCATCCAACCGCTAGTGTGTTCGATATGAGGTTGGTGGTGCCGGTGAAGCTGCTGCCGACGCCCGAGCAGGCAGCGGCACTGGCGGCCACGTTGCACGCGGTGAATCGGGCGGCCAACGAGGTGTCCCGACTCGCCTTCCAACGGAAGATCTTTCGGGGCCATGACCTGCGGAAGATCACCTATGGGCTGGTTAAGAACGATTTCGGGCTGTCCACGCAGACCGCCCAGCACGCGATCAAGAAAGTGGCCGACGCGTACGCCACCTTGCGGGCCAACATCCGCGCCGGCAACCTCGGCGACAAGGACTCCAAGCGGCGGGTGAAGGCCGAGAGCAAGCCGATCGCCTTCCGGCTGGACGCGGCCCAGCCATTCGACGACCGGTGCCTGTCATGGCAGGTCGAGGCGGGGACCGTCTCCATCCGGACGGTGGCGGGGCGGCTGCGCGAGGTCGCGTTCATCGCCTCGCCCGACCAGCTGTCGATGCTGGCCCGCCGTCGTAAGGGCGAGTCGGATCTGCTCTACCGCGATGGTTGCTGGTTCCTGATCGCCACCTGCGAACTGCCCGATGTGCCCACAGCCGACCCGGTGGGCGGGTTCGTGGGAGTCGATGTGGGGATCGCCAACATCGCCACGACCAGCGACGGCGTGCGGCACAGCGGCGCCACGCTGAACGCGCACCGCCACCGGCAACGCCAATTGCGCCGCCGGTTGCAGGCCAAGGACACCAAAAGCGCCAAACGCCTGCTGAAGGCGCGGCGGCGCAAGGAAGCGCGGTTCGCCGCCAACACCAACCATGTGATCTCCAAGACCATCGTGACCGAGGCGAAACGCACCGGACGCGGGATCGCCCTGGAAGACCTCCAGGGCATCCGCGACCGGGTACGGCTCCGCAAGCCCCAGCGGGTCACCCTGCATTCCTGGAGTTTCCACCAACTGGGCGCCTTCATCGGCTACAAAGCCGCCCGAGCGGGAGTGGCGCTGGTCTACGTCGATCCGGCGTACACCTCCCAGCAGTGCTCACACTGCGGCCATGTGGACAAGAAGAATCGACCTGACCAGGAAACGTTCGCCTGTACGTCGTGCGGCTTCGCTGAGCACGCCGACGTCAACGCAGCCCGCAACATCGCCACCCGTGGCGTTGCGGGCTGGGCAGTGAGTCACGCTGCCGACGACGCGGCCTGACCCGTACCCCCCAGGTGCGACGAGGAGCTGCAAGCTCGGTCCTTCACTTCAGGGCCGAGAAGCTGACGTAATGGGTCACGAGCAAGATCGAGCCGCCGCTTCTCACCGCCGGAGAGCTGGCGCACCCGTGTGCCCGCCTTCGGCAGCAGGTCCGCCAGCTCCAGCGCCTCGTCGCGGGGACTTGGCGCGGCGGTGAAGTCACGCCAGATGTCGACGGTCTGCGCGACGGTCAGATCCGGGAAGAACCCGGCCTCCTGCAGCATGATGCCGGTGCGCCGCCTTATGGCCGCCCGATCCCGTACGGGGTCGAGGCCGAGCACCCGGCAGGCGCCCCCGTCCGGTCGCTGGAACCCGGCCAGCAGCTCGATCGCCGTGGTCTTGCCCGCGCCGTTCCGGCCCAGGAGGGCGAAGATCTCCCCCTCGGCCACCTCGAACGAGATGCCTTTGACCGCCGCGAAGTCCCCGTAGCTCTTCCTTGCCTCTTCCACCTGAATTGCTGTCATGTGTACGACTATTTCGGGACATGGTGATCGGCGCCCGTGAAGAATTCACGACTTCCGCGAGAGCTTCAGCAGCGCGTCGGTCACCCCCTCGGGATCGACGACCTGCTGCAGGTGCTCGCCGGGCGTGCGCAGCACGGGCCAGCCCCGCCCATGCGCCTCCTCGGCCACCTTGTCGTAGGGCGGGCCGTACCACAGACAGGCGCACCTGACCGCGTCCCATCCGGCGGGGACGGGAATGGGCTCGGTGTAGTAGCCGAGCGGCAGGCGCGGCTGCTCCTCGACCACCGTGGCGCGGACGCGCGGGTCGGGCAGCATGGCGGCCACGTCGTCGTCGCTCCACCAGTCGGTCCAGCGCGGCAGCACGCCGTCGTCGTCGGCCAGATCGCGCAGGAACGGCAGGAACTCCTCCTGCGCCGCCCGCACCAGCCCGTCACGGGGCGGGATGTGCGCGTCGGCGAACACGCACGACACCACCCGCTCGCCCAGCCCCTCCTTGATCACCGGCAGGAAGAGCCCGGCGTTGCTGTGCGGGACCAGCACGAGCGGCGTCTCGGGCGCGGCCGCGCGCACCGCCTCCACCACCTTCGGCCAGTACGGCGAGCCGCTCCGTGCCACCCCGGTCAGGTCGGGCACCACGGCGGCATAACCCCTGCGCCCCAGGGCCTCTGCCACCGGAGTCCACGTCGAAGGCCCCACTGACGGGCTGTGCACGAGCACGAACGTCACGTTCATGCTGCTTACTTTCCCGCACGCGATGATGCGGCCACGCCGATGTCAGCTGTCGGCGGACTCAGCGGAGAGCGGATCAGACGATCAGGGTGTGGCGGGCGGCGGGCTCGTGAGTGCCGTCGTAGGAGCGCCAGGCCCGCGCCAGCCCGGCGACCGCCCGCGACAGCTCCTCCTCGGGGAACAGGAAGTGCAGCCGCGTGTACTCGGCATGCCCGCCGAGCGGGTCGAACGAGCGCCCCGGCGGCACCGCCACCCCGTGCCTGAGCGCCACCTGCGCGAACGAGTCGGCCTCGCCGCGCGGCAGCCGTACCCAGAGGGTCTGGCCGCCGCGCGCGGGCTCGAACTCCCACGAGGGCAGGTGTTCGCGCAGTTCGGCGCAGAGGTGGTCGTGGCGCGCCCGCAGCATCCGTACGCGCGCCCGCCTGATCTCGTCCAGTCGTCCCAGCAGCGTGGCGGCGGCGAGCTGGCCGAGGATCTCGCCCCCCAGATCGTGTACGGCCCGCAGCCGGGCCAGCCGTGAGACCAGCGGCGCGGATGCCCGGATCCAGCCCACCCGCAGCCCGCCCCAGACCAGCTTGCTCAGCGAGGCGATCGTGATCACCTGCTCGCTGGGCCCGTACGCGGCCAGCGGCGGCGGGATCTCGCCGGAGAAGCAGAGCTCCGCGCAGACCTCGTCGTCGATCACCGGCACGTCGTACTCGGCGGCGAGGGCGGCCAGGCGCCGCCGGTCGGCCGATTCCATGATCGAACCGGTCGGGTTGCTGGCCGTCGGCACGGCGTACACCAGGGCGGGCCGTTCGCGCATCGCCTCGGCGGGGACCGGGGCCAGCGTCACCGGGCGGACGGCCGCGGCGGCGTGCCTGAACACCTCCAGCGCGCCCGGGTACGTCGGCGACCCGGTCAGCACGGTGTCGCCCGGCGCGACCAGCAGGCCCGCCAGCAGCGTCAGGGCCTGCTGCGCGCCGTTCGTGACCAGGATCTCCCCGGCGGTGGTGGGCACGCCGCGTTCGCGGTAGTAGGCGGCGACGGCCTCGCGCAGGGTGGGGTTCCCGGCGGGCTGGTAACCCAGGTCGCGCAGGCCGGCGAGGCGGCCGGCCGCCTCCTGGTACGCCTCGATCAGCTCGGGCGGCGGGTCGTCGGGGGCGGCGCAGGTCAGCAGCTGTACGCCGTCCGGGGGATGGAGGATGTGCAGGAGCAGCGGGTTGGCGACGACGCTGTCCGTGGCACGGGTCGAGGGCAGGTCGCAGGCCGCGACGCGGGTGCCGCTGCCCTGGCGGCGCACCACGCGCCCCTCCTGCTGGAGCAGATCGTAGGCGGCCACGACGGTGCCCCGGCCGACCGCCAGCCGCCTGGCCAGCGCCCGGTCGGGCGGCAACTGCTCGCCGGGCGGCAGTACGCCGTCGTCGATGAGCGCCCGCAGGCGGCCGGTGAGCAGCAGGTAGAGAGGCCCGCGCCCGGACGCCCAGCGGCCCAGCAGGTCGACGAGGTCATCAAGATTGGCCCCATTCATGGACCAATTCTCTATCATTGGATCTGACAAAGAGCCACATCTTGGGACATTCTCGCTGTATGAGCGAACTGCACCCCGAGACCCGAGCCGTGCATCTGCCCCAGCCACCCATCGAGGGCAGCCGTCCGATCACGATGCCCATCTACCAGACCTCCGGCTTCGTCTTCGACGACCCAGCGATCATGGCCGACGCGATGGGCCGCCCCGACGGCCCGTTCGTGTACGGGCGTTACAGCAATCCCACCGTCCGAGCCCTGGAGCTGGCCGTCTCCGGCCTGGAGGGCGGAGTCGCCGCCATGGCCACCGGCTCCGGCATGGGCGCGATCAACACCGTGCTGCTGGGCCTGCTCAAGCCGGGCGACCACCTGATCGCTCAGAAGGCCCTGTACGGCGGGACGGCCGGGATGATCAACGACCTGGTCGCCAGGTTCGGCGTCGAGGTCACCTACGTGCCCGAGGACGACCCCGCCGCCCTGCGCGCCGCCGTGCGTCCCGAGACCAGGCTCGTCTACCTGGAGACCATCGCCAACCCGATCGCCCAGGTCGCCGACCTGCCCGGGATGTTCGCCGTCGCGCGGGAACTCGGCATCGTGTCCGTCGTGGACAACACCTTCGCCACACCCATGCTGTGCCGTCCCATCGAACACGGCGCCGACGTCGTCGTCCACTCCACGACCAAGTACCTGTCCGGGCACACGGACGTGGTGGGCGGCATCGCGGTGTTCGCCGACGAGGAGCTGTACGAGAAGGCGTGGCGCTTCGCGACCAAGCTGGGCGCCTCGGCGGACCCGTTCGCCGCGTGGCTGACGCTGCGCGGGATCCAGACGCTGGCGCTGCGCATGGAACGCCACTGCGCCAACACCCGCCTGCTCGCCACCCGGCTCGCCGAGCATCCGGCGGTCGCCGCCGTGCACTGGCCGGGACTGCCGTCGCACCCGTCGTACGAGCTGGCGGCCAAGCTCCTGCCCGACTTCGGCGGCGTGTTCTCCTTCGACCTCGTCGGCGGCCGGGCCGCCGGCGAGAAGTTCATGAGTTCGATCAAGCTGGCGCTGCTGGCTCCCTCGCTGGGCGGTGTCGAGACGCTCGTCATGCACCCGGCGACCACGTCGCACCTCGGGCTCAGCGCCGAGGAGTTGGCCAGGCACGGGGTCAGCGAGGGCACCGTACGCATCGCCGTGGGCATCGAGCACCCTGAGGATCTGTGGGCGGACATCTCCCAGGCGTTGACATAGCGCTTAGGGACTTAGGAAAATGCCTAAATGTTCGGAGGGAGATCTCGATGACGGTGACGTACCAGGACGTGACGAGCGCGGCCGAGCGGATCGGCGGGCATGTGCTGCGCACACCGGTGCTCGAGATCTCTCCCGGGCTGTTCTTCAAGCTGGAGCAGCTGCAGCACTCGGGCTCGTTCAAGGTGCGGGGGGCGTTCAACCGCATCCTGTCGGCCGGTGAGCTGCCGCCGAGCGGGGTGATCGCGGCCAGCGGCGGCAACCACGGGCTCGCCGTCGCCTACGCCGCCAGGGCGCTGGGCGTCCGGGCGGAGATCTTCGTGCCGGAGGTGACCAGCCCGGTGAAGGTGGCCGGGCTGCGACGGCTGGGCGCGGAGATCAACCAGGTCGGGGCCATCTACTCGGAGGCCGCGGAGGCGGCGGCCAAGCGGGCGGCGGAGACCGGGGCGCTTTCGGTGCACGCCTACGACCAGCCGGAGGTCGTGGCGGGACAGGGGACCACGGGCCTGGAGTTGATGGCGCAGACGGGCGGGGTGGACACGGTGGTGATGGCCGTGGGAGGCGGCGGGTTCGCCGCGGGCATCACGGTCGGTGTCGGGAGCGGGCCGCGGATCGTGGCCGTCGAGCCGGTGCTGTGCCCGACTCTGCACGAGGCGCTCCGGGCGGGCCATCCGGTGCCGGTGCAGGTCAGCGGTGTGGGAGCGGACGCGCTGGGCGCGAGCCAGGTCGGCGGCGTGGCCTACGACGTCCTCTCCCGGGCGGACGTCCAGAGCGTGCTCGTGTCCGACGACGCGATCGTGGCCGCCCGCCGCACCCTCTGGCAGGAGCACCGGCTGGCCACCGAACACGCGGGAGCGGCCGCGTACGCCGCGCTGCTGTCCGGGGCGTACGTGCCCGCCGACGGCGAGCGGGTCGCGGTCGTGGTGTGCGGCTCTAACACCGACCCCGCCACGCTCGCCTGACGTTCCAGGTGCCCGGCGTGCCGGGCACCTGGAGGGGGAGAGGTCAGTACTGCGTCGCGTCGTGTACGTCGAGCAGCGGCTCCTTGACGCCGTCGCCCGAGTCGTCGGTCCAGTTGGAGTTGCCGGTGGAGATCAGCTTGCTCCGCACGGCCAGCGCCCCTGCCCTGGTGGTGGGCTTGCGGGCGCCCGAGGTGAGGATGCCGGCCGCGCCCGCGACGTGCGGACTGGCCATCGAGGTGCCGCTGATCGTGTTGTAGCCGCCGTTCATCCACGTGGAGTAGATGCAGGTGCCGGGTGCGGCGATCTCGATCGTGGCGCCGAAGTTCGAGTAGAACGCCGAGGTGTCGTCCTGGTCGGTCTCGCTGCGGCACGACAGCGTGCTGCCGCCGAGGCCGCCCGCCAGCCCGTCGTTGTCGGTCAGCGCCGAGACGGTGACCACGTCGGGGTGGTTGGCCGGGAAGAACGACGAGGCGTTCGCGTGGTTGTTGCCCGCCGCGACGACGACCACGATGCCGGCGTTGGTGGCGTTCGTGATCGCGGTGCTGATCGCGCTGCTCGTGCATCCGTTGCAGCCGAGGCTCAGGTTGATGACCTCGATGGTGGAGGCGCGGGCCACGACCCAGTTGAGGCCGGCGGCGATGGCCGACAGGGTGCCCGAGCCGGCCGCGTTGAGCACCTTCACCGCGTGGATGCGGGCGGCCGGGGCCACGCCGACGGAGCCGATGGTGTTGTCGCGCGCGCCGATGATGCCCGCGACATGCGAGCCGTGGCCGTTGTCGTCCGTGCCCGTGTTGTTCACGCAGACGCCGGTCACGCAGTTGGTCCGGGCCACCACGTTCAGGTCGGGATGGGTGTAGTCCACCCCGGTGTCCACGACGGCCACGTCCGTGTTGATCTGGACGTCGTCGACGCCGTCGATGTCCAGGTTCGCGTTGGACGGGGCGAAGATCCGCCGGACGCCCGTCGGGACGGTCTGCGCGAACGCCGTGACGACGGCGTCCTTTTCGACGGTGAGCACGTTCGGGGTCTGCCGGAGCTTCTCGGCTGCCTCCGCGGTCAGGGTGGCGGTGTAACCCTTGAAGGCGTCCTCGTAGACGCCGATCAGGTGCCCACCGTACCTGCTGACCTGGTCCTGGGCGGCGGCCTGCGTGCCGGCGCGGACGTTGGGGTTGAGCTGGACGATGTACGTGCTGGTCTCCGGCGCGGCGGCCGAGGCGGGGAGCGGCGCCGCGGACAGAGCCAGCGCGCCGACGAGAGATGCGAGCATCAGGGTGCGTGGACGCATGACAGGTGTGAACCCTTCCTGGGGGATTGGATGGGGATCACAGAAAACATGAGTCAGAAGCGCGCTCGCGGCCATACGTGGAGGACACGTATTGCGCGACTACGTAGTGCCGACGTTGAGCTGCCTGCGTGAGGTTAGGCCGAGCTTGCGCAGCGCGTTGGCGATGTGCACCTCCACCGTGCGCGGCGACAGGAACAGGCTCTCGGCGATCTCCTTGTTGGTGAGACCGTCCGCGGCCAGCCTGGCCACCTCCTCCTCACGCGGCGACAGCGTGCCCTGAGGTGCGGCCGGGCCGGCGAGCCTGCGCCGGAGCCGTCGGCTCGCCGCCGGGGTGATCGTCTCCGAGACGGCCTGCCTGACCAGCGGCTGGCGCAGGCCGTACCTGCCGGGTGCCCACTCGCGCAGCAGGCCGCACCGTACCGCCTCGGTGAGGCCGCGCTCGCCCTGTTCCGGCGGCACGCCCGCGACGCCCGTCAGCACGTCCTCGCACACCGGATGCTCGACCTGGGAGGCCGCCTGCACGATGTGGCGCGCCGCGCGCGGCAGCGCGGCCAGCTTCACCAGCACGGCGTCGCGCAGCGCGGGCGGCGTGCCCGGCTCCTGGCCGTCGGCCAGCATGCGGGTCAGCTCCTCGATGGCGCGGGGTACGCCGCCGGTGAGCGGCCACAGGTCGGCCGCGCCCGGCAGCAGGTGCTTGACCAGGAGGGCGGTCTCGGCGGTGGCGAGCGGGGCGAGGGCGATCTCGGCGTGGTCGATCCGCGGTGGCAGATGCGCCAGCAACTCGGTCACGGGATGGCTCAGGTCCTCTGTGCGGTACGTGACCACCAGGTTGACCCCGTCGGGCAGGCAGCGGGCCAGGAACGCCAGCAACTCCCTGGTCCCCGGATCGACCCAGTGCACATCCTCGACCACCAGCGTGATCGGCCGCAGCGAGCCCAGCAGCGACAGCACCGCCCTGAACAGCCGATGCCGTTCCACCATCGCGTCCTGGATCGGAGGCGGGGTGGGCGGCAGCAGATGGCCGCACTCCGGGAGGAACGGGCGTAACGCCCCGGTGATCGGGTTGAGGTCGCGTAGCGGGCGTACCTCGCGCAATGCCTCCACGACCGGCCCGTACGGGAACCGCATGGGGTGGCAGCTCCCGACGAGCATCGGCTGGCCGGTGAGCTCATGCAGCAGCCGGGTCTTGCCGACCCCCGCCTCGCCCTCGATCAGGAGGACGAGCGGGGGACGGCTCAGGGCGTCGGCCAGTTGGCGGAGTTCGTGCTCTCGTCCCACGAAAGGCATGACGCGCACTCCAACCGGCCGGACTATAAGCTGTCAATAAACTTTTTCCCATTTGTCGGGATGTGTCCAGGGGGATGGCCGTGGCCGGTCACTCGCGTCATTCGTACGAGTGGCCGGCCTCAGGGAAGGCGCCCGAGGTCACGTCGGCCGCGAAGGCGCGCACGGCGCGGTCCATCTCCGTGGCCAGCCCCGAGTACTGCTTGACGAACTTGGCCGGGCGCGGCGTGAGCCCCATGAGGTCCTGCCACACCAGCACCTGCGCGTCCGTGGCCGGTCCCGCGCCGATGCCGATCGTCGGGATGGCGATCGAGGCGGTGACCCGTTCGGCCAGCTCGGTGGGCACGCATTCGAGCACCACCGAGAAGGCGCCCGCCCGTTCGAGGTCCTTGGCGTCCGACATGAGCTCGTCGCCCGCCTGGCCGCGCCCCTGGACGCGGTAGCCGCCGAGGACGTTGACCGACTGCGGAGTCAGGCCGAGGTGCCCCATGACCGGGATGCCCGCCGAGACCAGCAGCTCGACCTGCGGCAGGACGCGCCGGCCGCCTTCCAGCTTGACCGCATGCGCGCCGGCCTCCTTCATGAAGCGCGCCGCCGTCTCCAGCGCCTGCTGGGCCGAGCCCTGGTACGAGCCGAACGGCAGGTCGGCGACCACGAGGGCGCGCGCGGAGCCGCGGACGACGGCGGCCGTCAGCGGCAGCAGGTCGTCGACCGTGACGGGCAGGGTGGAGTCGTAGCCGTAGACGACCATGGCCGCCGAGTCGCCGACCAGCAGGACCGGGATGCCCGCCTGGTCGAACACGCGGGCCGTCATCGCGTCGTAGGAGGTGACCATGGGCCACCTCTCTCCGCGCTCCTTGGCCGCGATCAGGTCTCGGACGGTGACGCGGCGGTCGGTGGCGCCGCCGTACAACGTGGTGGAACCGTTCAGTGTGATGGAAGAGGACATGACAAACCCTCCGGTGAAGTCTCGAGGCGCCCCTGTGGCGTACCCGGACCCTTCCGATGATGGCACGAGGCTGACCGCGCACGGCGATAACCAGTGGCGGAATTGTCGGTGCCGCTTGCCACAATGGACCTGGAGGTAAGCAATCAACATGGCTCTCGACCCTTACAAGCGGCTGTTCCGGCTGCCCGGCGTGCGTACGTTACTCCTGGTGGGCCTGATCGCCCGCATCCCCACCACCGCGACAGGCATGGCGTTGACGCTCTATGTCGTCAACGGCCTGGGGCTTGGCTTCGGGCAGGCGGGGCTGGTCACCATGGCCAGCACGGTCGGCATGGCCGTCGGGTCGCCGCTGACGGGCAGGTTCGTCGACAAATACGGTCTGCGGCCGATCCTCACCGTTACCACCGTCGCGCAGGCGGCGTTCTGGGCGGGCGCGTGGGCGCTGCCGTACGCGGGGCTGGTCGTGGCGGCGGCGGTGGCGGGGCTGCTGGGGCAGCCGGTGTTCAGTGTGATCAGGCAGTGCCTGGCGGCCATGGTGCCGGTCGAGCATCGCAGGGCCGGCTTCTCGCTCGACTCGATGCTGGTCGAGCTCGCCTACATGGTCGGCCCGGCGCTGGCCGTGGCCGGGATGACCACCCTCGGCAGCGGGCCGACGCTGGCGGCCATCGCGGTCGGGCTGACCGGCTCGGGCGTGGCGCTGATCGCGCTCAACCCGCCGACCCGGTCGGCCGAGGAGCTGAGGGCGCCCGCGATGCGGGTGCCCCGGCGGCAGTGGCTCACGCCCGCCTTCGTCGCGCTGCTGGGCACGGTGGCCGCGGCCACGTTCGTGCTCACCGCGACCGAGCTCGCCCTGGTCGGCACCATGGAGCATGCCGGTCAGACTCCGTGGATCGGGCTCGCGGTCGCCATCTGGTGCCTTTACTCACTCGCGGGCGGCTTCGTGTACGGTGGGCTGTCGCGCGGCGTCTCGCCCCTGGCCCTCATCGCGGGCATGGGGCTGCTGACCGTTCTGGCCTCGCTGGCCGGTGGCGACTGGTGGTGGCTCATGCTGGCCCTGCTGCCCGCCGGTGTGCTCTGCGCTCCCTCGCTGTCCTCCACGGTCGACACCGTCAGCCGCTGGGTGCCCGCGGGCGCCAGGGGAGAGGCGATGGGCTTCCACGGCACCGCCCTGCTGATCGGCGGGGCGCTCTCCGCGCCGGTCGCCGGAGCGATCATCGACGCGCACGGTCCCGCCTGGGCGTTCGTGGTGGCCGGGCTCACGGGGGTGGCGATGGTGCTGGTCGCGCTGCCGTTCTGGCGGCGGCGACCCCAGCCGGTCGAGGCGCCGCCGACCGTGGTCACGGAGTCGGCCGAGCCAGTCGTCGCCACGAGTTAACCCTTACGAAACGAGTCCGTTGCGTATCGGAATATCCTTGCGATACGGTAGCGTTGCGAAACTCAAGCGTATCGAAATTAAGGTGCTTTCCATGGATGCGAACACAGGACATCCACGCCGCTGGCCCATCCTCGGCGTGCTGGTGTTCAGCCTGCTGGCGGTCGTGCTCGACAACACGATCCTCAACGTGGCGATGAAGACCATCGCGGACCCCACTGTCGGTCTGGGCGCGACCCAGAGCGAGCTGGAGTGGGCGATCAACTCCTACACGCTGGTGTTCGCCGGCTTGCTGTTCACCTTCGGGGTGATCGGTGACCGCACCGGACGCAAGCGGATGCTGTTCATCGGCATGTTGATGTTCGGCCTGGCCTCGCTGGCCAGTGCCTACGCGCAAGATCCGATGCAGCTGATCCTGGCCCGGGCGGCGATGGGCATCGGCGGCGCGGCCATCATGCCGGCGACCCTGGCCATCATCTCCAACGTCTTCCCGCCGAGTGAGCGGGGCAAGGCCATTGGCGTCTGGGCCGGTGGCGTCGGCTTGGCGGTGGCGATCGGCCCGATCACCGGCGGCGTGCTGATCGAGCACTTCTGGTGGGGCTCGGTTTTCCTGGTCAACGTGCCGATCGTGATCATCAGCATGATCCTCATCGGCACGGTCGTGCCGGAGTCGCGTGACCCCAAGCCGTCCAAGCTCGACCCGATCGGCGTGGTGCTGTCCATCATCGGCCTGGTCGCCATCGTCTACGGCATCATCCGCGGCGGCGAGCTGGCCACCGTTGCCTCCGCCGAGGTGCTCACCCCGACGCTGATCGGTGTGGCGGTGCTGGCGGCGTTCGTCTGGTGGGAGCGGCGTACCGACCACCCCGCCTTCGACGTGCGCAACTTCGGCAACGTCCGGTTCTCCTCCGCCATCGGCATGATGGGCATCGTCTTCTTCGCGATGATGGGCGGGATGTTCTTCCTGACCTTCTACATGCAGATCGTGCTGGGCTTCACCCCGGTGCAGGCGGGCGCGCTGATGATCCCGTTCGCCGCGGCGCAGCTCATCTTCGCGCCGCTCAGCCAGCGGGTTAACCAGCGCTTCGGAGCCAAGCTCTCCTCCGTGGTCAGCATGCTGGTGGTCACCGCGGCGCTCACCAGCTACGCGTTCCTCGACCAGAGCACGCCGATCGTGATCATCGAGATCATCTTCTTCGTGCAGGGCGCCGCGATGGCCAACATCATGCCCCCGGCGACCACCGCCATCATGGAGGCGCTGCCCAGGGAGAAGGCCGGTGTCGGCTCGGCCATGAGCAACACCGTCCGGCAGATCTCCGGCGCGCTCGGCGTGGCTGTGCTCGGCTCGGTGCTGTCCTCCAGCTACCGGGGCGAGATCGCGCCCGCCCTGTCCGGCCTCGGCCTCCCGGCCGACGCCCAGCACGCCGCCGGTGAGTCGATCATGGCGACGGTCGGCGCCGCGCACGCCCTCGGCCAGCATGGGCAGGCGCTGATCCAGCCCGCCTTCAACGCCTTCCTCCACGGCATGCACACCACTGCCCTGGTCTCCGCGGTCATCGCGCTGCTGGGCGTGCTGGTGGTGCTGAAGTGGATGCCGGGCAAGGCACGCCCGGTCCAGCAGGTGGAAAAGAAAGAACCAGCGGTAGTGTGAGGCCGCGATGACGATCCAGGAATCCACGACGGCCCGTCCGGCGGGCCGTCCGCGCAGCGAAAAGGCCGAGAAGGCGATCATCGAGGCGACACTCGATCTGATCGCCGAGGGCATGGGCGTGTCGGAGCTGTCCATCGAGGCGATCGCGTCGAGGGCGGGCGTCGGCAAGACGACCATCTACCGGCGCTGGTCCAACAAGGAGGACCTGGTGGTCGACGCGCTCGCCACGCTCAGGGCACCGCTGCCGCCGCTACTCCAAGAGTCGGTGCGCGACGACCTGATCGTCCTGCTGGAAGTGATCCGCAAGGAAGCGGGCGAGTCCCGGGGCCGGTGCGTGATGAACATCGCGATGAGCGAGGCGGATCGCTACCCGCGGCTGATGGAGCGCTTCATGAAGCGCGCCGTCGAGCCGCGCAAGCTGGCCATGCGCGGCACGCTGGAGCGTGGCGTCGCCTCTGGCGAGCTGAGGCCGGACCTCGACGTCGATCTCGCCATGGCCATGCTGTCCGGGACGATGATGCACCACACCAAGTGGGCGCCCGCCGGCGATCTGCCCGCCGACCTGCCCGAGCGGATCGTCGACGCGGTCATAGCGGGGATCGGGCCCCAGAGCTGAGATCAGCTCTCAGGATTGAGGTTCGGACGGCCGGGAGATTCTCCCGGCCGTTTTGATCTTGGCTCTAGGCAGAACATGAGTCCTGTTCTAGCCTCGCGGCCATGCCCCCCATGCGCAGGTTCGCCACCGTCGTCGCCCTGAGTTCGTCCCTGCTGCTCATGCTCGCCGCCCCGGCGCTGGCCCACGAAGAGCGCCCGGTCACGCTGCCCGACGGTTCGGGCACCTTACCCGTCTTACGCAGGGCGGAGCCCGATCTGCTGGTCTGTAAAACAGACGCGGACGACTTCGCCCGAAGAATCGCGACCTTCCCGGAACCCATCAAACAACGCAACCTCCACCTCTTCGCGAAATGTCGCGAAAAGGGGGTGAGGGATCTGCAGGAGGCCGTCGACCAGGTCGACCGGCCGGGCATGACCATCGCCGTACTCCCCGGCCTCTACCAGGAAGAGCCCAGCCAGGCCGCCCCCACCGGCGACTGCGCCCACCTCCCGGCCCGCTGGTCCACCTGGGGCTACCAGATCCTCTCCTTCGAACAGCAGCAGCGCTGCCCGCACAACCAGAACCTCGTCGCCATCCTCGGCAAGAAGAACCTCCAGATCGAGGGCACCGGCGCGTCCCCCCTCGACGTGATCGTCGACGCTCAGTACCGCAAGCTGAACGCCATCCGCGCCGACCGTACCGACGGTGTTTACTTCAGGAACCTCACCGCCCAGCGCACCACCTTCAACTCCCTGTACATCCTGGAGACCGACGGCTTCGTCATCGACCAGGTGCTCACCCGCTGGAACGACGAGTACGGCTTTCTGACCTTCGCCAGCGACCACGGCCTCTACACCGACTGCGAGGCGTACGGCAACGGCGACGGCGGCCTCTACCCCGGCAGCGCCTCCAACCTCAACAACGGCCGCGGCCACGAGGTCCCGCGCTACGCCATCGAGATCCGCCGCTGCAAGAGCCACGACAACGCGCTCGGCTACTCGGGCACCGCGGGCGACTCCATGTGGGTCCACGACAACGAGTTCTACGACAACATGGTCGGCGCCACGATGGACAGCCTCTGGCCCAGCCACCCCGGCCTGCCGCAGAACCACGCCAAGTTCGAGAACAACAAGATCCACGACAACAACAAGGACTACTACGAGTACACGCGCAACGGCACCTGCGCCAAGCCGCCGGCCCAGCGCGGCTACGAGCAGGGCGTGGTCTGCTCCCAGACGGGCGCCCCGCCGGGCACCGGCGTGCTGGTCGCGGGCGGCAACTACAACGTCTTCAAGAACAACCAGATCTGGGGCCACAATCGCGCGGCCTTCGGGCTCTTCGGCGTCCCCGCGTTCATCAGGGGCGAGAACGACCTCGCCAAGCAGGCCGACACCTCCAACTACAACCGCTACGAGGGCAACGTCTTCGGCGTGAGTCCCACCGGCGAGCAGCGCCCCAACGCTCTGGACGTCTGGTGGGACGGCCAGGGGACCGGCAACTGCTGGCAGGCCGACGTGGGCCGGGCCTCGCCCGCGGTGCTGCCGGTCTGCGCGGCTGAGGCGCCCGCGTTGTCCGGTGGCTCCAGCCGCTGGCTGGCCGAGCCGGTGAAACTCATCAAGCTCTACCTGTGCGCCGACTTCAGCGCCGCGCAGGCGCGGCTGCCCGCGGGCTGCGACTGGTTCGGCGCCACCGGCCTCGGCAAGGTGGAGGCCCAGCTCGCGTTGGGCGGCTCGGCCGTGCTCGCGCTGATCGCGGTCCTGTTCTGGCGGCGGACCGGCCAGGCCGTACGGCGGCGCAAGGGCGATCCGGCGGCCAACGGGGTGCCCCCGGCGATGGCCGCGCGCAGCGAGTACCGGCATCGGCTGGTCGTGGCCGGGAGCCTGTGCGGGTTCCTGGGTCTGGCGTTCGACGTGGTGGCCGCCGCCACGGGCGGGACGCTGGGGGCGGCGCTCGCGCTGCTGCTCATGGCGGGCTGGTGGCTCTGCCTGGGCGCGGCGCTGCGGCGGGGGCGGCCGGTGTTCGGCTGGTTCACGATCGTGCTGGGGGTGCTGGCGGCTGTGGACGCGTTCGACCGGGTGGTCTATCTGATTCCGGTGATCCCGCTGGGGCCCGGCTGGGTTCGCGGGCTGCTCACCGGGTTCTGGGTGCTCTGCGCGGTGGTCGTCCTGGCGCCCAGGCGGCGCGGCGGTACGGCGGAGACGGCGTCGGCTGAGGCGGGGGTGCCGGCGTGAGTGCTCGGGTGAGTGCTCACATGAGTGCTCAAGTGAGTGCTCACGTGAGGAGAGCCGTCGTCGCCCTGGTGTGTGCTCTGGCGTGCGCCAGGGCGCGTGTCCTGGTGTGTGCCCCGGCGTGTGCGTTGGCGTGTGTGCTGGTGGCGGGGTGCGGGCCGCTGTCGCAGACCCACCACAATCCCGGCAACAGCCACGAGGTCTCCACGGGACAGCCCAGCGCGCGGCCGAACGCGGCGATCGTCATCGCCGGGGGCAAGGTGAACCCGCCGTCGGGGTGGCTGGAGGTGGCCAAGGGGCAGCCGGTCAGCATCACGGTGACCAGCGACGTCGCGGACGAGCTACACGTGCACGGCTACGACCTCAAAGCCGAGCTGCGCCCCGGCGAGCCGGTGACGCTGCGGTTCACGGCGGACCTGACCGGCGTGTTCCAGGTGGAGACACACCGGAGCAAGCTCGTACTCACCCAGGTGGCGGTGCGATGACAGGCGTCACCGGGTCGGTCGGCGTGCTGGCGCATGGGGTTGGTAGTCGCAGCGATCTGCCGATTCCGCTTTTCTACGCCTATGCCGGGGCATTCGCCGCGCTCGTGCTGTCCTTTCTCGCGCTCGGGCTGCTCTGGGCGGACTCCCGCTTCCGTGGCGATCGGGCGGGGTGGGTGCTCCCGTTGCGCCTGCCTGCCCGGCCGTTGCGGGTGCTCACCCTCCTGGCCGTCGCGTACACGCTGGTCTGGCTCGTGGTCGGCCCCGCTGACGGCAACGCCGGCCCGTACCTGGTGTATGTGCTCTTCTGGGTCGGACTCGTGCCCGCTTCGCTGCTGTTCGGGCCGGTGTGGCGGGTGCTGAACCCGTTCCGGCTGCTGCCCGACCGGCCGCGCGCGCCACTGCCACCGCGGCTCGGCTACTGGCCCGCCGCCGTCGGCCTGCTGGCGTACACCTGGATGGAGCTGGTCGCGCCCGAGCCCGCCGCGCCCGCGACGCTGCTGGTCTTCTGCGGCCTGTACGGCACAGCGCAGCTGGCCGGGACCCTGGTGTACGGCCACGCGTGGCTGTCCAGGGGTGACCCGTTCGAGGTGTACTCGACCCTGATCGGCCATCTGTCACCCTTCGGCAGGCGGGCCGACGGCAAGCCGGTGCTGCGGAATCCGTTCGACGGCCTTGACGCCCTCGAACCGGCCCCCGGCCTGGTGGCCACCGTCTGCGTACTGCTCGGCGGCACCGGCTACGACGGCTTCTCCTCGTCGCCCGCCTGGGTGAACGCCCTGCAGTCCGGCTCCCTGGGCAGGGCCGGGCTAGGCACGCTCGGCCTGCTGGCGGCCATCGCCGGGGTGGCGGTGCTGTACGGCGCCTGCCTCGGGCTGGTCGGCCTGATCGGCGGGACCAGGGGACTGGCGCCCCGCTTCGCCCATTCGCTGGTGCCCATCGCGATCGGTTACCTGATCGCCCACTATTTCTCGCTGCTGCTCATCGAGAGCCAGCGCGCGATCATCCTGTCACTCGGCCTCGACGCCTCGGTGGACCAGAACGTGGTCAGCCCGGCCACGATTGCCACGGTCCAGGTGCTGGCCATCGTGATCGGGCACGTGGTGGGGGTGGTCGCCGCGCATGACCGATCCGTCCGCCTGCTGCGGCCCGACAGGGCGGTGGCGGGACAGATCCCGCTGTTCGTCCTGATGATCTGCTACACGATCGGCGGCCTGACCCTCTTCGCCTGAAGGTGCTGGGATGCCGCGACGTAGCCGAGTTCTCTGAACTTCCGTCTGATCTTGGCCGGAGAATCGGTTCACGCTCGCAGGTGCACCCATGCAAGGATCGGGGTGTCCCGTCAACAGGCGTCGCCGGGGCGCCCGACTTCGCTCAGCCGGTTTTCTCGCTCCGCCTCGGCGACGTGGACGACGACGGTGCGCTCGGCGGGCGGAGGTCCCCAGGTCCAGTAGGAATTGTGGCCGGAGTGGACCGGCGGCAGGCCCTTGCCGAGGAGGATGAGAGGGCTGGCCTCGCTGTAGCTGTTGGCAAGGATCACCGTGTGGGCGCGTTGCGCCGGGGGCAGCCCGGCCACGACCTGTTCCACGGTCGCCACGAACAGTGGCCAGCCGATCTGGTTGGCCACGTCGGGCACCGTGGCCGGCAGGGTGGTCTCGGCGTAAGCAGCGACCGGCAGGACCGGCAGGGTCAGCAGCGCGATCAGCCCACCGGAGGCGACGCCCGCCGCGCCGAACCCCGAGATCTTGAGCCGTCGATGGCCCCGGGCGATCCACTTGTCCAGGACGATCCCGCCGGCCGCCATGAACAGCGCGACGCTGCCGATCGCGTAGTACGCCTTGCCGCCGCTGAGCAGGACCAAGACCATGGCCACGAGGGCGGCGACCCCCAGCGGTCGCCAAAGCGCGGCCGCCCGCGACCCCAGCACCCAGACCAGGCCCATGACGCAGACCGGGAACAGCAAGGGACCGGTGAACAGCCACAGCAAAGGCAGGACCTGGGCGCGGTTCGTCGCCGCGTACCCGGCGATCTGCGAGGCCATCGTCAGCTGCGGCCAGCCGTTCACGGCCTGCCATGCCAGGTTCGGTGCCCACATCATGGCCGCGATCACGGCCGCGGCCCACGCCCACGGTGAGCGGACGACTTCCCAGCGCCGGCACAGCAGCACCCCAATGGCGAGCCCCGCGGCGAGGAACAGCAGCGTGTCCTTGTTCTCCAGCCCGATGCCCGCGCTCAGCCCCACCGCCACCCACAGCCGCTGATCCCCGCCGGCGAGCAGCCGCACCAGTAACCACATCACCACCGCCCAGACCAGCAGGTCCAGTTCGGTGGTGGTGTCGAGATGCCCCGCGCCGAGATACCCCGAGACGCCGGCCGTCACCGCGGCCAGTATCTGCGCCCGGCACGAGCCACCCAGATCGCGGGCGATGAACCCCACGATCATCACGACCGAGGCCATCTCCAGCGCCGGCAGGATCCGCACCGCCGTCGGCGAGGCCCCAGGATCGCGACCGACGCCGCCGACAGCAACGGCGTCAGCGGTGGCTGATCCACGTACCCGAACGCCGGATGCCGCCCCGCCACCGCGAAGTACATCTCGTCACCATGGAAGCCGTACGCCCCCGACAGGCTGAGCAACCCGGCGACCATCAGCCCGGCCACCAGCCACACCGGCCACGGCACCGCCCACGATCGGGAACCCGTCGGCGACCTCGTCACATCCACGCCGTCAACCATCGGTCGTGATCACCACCGGTCGTATCGGTAGGGCGTTCGCGATCGCCGTAGCGCAGGACCAGCCGGAAGAGGTGGCGGCCGGCTCGACCCCGCTCGACGGATCCGGTCGGCGAGGGGTTGTTCGCCGCACGGGCCGAAGCGATCCAGGTACGGCATGACCGTCACTTCACAATGCCCCCAGTCCGCGCATGGCGATCTCGACGGCACGTCGGCCCGCCTTCAAGTACTCCTCCTCCGAATGGCCGTGCAGTTCCCCGCAGGCGCGCGTCGCCGCCTGGACGGCGCCCAGCAGGGAGCCGAGCGCGGCCGCCACGCTGATCGGGTCCAGCTCGTCCGGGAAGGCCTTCACGAACGCGCCCGCGATCTTGCTCTGCAGGTCGAACAGCACATGCAGGGCCTTCGCCTGTACGGCCGGGACGGTCATGATCAGGTTGCCGTAGACCTCCATCCGCTCGCGGTCGCCGGCCAGCGGACCGTCGGCGAGGTAGCGGGTGATGACCCGGTCGTAGGTCCGCAGCAGCAGCTCCGGGACTCCTTCATCCGATGCCCGCTCGGCGAGGACCTCCAGCGCCGCCTCGTAGTAGTGCTCGGCGTCGGAGAACAGCACGTCCTCCTTGCTCGGGAAGTAGTTGAAGAACGTCTTCGTGGCCACATCCGCTTCGGAGGTGATCTGCGCGACGGTGGTCCGCTCGTAGCCCTGCTCGCTGAACAGCCGGTACGCGGTGCTGACGAGCAGCTGCTTGGTCTGGCGCTTCTTGCGCTCGCGCCGTGTCTCCTCCACGAGGATGAGCTTACATCACGACTTTTTTTACACTAGTTGTATTTTTACTCTTAGTGGTGTTAAGTGGAGCCGCGTCACCTCCAGACCAGAGAGGAATGAGATGTCCGCACCCTCGTACCCGAGCCCGATCCCGATTCCGATGACGCGTCGCCCAGGCTGTCCTTTCGACCCGCCCGAAGAGCTCGGGCACCTGCGCGCCGAACATCCCGTGGCCCCGCTGGCCTACCCCGACGGCCATATCGGCTGGCTGGTGACCAGGCGCGACCTGGTCCGCGAGGTCTTGGCCGACAAGCGGTTCAGCCACCGGGCCGAGCTCATCCACAGCCCGTTCGCCGGGTCGGCTCTCAGCGCGAAGCCCCAGCCGGCGCCGCCCGGAGGCTTCATCTCGATGGACCCGCCCGAGCACACCCGCTACCGTCAGCTGCTCACCGGCCAGTTCACCGTCCGCCGGATGCGCCAGCTCACGGGCCGGATCGAGCAGATCACCGCCGAACACCTGGACGCGATGGAGCGGCACGGCCCGCCGGTGGACCTGGTGGAGGCGTTCGCGCAGCCACTCCCGGCTCTGATGATCTGCGAACTGCTGGGCGTTCCGACCGCCGATCGGGCCGAGTTCCAGCACCACACGGCCGTGCTCGGGGGCATGGGCAAAACGCCGGAGGAGAAGGTCGCCGCCCTTACCGTGGTGCAGGGGTACATGCGCGACCTGGTGGTGGCCAAGCGCGCCGAGCCCACCGACGACCTGTTCAGCGGCCTGGCCAACGACAGCGACCTGACCGACGACGAGCTGTCCGTCATCGGCGTCATCCTCCTGGGCGCCGGGCTCGACACCACCGCGAACATGCTCGCCCTGAGTGCCTTCGCCCTGATGAGCCACCCCGACCAGCTCGCGTTCCTGCGCGCCGACGCCGGCAAGGCCGTCGAGCAACTGCTGCGCTACCTGAGCATCGTCCCCGGCCTGAGCCGGGCCGCATTGGAGGACGTCGAGCTCGGCGGGCAGCTGATCAAGGCCGGTCAGACCGTCACCGTGTCGATCCCGGCGGCCAACCACGACCCGCACCAGTTCGCCGATCCCGATGTGCTCGATCTGAGCAGCCCGGCCACCGGGCACGTGACCTTCGGCCATGGCGTCCACCAGTGCCTGGGCCAGCAGCTGGCCCGCGTCGAGCTGCAGGTCGGCCTGCCCGCGCTGTTCGAGCGGTTCCCGACGCTGCGCCTGGACGTACCGGCCGAGGAGGTGCCGCTGCGCACCGACATGATGATCCACGGCGTGCACCGGCTCCCGGTCACCTGGGACGTGGTGTGATGCACATCGACGTGGACCCGGAACGCTGCTGCGCCGCGGGCATGTGCGTGCTCAGCGCTCCTGAAGTGTTCGACCAGCACCCCGACGACGGCGTAGTGGTCCTGCTCGACCCCGCACCGCCGCCCGAACTCCACGCGGCCGTCCGCGAGGCCGCGCTGCTGTGCCCGGCCACGGCCATCGCTTTGACGGAGGAGCCGTGAGCGGTGTGCTCATCGTCGGCGCCTCGGCCGGGGGGCTCACCGTGGCGGAGGTGTTGCGGGCCAAGGGGTACGCCGGGCAGATCCGGCTGGTCGGTCAGGAGCCGCATTTGCCCTATGACCGGCCACCGCTGTCGAAGGAGGTGCTGGCCGGATCCTGGCCCGCCGAACGCGTCTTCCTGCGCGACCCCGCCCGGCTCGACGCGCTCGGCGCCGAGTTCATCCTCGGCCGCCGCGCCGAACGGCTCGACACCGCCGCCCGTACGGTGGATCTCGACGACGGGCGGACGCTGTCCTACGACACGCTCGTCATCGCCACCGGGCTGAGCCCGCGCCGGCCGCCGTTCCTGGGGGACCTTGCCGACGTGCACACGTCGCCCACTCAGGACCTTGTCGGCGTGCATACGTTGCGCACCCTCGACGATGCCCTGGCCCTGCGCGAGCGGCTGCGCGGGGCACGGCGGGTCGCGGTCATCGGCGCGGGCGTGCTCGGCTGCGAGATCGCCGCCACCGCTCGCACCCTGCGCGCTGAGGTCACGCTCGTCGACCCCCTGCCGACCGTGATGGTCCGCCAGCTGGGCGACGAGCTCGGCAACCTGGTGGGGGCACTCCACGAAAGCCATGGAGTCCGGGTATGC
This sequence comes from Nonomuraea sp. NPDC052129, assembly GCF_040680095.1. NCBI lineage: Bacteria > Bacillati > Actinomycetota > Actinomycetes > Streptosporangiales > Streptosporangiaceae > Nonomuraea > Nonomuraea sp. NPDC052129. Next base: position 34,001 of record NZ_JBFAVX010000045.1, on the reverse strand, counting down.
ACCGGGGTGGGCGTGGCCGGCCTGACGGGAGCGGCTGCCGGAGATGATCCGGGCAGGGACGGCCCGGGTGCGGATCGTCTGGGCGGGGGTGGTCCGGCCGAGCGGGTCGGTGCGGTCGAGTTGACCAGCGGCGAGAGTGTCCCCGCCGACGTGGTGGTGATCGCCGTCGGGTCCGTCCCGGCCACCGGCTGGCTGGCCGGAAGCGGCCTGTCGCTCACCGACGGCATCGAGTGTGACTCCCACTGCCGGGCCGCACCGGGCGTGTACGCCGTCGGCGACGTGGCCCGCTGGCACCACGAGCTCCTGGGGACGAGCATCCGCCTGGAGAACCGCACCAACGCCACCCAGCAAGCCATGGCCGTGGCCGCCGACATCATGGGCGACGGCGCGCCGTACACCCCGATCCCGTACTTCTGGACCGACCAGTACGACGTCAAGCTCCAGATGCACGGCCACATTCCACCCGGCGCCCGCCTGCGCCCCCTTGACGGAGAGCCGGGCAGCGGCCGGTTCGCCGCCCTGGCCGAAGCGGACGGCGTCCCCACCGCGGCGATCGGCTGGAACCATCCGCGCGGCGTCAGGCTCGCCCGCGGGCACGTCACCGACGCCCTCCGATCCATGACTAGCGGGACCTGAACACCTGGGGGTGTCTTGTCGAGTGGCCAGGTCGAATTCGCACGGAGCCGGAGTTCTGCGCGGCAGAACAGCGCCACTCAGGTGTCGAGTCGGTACAGGCGGAAGAAGTCGTTGTCGACCGGCAGCACGGTGCATCGGGCGAAACCGGACTCACGCGCCCACTCTCCGACGGTCTCCGCGCGCAGTACCGTGCCCGTGGCCGCCGAAGGCTTCTCGGCGAGTTGTGCGGGCAGGCAGTGGGTGACGCTCCAGCCGTACATCATCCTTTCGACCTTGTCGCCGGGCGCGCTGAAGCGGTCGGCCACCCGCTCGTCGACGACGAGCACCGTGCCGCCAGGGATTAGGGCCGTGTGGACGGCCCGTAGCACCTGGACCGGTTGGGGCAGGTCGTGCAGGGCTTCCAGGATGAGTACGAGGTCGTACGGGCCGGTGTCGGGCAGGCGCTGGGCGTCGGCGTGCACGAAGCGCACCCGTCCTTCGAGATCGCCATCTTCGAGGTCGCAGTCGGCGGCGTGGCGGCGGGCGTCGGCGATTGAGGCCGCGTCCAGGTCGAGGCCGTCCACCCACGCGCTGGGGAAGGCGCGAGCCATGGCCAGGGTCGACCATCCCTGCCCGCAGCCGACGTCGGCGATGTGCGGGTGCGGCGCCGCCTCCAGGCGGTCCACGACGTCCGGCATCGCGGCCAGCCAGTCCGTGGGCAGTTCGTGGGTGAAGGCGGGGCGGTTGATGTGGCCCTGGCCGTGCCGGAAGGCGTGGCCGTAGTCCTGGTAGGGAACGCCGTCACCGGTGCGGTAGGCCTGTGCCACCTCGGTCAGGACGCCGCCGATTCCAGCGAGCATGTGGGCCAACGGCGCCACATGCGCGGGGTCGTCGGCGTGCGTCAGCACACGGGCGTACGCGGGGTCCAGGCGATAGCGCCGTTCCCTGTCGGCGGCCTCGGGGAGGCCCGGTTCGACCTGCAGAAAGCCGGCCACGGCCTGCTGGTCCAGCCATTCGCGGGCGTAACGCGCCGCGATCCCGGCCTGCTCGCCGAGCTGCGCGGCGGTCAGGGGACCCCGTTGTTCCAGTACGCGGTAGAGGCCGAGTTCGGCTCCCAGGTAGACCGAGAAGAGTTCGAGGGCGCCGATGGTGGTGTCCAACAGTCGCTCGACGAGCTGCTCGGTACGGGCTTCCGAGCTGGTGTCGATGTTCAAGGCGTCCATGGCCGCCTCTTCTCCTCAAGGACGTCATGGCAGAAGAGCAGAAGAGTCGCCTGCCCGGAGATCCGCCGGTATGCGGGACGACATGTACGTGAATACGCATTTTTGAGATTGGTTGCCAGTCGGCGGCCGCCGCGTACTGTCGAGCGAACTTGAGGCGACCTGTCTTTTGCCAACTCATCGAACTTGCTGGTCATTCGCGTTGGCGCGAGGACCTCTTGAGGAAGCTCGGGGCGCTGCCGCGGAGTTCCGCGAATCACGAAGGCGGCTGCAGGCCTTCGTACATCGGCAGCATGTGATCGAGCCGGGTCGTGAATTGCGGTCGGCCCAGGTCCTGGTAGGCGCGCGTCCAGAGGGGGAGCAGGATGGAAAAGTGGGCGATGTCGCGGTGGAACGCGTCCATGATTCCGTGCAGGGCGGTTGCCGGGAACCCCGCGTCCAGCAGTTGGCCGGCGTCGGCGAGGACGTCGTCCAGCCGGTAGGAGTCCATGGGGCCATCGGGGGCGAACGCGTCCGCCGGGGCCAGTACCCCGGGTCCGATTCCGTACGCGCCGGGCTCGTGTCTCCATCCGGACGGGACTGTGAGCTCAAGGGGCACCACCGCGTCGAAACCGTCCGGGGTGATGGCGCGTTCAGGGGCGGGGTCGAGGTCGAGCTCGGCGGCGACGTGGGCGATGAGGGAACGGTCGTCGTCGCGGAGGTTCTCTCTGCGGAGACCGAACGAGAGCATCCACTCCAGGCCGGCCCGGGTGTCCCTGGCGATGACGCGTCCTCCGGGTTCCTGACCGAAGAGGGCGACAGGGTGGTCGGTACCGCCCAGTTCCGGCGCGGGCACCACCCAGCCGACGTAGGTGCCATTGCCCAGATGGCCGAATTGCAGATAATCCGGCGTGGCGAACAACGGCACGTGGTCCCCTCGCCACGCCGGACCTGGATAGGCGTCTTCCCAGCCGTCGGGAGCGCGGGGAACGGATTCCAGGTCGAACATGAAGTCGTAGTGCGTTGTCAGGAGTTCGTCGTCGTACACCTCCTCGTCGATGAAGGCGTGCGGCCAGGCGATGTCGACCAGTTTGGCGAGCGCGGGCGGCGTAGGAAAAGGGAATAGGTCGTCAACCCAGGCCGGGGGCACAGCAGTCATGGCGATCAAGCTGCCACTCGCCCGGCGGGCGCGGCAAGCGGTTCGTGTCGGCCAGCCCCCGGTCAGTGACGGAGGAGCGTCAGGCCTGTCTGGCCGTTGGCGACGGTGAGCTGGGCTTGGCCGCCGACCGGAAAGGTGGTCAAGGGGTTGGTATGGCCGACGTCGATGTTGGCGAGGACGGGGATGCCGGTCAGTGTCGGCTGGGCGTCGATGATCTGTTCCAGCAATGGGCGGGTCATATTGCTGGCGCGCTGGAACCGTCCGATCGCCAGTCCTCGAATCCGCGGAGCATCGGGAAGCTGTAGCAGCGAGGTCAGATTGCGGGCGAAGGTCGCCGGCTGCGACTCGAAGTCGTCCTCGATGATCAGTATCGCGTCGTCGAGAGATGGCATGAAGGCGGTGCCTTGCAGCAGGTGGAGGGTGCACAGATTGCCGCCGACGATTCGCCCCTCGGCGATGCCGGGCCGGATCGGCCACCATCCCTCGTTGGGTGTCAGCTCGCGCTTGTCCTGGTCGAGGAACCAGAGATCGTCGCTCCAATGCGCTGCCGGGGTCAGGGTGATCGGAGCGGTGTCGAACATGACCGAGGTGAACCAGCGCAGGGTCTGCTCGAGGTGGTCTCGCATTCCGAACGTCGACCAGTGCGGGCCGGAGTAGGTGACCAACCCGGTGCGGGCGAGGATGGCGTTCTGCAGCGCCGTGATATCGGAGTATCCGCACAAGATTTTCGGGTTGGCGCGGATCAATTCCCAGTCCAGGTACGGCAGGAGCTCATTGGAGTTGTAGCCGCCGATGACCGTCAGAATCGCCGCGACCGATGGGTCCGCGAATGCCTCGTGCAGGTCGGTGACGCGTGAGGCGATGCTGGAGGAGTTGAACGCGTCTCGCTCGTCGACATGGCTGCCATAGGAGAGCGTCAGGCCGAGTTCGGCGAATCGAGTGTTGATGATGTCGGTGTGGTCGTGTTCCATCACGAACGCGCGGGACACAGCCGGTGCCACCACTCGTATGACGTCGCCGTCGGTCAGCTTGGGAGGGAAGATCACATCCATCATCGTCGGAGTGTATGGGTCAGGGCCTCGGCATCGTTGATATTTATCGGCTCCTTGGTCACGTGGAGGCCGAGGGTGGCAAAGGTCGCGGATGGTTTGGGAGAGGTTGTCGACTGTCTTTGCTGAGGAAGCACGTGGACGCTTGAGAAGAGCGGGGCATTGGCACGGGAAACGGCTGTGACGTGGGAGTCTGCGCTGTGAGGGGTACTGGCAAGGTCCCCCATCCGACCTGCTGGGGAGCTGTTCCCAGGGCTGTCAGCTCGGCGCTCCATCTATTCCTGGCCAGGGAGGTACTGGCGTGCTCTCCCTCGCACGGCCGGGGCTTCCTACGGTGGATGTCATGACCACTACTTCTCTCCAGTTGAACAACGGCGTCGTGATGCCGGCTCTCGGCTTCGGCGTCTTCCAGTCGTCCCCGGAAGAGACCGCCGCGGCGGTCGAGACCGCGCTGAAGACGGGCTACCGGCACATCGACACCGCCGCCGCTTACGGCAACGAGCGTGAGGTGGGCGAGGGCATCCGGCGTTCGGGGCTGGACCGCTCGGAGGTGTTCATCGAGACCAAGGTCTGGGTGAGCGACTACGGGTACGACCGGACTCTGCATGCCTTCGACAAGGCCGCCGGGAAGCTCGGTGTGGAGCAGATCGACCTCCTGATCCTGCACCAGCCGGCACCGAAGGGATTCGACGCGACCATCGCCGCCTCTCGAGCGCTCGAGAAACTTCTGTCCGACGGCAAGGTCCGCTCCATCGGGATCAGCAACTTCATGCCCCGGCACCTGGCCGAGCTGATCGAACGCACCGATGTCGTGCCCGCGGTGAACCAGATCGAGCTGCACCCCTACTTCACCCAGCCCGAGGTGCGGCAGGCCGACTCCGAGTACGGCATCCTCACCCAGGCGTGGTCGCCCATCGGCGGCATCACCTTCTATCCCGGCTGGGGGGAGCACCGCAGAAGCGTGCTTTCCGATCCGGTGCTGGGCGAGATCGCCGACGCGCACGGGAAGACGCCGGCGCAGGTCATGCTCCGCTGGCACCTGCAGCAGGGGCGTTCCGCCATCCCGAAGTCCGTCAATCCCGCCCGCATCGCCGAGAACTTCGATGTGTTCGACTTCGAACTGTCAGCCGAGGAGATCGCCCGCGTCGACGCGCTCGACACCGGCGTGCGCAGCGGTCCGGACCCCGACGAGCGAGACCCGATCAGCCTGGGGATCGTGATTCCCGAGGCGTGAGCGCCGCTTCGCCTGACGACCGTGAAACGCTCGGAGCCGGAAATGACTGCTCCCGAATTTGAGCTTGACCACCGGGTCACCTGACCGTCTTTCAGGGGGATATGTCCCCTGCGTGCGGGTGGAGGCGAGGAGACGGTCCTCTTAACCGGAGATCTGTCCGGTGAGGAAACGTGGACTGCCGAGGTATGTCCACCCGGTGTAGCCCGGCTTGTAAACGCCTGGTTCGAGATATTTGAACCATCTGAGCTCGCCGCTGCGGAGCAGGACGTAAAAGACGCCCCGGTAGGCCGTCTCGTCCTGGTGGATCAGCCATCCGGTGCCGTTGGGTTCGTAATCGTCTCTGAACCAGGTCCGGCCGCCTTTCTCGGGTGCGCGCTGGCGGTGCCAGGACAGCTCTCCGCGTGCGTCGATGGTGAACAGGACGCCGTCTTCCAATGCGACGAGGCGGCGGTAGCGTTGCCAGCCCCGCTTGACCACCTTGCAGCGACCGGCGTTCACCCATGGATCGGCGGCGTCCGGTCCCAGATAGCGATACCAGCAGAGTTGGCCGTTGGGCCGGAGGCCGTAGAAGATCTGGTCCGAGCCGTTTCCGGGGGCGGCGGTGAAATCCCTGAATGCGTTGAACCCATGCCCGATACCCTGGCCGGAGTCGGCTTCCAGACGTGCGCCCGGCTGGTATTTGAAGAGGAACAGGTCGCCTGACGCGTCCACCCCATAAAGGGAACCGTCCGCTCCTGCCTCCAGCCAGCGGAATCGGTTCCAGCCGCCGCCTAGTTCCTCTCCCTTTGGGGTCAGCCACTTGGCGACGCCGTTCTCGGGATCGGTGTGGACGAATCGGCGGAGGGTTCCGTCGGCGAAGATCGCGTAGAGCACACCGGAACCCGCATAGGTGATCTTTCTGGCCTTTTCGAAGGATGGGAGCGGTGCCTGTGCCACCTTCGCGGTCTGCGATGGCGGTGTGTCGTCGCCGAGGAAGCGCACATAGGCGGGTATCGCGGCGATGGCGGGGATCAGCACGGCTCCGGCCAGCCACATCAGGAAGGTGTGGCGATCGACCCGCCTGCGGGGCTCCTCTACTCGGGATGACTTCTCTTTCCGCGGCTCTTTCTGTGTCCGGGGGAGTGCGGCGGTGCGGGCACGGGAACGTGGTGGCATCGGAGGTTCTCGTCCGGAGGGAAGGGGCGAGACCAATGACAACATGTCGTCGCTCTCCGCGCTAGCACAATCACGAAAAGTGAGCACGAGTCAGGGCGTGAGCGAGCCGCAGGGCGCAGTGGGGTCCGGCCCCGAAGTCCTTCGGGGCTGATGGGGTTGTGGGTGATCAGGCGGCGGCGTATGCCAGGTGGAGATCGCACGCCTGGTCGAAGGCGTCTCCGGTGAAGGATCGACGAAGTCCGCTTAGTGCGGTGGCCGTGTAGGTTCGCCGGGTTGGTAGTCGGGGCGGTTGGATGAGCGGTGACGTCCGATCCGACCTCTGGAGACGTGGATTCGGTGCAGCGCACGTCCCTTCAAGACCGCAGCGTGAGCACACCTCCTGACCAGAGCACAGCTCATGAAAGGCTGGGCGGCATGATTGGGATGGGCGGACCGTCTGAGAACCCAGAACTCTGGGCGTTCCTGGAATCACTGCACTGCGGCGAGATCCTTTCCGGCACCGTCACAGCGATCGAACGGTTCGGCGTGTTCGTGGTGCTGGACGACGGCCCCGACCACCCGGTCTTCCCAGGCGTCGGGTTCATCACGATCCCCGAGTTGTCCTGGCGGCGCTTCGAAGCAGCTTCGGACGTCGTTCAGGTCGGACAGCGCGTTTCATGTGAGTTCCTCCAGTTCGACACATGGAACCTAGAGGCCAGACTGTCTTTGCGAGCGATGCAGCCGGACCCCTTCCAGGCGTTCGCCGACGGCAATGCGGTGGGCCGGAAACTACATGGACAGGTCACCAAGCTGGTCCCGTTCGGCGTCTTCGTTCAGGTCGCCGACGGAATCGAAGGACTGGTCCACCTACGAGAGCTCACATGGACGCCCGTGGAAGCTCCGTCGGATGTCGTCCAGGTCGGCGATGAAGTCACGGTCGTCGTCACCGAAATCGACCGGGAGCGACGCAGACTGGCCCTCTCCCGACGACAGGCTCACCCGACCACCGGTGACTCCTCCGTATTGCGGTAACACGGTTTTCCTGCGTGAGCGTTCCAGGGCGCCAGTCGCCTGCGCGGCGAAGGGGAGCCCCCTGCCCCAACGCGGCGAACCTATGCGGCCACAGCATTAGCGAGCGGTCATGACGCCCCTGGCTGGTGGAAAGAGGTGTCCCACTGGCCTCGGGCCGGGGGAGCGCGAGGGGGCTGGCAAGCCCTCTCGCCAAGGGGCGAAGCCTCCCGTGAGACTGCCCGAGCGCAGCGAGGACCATGCTTGTCGGGGGTCGAAGGGGGCGGCAGCCCCCTGGGAGGCGCTGCCCGAGCCATGGGCGCGCAGCGCCTCCGTGATGAGGACCATGCCTTAGGAGGTGGTTTCGCGCCACCTGTTGGTGATGGGGAGGCGGCGGTCGCGGCCGAAGTTCTTCGGGGTGATCTTCGGGCCCGGCGGGTACTGCCGGCGCTTGTACTCCGCCGTGTCCACCAGCCGGATGATGCGCGTCACCAGGGCGGGGTCGTGGCCGGCCGCGATGAGCTCCTGTACGCCCATGTCCTTCTCGACGTAGTCGTCGAGCAGCCGGTCCAGCACCTCGTACGGCGGCAGCGAGTCGGTGTCGCGCTGGTCGGGCCGCAGTTCGGCGCTCGGCTCCTTGGTGATCGAGTTCTCCGGGATGGGCCGTTCGGCGTCGAGGCGGAACGACGGGTCGCCGTGGGCGTTGCGCCAGCGGGACAGCTCCCACACCATCGTCTTCGGTACGTCCTTGATCGGGGCGAAGCCGCCCGCCGAGTCGCCGTACAGCGTGGAGTAGCCCGTCGCGAGCTCGCTCTTGTTGCCGGTCGTCAGCACCAGATGGCCGTGTTCGTTGGACAGGCCCATGAGGATCGTGCCGCGGACGCGGGCCTGCAGGTTCTCGGCGGCCAGCCCGGACAGGTCGATCTCCTTCTCGAAGGCGTCGACGATCTCGCCGATCGGCACTACCTGGGCGTTGATGCCCTGCCTGCGTACCAGCTCCTCGGCGTCGCCGAGCGAGTGGTCGGAGGAGTAGCGCGAGGGCATCAGCACCACGTGGACCCGGTCGGGCCCGACCGCGTCGGAGGCGATGGTCGCGGTCAGCGCCGAGTCGATGCCGCCGGACAGGCCCAGGATCACCGACTGGAAGCCGTTCTTGACCACGTAGTCGCGTACGGCGAGCACCAGCGCCGAGTAGACCTCCGCGTGCGGGTCCAGGCGCTCGGCCACCGGCGCGGGCACGGGCTCGCGCGGCTCGACCGGGTCGGACGACAGCACCAGGCGGTCCACGGTGATGGTGGAGCCGTCGCCCGTGTCGTACGGGAACGACCCGGTCTCGGCAGTGGAGACCGGGAGGTCCAGGTCCACCACGAGCAGTTCCTCGCGGAACTGCCCCGCGCGCGCTACCAGCTCGCCCGCCGCGTCCACCACGATCGAGTCGCCGTCGAAGACCAGCTCGTCCTGCCCGCCGACCTGGTTGACGTAGACGAGCGCGCACCCGGCCTCACGCGCCCTGCGCGCGCACAGCTCCAGGCGTACGTCGTCCTTCTCCTTCTCGTACGGCGAGGCGTTGGGCGCGACCAGCAGACCGGCACCCGCCTGGCCGACCACGGCCACCGGGCCGCCCTCCTGCCACAGGTCCTCGCAGACCGCGATCGCCACGTCGACCCCGTGCAGCCGGAAGATCGGCAGCCGGTCGCCGCGCACGAAGTAGCGGTATTCGTCGAACACCCCGTAGTTGGGCAGGTGGTGCTTGGCCGTGCGGACGACCACCTCGCCCCGGTAGAGCACCGCGGCGGCGTCGAGTGAGGCGCCCTTGGGCTGGCCGATGCGCGGCGCGAGACCCGCCCGGTCGACGTAGCCGACGACCACGGGCAGCTCGCCCAGCCCCTCCTCCCGCAGTCTGAGCGCGACCTCGCCCAGCGTCCTGATGCTGGCGTCCACGAAGGACGTGCGCAGGACCAGGTCCTCCACCGGATAGCCGGTCAAGAACATCTCCGTGAAGACGACCAGGTGCGCGCCGCGATCCGCGGCGTCGCGGGTCCACGTGAGCAGTCGGTCGGCGTTGCCGGAGAGGTCGCCTACGGTCGGATTGGTCTGTGCCAGCGCGATACGGAGATGTGCCACAAAGGTCAGCCTAGTACGGTGCCGTTTTTATCGTCCAAGCGACGAAAAGTGGGTTCGCTCACAGAGCCGGCTGGAGGGCGCGCCGCCTGATCGCCGGGCCGAGCGCCAGCATGGCCACCGCCGACAGCAGTCCGACGCCGCCCACCGTGAACCACAGGGCCTGCGGCCCCACGTCCAGCAGCGCCCCACCGGCCAGCGGCGCCAGCACCGAGGCGACCGACCACGCGAACCCGAACAGCCCCGAATACCGCCCCCGCAGGTGCGCGGGCGCCAGCGCCGCGACGATGGTCCCCGCGATGCCCGCCGTCATGATCTCGCCGGCCGTCCAGACGGCGATGGTGACGCCCAGCCAGACGGCATCGGTGACGAAGGCGGTCAGCGCGAACCCGGCCCCCGTGATGGCCAGCCCCAGCGCGAGCGTCCTGGCGGCGTCCAGGCGGCCGATCCAGCCGGACACCAGCGGCTGCACGATGACGATCAGCACCCCGTTCAGTGCCATCGCCACCCCGAACTCCCCGGTGGACAGCCCCGCCTGCTTGACCATCGCGACCGGCAGCATGGTCACCGTCTGCATGTACACCAGCGCCTGCCCCAGCACGACGAGCGTGAAGGCGACCATCACCCGGTCGCGCAGCACGACGCCGAACCCGCCCGCCGACTCCCGCTCGGCCGTGCGCGTCTCGGGGACCGCCCGCCAGACCAGTACGGCGAAGATCACGCTGCTGACGGCGTCGATCCAGAACAGCCAGCCGAACCCGAGCTGGGCCAGCCACCCGCCCGCCGTCATCCCGACCGCGTAGCCGAGGTTGATGGCCCAGAACAGCAGCCCGTACGCCCTGGGCCGTTCCACCGGCGAGACCAGGTCCGCCACCAGCGCGTTGGACGCGGGCCGGTAGGCGTCGACCACCAGCCCCAGCACGAACATCGAGGTCGTGATCGCGGCCAGGGAGGTGCTGTATCCCAGGGCCAGCATCGCGGCCGCGGTGGCGATCATGCTGCCGGACAGCGTGGCCCGCCGCCCGATCCGGTCGGTCAGCCACCCGCCGAGCAACTGCGAGATCAGCGACCCCGCGCCGAACACGGCCATCACGAGCCCCGCGCCCGCCACGGAGACGCCTCTGGCTTGTGTCAGATAGACGCCGGTGAACGGCATCACCATGGTGCCCAGGCGGTTCACCAGCGTGCCGCTCCACAGGGCCCAGAACGGCCGGGGGAGTCCGCCCACCTGGGACCTCAGGAACGATTGCTTCTCAACAACAGTGCTAGTCACGGGACTAAGACTGATCTTTCGCCTTTGGTGGCCGCGAACGATTTAGGGCACACTAAAAGGTATGTCGGTGATGTGGGTGATGCGGCCGGAGGACGTCGCGCGGATCAGGTTCGCGTTCTCGCCGATGTGGGAGCTGGTCGCCAGCCTGCGTACGCTGCAGGACCCGGCCAGGCAGTCGATCCACCTGCCGTGGATCAAGTGCGTCCGCCCCCGCCTCGCGGAGCTGGACCTGACCGAGTTGTTCGCGCTCGTCCCGCCGAGTGGCTATCTCGCCGATTTCATCACTCCGCCGCCCGACACGCCGCTGCCGGACTTCACCGCCGAGCTGGATCGCGTACGGCTCACCCCGCCCGAACGGGCCCGCGCCGAGGCGGCCGAGGTACGGGGAGCGGACCGGGCGGTGATCGAACGGTTCATGGCCGACCCGGCGGCGGGCGTGGCCCGGGTCGCCGACGCGCTGCAGGCCTACTGGGAGACGTGCTTCGCCGAGTTCTGGCCGCGCGTCTACGGGCTGCTGGAGCGCGACGTGCTGCGCAGGTCGCGGCAGCTGGCCCAGGGCGGTGCCCGTGAGCTGTTCGCCGCGCTCGATCCGGCCGTGGCGTGGACGGGGGAGCGGCTGCACATCGACCGGCCGTGGTGCACGATGGACAGGCTCGGCGCCGGGCTGCACGGTGACGGGCTGGTGCTGGTGCCGAGCGCGTTCTACTGGCCGTCGGTGGCCGTGATGTCGGCCCCGTACCAGTCGATGCTGGTCTATCCGGTGCTGGGCGTCGGGACGCTGTGGGAGCAGGGCCCGCCGCCCGCGCCCGAGGCGCTGGCAGCGCTCATCGGGCGCAGCCGGGCGCGGATCCTGCTCGCGCTGGCCGAGCCCAGCACGACCTCGGCGCTGGCCGGGCGCATGTCGCTCACGCCCGGCGCCATCAGCCAGCACCTCGGCGTGCTCAGCGGCGGCGGGCTGGCCGTCGGGATGCGCGTCGGCAAGCAGGTCGTCTACCGCCGCACCGCCGCGGGCGACACGCTGGCCGCGAGCACGCCCGCCCCCATGCTTGCTCCCACGCCCGCCATCGCCGGTCGTCAGGTGTAGCGGGTCGACTCCAGGAGCCAGTCGAGGTGGGCGCGCGGCGCGGCCAGGTAGGCGCACGCCACCTTGCTCACATCGCGCGCCAGCCTGGGCGTGAGCGTGTCGAGCGGCAGGCGCCGGGCCGCCTCGCGCATGTCCTGGCAGCGCTCGGCGATCCGGTCGAGCACCCACGCCGTGGCCTCCGGCTGGTCCAGGCCGAGCTGGTGCATCACGACCACGACGAGGTTGTGCCCGTCGCCGCGTTCCTTGGGCAGTGAGGCCACGTCGTTGCACCAGGCGGTCACGTCAGTGCAGGCGTCGACGAGCTGCTGCCACGGCTCGCAGGCGTGCACCCACGCGGGCACCTCCACGCGCAGGCACGGCTCCACGAGGTCGTAGAGATACGGGCCGACGGTCCCCCTGCGCAGCGCCGGATACTGCTCCAGGGTCGGTACGCGGCCCGTGGCGCGGTTCTCGGCCTCGATGCGGCAGGCGTCGTGCTGACGCCGCAGGTTGGCCGCGAACCTGGTCCGCCACAGGTCGCTCATCCGGGCACTGGTCACCCGCCACAGGTCGGCGAAGGCCGCCTCCAGCGGGTGGGCCGCGCCGCCCGCCAGCAGGCCCTGGAAGACCTCCAGCCGGCCCGGCCCCTCGTCGAGCTCGTCGTCGAGGTTGAACAGCCAGGTCAGCCACTGCGCGAACAGCGCCGCCGCGGCCGCGTCGAACTCGGCGAACGCGCGGCCCGCCATGCGGTGGAACCCCACACCGGGACCCGCGTGGAGATCGGTCCGCCGGGCCCAGTCAAGGACGGCCGCCTCGATCGCGTACACGGCCGGATGCATGCGGCAGGGCTCCGCCATGGCGGGCACCCGCTCGGTGAGCACCAGCAGCGTGGTGGCGGCGGGCGCCCCGCGGCGCGGCCCGGGAGCCAGGGGCTTCCACTGGAGCATCGACCTCAGGGCGGTGCGCACCGAGGTGATCACGTCGGTACTCATAGGGGACCAAAGAGCCAGTTGCCCGCGGCGCTCGGGTCGTCGCTGACGTAGTACTGCCGGGCGGCCACGATCAGCTCGTCCACGGTCAGCACGCCCCTGCCCGCCCGGTCGAGCCGGTCGAATGCCTCGTCCACGTCGTCGTAGGCGGTGCCGAAGGCGCTCAGCAGCGTACGGAACTCGCGGGGCCCGATCAGGCCGTCGCCGTCGTCGTCGCAGAGGCTGGCCACGGCCGCCGTGGCGGGCCGGAACACCGGCTCGTACAGGTCGCCCTCGACGAACGCCGCCGTCATGCCTTCGCGGAACTCCTCCCGCAATATCTGGCAGTCGGCGTCCCGGCCGAGCACTTCGGACAGGGTCGACCAGATCCCGTCGAAGCCGGCGACGAGATCGCTGCCGGTGACCGAGGTTGGGGACTCTCCGAATCCCACCAGGAGCCGTGCACCCAACCCCAGCAGGTCCACACGCTCGATGACGCCCTCGTCGCCCGCGTCGATGTGGTCGAAAGCCCTATCAAGCTTGTGATTGAGCAGGTCGATAGCCACCAATGCCTCCCCCGAGACTGACTGCGTGATCACGATAGGTCCGGCCGGGCTCTTTGTCAGCGAGGCTCGCACCGGGACCCCACGTAACGTGTGCGAAACACGGACACGGCATCCTGATAGGGAACTCAGTACTGTCTTCGCTAGGGGATGCTTTGGACCGCCAGCAGGAGTTCGTGCTCCGCACGCTCGAGGAACGCGACATCCGGTTCATCCGGCTCTGGTTCACCGACGTTCTCGGCTTCCTGAAGTCGGTGGCGATAGCCCCGGCCGAGCTCGAAGGCGCCTTCGCCGAGGGCATCGGCTTCGATGGCTCGGCCATCGAGGGCTTCGCCCGGGTCTATGAGGCCGACATGCTGGCCAAGCCGGACCCGGCGACGTTCCAGATCCTGCCGTGGCGCAGTGAGACGCCGGGCGCGGGCCGCATCTTCTGCGACATCCTCATGCCGGACGGCTCGCCGTCGCACGCCGACCCGCGCTGGGTGCTCAAGCGCACGCTCGCCAAGTGCGCTGACATGGGCTTCACCTTCTACACCCACCCGGAGATCGAGTTCTTCCTGCTGAAGAACCGGCCCGAGCCGGGTCAGCGCCCCGAGCCGATCGACTCCGGCGGCTACTTCGACCACACCCCGCACAGCTCTGGCCACGACTTCAGGCGCCAGGCGATCATGATGCTGGAGTCGATGGGCATCTCGGTCGAGTTCAGCCACCACGAGGGCGCGCCCGGCCAGCAGGAGATCGACCTGCGCTACGCCGACGCGCTCACCACGGCCGACAACATCATGACCTTCCGGCTGGTGATGAAGGAGGTCGCGCTGGAGCAGGGCATCTGGGCCTCCTTCATGCCCAAGCCGTTCACCGAGCACCCGGGCTCCGGCATGCACACCCACATGTCGCTGTTCGAGGGCGACCGCAACGCCTTCTACGAGGCCGGTGCCGACTACCAGCTCTCCAAGACCGGCCGCTCGTTCATCGCGGGGCTGCTCAAGCACGCCGCCGAGATCACGGCCATCACCAACCAGTGGGTCAACTCCTACAAGCGCCTCTGGGGCGGCGCGGAGGCCATCGCGGGCCAGGGCGGCGAGGCGCCGTCCTACGTCTGCTGGGGCCACAACAACCGGTCCGCGCTGGTACGAGTGCCGATGTACAAGCCGCACAAGGGCGGCTCGACGCGCATCGAGTTCCGCTCGCTCGACTCGGCCTGCAACCCCTACCTGGCCTTCGCGCTGATCCTCTCGGCCGGCCTGAAGGGCATCGAGGAGGGCTACGAGCTCCCGGCCGCCGCCGAGGACAACGTATGGACGCTCACCAGCGCCGAGCGGCGCGCCCTGGGCATCCAGCCGCTGCCGCAGTCGCTGGACGAGGCCATCGCGGTCATGGAGCAGAGCGAGCTGGTGGCCGAGACGCTGGGCGAGCACGTCTTCGACTTCTTCCTGCGCAACAAGCGGACGGAGTGGCGCGAATACCGGCGCCACGTCACCGAGTTCGAGCTTGGCCGCTACCTGCCGGTCCTGTAAGCGCGGGGCGGCGGGTGCGTCGTGACACGCGCCGCCCGAGCTCCGAGCCAGACCGTGTCGGTGCCGGACCTCGGCTTGGTGTCAACAGGTCGTATCGACATTTTCCAGAACGAGTTAAATCGTCGGCTTCCCCAGAGTACCGCCGAGGGAGCCGGGTATCCACCTGCCGGAAACCTGGATTAGGGCGGCGAATTACGGGTCATGACCCTGCCCCGGAAAGCGGGACCAACGCCGCCCTTGCCGACGACTCGACGGAGGACGACTCGTGACCATTACGCCGACTTTGCAGGCACCGCCATTTCCCGGCATCATCAAAAAGCCTCAGCAGGGCGACGCCGTAAAGAAATGGCAGCAGCGGATGCAGGACCGCGGCTGGCACATCAAAGTAGACGGGATCTATGGAACTGAGAGCGAGCGTCTCTGCAAGAGCTTCCAGGCCGAGAAGCACCTGCAGGTCACCGGCGTCGTCGACGAGACGACGTGGGACAAGACGTGGACGGCCCCGAGCGCGGTGGCTCCGCCGTTCCCCGGTCGCGTCCTCAAGCAGCCGCCGATCATGAACGGCGAGGATGTGCGGCAGTGGCAGGACGAGATTAACAAGCGCGGCTGGCCCCTCATGGTCGACGGGAGCTACGGGCCAAAAAGCGAAGAAATCTGCCGCCAATTCCAGAAAGAGCACGCTCTCGTGGTCGACGGTCGCGTCGGGCGGAACACATGGACCAATACCTGGGTAGAGACGATCTGAACTCGCCTGCCGAAAGTCAGAGCTTCGCTTAGTTCGGACCTCGTCCTTGTAAGGCGGCCCTTCACCGGCAAAATGCGGTGAGGGGCCCCTCGCATTGTCAAACGGTGTCGACGCGCCAGGCGAGTACGCGGCCGTAGTGGGACTGGCCGTACACGTGCGGCTTTCCGCGGATGGTCGCCGCGGCCACGGAGCGTACCGGGCGGGCGAACGCGCCCAGGACGGCCACCCGGCGCCGCGGGGCGGCGTCCCACAGCGTCACCGTGCCGTCCTCGGTCCCGGTCACCAGCAGGACCCGATCGTCGTGCTCGACCAGGCTCAGGCAGGTGACGGTCGAGGTGTGCGGGATCCACTCCCGTCGCTCCCCGGCGGCGGCGTCCCATAGGTGCACATACCTCCCGCTGCCGACGGCGAGTACGTCGCGGTCGGCGATCCGGCCCATGGCCAGGCCCGCACCGGCGTCGTCCACGCCGAGCGTCCGGATGTGCCGGCCGGTCAGCGGGTTCCACAGGTCCACCTCGCTGTCGCGCCGCGTGGCCAGCACCGGCTGATCCCCGGCCCGGCCGAAGGCGCTCTCGCTCAGCGCGAACCCCCACCCGGGCAGCTTGGCCACGCACTCCTGCGTGACCGGGTCCCACACCTCGGCGCCGGCGGCGAGCAGCGCCCGGCCGTCGACCTCGCCGAAGGCGAGAGCGGTGGGTGAGGAGTGGTCCAGGCCGCCGAAGGTGACCCGGCCGCCCTCGGCGTCGTCCTTCCGCGCGATCCCGCGGATCTTGCTCAGTGGCTGCCACAGCATGGTGCCGTACGCGGCACAGCCGCTGCTCGCGATGTACGGCCGACCGGCCACCTGCCCGGCCGTCAAGCCTCGGCAGCAGTGGTCGTAGGGCGATATGTCGCAGTCGTGGCCACGGCCGCTCTGGCGGCAGCCCACCGAGCCGATCTTCTTCCCATTCGTTGCGTCCACCAGGAGCACGGTGTCGCTGTGCGTGCCGACGGCCAGGACGGGCGCGCCCCGCGCCGTGGTGAACAGCGCCAGCCCCGACCCGCCGTAGCCGGTCCGCCGGTGCTGGTGCGGCGTCTGCGCGTCCCACACCTGCACTGTCCCGTCGAGCCCACCCGTGGCCAGGCAGAGACGTTCCGCCAGGCTCCCGAAGGCGGCGGTCGTGATCAGGCGGGTGTCGGCGTCCAGGTCGATGTCCGTCTTGTGGCCCGGGTGTCTGATCGCCGCCTTCGCGGGCCGTTCCCACACCTTGCCGGTGTCGGTGTGGTTCGCCACGAGCATGACGTTCCGCCCGGCGTGGGTGGTCATGGCCACCGGTCCCTGGTCGCGGTCGAACCCCCGGTCGCGAGACGTGTCGCGGAGGTCGTCCAGTTTCAGGTAGACCAGCTCGCGGCTTTGCACCGTGTAGCCCGGCGGGTGTTCGATGCGGACCACCACACCGACTTCGGGCCGCCCGTTCTCCTCGCCTATGAGCAGGGGCGGAGTGAGGCCGTCCTGCTCCATGTCCGCCCAGATGTCGTCCAGTTCGGCCGTCCCCAGTCGCTCGCCGGTGGCGACGTCCCACACGTGCAGCTCATACGAGGACAGAGCGGCCAGCACCGTCCGCTCGCCCAGCTTCGCCACGCCGAGGTCGAGTACCGCGTCCCGCTCCTCCGCGCGCAGTGCGCGCACGAGCTCGCCGGTGGCCGGATCCAGCAGGTCGACGCGGCCGTCCTCGTCGTCCTCCGGGTAGCCGCGGTTGTAGAAGCCGATGGCCACGGCGAGCAGCGTCCGGCCGCCCTCGGCCTCGACGAAGGTCAGGGCTGTCGGGTAACCGCCGGTCAGGTCGCGGGTGAATCCGCTCGCGCCGGTGAGCGGATTCCAGGTACGGATCGTGCCGCCGTCGTCGCCGCCGGCAAGTATTGGGCGGCCGTCCACCACGCCGAACGCCAGGGCGCGGACGCTCGCCGTATGACCCTCCAGGTCCGCCCCGGCCTGGTCGAACATGGCGCGAAGCCGTACCACATGGTCGTCACCGCCGCTGGCCACGAACGTGCGGCCCTCGAACTCGCCCACCGCCACTGCCCAGACCGGGCCGTCGTGCCGGGCCGGGCACACGTGGAAGGCCGTGGGTTGTTCGCCGGTCTCCCACGCCAGGGTCCAAGTCCCCGGCTCCAGGGTCCGTGTCCCCAGCTCTGCCGAGTCCAATGCCGCCAGGGCCTCCGGCTCCTCGGCGGCGGCGGTCGCGCGCAGGAACTCGAGCCGTTCGGGGCCGGGCAGCGTGAGGAGCCGCGGGAGTGCCCGGCGATAGGCCCGCAGCAGCGCGGGTGGCCATGATCCGTCGAGCGCGCCGCGCGGGAGCGTCGGACCGGCCTCGATCAACGAGGTGAGATCGAGCGGCATCGTCGCTGTCCCTCCTCTTGCGCTCGATCCTCTTGCGCTCGATCAGAACCTAATGATCGTGATCGCCAAGGTACGGCGGGCTTCGCCAAATCGTGATCATCTACGCGGCGGATTCTCCTCTCCCTGGTGGAGCCGGCGCATCACTGGGTCCCGAGCGTCGGCTCGGGCTGATGGCGGGCGGCGGTCACTGGAACGCGTAGCACTCCACTTCGGCTCGGCGATAGGACAGGTGCTTGGCCACGGAGTCCCGCACGCACGCGCGTTCGTTCGCGCTCAGCTGCAACGTGCCGCACACGGTCACGCTGGAATAGGTGCGGCAATCCAGCGAGGGATCCGCCTCCCCGACGCGGTAGTTCGCCCTGACCGCCGCGCGGCACTCCGAACGTGCCTGCGATGTGTTGGCGTACCTGCATTGATGCATCAGGACCTCGTACTGGGATTCGCTGACCTGGTGGCGGTCGCCGTCCCAGGCGGGGATCGTTCCGAACATGGGGAGCAGCCACAACCCGGCGGCGGCGATGATGAATTTCATGGCTTCCCTCCAACACGCGCGAGGCACTGGCGGGGAGACGTCGCAGTCCACATCACCTGCTGAACTACCCCCGTCTGGATACTTCAGTCGCAGGCCATGGCCTCATGGGGCCGACCGGCCGCGGGCCTGAGGACCAGCTCGCGCCGGGGTGGCCGCGACCCATGGTTTTGGGCCGGTGCGTGGCGAGGCAACCGGAATTCGGGCGCCATGCCCGAGGTGGCCCAGCCCCAGAAGGCGGCCGCAGCCGCGCCGGCCTCGTCCGCAGCGCTCCCCGGCCAAGGGCCGCCCCCTGATCGGCCAAAGGCCGCCCCTCGCTCGAAGGGCGGTACGTCGGATCAGAAGTACTTCGAGGTCAGGTCCGTCGTCGGCCAGGTGGTGATCTTGACGGCGTTCATCTGGCCGTCGATCACGTCGAAGTCCGGCGTCCCCGTCTCCTCGCGCCGGTTGAACACCGCCGCGTAGCTCCAGCCGTTCTGCAGCCGCGCCAGGTACGAGAACGTGCCCGGCATCGAGCCGTTGTGCCAGGTGTTGAGGTGCCCGGTCACCTGCCGGACCCACCAGCCGCCGCCGTACCAGGAGCCGGAGGAGGTGACGCCGGTCTCCGGCTTGGCGAACAGCTTGGCGATCGACGCCGTGCTCAGCACCGTGCCCGGCCGGTCGAAGGCGAGCGTCCAGCGGACGAGGTCCACGGCCGAGGCCAGCCAGCCGCCGTTGGCGTCCTGGTTGGGCATGTTGAAGCCGCCGTACGGGTACGGCACGACGGTGCCCGACTCGTCCATGACGGTCTTGTTCGTGTACTGGGACTGGTACATCACCTCGCCGGCCGCGGCCTCGGTCCTGAGGCTCTTGCCGAGGCGCATCCGGGTGATGCCGAGGGGCTTGAGCAGCTTCGTCTTGACGTACGTCTCGTACGACATGCCGGACACCTTCTCGATGATCCGGCCGAGCAGCATGTAGCCGTAGTTGCTGTAGACCATCTTCGAGCCGGGGGCGAAGTCGAGCTGCCGGCCCGTGGCGTACTTGATGATCTCGGCGTGGCCGATCGGCAGCGGTACGTCCAGCGCGGCCGAGATCGTGTGGTCCAGCCAGAGCTGGTCCTGCTTGGAGGTGTCGCGGTCCCAGCCGCCCAGGTGCTGCATCAGCCGGAGCACGGTGACCTGGTTCATCCGAGTGTCGGCGGGGGTGAGGCCGAGCAGCGTGGTCACCTTGGCCGAAAGGCTCAGCTTGCCGTCCTGCACCAGGCGCATGATGGCGGCGGAGGTGATGTTCTTGCTCAGGCTGGCGATGCGGAACAACGACGTCGGGGTGACGGCGGGGATCGCCTGGGCGCCGGTGCTGTAGCGATAGCCACGGGCCAGGACGATCTTTCCGCTCTTCATGACCGCCAGCTGGGCGCAGGAGATCTCGCGTTCCTTCACGAAGGTCTTGATCACGTTGTCGAACCCGGCCAAGGACGCGGGAGCGGTCCCCGACGTCTCCACCACCGGAACGGGTGCGGCGAGCGCCGGCCGAGCCGTCATGGCGGCGGCGGGTACGGCAATGGCCCCCGCTTTGAGCAAGCTTCTACGAGTGAGCGTTCGGCGAGTGAGCATTGTCACTTCTGACTCCTAGGTAACGTCCATGCAAAGTTGGGCCCGTATCTTACGGACATGGAGGATCCGGCGCAGCCTGGGTCTCCCGCTGGGAAGTTTCACGCCCCCGCGAGGGTTATGCGGTGGGCAAAGACCCGTTCAGGGTGTGGGAAACTGATCGTCCGTTAAAATCGGCTCGTTCCAAAACGACTTTTCGGATATTTCGCCATATGGGCGATGTTGGAGGGTGTGGCATGACGACGGCTGCCCTGCAGACCGTGCTGACCGTTCCTGAGCGTTTCAGGGGCCCGGCTGGAGTCGCCAACGGCGGCTGGATAGCCGGCACCATGGCGGAGGCCTTGGGCGGCGACAGATCGGCGGTCGAGGTCACGCTGCACGCGCCCACCCCGCTGGAGACCGACCTGTGCCTGGAGCACGTCGCCAACACGGTGTCCCTCCACCAAGGTGACAAGCTGCTGGTCGAGGCCATCCCGGTGGCCGAGGACCTGACGGCGCCCGAGTTCGTGGCGTTCAACGACGCCGCCCGCGCCGAGGCCGGCTTCCCCGGCTGGCGAGGCCACGCCTTCCCCGAGTGCTTCGCGTGCGGGCTGCGCGAGCCGGGTGACGGGCTGCGGATCTTCCCCGGCTCGGTCGAGGGGACCGACCTGGTGGCCGCCGGGTGGCGGGTGCCGTTCACGGTGGCCGACGAGGACGGCGTGCCCGCCTCCGTGGTGGGGGCGGCGCTCGACTGCATCACCGGCTGGGCCCACTTCAAGCCCGGCGAGTCGGCGCTGCTCGGGCGGCTGGCCGTACAGATCCATCGGCGGCTGTACGCGGGCGGGGCCTACTCCGTCGTGGCCCGGGCGACCGGCCGCGAGG
Organism: Nonomuraea sp. NPDC052129; assembly: GCF_040680095.1. Lineage (NCBI taxonomy): Bacteria > Bacillati > Actinomycetota > Actinomycetes > Streptosporangiales > Streptosporangiaceae > Nonomuraea > Nonomuraea sp. NPDC052129. The sequence continues at coordinate 12,991 of NZ_JBFAVX010000045.1, read as the reverse complement.
GGCGCAAGCTGTTCGGCGAGAGCGCGATCTACGAGGTCGACGGCACCCTGGTGGCCGCCGCCCGCGCCACCTGGATCGCTCCCCGCGAAGCCTGAGACGCCTCGGCCTGGGGCACATGGCCTGCGCCTGACGACGCATGACCTGAGACGCATGACCTGCGCCTGAGACGTACGGACGGCCCGGCACGGAGTCGTGCCGGGCCGTCCGTCTGTTCAGCCGATGTCGCGGCGCCTGATCCCCGCCAGCCCCGCCGCCGCCAACCCGGCCGCGACAAGGACGAGCACGGCCAGCGGCACCGCGCTGAACGGCGCGCCGAGCAGCGTCCTGGGGATGTGCGAGAACGGTGACAGACTCAGCACCGCGTCGTTCACCTGCCCGAACTCGAAGGCCAGCTCGATGAGCAGGAACCCGCCGAGCATCGCCCAGGCCACGGCCGCCGCGATTCTGGGCAGCAGGCCGAGCAACCCCAGCGCGAGCGCGGCCACGACCCACACGGCAGGCAGCCACACCAGCGCGGTGCCGAGCATCATCGGCACCTCCCGGCCGACGTCGCCGATGCTCAGGCCGTACGAGAGGCCGATCGCCGCGCCGGCGACGGCGAGCATGACGATCGGGCCGGCGACCGCGAAGGCCAGGTGCGCGGATGCCCAGCGGGTCCGGCTCGGCGCGGTGGCCAGCAGCAACTCGGCCAGCCCGGCGCTCTCCTCCGCCCGGGGGCGCAGCGCCGCCGAGACGGCGTAGGCCGAGACCGCCTGGCTGAGCACCAGCAGGCTGAACGTGAACAGCGCGTCCGCCCCCGAGAACAGGCCGGACAGCTGACCCTCCGCCCCCTTGGCGGCCCCGCCGAGCAGCAGCCCCACCAGGGCGCACCCGGCGGTCCAGGCGAGCAGCGTGCCGCGTTGGGAGCGCCAGGCCAGCGCGAGCTGGTTGCGCAGTCCCGGCGCGCCGACCGCGGGCCCCGGCCGGGGCGGCAGCAGTCCCGCCGCGAGATCGCGCCTGGCCGACAGCAGATAGGCGGCGCCGCCCAGCAGGGCCGTCCAGGCGGCGAACAGCAGCAGCACCTGCCAGTGATCGCCGGTCCAGGCCCGCGACAGCCGCGCCCAGCCGAACGGCGACAGCCACGACAATCCGGAACCCCGCGCGTCGCCAGCCGCGCGTACCAGGAACAGCAGCCCGGTGACCGCCAGCGCGAGGCCACGCGCGGCGCCCCCGCCGGTGGCGACCTGGGCAGCCACGGCGGCGACGGTGGCGACCGCCACGCCCACGCCCGCGGTGGACAGGCCGAGCACGAAGGCCCCGCCGGCGGGGAGACCGAGGCCGATCAGCACGGCCGAGAGCAGCACCGCGACCATCAGGTTGGCGGCGGACACCACGGCCAGGGCCGCGGTGAGGCCCGCGTGCCGCCCCACCACGGTGGAGCCGAGCAGCTCGCGACGGCCGGTCTCCTCCTCGACGCGGGTGTGCCTGATGACCACGAGCAGGCTGGCCACGGCCGCGATGAGCGCGCCGGACATGCCCGCGCCCCAGGCGACCACTCCGCCCATGCTCGGCTCGTACACGAAGCCGCGCATCGCCACCTGGGCGGTGTTGCTCATCGCCTCGTCGGCGTACTGCCGCAGAGCCTCGGTGGTGGTGTAGAGCTTGACCGCGCCGGAGGCGACGCCGTACGGCACGAGGATCGCGACCGCGACCCATACGGGCAGCACCAGGCGGTCACGGCGGAGGATGAGCCGCACGAGCGCGGCCGTGCCGGTGAGTCGGCCGGCCCTTGAAGGCGGACTCACGCGCTCACCTCGTAGTGGCGCAAGAAGAGCTCTTCCAAGGTGGGCGGGCGGCTGGTCAGCGAACGGACGCCGATCTTGGTGAGCGTGCCGAGCAGCTCGTCGAGCGCGTCGTCGTCCACCTGGCAGCGCACCCGGTCGCCCTCCACGCGCAGGTCGTGCACGCCGGGCAGGGCGGCCAGGCCGTCGGGCGGCGCGGCCAGCTCGGCAGAGACGGACGTGCGCGCCAGATGGCGCAGCTCGGCCAGGGTGCCGCTCTCCACCACCCGCCCGGAGCGGATGATCGTCACCCGGTCGCAGAGGGTCTCGACCTCGGCCAGGATGTGGCTGGACAGCAGTACGGTGCGGCCGGCGTCCTTGGCCCGCCCGACCTGCTTCTGGAAGACGGCCTCCATGAGCGGGTCGAGGCCGGAGGTGGGCTCGTCGAGGATGAGCAGCTCCACGTCGGAGGCCAGCGCGGCGACCAGGGCGACCTTCTGCCGGTTGCCCTTGGAGTAGGCGCGGCCCTTCTTGGTGGTGTCGAGCTCGAACGCCTCGATCAGCTCGGTACGGCGGCGCGGGTCCAGCCCGCCGCGCAGGCGGCCGAGCAGGTCGATGATCTCGCCGCCCGACAGGTTCGGCCAGAGCGTGACGTCGCCCGGTACGTAGGCGAGGCGCCGGTGCAGCGCCACCGCGTCCTGCCACGGGTCGCCGCCGAGCAGGCGCGCAGTGCCCGAGTCGGCCCTGAGCAGGCCGAGCACGACGCGCAGGGTGGTGGTCTTGCCCGCGCCGTTCGGGCCGAGGAAGCCGTGGACCTCGCCGGGCCGTACGGACATCGTGAGGCCGTCCAGCGCGTGGACGCGGCCGTAGGACTTGCGCAGGTCCTCGATCCGCAGGACGTCAGGCATCTTCGCCCTCCTGGGCTTCGGCTTCATGGGAGGCGGCGTGGCGGTCGAGGCCGGAGCGGGCCTGCGCGACGAGGTCGGGGCCGGCGAACTCGGGGGAGACGATGTTCAGCATCGTCTTGCTGATCCGCGTCATGGTCTCGGGCGCGAGCGCGTCGCCGCCGAGCGTGCGGCTCAGGTGGTCGTGCAGGACGTAGATGCCGAGGTTCATGGCGGTGTAGACGGCGGCGTGCCCGCGCGCGTCCGGCCGGTCGCCCAGGTACTGCTGGGTGATCGCGACCAGCTGGTCGAAGATCGACGCGGCGGTCGGCGAGCCGTCGACCAGCGCCCGGCCCAGATAGCGCATGACCGGCGGCGCGGTGCGCCTGGCCTGGTCGATGAAGGCGGGGTCGTCGAGGCCGCCCTTGTCGACGGCCTCCTCCACCTCCTGGCGGATGTAGGCCACCACGAAGGCGTCGCACGCGTCGCGCAGCCCCTCCTTGGAGCCGAAGTGGTGCTGGACGAGGCCCAGCGACACTCCGGCGCGTTCGGCGATGGCGCGCATGGTCGCGCCTTTCACCCCGTGTTCCGCGAAGTGCACCAACGCCGTGTCCCTGATCCTGGCCTTGGCGGTCAGGTCTTCTGCTGGTCGCATGTATTGCCACCCATACATTCGTATTGTGAGCAAGTCGAGCGTATGGCACGCATGGCATGGCAGGCAAACCAGGGGGCTTCAGGATCCGGACGTGAGCCGGTCGGCGACGATCGACGCGCAGCGCTCGTCGAACATGATCGTGTAGTGGTTGCAGTCGGGGATCACCTCGTCGGCCAGCCCCGGCAGGCGGGCGGTCCACGTGGCGGCCAGCGCGTCGGGCAGCATGCCGGTGTCCTGGTCGAGCAGCCCGCGCGGCGCCCTGATCAGCGAGAGCGGCGCCCTGATCGCGCTCAGCGCCGCGCCGACGCGCTCGGACTCGGTGAGCATCCACCGCCCGTCCTCGCGCACCGCGTCACCGGCCACGCGCGAGCGCAGCGCGCCCTCGGCGCCGGTCAGGTCATAGCGCACGTACGCCTCGGCGTCGGCGTTCCAGTTGTCGAGGAAGGCCGGGTGCGCCATGAAGAAGCCGACGTAGGCCTCCGGTGTCGGGAACGTCCGGCGCAGCCGTTCCACGGCCGGTCCCAGGGTGGCCTCCAGGACCTCGTCAGGATCGGCGCCCTCGGGCAGCGGCAGCGGGAGGCCGCCGTCGAGGAGCACCACGCGGGCGAAGTCGCGTTCGGCGCCGACCAGCGCGGCGACGTAGGCGCCCATGGAGTGCCCGGTCAGCACGGCCTCGGGGCCCGCGCCCACGTGGTCGGCCACGCGCAGCACGTCCTCCGCGTGCCGGGTCAGCCCGTACGGGCCGGGCAGCGCGGCGCTGTGCCCGCGACCGCGCAGGTCCATCGCGACCAGAGACCAGTCGGCGGGCAGCAGCCGCGCCACCGCGGCCCAGGCCATCAGCGAGGCGGTGATCCCGTGCACCGCGATGATCAGGCGTGGTCCCGTCCCGAACGTGGCGACCCGCAGGCCGCCGACCTCGTCGAGTCTCATAGCCGGATCTTAAGGACAAACCTTCTGGTAGGGCAGTCCTGGCACGAAGCTTCGCCACTCGCCGGGACTCAACGGCCGCCCGGCGCGGGCGCAGATCGCGGCCACCATCTTGCCCGGCTCGACCGGCCGCTCGCGTAGGGCCCCTGCCTCGTCCAGGGTGAGCACTCCCGAGCCGTCGGCGGTGAACGCCGGGCCGTAAAGGTCGCCGTTGCTGCCGTCGCCGTCGTCGAGCGTGCCCAGGTCCGCGCCGGCGGCCAGGTCGACGAGCCGTAAACGGTGGTCGCGCGTGACCAGCGCGACCACGTCCTCGCTGGGTGACCTGACCGCGACATCCCCGCCCTCGAGACGGCCCAGGGCGGCCTGGCGGGCCCGCTTCCCGGTGGCGGTGTCGTAGACGCTCACGCGACCGCGGGAGTCCACGACCGCCAGTGACCTGCCGTCGTGGGTGAAGACCACGTCGGTGACGGTCGTGCCCTGGCCGGTGCCCCCGAACGGCTTGCCCAGCCGCCGGCCCGACGCCGCGTCGAACAGGTACTGCTCGCCGGACCCCACCGCCAGTACTTTGCCGTCGGGGGAGAAGTCGGCGTCATGTACCTTGCCCACCTTCGCCGACCACAGCTGGCGCTTCGATTTCCAGTCCCAGACGCTCACCGCGTAGCGGCGGGACACGTCCTCGTCGCTGTACTCCAGCCCGGTGGCCAGCTTCGTGCCGTCGGGGCTGAAGGCCAGGAAAGTGGTCTCATATTCCGCCAGGTCGCCGCGGGGCGCCGCCTGTGCGAGCGTGCGCCGCGTGCCGCTGTCGAGGACCGTGAACCCGCTGATGCCGCCCACCGCGGCCAGCCGCCCGTCGGGGCTGATCGCCGCGGCGTCCGCCGGGTCGGAATCGGGCCTCTTCATCACCGGGGCGCCGAATGACCCGCGCGGGTCGGCGAGGAAGACCTGGTAGCCGTCCTCGGAGCTCAGGACCTGCCGCGCGCCGGGACCGAACTTCGCCCACGACCACGAGGGCGCCTGTTTCGGCGCGCGCACCGCGAAGTCGCTCAGGTCCACGGTGAGGACGCGGTCCTCGCTGAGATAGCGCAGGGTGTGGCCGTCGAAGCCGACCTGAGGCAGCGGCACGGAATCGTCCTCAGTGCCGCCGGGCAGGGTCAGCGTGGTGAGCAGCCGGTCGTATGCCCGCCAGACCTGGATGTTCTGCCCGGTCGCCGAGGCGAGCAGCCGCCCGTCGGCGCTGAAGGTCACCGCGCCGCCGTTCCAGATGTCCACCTCGTTCCCGAGATTCTCCGTCTGTCCGCCCGGGCGGTACGTGATCCGCAGCTTTCCGCCCACGAGCCGCACCGCCGACTTGCCGTCGGGTGAGACGACCGGGCGAGTGGCGAGCGGGCTCTTCGTCGGGGTGCCGGTCCGCAGGTCCCAGGTGTATTCGTACTGGTCGAGGATGATCAGCGCGTACCGGTCGGTCGTCCCGTACTGGACGCCGACCGATGTGCCCGTGTCGTCGCCCACGTCATGGCTGAATGTCCACGTCCCGGCGGCCTTGGCGGTGCGCAGGTTCCACACCCGCGCCCGCTTGTTGGTAACCACCAGCAGATTCCGGCCGGTGGGGGAGAGGGCGGCGGTCAGCGGCCGCTCGCCCGCCAGGCCCAGCCGGCCGATGCCGCCGCTCCGCTTGCCGGTGCGTACATCCCAGAGCCTGACCGCGTCGTCGCTCACGCTGGCCAGCGTCCTGCCGTCGTGGCTCAGCAGCCGCAGCGCGTCACCCGAGGCGGCGGGGTCCCTGAACGCGGCGACCTCGCGCTGCGCCAGCGAGGCGGTCAGCGCGGCCCTGGTCTGCGGGGTCCGGTCCAGCCGCCAGGCGGCCACGCTCAGCAGCATCGCCGCTCTCGGGTCGCTCTTGCGCAGCGTGCCCGCGAACTGCGCCAGCCGCGCCGCCTCCGCCTGGTCGCGCTGAGCGGCGATCCGATCGGCCCGCTCATCGGCGAGCGCGCTCTGCTGGACGGCCAGGCCGGTCGCGAGCAGCGAGATCACCAGCAGGGCCGCCAGGCTGATGGAGACGAGCCTGCTCCGCCTGCTCCTGCGTCTGGTCAGACGGGCGCCCGCGTCGAGGAAGTCGCGTTCGGCGGTGGACAGGGTGATGTTCCTGCGGGCCGTGGCCGCCCACCGCAGCGCGTTCTCCAAGCTGCTGCCCTGCAACAGATCGCCGTCTTTGCGCCCGGCCCGAGCCCACCGCTGGGCGGCGGTCAGGATCTCCTTGTGCACGGCCAGGCCGTCCCGGTTGGCCTCGACCCAGCGGCGATAGCGCGGCCAGGCGAGGGGCATGGCGGGGCGGGCCAGCCAGACCTCCTCGCCTTCCCTGGACAGCAGGTAGCCGAACACCTCCAGGATCCGGGTGACCGACGAGACCTCGGGCAGCGGCCGGCCCTCGACGAGTTCGGCCAGCTCCGCCCGCCGTACCGCGAGGCCGCCCTGCTCGCTCACCGTGATCAGCCGGAGGAAGACCTCGGGCGCGAGTTCGCGCTCCTCCGCGGACAGCAGCGCGTACGCCTCCTCGGCCAGCGTGCCCAGCGCGGGATCGTGGGCGGGGGCGCCCACCCGCGCGGCCTCCCTGCCGCCGGCGGCGAGCAGCAGGCCGGTGTCGAGGCCGCCCTCGGCGCTCACCAGGGCCAGCAGCAGCTCGCGAGCGGACGGGCGCTCCAGCGGGTCCTTGCTGAGCGCCGCGGCCACCAGCGGGCGCAGCGTGGCGGGCAGCACGCTCAGGTCGGGCCGGGCCGACAGCACCCGGTGCATGACCGCGCCCAGGTTCTCGGCTTCGAACGGGTCGGTGCCGCTCGCCGCGTAGACCATGATCGCGCCCCAGGCGAACACGTCGGCGGGCGTCCCGGCCCGCTGCCCGCCGAACACCTCGGGCGCCATGTACGTGGGCGTGCCCGTCACCAGGCCCGTCGCGGTGAGCGACATCTCCGCGGTCCGCGCCACGCCGAAGTCGATCACCCGCGGCCCGTCGGGACCGAGCAGCACGTTGTCGGGCTTCAGGTCGCGGTGGATCACCCCGGCGTCGTGGATGGCGGTCAGCGCGGTCGCCACGGCCGTGGCCAGGCGGTGCAGCTCGCCGCCGCCGAAGCGACGTCCCTCCGTGACGGCCTTGCGCAGGCTGGGGCCCTGGACATACTCGCTGACGATGTACGGCCTGGGCCCCTCCAGCTCGGCTTCCAGGACGCTCGCGGTGCAGAACGCGGCCACCCGGCGCGCCGCGGTCGCCTCCCTGGCCAGTTGCGCCGACTGGTCGCCGTGCAGCACCTTGATCGCCACTCGGCGGCCGTCCTCGGCGTAGCCCTCGTAGACGACGCCCTGGCCGCCCGTGCCGAGCCGCCCGGCCAGCCAGTAGTTGCCCAGCCGCTGGGGATCCCCGTCGATCAACTTGTCCACGGGCAGTTGGATGCATGCGGCTTGGTGAAAGTTTGGGCGGATAAATTACTCCTTATGAGGATTACGGTCATTGAGCACGAGGCAGACGCAACCCTCGGCTACCTGGGCGACTGGCTGGGGCCGGTCTGCGACGTCGTACGGCCGTACTTGGGCGAGGAGGTTCCCGAGCGCGCCGCCGACGGGCTGATCGTGCTCGGTGGGGAGGCGGCGGCGTGGGAGGACGATCGCTGCCCGTGGCTGCCCGCCACCCGTGACCTGCTGGCCCGCTCCGTCGATGACGGTACGCCCACGCTGGCCATCTGCCTCGGCGCGCAGCTGATGACCCTGGCCTGCGGCGGCACCGTGGAGCGGGGCAGCGAAGGGCTGGAGGTGGGCGTCTGCGAGGTGGTCGCGCTGCCCGCCGCGGCCGCCGATACGCTGCTGTCCGGTGTCTCTACGGCCGTCGCCGTCCAGTTCCACCAGGACGTGATAGCCCGGCTGCCCGACGGGGCGGTGCCGCTGATGACCGGCACACCGTACCCGAACCAGGCGTACCGGCTCGGCGCGTCGGCCTGGGCGGTGCAGTTCCACCCCGAGGCCACGCCGGAGATCTTCACCTCGTGGAGCACGGCCTCGGGCCTCGGCTCGGCCCGCGAGCTGAACGCGGCGGTCGGCGCGGCCGAGGAGGCGCTCATCGCCACCTGGCGGCCGTTGGCCGAGGCGTTCGGGCGCCTGGTCGCCGACAGGGCGGGGGCGGACCTCGAGCCGATTCAGGGCATGTCCTGAGTCGTTCCCTGACGCGCGCCCTGGCTGTTCCTGGTCTGCGTCGGCTGACGTCCGCGCGCACCGGCCGCCGTGCCCGATGGGTTACCGGCGGCCGGTACGGGGCCGGGTGAGCGCATGGGCGAGGGCGTGGACGCCGCCCAGGACGAGCGGCAGTGCGGCCAGCCCGGCCAGGGCCGACCCGCCGCCCGCCGTCGGCACCCCCGACGCCTTGAGCCGCCGCCACGCCCACACCGTGAACGGGATCACCACCACTGGCGCCGTCACCACGCCGGGCGTGTAGCCGCGCGCGAGCGCCGACTGCACCAGATGCCCCACCCCGTGCAGCCCGAACCCGGCCAGCACCGCCTGGAACACCGGGCTCCGTCCTCTGGTGCGCGCCCCCATGGCCGACGCCCCGGCCATGACGCCGCCCATGAGCCCGATCGCCACGTTCACCTGCCGCTGGGACATCTCCAGCCGCTGCCATGGGACCCGTGGGTAGCGCCGCTCCAGCTCGGGCCGGTGCTCGCGGGTCCAGCGGGCCATCGTCGCCAGCTCCTCCGCATCGTGCGCCACCCAGGCCGCGAGCAGCCCCCACGTCACCGTCGCCGGCACGCCGTCCATCCCAACCTCCAAAACGCAACGCAACGTTGCGTTCTACTTTAGGCTTCAGGGGTGGCGGGCTGTCAAGATGGGGTGGTGCCGAGGATCGAGTCCACCGCCGCCCGCCTGGCCAAGCTCGGCTTCGCCGACGGCGCGCGGGCCGCGACCCTGGTACGACAGTCGGGGGCAGAGCTGGATGACCTCCTCAAAGGACTGGTAGCCGTGTCCGACCCCGACCTGGCGCTCGCCTCACTGACCCGCCTGGCCGAGCGCGAGCCCCGCGTGCTCGACACGCTGCGCGCGGACGAAGACCTCCAGGGCAGGGTGCTCGCGGTGCTCGGGGTGAGCGCCGCCTTGGGGGAGCACCTCGTACGCCATCCCGAGCAGGTGGGGCTGCTGGCCCTGCCCGAGCTGGGAGACGCGCGGGCCGAGCTGCTGCGCGCCGTCGGCGCCGAGCCGGAGCAGGGCGAGCCCACCGCGTCGGATCCCGACGCGCTGGTGGCGCTGCGGGTGGCCTACCGCGGGCGGCTGCTGCATCTGGCCGCCCGCGACCTCACCGGGCAGATCGGGCTGCCCGACGTCACCGCCGAGCTGTCCGACCTCGCGGGCGCGGCGCTGGAGGCCGCGCTGGCCATCGCGCGGGCCGAGGTCGACGCGAGCGACGTACGGCTGGCGGTGGTCGGCATGGGCAAGCAGGGCGCCAGGGAACTCAACTACATCAGCGACGTTGACGTGATCTTCGTGGCCGAGCCGCGCGAAGGCGCCGACGAGACGGCGGCCCTGCGCGGCGCCACCCGCCTGGCCCAGGCCATGATGCGGGCCTGCACCGCGACCACTCCCGAGGGCGCGCTGTGGGAGGTCGACGCCGGGCTGCGGCCCGAGGGCCGCGCGGGGCCGCTGGTCCGCACGCTGGCCAGCCATCTGGCCTACTACCGGCGCTGGGCCAAGACCTGGGAGTTCCAGGCGCTGCTCAAGGCGCGGCCGGTGGCCGGCGACCTGGCGCTGGGCGCGGCCTATGTCGAGGCGGTCAACGAGTTCGTCTGGTCGGCCGCGACCCGGGAGCACTTCGTCGAGGACGTGCAGGCCATGCGCCGCCGCGTCGAGTCCCACGTACGGGCCGAGGGCGAGCGGCAGATCAAGCTGGGCCCCGGCGGGCTGCGTGACATCGAGTTCGCGGTGCAGCTGCTGCAGCTGGTGCACGGGCGGCAGGATCCGCTGCTGCGGCGCAAGGCCACCCTGCCGGCCCTGGCCGCGCTCTCCCGCGGCGGCTACGTGGGCCGTGACGACTCACGCGGGCTGGCCGAGGCGTACACCTTCCTGCGGCAGGTCGAGCACCTGCTGCAACTGCACCGGCTGCGCCGTACGCATGTTCTGCCATCGGACCCCGACGACCTGCGGCGGCTGGGCCGCGCGCTCGGCATGCACGCCGACCCAGTGGGGGAGTTCACCGCCAGGTGGCGGCGCCACGCGAGGGAGGCGCGGCGGCTGCACGAGAAGCTGTTCTACCGGCCGCTGCTGCAGGCCGTGGCCCGGCTGCCCGAGTCGGAGGCGCGGCTGTCCACCATCGCGGCGGAAGCCCGGCTGGCGGCGCTCGGCTACGTCGACCCCAACGGCGCCCTGCGCCACATCGCCGCCCTGACCACGGGCGTCTCGCGGCGGGCGGCGATCCAGCGGACGCTGCTGCCGGTCATGCTCGGCTGGTTCGCCGACACGCCCGACCCGGACGCGGGGCTGCTCGGCTTCCGCCAGGTGAGCGACAAGCTCGGCACCACGCCGTGGTACCTGCGGCTGCTGCGCGACGAGACGGCCGTGGCGGCGCGGATGGCGCGGGTGCTCGGCAGCAGCCGCTACGCGACCGGGCTGCTCCTGAACGCGCCCGACGCCGTCGGGCTGCTGGGCTCCGACGAGGACCTGGCCGCGCGCTCGCCGGACGCGCTGCTGAAGGAGGCGTCGGCCGCCGTGTCGAGGCACGGGTCCGACATGGAGTCGGCGGTGGCGGCAGTACGTGCGCTGCGGCGCAGGGAGCTGTTCCGTACGGCCGTGGCCGATATTTCCGGACTTATGAGCATTGAGCAGGTGGGGGTGGCGCTGTCGTCGCTGAACGACGTGACCATCCAGGCCGCGCTGGACGTGGCGATCGGCAAGGTCGAGGTGGAGCGGCGGGGGGCACTGCCGACCAGGTTCGCGGTGATCGCCATGGGACGGCTCGGCGGCATGGAGTCGTCCTACGCCAGCGACGCCGACGTGATGTTCGTACACTCGCCCGTGCCCGGCGCCTCCGAACGCGACGCCACCGACGCCGCGTACGCGGTCGCCAACGAGCTGCGCCGCCTGCTCGCCCTCCCCGCCCCCGACCCGCCGCTGCTCATCGACCCCGACCTGCGCCCCGAGGGCAGGCAGGGCCCGCTCGTCCGTACGCTGGCCTCCTACCAGGCCTATTACGCGCGCTGGTCCTCCCCTTGGGAGGCGCAGGCGCTGCTGCGGGCCCGCTTCTCGGCCGGTGACGCCGCGCTGGGCGCCGAGTTCGTCGCCGTGATCGATGACTTGCGTTACCCGCCCGAAGGCCTGTCCGACGACGTCGTACGTGAGATCAGGCGGCTCAAGGCCCGCATGGAGGCGGAGCGGCTGCCACGCGGCGCCGATCCCGCCCTGCACACCAAGCTGGGCCCCGGCGGCCTGTCGGACGTCGAGTGGGTGGCGCAGCTGCTGCAGCTCCGCTTCGCGGCCGGACACCCGGCGCTGCGGACCACCCGTACCTTGGAGGCGCTGCGCGCGGCCGAGGGGGAGGGCCTGCTCGCGGCCCCCGACGCGGCCGTACTGGCGGCGGCCTGGCGCTTCGCCTCGCGCGTCAGGGACGCGCTCATGCTGGTCAAGGGTCGTCCGGGCGACAGCGTCCCGGCCGACGTCAGGGAGCGCAGGCTCATCGCGCGCATCCTCGGTTATCCGCCCGAGGGCTCGGAGGACTTCCTCGACGACTACCGCCGGGTGACCCGGCGGGCCCGCCAGGTGGTCGACCGGGTCTTCTACGGTTCCTGACCTTTGACCTGCTTCCCGCCCTGAAGGGGCGGGGATTCCCGTGCCGCTATGCGGCAGCTCGTGCCGCTTGCGCGGCCCGTGCTGTGGAACGGGGTGCTTGACGTTTCGCGGACCCGGGTGGGTCTCCACGCCCTGAGACGGCCGGCCCGGCCGCCTGTCCTTTGCTCTTGATGTTTCTCGCTCCGATGATGTCGGCTTGCTCGGTGTGCTCGCAAGAGGTGCAGGAGAAGATCGCTTGGCTCTTGCGGCTCTTCTCGTCTACCTTCCCGCACGCAGGTTCCGGGCATGTCTGGGACGTGTACGCGGGGTTGATCTTATGGATGACGCTGCCGGTGTAGCGGGCCTTGGAGCGGAGGGCGACTTCCAGCCCGTACCAGCCCTTGTCGAGAATCGCCTTGTTGAGCCCGGATTTCGCCGCCGCGCCGTTGCGCAGGAACCTGCCCGGCCGATCGGGGTCGGGCTTCGGCTTGACGGCCGTGCTCATACCCCTGGTGTTCAAATCTTCGATGACCACATGCCCGTACATGCGGGTGAGCCGGTGCGCGGCCTGGGCGTTGAAGTCAGCGCGCCGCCACCGCACCCGCCGCATGACCTCACTCATCGCAGCCCTGACCCTCTTGCGCCGCTTCGATCCCTTCTGCGTGCGGGCGAGTCGGCGTTGCAGCCGTAGATACCGTTCCGCTTCGCCGAGCGTGACATACCCGAGGTCGTCTTGCCGGTCCTGTTTCGTCCCCCGTGGCAGCTGCCGGGAGGAGACCCCGCCGGTTCCGGCGTGGCGGCGGTCGAAGAACTCCCCGTCCGAGGTCACGGCGGCCGTGACCACCCCCCGGTCCACCCCCACCCATCCAGGGCAGGCATGTTCCCCACGCTCGACGATCCCATCCTCGACCAGGAAGCTGATGAACCAGAGCTAGGAAGAGGGTCGTGGAGGGAAAGAGAGTGTACTATCTAGA
>NZ_JBFAVX010000044.1:0-106258 GCF_040680095.1 Nonomuraea sp. NPDC052129 | reverse complement strand
TCATCGAACTCGACATCGCCTATCCAGGCCGCATCAGGTAAAGACCGCTCTCAAGCTCTCAGGAACGATCTTTACACACCTGAAGTGACAACCTCGCGCCGCCGAATTCAGGGTGCGCCGAACCAGCCGGAGAGTGCTTCGCGCAGCGCGGGCACGGCGTCGCCGGCGGGTTCGTCGAGGGTAGCGGCCCAGGCGATGTGGGCGTCCGGCCTGATCAGCAGCACGTCAGCCGGTCGATTGTCGGTCTTGGCGGTGTGGATGTCGACGCGTTGCCGCCAGTCCCTGGCGGTTTGGCGGAGTTCTGGGCGGTCGGCGAGGTCGAGCAGGATCGGCCGGGCAGGGTGCAGGAGGTTGGCGAGGCTGGTCGTGCCCTGGTCGGTGTGCAGGGCGAGGTTGGGGGCGAAGGTGCCGGCCAGCGGGTGGGGGCTGGTGCCGGGCATCGGGTAGCGGATGTCGGTGCCGGCGACCAGTGCTCCCATGCGGCGCAGCGGCTGTTCGTCGGTGAGCAACTCCTGGAAGACCTCCCGTAGGGCTTCGGCGGCCGCGTCGTGCCCGCGCCGTAGCGCGACCTGGGCTCGGGTGTGCAGCATGGTACGGGCGCCGGCGTGGTGGCGTTCGGTGTGGTAGGTGTCCAGCAGGCCGGTCGGTGCCCGGCCGTGGAGGTCGGCGGCCAGTTTCCAGGCCAGGTTGACCGCGTCGAGCATGCCGGCGTTGAGTGCCACTCCGGTGGCCGGGAACAGGTGCGCCGCGTCACCGGCCAGCAGGATCCGCTTGTGCCGGTAGCGTTCGGCCTGGCGGGCTTTGAAGGTGAAGCGCGACAGCCGGTGCGCCTGTTCCACGGGCAGCTCTGCGCCGAGCACGCGGCGGATGCTGTCCTGCAGTTCGGCCACCGTCATCGGTAGGTCGTCGTCGTATTCGGTGCTTTCGTCCTCGATGGTGTAGAGCGAGACGATCTGGGTGCCGGGCGAGGAGCCGCAGCCGAACAGGCCATGGTCGGTCCGGGTGAAACCCGCGCGGATGGTGCCGAAGCCGGGCACGTCGAGATCGCCGTTGCCGAGTACGGTCACCGTCTCGGGCAGGGTCACCTGGGCCAGCCGGTTGACCTCCGGATAGACGGTGCCGGGAAAGCCGATGCCGGCCCGGTCGCGGACCCGGCTGCGCGCGCCGTCACACCCCACAAGGTAGTGGGCGTTCACCCGGTACGGTCCGTCCGGGCCCCGTACGTCCACGGTCACCGCGGCCTCGTCCTGGCTCACCCCGCTCACCTCGTGCCCGCGGCGGACGTCCGCGCCGAGTTCGCCGGCGCGTTCGTCCAGGAGCCGTTCAAGCAGTTGCTGCGGCAGCGGCAGGGCGTGCAGCGGGGGATCGGCCAGCTGGGTGAGGTCCAGGTGCACCCCGCCGAAGGGGAAGCGGGGCGCCGGGACAGGGTCGGTGCAGGCGACTTCGAAGCGTTCCAGCAGGCCCCGGTAGCGCAGCAGCTCCAGGATCTGCCCGCCCAGACCACCGGCTTTCGGGGTTTGTCGGCGCCGCGGCTGCCGCTCCAGCACCAGTGGCCGCACCCCGGCCAGGCGCAGTTCGGCGGCCAGCATCAGGCCGGTCGGGCCGGCACCCACAATGATCACGTCGGCGTCCATCATTGGCCAATCCTCTCGCGGGCTTTCTTCGGGGGTTCTGGCTTCGGCTGACAACGCTGCGGCACGGCCAGGATCTTGCCGCTGGCCGGCGATCTCCTGGACGACGGGGTGGGCGTGATGCCGCACACCGATGGCCCTTCCCTCGTGTCGTTCGCTTCCAGGCCGCTTCTCAACGTGCGACATCGTCGGCCACAGTGGAGGTCGGGGTGCTGAGGATGCCGTCGAACGCGTCGAGGACGGGGGTGTGCAGGTAGGCGCTCTGGATCCGGATGCGGTCGGGGGCCGCGGCAGGGCCGGTCTCGTGGCGGGCGCGCCGGAGGTCGGCGATGCTGAGCCCGAGATCGGCGTCGGCGAAGGCGGCCTCGATGCTGCCCGGCTCGGGCGGCCGCAGCGCGGTGTCGTCGATGGCGAAGCCGAAGCGCGCGTTCTCGTCGGGGCGCATGTCGGCGGTCTGCCCGGTGACGCTGGTCAGGGCGAGGGCGACGTATTCATCGCCCAGCCGGTTGTGCAGGTGCTGTCCCATGGGCAGCCCGGTGAGGTGGCCGTTGAAGGAGACCGGCGTCCGTTGGATGTGGGCGTTGTGGGCCGCCAGCACGATGCGGGTCCCGGGTTCGAAGCGCTCCAGGTGCCACAGGATCGACCCGGCCATGTAGACGTCGCGGGCCGAGGTGTCGGCGGTCAGGCCGTTGCCGGCGAACAGGCCGGCCATGGCACGGAAGCCGTAGTCGGCGTGGCAGGCGGCCTCGAGGCGGCGCAGGGCGATGTCGTAGCTGGGCTGGTCGCCACGGGAGACATACAGCAGCTCAACGGCACGAAACCGGATGAGCAGGCGCATCAGGATCGCGCTGAGAGCGTCCTGCTCGGCGGCGGCCAGCCGGGTCCAGGCCGGAGCGGCCGAGGCCGCGGAGGCGCCGGCGAACGACTCGGCGATCCGCATCGCCTGCTGGATCACCGGTAGGACTTCGGGATCGATCTCGCGCAGGTAGTCGGCGACCGGGGCCAGGGCGGGCAGCAAGGATCCGCCGGCCGCCGGGATGTCGATGCCGGCGAAACGCACCGGCGCCGTGGCTGTGGTGTTGTGCCGGCGCATCCAGCGCAGCGGCTCATCGACGCCCACGGGGATCGCCGCGGCGAGATGGGCCGCCAGCTCATCGTCCGCCCCCTCTCCCTGGGCCCAGGCGTCCAGGGGGAAGCCTTCGCTGAAGCCGTACTCGAAGGCCAGGACGGTGAAACCGCAGCGCTCGGCCAGGAACCGCAGCATGCGCCGGCGCATGAGCGAGAACTCATGGATGAAGTGGGAGTTCTCACCGATCGCGACGACGCGGGCGTCGCCGATGATGTCGCCTAGCGGCTCCAGGTCATCGAGCGGCGCCTCAGGGTCGAGGTGGGTGAGCGGGGCGGCATGGCCGCGAAGCCAGCCGGCGAACGGGTTGGGGTGGGACGAAGCAGGCATGCTGATAGCTCGATTCCGAAGGGCTGGAGCTTTGAAAGGGGAGTCAGATGTCGGCCAGTGGCTGGCGATGGATCGAGTGATCTCGCTCGATTCTCATGTGCTGAGGGCGGGCGCCGTCTTCTCCAGGTCGTCGATGCCGCCGGACATGATCGTGCGGATGTGGTCGGTGATGTGCTGGAGCGGCCAGTCCCACCAGGCCACCGCCAAAAAGCGGTTGATGTCGGCGTCGCTGTAGCGGCGGCGGATGAGCCTGGCCGGGTTGCCGCCGACGATGCCATAGTCGGGGACGTCGTCGACGACGACGGAGCCGCTGGCGATGATCGCTCCGTGGCCGATGCGGACGCCGGGCATCACCATGGACGCGTAGCCGAGCCAGACGTCGTGGCCGACCACGGTGTCACCGCGTCCGCGCAGGCCGGTGATGAGGTCGAAGTGCTCGGCCCAGGAACCGCCCATGATCGGGAAAGGGAACGTCGAGGGCCCGTCCATGCGGTGGTTGGCCCCGTTCATGATGAACCGCACCCCCTCGCCCAGCGCGCAGAACTTCCCGATGACCAGCTTTTCCGGCCCGTAGTGGTAGAGCACGTTGCGAGTCTCGAACGCGGTCGGATCATCCGAGTCGTCGTAATACGAGAACTCCCCGACCTCGATCAGCGGCGAGGTGACCAGCGGTTTCAGCAGCGCCACCCGCGGCTGTTCGGGCATGGGATGCACCACGCTCGGATCGGCAGGAATGGGCATCACAAATCGTTTTCTCTCCGAAGTGGTGGCGGTGGATTTGGAGAACGTCAGACCTCAGGACACATCCCTTGTAGTCCTCGGGGACGGGCGTCGACCTGGCCGCTCTTATCAGTACGGAACGCACCGTGCCGATATGATGATGTCGATTCGGGACTTGTGATGTCAAGTACGGACCGTACCGTACCGATAAGGTGGTGGCATGACCGATACTCCCCACCGTCGCGGCGCCGACCGGACCGAAGCCATCATGCGGACCACGCTGGAGCTCGGCCAGGAGATCGGCTACGCCAAACTGAGCATTGAAGCGGTCGCCGCCCGTGCGGGCGCGAGCAAGCAGACCATCTACCGCCGATGGTCATCCAAGGGAGCCCTGCTGCTCGACTCGCTGTTGTCGCTGAACAAGTCCGGCCTGGACTATCCCGACACCGGCGACATCGTCGCCGACCTGCGCACGCAGATCTACGCGGCCGTCGATCTGCTGGCCGGGCCACCCTTCGGCCCCTTGCTCAAGGCCCTGATCGGCGAGGCCCAGCACGATCCCCAGGTCGCCGCCACGCTCAACGAGCGCCTCATCACCCCGCAGGCGGACAAGACCGTCGCCCGGCTGAGGGCCGCCCGCGACCAGGGCCAGCTGTCACCCGGCTTCGACCTCGACCTGGCGATGGCGATCCTGTCCGGCCCGCTGTACTTCCAGCTCCTGATCACTCAGGAAGAACTGACCCATGAGTACGTCGACCGGATCCTCGACGCTCTGTTCGCCGGGATGGGGCCCCCACCACCCGGGAGACCGCTCTAGCTTGGGGCGCTGCCCGGCCGCGGGGCCGGTGGAAAGAGGGTCTGGACGGCGCGGACGACGGCGGCGCGGCGGGCGGCGAGGGAGGGGTCGGCAGCGGCGCGCTGGGCGAGGGCGGCGAATTCCGGCTGCCCGATCCAGGCGTGTGCGATCTGGGTGACCAGGGACATCACGTCGACCGGGTCCCAGACGGGGTCGAGGTCGCCGGCCTGCTGAGCGCGGCGGATCGTCTCGATCTTGCCGAGAATGGCCTGGCTGTAGGGGTCGGGCGTGCCGTCGGCGGGCCCGGCGCCCAGTTCCAGACGTCCCCAGCTGACGAACCGGTAGCGGTCGGGGTGGGCGGCGAAGTAGTCGAACATCTGCCCCGCGTAGGCGGGCAGGTCGGCCGGGTCCAGGTGGATGGCCTCGGCGGCCACCACCAACTCCTGTGCCGCCACGTACCCGTAGAGCTCCTCCTTGCTGCGGAAGTACGCATAGACGCGTTCCTTGCTGCTGCGGGCGGCTTTGGCGATCCGGTCGACCCGCGCGCCGGCGATCCCGTGCCGGGCGAA
This sequence comes from Nonomuraea sp. NPDC052129, assembly GCF_040680095.1. Lineage (NCBI taxonomy): Bacteria > Bacillati > Actinomycetota > Actinomycetes > Streptosporangiales > Streptosporangiaceae > Nonomuraea > Nonomuraea sp. NPDC052129. The sequence continues at coordinate 101,086 of NZ_JBFAVX010000044.1, read as the reverse complement.
CTCGGCCTGGGCGGCGGCGACGATGCGGTCGCGGGTGGAGTCGGTACTCGCCATGCCTTTCACCTTAGTGAACCGAACCGTTCGGTTTGACCTGGTGGGTGTGCGGAGTAGTGTGAGCGGGTCAATACCAAACGGTTTGGTTTTGCCTTTGTGGAGGGATCCGCCATGCAGCAGCGCACTCTGGGCCGCCAAGGTCTGGTCACCTCGGCCATCGGTTACGGCGCGATGGGCATCTCCTTCGCCTACGGACCCGGCGACGACGCCGAAGGGGTCGCGGCGATCCAGCGCGCCTACGAGCTGGGCGTCACCCATTTCGACACCGCCGAGCTCTATGGCTGGGGCGCCAACGAGAAGCTCGTCGGCAAGGTCGTCGCGCCGTTCCGGGACGACATCACGATCGCGACGAAGTTCGGCTTCACCCGCGAGTACGGCACCGACTCCCGCCCCGAGCACATCCGCGAGGTGCTCGACAACAGCCTGCGCCATCTCGGCGTCGACCACGTCGACGTGCTCTACCAGCACCGCGTCGACCCCCAGGTGCCGATCGAGGACGTCGCCGGGACCGTGAAGGAACTCATCGAGGCGGGCAAGGTGAAGTACTTCGGCCTGTCGGAGGCGGGCCCGCAGACTCTGCGCAAGGCCCACGCCGTACAGCCGGTGTCGGTCCTGCAGACCGAGTACTCGCTGTTCGAGCGCGAGGTGGAGCAGTTGTTCGGAGTTCTGCGGGAGCTCGGCATCGGGTTCGTGGCCTACTCCCCGCTGGGCCGCGGCTTCCTCACCGGCACCGCCCAGCCCGCCGGCGGCTACGACGCCACCGACATGCGCAACAACGACCCGCGCTGGCAGCCCGGCAACTTCGAGAAGAACCTGGAGGCCGTACGGCAGCTGACCGAGCTGGCCGCCTCCAAGGACGCGACCGTCGCCCAGCTGGCGCTGGCCTGGATCCTCGCCCAGGGCGAGGACATCGTGCCGATCCCCGGCACCCGCGGCCCTCAGCGCGTGGCGGAGAACACCGCCGCCGCCGACCTCACCCTGACCAGCGTCGACCTGGAGGCGATCGCCCAGATCCTGCCGAGTGGCGGCTTCGGCGCCCGCTACACCCAACTGCCCGTCTGGGTCTGACCACCACCTCGCTCAGGACGTCAACGCCTCGTGAAGCCGCTCAGGCCGGATCGGCTGGGCAGAACTCCGACTGAAGCACGTCGGTGAGTGTGCCGATCGGGTTGTTCCAGTCGCCGTTCACATTGCTCACTACCATGCGCTTGCCATCGCGGCTGCCCATCGCGTACGAATACGAGCCGCTGATGGCGCCCGCGGCACCCCACACCGTCACGCCGCACGACAGCTTCTGCGAGAAGACGCCCAGCCCGTACGTGGTGTTGGGGATCCATCCGCCCCCTGTCGAGACGGTGGTGAACATCTCCCGCTGCTCGGCGGGCGCGAGAAGCAGGCCGCGCAGCAGCGCGCTGACGAACCGGTCGAGATCCCTGACCGTCGACACCATGCCGCCGGCTGCCCAGCCCGTGGACGCGTTCATCTCGGTCACGTCGTAGACCTTGGCGTCGGGGCCGGTGACGAACAGGGTCGAGTAGTGCCGCGCGTGTGGCCCGCGGATCACCGTGTCGTCGCCCGGCAAGTACGTCCCGGTCAGAGCCAGCGGGCGGACGATCCGCCGCGAGATCTCGCCGGCGAGCGTCCGGCCGGTCACCCGTTCAATGATCATTCCGGCGAGGATGTAGTTGGTGTTGGAGTACCCGAAGCCCTGGCCCGGCCCGAAGTAGGGTGGATGGGACATGGCGATCTCCACGAGTTGTTCCGGACGGTACTTCTCGTAGCGGTGCTTGAAGAACTCCGGACCCACGAATTTGGCGAACGCTTCCTCGTCATTGCCGTAGTTGAAGATTCCGCTGGAGTGGTTGAGCAGCTGCCTGATGGTGATCTCGCCGCCGTCGTTGCCGTTGCCTTTCACCACCCCGGGCAGCCACTTCTCGACCGGGTCGTCGAGGCTCAGCCGGTGTTCGGCCGAGAGTTGAAGGATCACCGTCGCCGTGAACGCCTTGCTGGCGCTCCCGATGCGGAACCGCTCCTGCGGCAGGCGCTTTCGACCGGTTCGGGTATCGGCCACCCCCGCCGAGCCGAACCAGGACCGGCGGCCGTCACGGACCTCGGCGAGGATGCCGGGAAGACCGCCTTCGGTCACGGCCCGGTCGAGCGCACGCTGGACCTCGGCATGGCCGGGGGCGATGGCCGCCGAGGACGTCTCGGGGGCCGCCATGATGCTCGCCGCCACCGTCGCCATGCTGACGATCACGCGGGCCGTGCGGGTGAGCGAGAAGATCTTTTCCATCGGTCACACCTCGTCCCAGGTGACCGGTAGCCGGTGCACGCCGTACACATCCGAGTGGGCGCGCAGCGGCACGTCCTCCGGCGGGATGGCCAGGCGCAGCGTAGGGAACCGCGTGACCAGCGCGGGGAAGGCGACCCGCATCTCGACGCGGGCCAGCTGCTGGCCGAGGCACTGGTGGACGCCGTGGCCGAAGGAGGTGTGCCCGGCGGCGTTCCGGCGCAGGTCGAGGGTGTCGGGGTCGGCGAACTTCGCCGGGTCGCGGTTGGCGGCCAGGGCCGAGACGACGACCGTGTCACCCGCCTTGATCAGCTGACCGTCCAGCTCGACGTCTTCCAGCGCCGTCCGCATCCCGCTGTGGACGATGCTCAGGTAGCGCAGCAGTTCCTCGACGGCCTGGTCGGTGATGCCCGGGTCGGCGCGCAGGGCGGCGAGCTGGGCGGGGTGGGACAGCAGGGCGAAGGTGCCCAGAGCGAGCATGTTGGCGGTGGTGTCGAGACCGGCGCCCAGCAGCAGCACCCCGATGTTGGTGAGCTCCTCATCGGTCAGGTCGCCGGTGGTCAGGTCGCTGAGCAGGTCGTCGGTGGGTTCGGCGCGCTTGGCGAGTACGAGCTCGCACAGGGTCTCCTGCAGCGCGGCGAAGGCGCCGTAGCGCTCTTCCAGCGTGGTGTCGTTGTCGTTCACCGTCGCCGCGTGACGCTGGAAGGACTCGCGACCGGCAGAGGGGACACCGAGCAGCTCGCAGATCATCAGCGCGGGGATGGGTTGCGCGTACGCCGTCACCAGGTCCACCGACGGACCGTGCCGTTCCATGGCGTCCAGGAGCTCGGCGGTGATCTGCTCGACGCGCTCGGTGAGCAGGCGCATCCGGCGGACGGTGAACTTCGCGGTGAGCAGGCCGCGGTATCGGGTGTGCTCGGGCGGGTCCATCCCGATGAACATCCCGGGCGGCGCGGGCGGGGGCTGGTCCATGGTGCCCGCTTCGGGTACCGGGGAGCGCATGAGCTCGCGCCGCGAGCTGAAGCGGGGGTCGGCCATCACCGCGCGGACCAGGGCGTGGCCGGTGACCAGCCAGCCCATGTGCCCGTCGGGGAAGGCCAGCCGGCTCAGCGGCCGCCGCCGCGTCAGCTCCTCGGGCGGGTCGAAGGGACAGCCTGCGGGGCGCGTCATGGGAAGCCCTGCCAGGTCGGTCATCTTTACCCCTTCCAGTCGCGATAGTACGCCTTTAGAACTCACCAAAAGCTACGTTGCGTTCAATATAAATGTCAATGTATCCAATCGACATTTCGGCGTTTTAACTGATTAAAGGCGGTAAGAATTGCAATGGTTCTGCACCTGAATGCAACTACCAAGTTGCAATGGGGTGCAGGCGAACGCAATAATGTCCATCGGATCGAGCCGCAGGAGGCGAAGACAGATGCCAGGAGGCAGGCTGACCAACCAGGACCGCCGGCAGATCGCCGCGGGACTGGCCGATGGGCTCACCTACGCCGAGATCGCCAGGAGCCTCGGCCGGCCGACGTCGACCATCACGCGGGAGGTCATGCGCAACGGCGGGTCGGGCGGCTATCGGGCCGATCAGGCGCATCAGGCGACCGAAGGGCGCGCGCGCCGGCGCCGGACCCCCTCGGCGCCGGCCGCGCCCGCCGCCACCGCCGCATACGGACGCGACTCCAAAGCGGTGCACGACTTCACCGAACGCGTCACGGCGCTGCTGGTCCAGCAGGGACTCCCGCGAATGATCGCCAGAGTGCTGAGCTGCCTGTACGTCACCGACAGCGGCAGCCTCACCGCCGCCGAGCTGGTCCAGCGGCTACGGGTCAGCCCAGCGTCGATCTCCATGGCCGTCGCTTACCTCGAGGAGCAGGGGCTGATCAGGCGCGAGCGCGACGCCCGGCGGCGGCGTGAGCGCTACATCATCGACGACGACGTCTGGTACCAGGCGTTCCTGATGAGCGCGCAGAGAAACCTCATGCTGGCCAACACCGCCCTGGAGGGAGCCGAGATCCTGGGCGCCACCACACCCGCCGGCGCCCGGTCAGAGTATGTGGGTCAGTTCCTCAAGCACACGAGCGAGGACATGGTTCAGCTGGCCGAGCACTGGCGCGAGACACTCGCGGCGAAGCGGCGCGCCGCGAGCACATGACGTGGACCGTTCACTTCCCGGTGGGCTGGGCGCGGACGTGGAGGCGTTCGCCCTGCGGGCCGAAGAGCGACAGCAGCTCGACCGGCTCGGGGCCGGCGTTGCCGAACCAGTGCGGGATACGCGTGTCGAACTCGGCCACCTCGCCGGGCGTCAGGATCACGTCGTGCTCGCCGAGGACCAGGCGCAGCCGCCCGGCCAGGACGTAAAGCCACTCATAGCCCTCGTGTACGCGGGGATCGGGCTCGGTGCCGGGCCAGTTCGGCGGCATGACCTGCTTGAACGCCTGGAGCCCGCCGGGCCGGCGAGTGAGCGGGATGAAGGTGGAGCCGAAACGCTGGAACGAGCGCAGCTGCACGCGCGGGTCCCCGGTGGGCGGCGCGTCGACGAGCTCGTCCAGTGTCACCTGATGGGCGCGCGCCAGAGGCAGCAACAGCTCCAAGGTCGGTCGGCGCTGCCCGGACTCCAGCCGCGACAACGTGCTGATCGAGATGCCGGTCGACTCCGACAGCTCGGTCAGGGTGGCTCCGCGCTGCTGGCGCAGGTTCCGCAGCCGCGGCCCGACGGCATGCAGAACGCCGTCCAGGGCCGGCCCGTCATCGTCCATGAAATCCACCTTGCCACAACGGCAAACACCTCAGCCGCCTGACTGCGCGCTCACCAGCATCTGCCCGGCGTCCGTACGGTCATAGAACACCGACCGCCCGGCCCGCCGGCGTCGTACCAGCCGGGAGTCGAGCAGGACCTTGAGGTGCCGGCCCACCGAGCCCAGGCCCTGACCGGTCAGCGCGACGAGCTGGGTCGTGCTCTTCGGGGTGTCGAGCAGCATCAGGACGTTGGCCCGCGCGGGCCCGAGCAGCCTGCCCAGCGCCTCGGGCACCGGCGCGCGACCGGATTCGGCCAGCGCCCCGGAGCACGGGTACACCACGGCGTGCCGGTGCGCCGTGTCCCACGAGACCCAGGTCTGGCTCGGGGTGACGGGGACGAACATCAGCCGCGCCCCGGACAGCTCGCGCGGCGGGTAGTCGTACGTGCTGATCTGCAGCCGGTTCTCGCCCAGCCAGCGCATGCCGGGGCGCATGTCGTCGAGGGTCGCCGCCCAGCCGCCCTGGCTCAGCCGCGCGGTGCGGGCGATGACATCGGCCTCGATGATCCGCCGGCGGCGCGGCCATGAGGGGAGCACCGCCTGCGTCCACACCCACTCCAGCACGTCGGCGGTGCGTTGCGGCAGGTCGCCGCGGTGGAGCCGGGCGGGCAGGGGACCGCCGAGCGACACGGTCAGGTCCGCGCGGGCGGCCTCGGGCGGTGTGTCGCGGATGCGTGCGAGCTCCTGCTCGAAGACGGGCTCGGCGTCGTCGGAGGGCGTGGGGGTGAGGAAGTCGGCGTTCCAGCTGCGGCCCAGGGCGGCCCGGATGAGCAGCGTGGTGATCGGGTCACTGGCCTGCCGGGCGCGGTAGGCGGGCAGGTGGGCGTCGAGCCACGCGCGCTCACCCGGATGCGCGGCCGTGCCCCGCTCCAGGGTCTTCAGGCTCGCGATGGCCTCGGCCAGGGTTGAGACGACGAACCGGCTGCCCGCGAGCGTGTCCGCGTTGACCTGCCACCAGCCCATGGTTTCGCCTCCCTGCGAAACATTAACGCCCCGCCGACACGGCCCCGGACACTTTCCGCCATGCGCACCTATCGCGAGCTTTTCCGGACGCCGGAGTTCACGCCGCTGTTCCTGACCGCCGCCGCACAGGGGGCCGGCCACACGGTGAGCGGGCTGGCCCTGGGAACGCTGATCTACTCGGCGACCGGGTCGCCGCTGCTGTCGGCTCTGGCCATGTTCGGCCCGGCCCTGGTTCAGGTGATCGGAGCGGCCACGCTGCTGTCGGCGGCCGACCGGTTACCGCCGCGGGCCGCGCTGACGGGTCTGGCGCTGGTCTTCGGCCTCGTCACCGCCGCGCAGGCCGTTCCGGGGCTGTCGGTGTGGGCCGTCTTCACGCTGCTGCTGGGACAGGGGTTGATCGCCTCGCTGGGCGGGGGAGTGCGCTACGGACTGCTCAACGAGATCCTCACGCGGGAGGGGTACCTGCTCGGCCGCTCGATGTTCAACATGTCCGACGGCGCCGTGCAGATCTGCGGGTACGCGCTCGGCGGTGTGCTCGTGGCCGTCCTGTCGCCGCGCGGCGCGCTCCTGACCGGCGCGGCCCTGTACCTCACCGCGGCGGCCGTGGCCCGCTTCGGCCTCAGCCGCCGGCCGCCGCGGGCCGCCGGACGGCCGTCGATCACCGACACCTGGCGGGACAACGCCCGGCTGTGGTCGGCCAAGCCGCGCCGCTACGTCTACCTCGCCATGTGGGTGCCCAACGGGTTGATCGTCGGCTGCGAGTCCCTTTTCGTGCCGTACGCGCCCGAGCAGGCGGGACTCCTGTTCGCCTGTGCCGCGCTCGGCATGCTGGCCGGTGACGTCGTGGCCGGCCGGTTCGTGCCGCCGCTGTGGAGGGAGCGGCTGCGGGTGCCGCTGTGCCTGCTGCTCGCCCTGCCGTACCTGATCTTCGTCCTGCGCCCGGCGCTGCCCGTCGCGGTGGCGGCGATCGTGCTCGCCTCGGCGGGGTACGCCGCGAGCCTGCTGCTCCAGGAGCGCCTGATGGCGCTGACTCCGGAGGAGCTGAGCGGGCACGCCCTGGGGCTGCACTCCTCGGGGATGGTCACCATGCAGGGCGTGAGTGCCGCGCTCGCGGGTGCCGTCGCGCAGCTGACCTCGCCTGCGACGGCGATAACGGTGCTGGCGGCGGCCTCGGTCGCGGTCACCCTGACGTTGGCCCCCGGGCTGCGGCACCCACGTGACGCCGCCGCCCGGGAAAGCGTCCACGCCTGACCGCAGGCGGTCCCTGCTCGTACGTACGGGCCACGGCCCAGCACACCAGCAACGCCACCCCGAACACCGGCAGCCAGCCCAGTCGGGCCAGCACCCAGCCGAAGTCGTCCGGGGCGGTGTGCAGACCGGGCAACGCGTCGCTCACGAAGAGCCCGGCCACAGTGACCGTGATCAGCGCGGTCTGGTGCCACAGGAAGATCGTCATCGCCGACAGGTTCACCAGCGCCACCGCCGCCCAGGCGGCCGGGCGGCGCAGCGCCCGCCGCAGCGGGCCTCGGAGAAGCAGGGCCGCACCGCACTGGGCGAGGCCGAAGCAGACGGCCGCCAGGGAGGGCGGGTCGAGGTTGGAGACCGGGGCGCCGGGCACCCCGACCATGGCGGCCGGATACCCCGCCCACAGGACGAGCCCGGCCGCGGTGGCCGCGCCGCCGAGCAGCAGCGCCCAGCCCATCCCACGGCCGCTTAGGTCGCCCCGGGCCCAGGCCGCGCCGAGGCAGTACGGCACCAGCCACCCGGCCACCACGTTGACCCAGCCGAGCCAGGCCGGCCCGCCCAGGCCGTAGCGGATCAGGTCGCCGAGCAGGACGGCGGCGAGCGGCCACAGCGGATGCAGCCGGGCCACCAGCGGGGTCAGCGCCGTCAGCGCCGCGAACACCAGCAGGAACCACATCGGCGACAGCACCAGCTTGACCAGCACGCGCACGGTGTCCAGGGCGACCCCGGAGGCCAGCAGCGCGCCCGCGACCACGGCCCACACCACCAGCACGGCCACGACCGGCCGGAACAGCCGGGCCATCCGCCCGCCGAGCCACCGCCCATACGTGATGCCGCGAGCGCGGGCGCTCGTGTAACCCTTCGCCCCCACCTGCCCACCCACCAGGAAGAACACCGCCATAGTCTGGAACACCCAGGAGACGGGGCTGAGCTCGGGCAGGTGCTTGAGCGGGCTGGCGGCGCGTACCGTGCCGTCGCCGACGACCACGGCGGTCACCAGCCAGTGGCCGAGCACCACCCCGAGGATCGCCAGGGCGCGCAGCGCGTCGACGCCCCGGTCGCGGCCGGCCGGCGTGGACGCCTCGATCCGCTGGATGAGCTGGGAGGATGCCATGACGGCGAAGCTACGGATCACCCCTTGTGGTCGGCTTCCCCCTGGGGAGTGCACCCATGGCGTAGCTCCGAAGTAGCAGGTGGGTCAGTCCTCGGCCGGCCCGCCGACTCCTGGCACGTGATCCACTCCGGCTCATAACCTGACCCGCATGAGCGAGGAAACCGATCTGGTCCGGCGCGGCTACGACGCGCTGTCCTACCACTACCGGGGCGACGAGGACGACGACGGCGAATACGCGCCGTGGCTCGAAGAGCTCCATTCCCGGCTGCCGCCACGGGCCCGCGTGCTGGATCTCGGTTGCGGCTGCGGGGTTCCCGTCGCCCGCTCGCTGGCCGCGGCCGGGCACGACGTGACGGGCGTCGACCTCAGTGACGTCCAGATCGAGCGGGCCCGGCGTCTCGTGCCCGCCGCCACCTTCGTCCGGGGCGACGCCACGGCCCTCGACCTGCCGGACGCCTCCTTCGACGCGGTTGTGTGCCTGTACGCCCTCATCCACATGCCGCTGGAGCGCCAGCCCGCGCTCATCGGGCGCGTCGCCGCCTGGCTGCGGCCCTCGGGCCTGCTCCTGGTCACCACCGGCTGGGAGTCCTGGACCGGTACCGAGGGCGGCTGGCTCGGCGGCGCCACGACGATGTGGTGGAGCCACGCGGACGCGGCCACCTACCGGACCTGGCTGCGGGAAGCTGGGCTGGAGGTCACCTCGGAGGCGTTCGTCCCGGAAGGGGACAGCGGGCACGCCCTGTTCTGGGCCCGCAAACCGGCCGGCTGACAAGATTCCGGGTGGGGTGCGGTAATCCGGGAGCGGCCGGAGGGACTACTGGGTGTGGACGATCCTCAAGAACGATTCACCGACCTCTACGACCGGCACTACCGGAGCGTGCTCGGCTACGCGCTGCTGCGCGCCGAGCGTGACGCGGCCGAGGACGTCTCCAGTGAGACGTTCCTCGTCGCCTGGCGGCGGCTGAACGACCTGCCCGAGCCGCCGCTGCCGTGGCTGCTCGGCGTGGCGCGCAACCTGCTGGCCAAACAGCGCGACTCCCGCCACCGCCGGCAGGCTCTGGTCGACCGGATCACGGCGCTGACCACCTCGCGCGACCATGTCGGCTGGGACGTGGCCGACCACGTCATCGACAGGGAGAGCGCGCTGGCCGCGCTGTCGGCCCTGCCGGAGCAGGACGTGGAGGCGATGGTGTTCGCCACCTGGTACGGCCTGCCGCCCGAGCAGGCGGCCGCCGTCATGGGCTGTTCGATCCGGACGTACAACGTGCGACTCCATCGCGCGCGCAAACGGCTCGCCACCGCGCTGCGCCTGGAGCCGGGCGGCACGCGCCCACGTTCAGCACGGACGGCCGGTGGCCGGTTCCAAGAGAGCCCAGAGACCTGATGCCCGCAGCACCCCACCACTCGGAGAATGACATGACCGACCGCTTGTTCGCCCAGCTCAAGCCGATGGAGCTGGACGAGATGACAGAAGAGGCCCACCGGCGGCGCCGCGCGGCCGACCTGGCCGCCGCCTTCCGGACGCCCCGCTCCGCGCACTCGTCCCGACGCCGGATCCCGGCTCCGTTCCTGCTGGTCGCGGGCACGGCCGCGGCCGGAGTGGCCGCGGCGGCCGTGATCGTCGTGACCGGCTCAGGCACTGCTCTCCCGATCGCCACCACGTCTCCCACCACGTCTCCCACCACGGCTTCCACCACGGCTTCCACCGCGCGGACCGCGATCGCGGCCGAGCCGGTGGACGCCCGCACGTTCCTGCTCGCGGCGGCCGTGACCGCGGTGCGTGCGCCGGCCACCTCCGGCCGCTACTGGTACGTCCGCGAGCGCACCTTCGCGAAGGTGCACGTCGTGCCGGGCGACTACATGGCCCAGATCAAGGCCCTGCTGGCAGAGCAGCAGCGAAAGGAGAAAGAGCTCAAGGACAAGCCGGACGAGCTCGCCGCCCTGCGCAAGGAGATCACCGGGAAGATCACCGAGCTCAAGCAATCCGAGCTGCCGTACCTGGCGTTCACCACCGACACACAGGACACCTGGCGCGCGATGAAGCCGGGCGCGGCCAGTCGCTTCGTACGAGACCCGGACGTGAGCGTCACCTTCGGCTCCCCGCAGGACGAGGCCGACTGGAAGGCCGCCGGCTCACCCGCCCTGGCGGAGAAGAGGCCCACCACTCGCGACGACAGCAGCGAGCGGATCCTGTCGATCGACAACCCGACTCTGACGATCCAGAACATCGCGCGGCTGCCCACCGACGAGAACGCGTTGCGGCGCCGCCTGGACGCCCTGTTCAAGCAGAGCCCCAACAGCGCCCGGCTCGACAGAGGCGTCTACTTGTGGCAGACGGGCGTGGACCTGATGACCGCGCCGATCACGCCCGGCACCCGCTCCGCCCTGTTCAAGGTGCTGGCCGGCCAGGACGGCATCACCTCGCGGGGCCGGGTCACCGACGCGGTGGGGCGCACCGGGGTCGCCCTCTCGACGGCGGGGTACGACGGGGTGGAGTTCCGGATGATCATCAATGAGGACACCGCCGAGCTGCTGCAGTACGAGGTCGTGGAGAAGGGACAGCCGCTCTTGCGGGTGGCGCTGGAGCGGATGGGCTGGGCCAACCGTCTGGGAGACGTCCCGGCCTGACGCGCGAGTGTCGAGGCCCGCACGGGGGCACATGCGGGCCTCTGCCTGCTTGCCAGCTCAAGGTCGGTAGGGCTTGTCAGCTCAGGGTCGGTACGGCGCCGCCCTCGGCCCGTTCGACCGTTACACCGGACATGTGCCTGGCCCATCGGCCGGTGATCTCGCTGAGCCGCGCGGCCTCCGGAGGCGTGTGGCCCAGGCCGATCGCGTAGCGGGCCTGTTGGGGGCCGCGCTCGAACGGGCGCGGCCAGGCGTGTACGTCCGGCACCCCGGCCTCTTCCAGCCGGGTCAGCAACTCCAGCATGCGTCCTCTGACGCGGCCGAGCGCCGCGTCGAGCTCTTCGGAGCGTACGGTCAGCACCGCCCAGGCCGCGTGACGGCGGTGGAGGGGCGGTGGGGCGGGCAACTCCGTGGACCGGCCGCTCTCCGTGAGCTCCCATGCCTGGTAGAGCTCCCGGGTGAGCAGGTCCAGGCCGCTGGAGGTGACGTGGCCAGCGCAGTCGCGTACGGGAGCGCTGGGCGTCATCACCGCCATCACGGGCGTCACGGTCGTCGTGGCTGGGAGGAGAGTGACCGGTTCGTGCCAGTCCCAGGCGGCCCACGTGCTGAAGAAGTGGCGTAGGAGATCGGTGTCGGATCCGTCGGCGGTATCGAGGACGGTGCGGGCTGCCAGCACCGCCCAAGCCAGACCGGGCAAGCCGCCGAACGGGCCCGCGTCCAGGCCCTTCGCCCGAGCCCACGCCTTCACCCGGCGGGCGAGGCGGGCGAAACGCTCGTGTGCGGGGCCCACCGCGGCGCGGATCGCGTCCGCGTCGCTGACGGCGCTCAGGGCGATGGCCGCCGCCTCGCCCAGTTCGGTGCGGCGGGACACGAGCTGCGCCGGAGGGAGCCGGCCGGTTGCCACCACGGTCAGGTCGACGTCCAGGCCGGACACTTGCAGGCGCAGGCCCGGCACCCGTGCGCCGATCACCTGCCGCAGCCGGACGGCCTCAGGCAGCGCCGCCCGCACCCGCGCCGCCACGTCCATGCCGGACGCTTCCTCGTCGGGGAGTGCCGCCACCAGGTCCAAGTCGGCTGCGGGGAGCGCGCAGCCCATACGTCGGGAGCCTGCGACGTGCACGATCCCGGGGCGCAGCGCCTCCGCCAGTCGGCGAGTCACGCGATCGGCCAGGTCGTCCAGGCCCGGAACAGGCTCGGGGTCGAGCGCGGACGGGGCGGCGGTGGGCTCGGGTACGAGTAGGGGCGCGGCAGCATCGAGCCCGGAGGCAGGAGGCTCGGGCGAGGTGGGTTCGGGCACCAGCGCGGACGCGGCGGCAGTGCGCTCGGGGACGGTGGGTTCTGGCAGCCAGCGGAGTTCGCCCGTACCCAGGGTGAGCACCGCGCGCGGGCGCATCGGTTCGTCCCCGCGCCGCGACAGCAGCACAACGGCCCCGACGCAGGCGGTCATCGCGTCGAGCCGGATGCCCGCCTGGTTGGGCGCCTTCACGCGGCCCAGGGTCAGGTGCGGCGTGAAGCCATCCGCGCGGCCCACGCAGCGGGGGAAGCGCTGGTGGAGGGCCTGGCGCAGGCGGGCCCACGGGGCGGGATCGGCCGCGGCCGGGTCGAGCCAGACGGTCTCGTCCTGACGGTGCTGGAAGGAGCGGATCCCCTCCAGTCGTACCGCGAACGGCTGGACCTCAGCGGCCGCCGCAGCCAGCAGCGGCGCCGCCGCGTCGAAGGCCGACTCCGGCACGAACCCGAAGAGCAGGTTGACGTGCGGCGGCCACCGGTTCACCTGCGGATCGTGCGCCCGGCGGACCGCCTGGATGGGTGCCCACAGCTCCTCCGGCGGAATCCAGGCCACCGCCGTTCGCGCGGTCGGAGCCATGTCCAGCACCCCGGCGGGCGCACTGCCCGTGACGTCGAGGACGGCCTCCACCCCGTAGTGGTCGGAGACGTACAGCCCACCGGGATCGGGACTGTCTCCGCGCAGACCAGCCGCGACGGTCCGGGAGTGGCCGCGCACCAGTACGCGGTCCAGCCGGGCGGCCCGCCCGGACAGCGAGGACAGCGCCGCCAGCGGGTTGGCGCGCGGGTCGAAGGTGGGCGTGTCGTCGCCGGGCCCGTACGCCTCCGTCCAGACGTCGCGCAGCCCGAGCGCCGACGCGGGGACGTCCGTGCCGTCGTTGAAGTCGCCCATCAGGACCAGGTCACCCTCGACCCCGGCCAGCCCTTCGGCGATCCGGGCGAGCTCGGCCCGCCGCCGCGCCCCGCCGTCGGCGGTGTGGTCGCTGGTCAGATGGGTGGTGGCGACGACGAGCGGGCCAGCGGCGGTCTCGGTCGCGAGGGCGGCGACGGCCTTGTGCGGGCCGAGCCGGTGCCAGGCCGCCTCCCGGACGGGCAACCGGCTGAGCAGCAGCAGCCCGCTGTCGGCGACGTCCTCGCCGCCCGGGTCGGTGCCGACGGTGTAGCGGGCCCGCACCCATGGGGCGGCCAGCAGGAGCGACAGCAGCGCGGGCTCGACCTCCTGCAGCGCGATGACGTCGGCGTCGGCCGCTTCCAGGGCCGCCAGCAGCACGGGACGGCGCCGCGCGGTGTCGATGCGGTCGCTGTCGTAACGGTCCCACAGGGTGTTCCAGGTCAGGACGCGCACGGCCGCACCTGTGGACGCCCGCGCCGCTACCTGCCCCGCGCTGGGCCGCCAGCCGGCGGCCGGGTCCCAGGCGTGCGGGGTTCTGGCGCTGAAGACGGGCGCGCGCAGGCGGCGCGGGGCGCGTACCCGGCCCGCGTCGCAGGTGTCGATCCGGTCCAGTCCGGTGGCGCGGTCCCAGATCAACTCGCCGTCCGCCTCGACGAACAGCACCCGGTGCCACGGAACGTCGCCACCGGGCACGAAGGTGGGCAGCGGGATGCGCTTGGGGGCGGCGTCCCGCTGGCCGACGCCGAGCACGAAACGCGAGGGGTCGAAGCGGGGGTCCCAACGGACCCAGTGGTAGATCTCCTCGCTGGTACGCATCACGCCTCTTCCCCCTCCAAAGCGCCGTCCACGTCGTCGACGGTCCCGGACGCTCCGACGTACCAGGTGTGATGGGCCTGACCGGGATACGGCGGAACGTACCGGCGCACCTGATCGTCCAGCACGTGCGGCGGCACCGGATGGGCGCGGCGGGCGTTGCGCCGGTGCAGTTCGTCCGCCTCCACCAGCGCGACCACGTGCGTCGTCAGCGCGGCGCGGCGGCGCGCCACGGCGTGGACCAGGGAACGCTGATGCTGATTGAGCGAGGTGGCGTCCCATACCACGGTGCCACCGGCCGCCAGGGCGGCATCGAGGCGGTCCAGTCCCTCGCCGAGCACTTCGCGGTTGGCCCGCTGGTTCGCCCGCGAGCCTCTGGCAGCACGCAGATCGTCCAGAGACAGGAACACGGCCCCGTCGATCTCCCGCAGACCGGCCGTCCGCGTCAGACCGGTCAGCTCTGGCAGGCCGGCCGTCTCCCGCAACGCGGCCATCTTCGTCAGACCGCCCGCGAACGTGCTCTTACCGCTGCCTGACGGTCCGACCAGATGTACCAGCCGGGGGAACCGCCCCGACCGCCACCGCCAGGTCGCCGCCACGGCCTCCTCAACCGTGGCGACCCTTCCCCTTGCCCAGGCGTCGCGCGCCTCCGCCCAGCAGCGCTCGGCCGCCTCCCCGCCGAGGTCGGACAATGCCTCGCGCAGACCGGCCCGCAACGGCTCCAGCGGATCGGGCCCGAGCAGCCCGGCGTCCTCGGCGTACAGGGCCGACCATTCGACCTGCTCACGCTCCTGGTCAGCCTCATCGTCCACGCGCGCCGCCGCCACGGCGTGCAGCACGCCCAGGTCAGCGGCCAACGCCATGCGCCCCAGCCCGGCCCGCCGCTCCTCGTCCGGGTACGGCCGGCCCAGCGTGCCGTGCAGCCCGGTCAGATCCGCGACCCGCCGCGCCAGCCGCATGCCCAGCGGCCTGGCCAGCCGGGCCGCCAACCGGGCCCGCGGTACGGCGTGCAGTGCCGTGGCCAGCACGCCCGCCAGCCGGGCGTCGCCGCGCCGGCCGATCGCGTCCAGCCGAGCCGACACCTCGGCCACCGCCTCCGGGGCGATGTGCCCTGCTTCGGCTGGGGCGAGGTCCACCGCGGCCAGCAGCGCGCTCACCTCGCAGTCAGCGCCCGAGCGCACCGACCACAGCGCCGCCCTCGGGCCAAGAGTGTTCGGCACGACGGTCGCGTACATCCAGTGCGTACCGGTCTGGACGTGCTCCCGGCGCACCCACTTGGCCACCCGCCCCGCGAACTCCGCCCGCCCGAATCCCTCGACGGCCCGCACCACGTAGCCCTCTTGCCGCTCCGGGTTCAGTCGCAGCCCCCGCAGCGCCCGCTCGTCGAAGACACCGCGCCACAGCACCGGCGGGACCGGAATCCCCAGGCCGCGCAGGAAGGCGACCGTGCGGTCCCAGTCCAGGCAGCGATCGTCGTCCCAGACCGAGAAGCCGTAGAACCAGCTGTCCAGCTCCTGGTAGGCGATGGAGTGCCGGGCGTACATGTTCTCCCCGCACACCCGCCACCCCGCCGGGATCCGGCCACCGATGCGCCCTTGCAGAGCCTTGACCCACGCTCGGGAGGGATGGTGGGCCGAGTCCAGCGACCGGGCGTGCATCCCGTCCGTATAGAGGGTGGTGTTCTCGCCGTCGAGCTTCTCCGTGACCACGACTTCGCGCCCGCGCAGCCCGGACAGATCTCCCGCGCGAACGTCGTCCGGCGTCACCCCGGGCGACCAGGGCAGGTGAGGGGTGCGCGGATAGTGCACGCGCATGATCCCTCCCCCTTCCGGCTGAGGTCACAGTACAAGCGGCAAGAAGACGCCTCCATCGAATAAACGCCCGCCGACCATTGCAGAATTCTTGACAACTATATTTTTCGGTGGGAGGCTGAGGGCACCTCAGACAAGGAGCACAGCGATGAGAAAGATCGTGGCGGGCCTGTTCATCTCCCTGGACGGCGTCGTGGAGTCCCCGGAGAAGTGGCACTTCCCCTACTTCAACGATGAGATGGGGGAGATCGTCGGCTCGCAGATGGAGCAGGCCGACGTCATGCTCCTCGGACGGCGGACCTACCAGGAGTTCGCCGCCCACTGGCCGCACCAGGACCCGGCCGACAACCCCTTCGCCGACCGCATGAACAACACGCCCAAATACGTCGTGACCAACACCCTCGACACCGCCGGGTGGCAGAACACGACGATCATCAAGGGTGACGTCGTGGCCGGTCTGACCGAGCTCAAGGAGCGGCCCGGCAAGGACATCGGCATCACCGGCAGCGCCGCCCTGGTCCGGTCGCTGCTGGCCGACGGCCTGCTCGACGAGCTGCGCCTGCTGGTCCACCCGATCGTGGTCGGCTCCGGCAAGCGCCTGTTCGAGGAGGGCACCGGGCAGATCCCGCTCCAGCTGGCCGACTCCCGGACGCTCAGCACCGGCGTCCTCTCCCTCACCTACGGCAGGGCGTGACATGGCCGCCAAGACCGTCGCCGACAAGCTGCTCGTCAAGCCGCTGACCGCCGTCTGGATCTCCGACGACGAGCACCGCCCGCTCGTCGAGCCACTGCCCGAGGGCGCGCGGCACGTCGATGACCTGGGCGAGGCGGGCGTGGCGGTGCTGTTCGCCGCCGACACCGCCGCGGTCCGTCGGCTCCTCGACGAGCACCGCGATCGGCTGGCCCGGCCCGCGGCCCTGTGGGTGGCCTACCCGAAGGGCAACAAGGCCGACATCAACCGCGACACACTCTGGCCCATCGTCGCCGAGTACGACCTGCGGCCGAACGGGCAGGTGGCCGTGGACGAGGTCTGGTCGGCGCTGCGCTTCCGTCCGCTCAAGGAAGGCGAGCCGCCTTTCACCGGTGGCCGGTAGCCCCGGGGGGCCAGGCGGCCCACTCGGGAGTGCCGGTCGGCTCAGAGGTGCCGGTCGGCGCGGGGGGCAGGCGCATCAGCAGGCCGTCGCAGCGGCAGGGCGAGCCGCACCGGTGGCAGTGGCAGTCGCCCACCACCGAGGCCTGTTCCCAGTATCGGCGGACGGTGGTCACCGGCTCCCAGCCGGCCGCCTTCAGCACCCCGTCGGCGCGCCCGGGCCGGTCGCGTAGCCACACCATCGCGTACGCCTCGGTGCACCGCTCCCTCAGCCAGGCCGTGCGCTGGACGGCGAGGGCGGTGCCGAGGCCACGACGGCGCACCGACGGCACCACGGCCATGGTGCTCAGGATGCCGACCCGGCGGCCGTCGGCGGACGGCGGCGCGGGGGAGAGGATCCCCGGCGGCATCGGGGCGGTGAACGCGCGATATTCCTCGTCGTCGATCACCTGGGCCAGGGCCGCTCCCACCGGCGTCATCGACCCCTGCGGGAAGGCCGCCAGGAACTGCACCCTCTCGTCATCGCGCATGTGCCGCAGGAGTCGGTCGACGGTGAGCACGCCGTGGCCGAGAGCGGCGTTGACGACGGCGGCGGCCGCCGCGACCCCCCGCTCGTCTCCGAGATGAAGCCGGGCGATGAACCAGCCGGGCGGTGTGATGGGCGAATGCATGCGAGTCACGGTCCTCGTTATATCTGGGTACCGTTCTCGAATTCAGGTGAACGAAATTCACATATCTCCAGCTTAGTACTATGCTCAGAGTGGTTTGAATTCCGATCCAGGAGATACGCATGCGGCAGAACCCGGCACGACGGGCGGCGCTCCTTGACGCCGCCATCGAGGTATTGGCCCGCGAGGGGGCGCGCGGGCTGACCTTCCGTGCCGTCGACGTCGAGGCGCGGGTACCCAACGGCACGGCCTCCAACTACTTCGACAACCGCGACGACCTGCTCACCCAGGTCGGTCACCGCTTCTACGAACGGCTGGAGCCCGAGGCCACGATGGTGGCCGCCGCGCTGGAGGGACCGCGCGACCGCGACCGGGTCACCGAGCTCATGCACGACCTGGTGGACCGGATCAGCCAGTTCCGCTCCGGCTACCTGGCCCTGCTCGAACTCCGCCTGGAGGCCACACGCCGCCCCGAGCTGCGCCGCCTGCTCACCGAACGCATCCGCGCCGACGTCGACGCCAACATCACCGCCCACACGGAGTCCGGCCTGCCCGGCGACGCGACCACCGTGGTCCTGCTCTACCTGGCCCTGAACTGGCTGATCCTCGAAAGGCTCACGCTGCCCGACGTCTTTCCCGGTGACCAGATCCACGACCTGGTCACCGACGTGGTCGAACGCGTCCTGCCCGGTCCCGGACGTTAGCCGCCGGTTCCAGGCCCAGACGGCGCGTCAGCCGAGCCGATGTCCGTGGACGTCAGCCGCGCGTCAGCCGAGCCAATGTCCGTCGCGCATGAGGTCGCGGCCCTCCAGCTCGTCGGCCTCGCGCCAGGCCTGCAGCCGCTGGGGCTGGATCCGGAAATAGAGGTAGGGGCTGCTGAGCCGGCGCGGGTCGAAGCCGGTCTTGGCGGCGAAGGCGTCACCGAGCTGGTCGGAGAGCTCGCCGGCCGGGACCGTCTGGACGCTTCCCTCGATGAGGACCACATCGCGGGTCGGGCCGATGCCGAGACGGACCTTGCCGGTGGCCTGAAGGTTGCGGGCGGTGGGGCTGGCGGCCGGAGTGGAGATGAGCAGGGTGGCACCGTCCCAGAGGAAGGACAGCGGCACCATGTAGGGCGTCCCGCCTTCGCCATCGGCCGTGGCCACCCAGGCGTCGACGTCCTGGGCGAGGCGGTCGAGGGTGTCCTGCTTGCGCTGGTGCAGGGTACGGGGCAAGTCACTCATCGGAAGTTGGGTCCCTTCATGCTCCAAATCAATGCTTGACCCTACAGAACGACCGGACCGCCGTACTGCCCGCAGGCCCGCCCACCGGGGATCCTGGCAGACTGAGACCGGCCGCCATCCCGCCATCCCGAGGAGGACCGGTGCGTTACGTGCTGATGTTGTGCAGCGACGTGTCCGACGAGACGGTCGCCGGGCAGGATCCGGACATGGTCGGCTGCGGCGGCTGGACCGAGGACATGGAGCGCCGCGGGATCCTGCGCGGCGCGATGGGGCTGCGGCCCAGCAGTGACGCGACGACGTTGCGCGTACGCCGTGAGGAGGTCCTGCTGACCGACGGCCCGTTCGCCGAGACGAAGGACCAGATCGGCGGGTTCAGCGTGATCGACTGCGCCGACCTCGACGAGGCCATCGAGCTGGCCGCCGCCCACCCGTGGGCGCGCGTGGGACAGATCGAGATCCGGCCGGTCTGGCAACCATGACAGGCACAGATCGCGACCAGGCCGACCTGACAACCGCGACGGACACAGATCGCGACCAGGCCATTCTGGCGACCGTGACGGACCAGGTCACCGCGGCGGTCGCGACCGCGTTCCGGCAGGAGTGGGGGCAGGTCGTAGCCACGCTCATCCGGATGACCGGCGACTGGGACCTGGCCGAGGAGTGTGCGCAGGACGCCTTCGCCGCGGCGCTCGAACGGTGGCCGCGTGACGGAGTGCCGCGGCGGCCGGGCGCGTGGCTGACCACGACGGCCCGCAACCGCGCGCTCGACCGGCTGCGCCGCGACGCCGTCGGGGCCGAGAAGCTGCGGCAGCTGGCCCTGCTCGACACCCAGGACGGTGAGGGGGATGGCGAGGAGAGCGGGGTGGGTGATGACCGGCTGCGGTTGATGTTCACCTGCTGCCATCCCGCGCTCGCTCTGGAGGCGCAGGTGGCACTGACCCTGCGTACGCTGGCGGGGCTGACGACGGCCGAGATCGCGCGGGCGTTCCTGGTCACGGAGCAGACGATGTCCAGGCGCCTGGTCAGGGCCAAGTCGAAGATCCGCAATGCGGGCATCCCCTACCGGGTGCCACCCGCCCACCTGCTGCCCGAGCGTACGACGGCCGTGCTGGGCGTGGTGTACCTGCTGTTCAACGAGGGATATTCGGCCAGCGCGGGCGCCGATCTGGTGCGGCGCAATCTGTGCGGCGAGGCGATCCGCCTGGCCCGGGTGCTGGCGCGGCTGATGCCCGGGGAGCCGGAGATAGGCGGGCTGCTGGCGCTGATGCTGCTGCACGACGCCCGGCGGGCCACCCGGGTGGACGCCGCCGGTGTGCTGGTGACCCTCGAACACCAGGACCGCGGCCGCTGGGACACCGGCGAGATCGCGGAGGGCGCCGAGATCCTGGAGCGGGCGCTGCTCGAGGGCCGTCCCGGTGCCTACCAGGTGCAGGCGGCCATCGCGGCCTGCCACGCCACCGCGGCCAAGGCCGCCGACACCGACTGGGCGCAGATCGTCGCCCTGTACGACCGGCTCGCCCTACTTGTCCCCTCACCGGTGGTACGCCTGAACCGGGCGGTGGCCGTGGGCATGGCCGATGGCCCCCTGGCCGGGCTGGCGCTGGTGGACGGCTTGGCGGAGTCGGGCGAGCTGGACGGCTACCACCTGCTGCCGGCGACGCGCGCCGACCTGCTGCGACGTCTGGGACGCGACGGCGAGGCGGCCGACGCCTATCGGCAGGCGCTCGACCTGGCCGCCAACGACTCCGAACGCCGCTACCTGGCCGGACGGCTGGCCGAGGTCAGCTGAGGGGAGGCGGGTGTCGGTTCCGGCCTGTCCCGTTCGTCGGTGAGGCGAGATGACCGGCAAGGGAAAGAAGGAATCTCATGCACACCGTGCTCTCAGCCGACGGCACCCGCATCGCGTACGACCGGTCGGGCAGTGGCCCGGCGCTCGTCTATGTGACCGGCGCACTCTGCGACCGCTCGACGGGTGCGCCGCTGGCCGCACTGCTGGCGCCGTACTTCACCGTCTTCACCTATGACCGGCGCGGGCGGGGAGACAGCGGCGACGCGGCGCCGTACCAGGTCGACCGCGAGGTGGAGGACCTGGCGGCGGTCATCGCCGAGGCCGGTGGGGCCGCGGCGGTGTACGGCATGTCGTCGGGGGCGGCGCTGGCGCTGCGGGCGGCCGCCCAGGGGGTGGCGATCACCAGGCTGGCGCTGTTCGAGCCGCCCTACAGTCCCGACGACGCGGACCGGCTGGCGCGGGCCCGCTCCTACGAGACCGAGCTGACCGAACTGCTGAGCGCGGGGCGGCGTGGGGACGCGGTCGCGCTGTTCATGACCACGGTGGGGCTGCCGGCGGAGCTGATCGGCCGCATGCGGGGCGCGCCGATGTGGCCCGCGCTGGAGACGCTGGCGCCCACCCTCGCCTACGACGCGGCCGTGATGGGCAACGGCTCCACGGGCGGCGCGTTGCCCGCCGAGCTGGCGGCCAAGGTGGGCGTGCCCGTCCTGGTGGCCGACGGCGGGGCCAGTCCGGTGTGGATGCGCGACATGGCGCGGCGCCTGGCCGCCGCGCTTCCTGAGGGGCGGCACCGCACGCTGGAGGATCAGACGCACGACGTGGATCCGCAGGTGCTCGCCCCGGTGCTGCGGGAGTTCCTCAGCGATCCCACCTGACGGCGGCCCGTCGGGCAGCAGGCGCGTGGGCAGCAGAACGTCGGCGCGTGGGTAGCAGGCAGGTCGGCGCGTCGACCTCGACAGGGCTCATCGTGGCAGGGCTGACCATCGATCCAGTACCGGCCCACCATATGATCGCCTGATGCTCAAGGACCTGCCGGACGGGACGGCCCGATGATCACTCCCCGGGAGCTCAACCGGGCCACGCTGGCCAGGCAACTCCTGCTCCAGCGGCACGCGATGCCAGCACTACAGGCGGTGGAGCACCTGGTCGGCCTGCAGGCGCAAGCGCCGTTCCCGCCGTACTTCGGGCTCTGGTCGCGCCTCGCGGGGTTCCGGCCGGAGGAGCTGGCGGGGCTGCTGACCGGGCGTGAGGCGGTGCGGATCGTGCTCATGCGCGGCACCGTCCACCTGGTCAGCGCCGCCGACTGCCTGACGTTACGGCCGCTGACGCAGCCGCTGCTCGCCAAATACCTGAACAGCGCGTACGGCCGGCAGCTGGCGAGCCTGGACCTGGCGGCGGTCGTCGAGGCTGGCCGCGAGGCGCTGACCGGCGCACCCCTCACCGCGGCCAAGCTCGGAACGCTGCTGGCCGGTCGCTTCCCCGGCACGAACGCCGCCGATCTGGCGCAGGTCATGCGCATGCTGGCGCCCCTGGTCCAGGTACCGCCCAGGGCGGTGTGGGGCAAGGCCGGGCAGACCGCGTACGCGACGGCCGAGTCGTGGCTGGGCCACGAGCTGCACCCCTCCCCGTCGCTGGAGGACCTGGTCGTGCGCTACCTGGCCGCGTTCGGGCCCGCGACCGTGGCCGACGTACAAGCGTGGTCGGGGCTGACCGGACTGCGCGAGGTGGTCGAACGGCTGCGTCCACGGCTGGTCGAACTGGACAAAGGGCTGTTCGACCTGCCGGACGCGCCCCGGCCGGGCCCGGAGGTGGAGGCGCCGGTGCGGCTGCTGGCGCCGTTCGACAACGTGCTGCTCAGCCATGCCGACCGCACACGGATCATCTCCGACGAACACCGCAAGCGCGTCATCACCATCAACGGGCAGGTGCTCGGAACGGTCCTCGTCGACGGGTTCGTGCGAGGGGTGTGGAAGCGGGACAAGCGGGTGGTGAGCGTCGAGATGTTCGCGCCGGTCTCGCCGGGACAGGCCCAGGAGATCCGGGAGGAGGCGGCCAGGCTGCTCGCCTTCGCCGAACCGGGCCAGGCCGGCGAGGTCAGAGGAATCTGATGGCGGTTTTCCGCAAGGGATGATGAGGGTTTCCGCAATGTGCCGCGGCGGGCGCGGTCCCTAGCGTTGACGGGTGCTTCTGAACACTCTCGCGGCGCTCTACCTGGCCGTACTTCCCGCGCTTCCCGCCCCGCCAACCCCCGCCTCGATCGACGGGTTCATCGCCCAATATCGCGAAGCGACCGGATTGCCGGGTGTGGCGGTGGTGGTCACCAAGGGGACGCAGGTCGTCCATGCCGCGGGCTACGGCCGGACCGCTGCAGGCGAGCCCGTGACCGCCGACACCCCCATGGCGCTCGCGTCGCTCAGCAAGTCCTTCACCTCGCTGGCCGTCCTGCAACTGGTGGAGAAAGGCCGGGTCGAGCTCGACAAGCCGGTTCGCGGTTACCTGCCCGAGTTCCAGATGGCCGATCCCCGGGCGGCCGACATCACGGTGCGCCAGCTGCTCAACCAGACGTCGGGCATGGCCGACTCGGCCTTCCACGAGAAGAGCCTGCCCCAGCCCGACACGCTCCAGGGCTCGGTGCGCCGGCTCAAAGACGCGCGGCTCGCCTCGAAGCCGGGCACCGCCTACAGCTACCACAACACCAACTACCAGGTCGCCGCCCGGCTGGTCGAGGTGGTGAGCGGCGAGCCGTTCGCGGGCTATCTCAAGAAGCACGTGTTCACGCCGCTCGGCATGCGCAACAGCAGCACGATCGACACCGATCGGGACCTGCCGGGCAGCGCCCGGGGTCACCTCTATCTCCTCGGCCAGGCGGTCGCCGTGCCGGAGCCGCGCGGGTTCGGCAACGGCTCCGGCGGCGTGCTCAGCAGCGCCAACGACATGGCCCGCTGGCTGATCGCCCAGAACAGCGACGGCGGCATCCTGTCTCCCGCGAGCGTCAAGGAGATGCGCACGCCCTCCGCCCAGAACCCGGACTACGCCCTCGGCTGGGAGCTCGACCGGACCGCGGGTGGCACTCCCGTCGTACGCCACGGCGGCGACCTGTTCACCTCCACCGCCCAGCAACTGCTGATGCCCGAGTCCGGTTACGGCGTGGCGGTCATGGCCAACACCGGCATGGCCTTCGCCGACAGCGCCGCGCTCATGGACGGACTGGTCGCCCTGATCGAGGGCCGGCGGCCGGACGCGCCCTCCTCTCCTTTCCTGGTCACCGACCTGGTGTTCACGCTGCTGACGCTGGTGACCGTCGCGCTGGCGGTGCGTGGGATCACCCGCTCCCGGCGCTGGGCCGCCCGCCGGACAGGCTGGCAGCGATGGCGGCTGCTGCCGTACTTGTTCCCGCTCCTCCTGTGTACGGCCATCGCCCCGGTCTTCCGGGTGCTCGCCCGAGGCAGCGACATTTCCTGGATCCAGGTGGTCTACCTCTACCCGACGTTCATGATCTGGTTGGTGACGGCCGCGGCGGCGGGGGCGGCGCTGGTGGTCGCGCGCCTCTGGAGGGGCGCGACCAAGTAGACATAACGACTTTCGTTATTTACGATTATCGTTATGTCTACGAAGTGGCTCAACCGACTCGAAATCCTGCTGACCTTCTCGCTGATCATCAGCTGCCTGGGCGCCCTGGCGCTGCTGGCCTTCACCTTGATGATGGCCTTCTTCGGCGCGCCCAACGGCGTGGGCGTGCCGTTGCACGTCTACGACGTGCCGGTCGCGGGCATGGCGGCGCCCGACGCCACGATCTCCGGCGCGAGCGCCGATGTGACGGTCGGCCCCCAGGGCGCCGCGCCACTCGTCGGCCTGCTCTACCTGCTCTTGTGGGGACCGGGTGTCGCGACCACCCTGCTCGCCCTGTTCACCGTCGTGCGCGCGATACGCCGGGCCAGGTCGGGCGACAGGGCGCTGTTCTCCGCCGTCACCGCCGCCCACCTGCGCCGTCTCGGCTGGATCCTGATCATCGGCTCGCTCGCCACGGGCGCGCTCGGCATGGTGGCCGAGCCGATCCTTTCCTCGCTGCTGCTGGCCAAGAGCTACCCGTTCCACCTGGAGGTGGGTGAGGTGCTGGCCGGGGTCGTGACGGGAATGGCGGTGCTGGGCGTGTCGGAGATCGTCCGGCGCGGCGTCGGTCTCCTCGAAGAGGTCGAGGCCACCATCTGATGGCCGAGCCGTCCATCCGCGTACGACTGGATGACGTGCTCAAAGAACGCGGCATGACGCTCACCGAGCTGTCCCACCGGGTCCAGATCACCGTCGTCAACCTGTCGATTCTCAAGAACGGCCACGCCAAGGCGATCCGCTTCTCCACCCTCATGCGCCTGTGCGACGCGCTCGACTGCCAGCCGGGCGACCTGCTCAGCTACGAGCGCTCGTAGCTGAGCAGGTCGGTGGCCATACGGCGATGAGCCGCACTCAGTTGCCCACGCCGAGGTAGGACATGAACGCGGACGGATACCGGTCGCCGCGGGCCGCGCCCAGCGGCACCGCCTTCTCGATCTCGGCGAGTTCGTCCGCGGTGAGGTTCACCTCCATCGCGGGCAGCGCCTCCGCCAGCCGCTCGCGGGTACGAGCGCCGACCAGCGGCACGATGTCCTCGCCCTGTGCGGCCACCCAGGCGATGGCCAACTGGGCGACGGTGTGGCCCTTCGCCTCGGCGACCCGGCGCAGGGCCTCCACGAGGACGAGGTTGTGTTCCACGTTCCCGCTGGAGAATCGCGGGTTGAAGCCGCGGCTGTCGCCGGGGCCGGCGGTGTGGCCGGCCGTCCAGTGCCCGGAGATGAGGCCGCGGGCGAGGATGCCGTACGCGGTCAGGCCGATGCCGAGCTCCCGCAGCGTGGGCAGCACGTCCGCCTCCACCGCGCGGGAGATCAGCGAGTACTCGATCTGCAGGTCGGCGATCGGGTGCACGGCGTGCGCCCGGCGGATCGTCGCCGCGTCGACCTCTGAGAGCCCGATGTGGCGCACGTATCCGGCGTCGATCATCTCCTTGATCGCGCCTACCGTCTCCTCGATCGGCACCGCCGGGTCCAGCCGGGCGGGACGGTAGATGTCGATGTGGTCGGTGCCCAGCCGGGTCAGCGAGTAGGCCAGGAAGTTCTTCACCGCCTCGGGACGGCAGTCATGCCCGCCGAACTCCGAGCCCGGCCCCCGCAGCATGCCGAACTTGACGCTCAGCGCGTAGCTGTCGCGATCCCGGCCGCGCAGCGCCTCGGCCAGCAGCGACTCGTTGTGGCCCATGGCGTAGAAGTCGCCGGTGTCGATCAGTGTGACGCCACTCTCCAGCGCGGCGTGCACGGTGGCGATGCTCTCCGCGCGGTCGGACGTGCCGTAGGCGCCCGACATGCCCAGCCCGCCCAGGCCCAGCGCGGAAACGGCCGGTCCGGTGCGGCCCAGGGTTCGCATCTGCATGACGTACTCCCTCGTCGTTGATGTCGTCGTCGATGTCGTTGTCCTTAACGTCGTCCCCAACCTTGGACCTGGGCCGGGCCGGGCGGGAGCGGAGCGTTCATCGTGGGAGAGCCGCTCCCTGGCTCGGCTCGCCCGCCGTGAGAGACCATGAGGTCATGCAACGTGACCAGCTCGCCGACTTCCTGCGCCGCCGCCGCGAGGCGATCCGCCCGGCCGAGGTGGGTCTCGCCGACGGCCCTCGCCGCCGCACCGTCGGCCTGCGCCGCGAGGAGGTGGCGATGCTCGCCGGCATGTCGGTGGACTATGTCGTACGCCTCGAGCAGGGCCGCAGCAGTCAGCCCTCGACCCAGCTGCTCGGCGCGCTGGCCCGGACGTTGCGCTTGTCCGACGACGAGCGCGACCACCTGTTCCACCTGGCCGGCCACCGGCCCCCGCCCGCCGACGGGGTGGCCCGCCTGGCCCGCGCCGGGCTGATGCGCATGCTCGACCTGCTCGGCGACACCCCGGCCCTGGTGCTGTCGGACCTGGGCGAGGTCCTTGCCCAGAACCGGGCGGACGTCCTGCTGATGGGCGACCACACCGGCTTCTCCGGCGACCGGCGCTACGTCGCATACCGCTGGTTCACCGAGTCCGCCGCGCGCGCCGTTTGCCCGCCCGAGGAGCAGGAGCATCACTCCCGCCAGCTCGTGGCCGACCTGCGCGCGACCGCCGGCCGCCGCTCCGGCGACCCCACGGTCGCCGGACTCCTCGACCGTTTGCGGGCCGCGAGCGCCGACTTCCGGCGGCTTTGGGCCGAACACGAGGTGGCGGTCCGGCGCGCCGACCGCAAGACCATGCTGCACCCGCGGGTGGGCCGCCTGGTGATGGACTGCGAGACCCTGGTCACTCCCGACCAGGGGCAGGAGCTGCTGGTGCTCACCCCGGCGGACGCCGATACCGGCGAACGGCTGGAGCTGCTGCGAGTGCTCGGTATCGAGGAGTTCCCCACGAGGGCAACGGGCACGCCCGCACGGTGAGGCGGCCGATCAGAGGCCGCGCCAAGGCGATGCGGTTCTCACCTTCACGCCCCCGCCACCTGCTCACCGTGTGTCTGGCGCAGGGCTACTGAGGCCGGACGTTGTGGTTGCGGGCGAACAGATTGCCGGGGTCGTACTGACGCTTGACCGCCGCGAGCCGCTCGTAGGTCCGCGTCGGATAGATCGCGGCGACATCCTCCTCGCTGGCAGAAGTGAGGAAGTTGGCGTAGGCGCCGTTGACGTGAGGTGCGAGTCTCGCCCAAACCGCGTCCAGAGCAGGACGCGCGGCCTCGATGACCGGCTGCGGCCCCAGGATGGTGGTCACGAGCATCAACTCCGCCTGGCGATGCGCGTAGGCGGTGGCATCGTCGGGGACTCGGGACACCGCGCCGCCGACGCTGCGAACGGCGATGAACGGCGACCCCTGCGCCGCCCCGACCTCGACGAGCATCCGAAGGACCTCGGGCACCGACGCCTGGTCGACGAACGCGTTTCGGGTCACCAACTGGATGCCCGGCGGCGGGGTGGCGCCGTCCACGAGCGCGTCCGCGTACGGTTTCAGCGTGACATCGTCGCCGATGACCGTGCCGAGCCGCCGGATCGGGTCGATGGCCCGCGCCGCGAGATCCGGGTCATCGCCGTCGAAGGCGAGGCGGATCTCGACCGGCGCTTCGGGCCCTCCCGCGAAGGGATTGGCGAACTCCGCGACGGAGGTGAGCTCTTCGGGGGCGGTGCGCAGGTGCTCCGCCCAGCCCTGGAGCACGGTGGCCGCCTCCGACGCCGGGAAGCTGATCTTGCCGTAGAAGATGTCCGTCGTCGGGTGGGCCGCGAACTCGAAGGCGGTCACGATCCCGAAATTGCCGCCGCCACCGCGAATCGCCCAGAACAGCTCCGGGTTCTCCTTCTCGCTCGCCTGGACGACCTGTCCGCCGGCCGTGACGACCTCGGCGGTGACCAGGTTGTCCAGCGCGAGGCCGTACTTCCTGACCTTCCAGCCGATGCCACCGCTCAGTGTCAGCCCACCGACACCGACGTCCTTGGTGTCGCCCGAGGAGATCGCCAGGCCGTGCGGGGCCAGGCCGGCCACGACCTGACCCCAGGTGGCGCCGCCGCCGATCCGTACGAGGTGTCGTTCCTTGTCGATGACTTCGACGTTCGCGAGCTTGCCGAGGTCGATCACGACGCCGTCGTCGAGGGTGCCAAAGCCCGCGAAGCTGTGGCCGCCGCCTCGTACGGACAGCGAAAGCCCCGCGCCGGCGGCGAATCTGACACCTGCTTGGACGTCTTCGACGCTCTTGGGCCGCAGAACGTAGGCCGGGCTGCCGGAGGCCAATATCGAGCGGCCGGCCGATGGGTACTCGGCCGTGCCCGGTTCGATGATGTCGCCGCCGAAGTCACGGCGAAGGGTTTCAAGACTCATGACGTTCCTTCACAGTTTTCCGAGATAGTCGCCCCGGAGGGGGCGGTGAGCCGGCCCGGATGGAGGGGATCCCGGGCCGGCGGGGATTGGTCTGCCGGTCAGTTCGCCATGCCGTCGAACATGCCGGGCTGGTAGGAGCCCCCCGGGTTGCGCACGATCACGTTGAGCCGGTTGTTGGCGTTGATCATGGCGATCACGGAGACCAGCGCGACGATCTGGTCGTCGTCGTAGTGCTTGCGCACCTGGGCCCAGGTGTCGTCGGACACGCCGTGGTGGGTGTCGGCGAGCCGGGTACCCTCCTCGGTGAGCGCCAGCGCGGCCTGCTCGGCCTCGGTGAACACGGTGGACTCGCGCCAGGCGGCGACCAGGTGGAGCCGGACCGCGCTCTCCCCGGCGGCCGTGGCGTCCTTGGTGTGGTAGTCGACGCAGAAACCGCAGCCGTTGATCTGGCTGGCGCGCAGCATCACCAGGTCCTGGGTGGCCTGGGGGAGCGACGACTGCTGGATCGCCAGGGCGACGTTGTAGATCCGCTTGGCGATCTTGGCGCCGAGCTCGTTGGCCATCAGATCCATACGCTGTTCCATGATGTGGTCCTCATTCGTGGTGGTGCGGGCCGCGTCGATCGTTGGCGCGGCGTCCTGGCGAACAAGAGATCCCGGCGACCCGATCCTTGTGACAGCGCGGCGATGTGACGTGCATCACCGATCCCGGGTGTCACAAAGCGGTGGGGACCGGGATCTCATGCATGGCACGGTCGAGAACGAACAGGCAGGAACCAGCGATGAGCGAACGCAACGAGAAACCGACGGACACGGCCGGGCCCCTCGCTCGTGACAGCCACGTGGACCCCGCCACCGAGGCGTTCCTCACCCACCGCAACCTGCTCTTCACGGTCGCCTACGAGATGCTCGGCTCGGCCGCCGACGCCGAGGACGTCCTGCAGGAGACGTGGTTGCTGTGGGCGGGCGTCGACCTCGGCACGGTACGGGATCAGCGTGCCTACCTGGTCCGGATCACCACCCGACAGGCGCTGAAACGGCTGCGTACGCTCGGCCGCCGCAAGGAGTCCTACGTCGGCCCCTGGCTGCCCGAGCCGCTACTGACCGCGCCCGACGTCGCCGAGGACGTCGAACTCGCCGACAGCGTCTCGACGGCGATGCTGCTGGTGCTGGAGACGCTTCAGCCGACCGAGCGGGCGGTGTTCGTCCTGCGCGAGGTGTTCGATCTGGACTACGACGAGATCGCCGACGCCGTCGGCAAGAGCCCGGCCGCGGTCCGCCAGATCGCCCACCGGGCACGGGGACACGTCGCCGCGCGCCGGCCACGCGACATCGTCTCCCCGACCGAGACCCGAGCCGCGATCAAGGCGTTTCAGAGGGCGATCGAAACGGGCGATCTGCAGCGCCTGCTCGACATCCTCGCGCCGGACGTCGTCCTCCTGACAGATGGCGGCGGACTCAAGCAGGCCGCGCTGGCGCCCGTTGTGGGGGCCGACCAGGTGGCCCACGTGCTGGGCAACCTCACCCCTGTGGCGTTGCTGCAGCCGGCCCAGGTCAACGGCCGCCCGGCATTGATCGTCCGGCTCGACGGCATGATCGACACCGTCGTGACGGTACGCATCGACGGCGGCCTCATCACCGGGCTCTACGCCGTACGCAATCCCGAGAAGCTGTCGCACATGGAGTGGGAGACCACGGTGAGTCGCTGAGCCGGTCGTACTCAGACCATCCATCATGTCCAGCGAGTCTCCGAGCGCCAGCCGCCGCCACGCCGCGACGGCCTCCCGGATCCTGACCCGCACGGCGGGCAGCGTCGTGGTGGTGAGCACGTCCGGCCGGGACAGGTGCCGACTCCGGCACTTCTGATCCACCCAGGTCAGACACTGCTGGTCATCGGCGTCGACCCAGGCGGCGGTGCCGATGCCGGCGACGACGTACTCGGCGAGGACCAACCCGTCCAGGTTCCGGCCGGCCAGGCCCTTCGTGGGCATGCCCCGGGTGATGCGGTCGGCCTCGGCGCTGAGGAAGCCGAAGTCGACGCCGTCGGCGACCAGGTCCCAGAATCCGTTCCGCAGGGGAAGGTAGCCCTCGATGAGGAAGTGCATCAGATCATGGGGAGGCTGGCAGCCGGTTTATTTGCCGTGACCCTCATGCCTGGCCGAGGTCGGTGCAGTAGGTGATCGTCGCGTCGTCCGCCGCCACCGCGTGGCGCGTCTCCGCCTGCCGGACACGATGGATGATGTCGGCGGCCCCGCTCGACGCCAGTACGGCCATGACCCCCGGCCAGTCGGCGAGCTGGAAGGGGTCCACGATGCGGCTGGCTCCATTGCTGAGCAGGACGGCGCCGTTCAGCTCGGAGATCGGGCAGCTTCCGGTGATCGCCTCGTCCGCCGCGCGCGGGTCGTCCTTGGCCACCCAGAAGCCGCCCGGCTGGTTCCGGTTGGCGCGCAGGTCCCGCAGGACGCGGTGGTAGTCCTCGCTGCCCTTGGCGGCGGCCTCGAGCGCGGGCTCGTAGGACCGGCTGATGATCACCTCTCGGGGATCGGAGACGACGAGCGGCGCGTCGTCAGCCCTGTCGAGCACGAGGAACGCGTCACCGAGCACCAGGTACTCGAGGAGGCCGCCGGACAGGCGCAGGACGGCCACGGCCGCCGACGGGCTGATGGGGTTGGCGATGTCGCAGGTGTGGCGGTGCTCGTCCGTCACCTGCTCGATAGCTTCGGCGAGCAGCGCCGGAAGGCCGCGGTCCCCTACGAGTGACAGGAGGTTGGCTCCCAGGCGGCCTGCGTACCAGGCAACGCCGTGTCGGCAGGTCGCTTCGCCGCCGGGGATGCCGGCCCCGTCGACCAGCACCGCCGCCGTCGGCACAGCGCCGGTGAAGTCCTCGTTCGCGCGGGTGGTCCCTTTCGCGACGCTCGTCATCGTCACCCGCATGTCCTCGCGCCGCCTTCCCGTCGCTCAGGTTCCGCTATGAGGTCACCTGAGGGGGGCAGGCCGCAGGCGAGGTCGTGTTCCAGGGTGCGGGCGTAGGACTCGACGGTGGCGACGATGTCGACGGTGTCGGGGTCGAGCAGCCACTGGGTCTGCAGGCCGTCGAGGGTCGCGAGGATCTCGGTGGCCTTGGCCACCGGGTCGATGTCCGGGCGGGCGACGCCGTCTGCCTGGGCGGAGCGGATGTTGTCGGCCACGATGGCGCGCATCGCGCGGTAGCGTTCGACGAAATGTTGGTGGCCGGGCGAGCCCGGCTCGAGGCTCTCCGCCACCAAGACCGTGAACAGTTTGGCCAGCCCGGCCCGCTGCTTGTTGCGGCGCGCGAACTCCGGCAACGCCCGAAGCCGCCCGGAGGGCTCCATGCCGAGCAGTTCCAGGGCGAACGCCTCACTGTCCAGGTCGCGCCGCTCGATCACCGCCAGCAGCAGGCCCGCCTTGCTGCCGAAGTGGTGCAGCAGACCGGGCTCGGTGATGCCGGCCCGGGCCGCGACGTCGGCGAGCGAGGTGCCGCGGAAACCGCCGCGGGCGAACATCTCGCCGGCCGCCGTGATGATCTCCTCCCGCCGCAGGCGAGCGCGTTCCTGCCTGCCGGGTCCTTGCCTGCTCGGGGTCACGGTGTTAAACCTAACGCAACTCACTTACCGAGCACTAGGTAAGTGAACTCCCCTTTGGTACGAGTAGCGAGGTGCGACGATGCCGCCCAGACCCCACCGCATCCGGCCCTTACTGATCATCGCGGTCGCCCTGCTGGGCGGGCTCTGCCCCGGTTCGCCGGCCCAGGGCGCGCAGCGGGAGCCGGTCATCCTGGTTCACGGCTGGAACGGCTCGGCCACCGAGTTCGCCCAGATGCAGACGGCGCTGGAGCAAGCCGGCTACCCGACGTACGCGATCGACCTGCCCGGCGAGGAGAACCTCGCCAACGCCCAGGCCATCGCCGACCTGGTGGAGCAGGCACGCGGCGAACACGGCGGCAGCAAGGTCAGCCTCGTCGGGCACAGCATGGGAGGGCTGTCCGCGCGCTACTACCTCAAATCCCTCGGCGGCGCCGCCAAGACGCTCAGTTACATCTCGATGGGCACCGGGCAGCTCGGCTACTGGCCCGCCTGCCTGCTGCCGGCCGGTCAGGGCGGGCAGATGTGCCCCACCAGCAGCTTCATCACCCAGCTCAACAGCGGCGACCCGACGCCGGATCCGGTCAGGTACACGTTGCTGACGAGCTCGCTCGACGAGACGCGCAACGACGTCATCGCCGGTGTCTGGTGCCGGGCCGAATTCGCCGGCGTGGCGCATGCCGACGAACCGGCGTCACCGGTGTTCATCGACGCCGTCCTCAGCGCCCTTGACGGGCGATGCCCGTCCTAGATGCCTCGTAGAGGGCGAAATTCGGTCGCCGATCGCGCGGGCGGCCAACTACTGTCGCGCGGGTGGGAAGCGATCTTCTGCCGTTGCTGTGGCTGTGCGGGCCGTCAGGCGTCGGGAAGTCCTCACTTGGCTGGGAGGTGTTCGCCCAGCTGAGCCGGGGCGGCGTCCGGGCGGCGTTCGTCGACGCCGACCAGATCAGCCTGTGCTACCCCCTGCCGGAGATCGGCACCCATCGGATCCGGGCCGGGAGCCTGGCCGCGATGTGGCCCAACTTCCGGGAGCAGGCAGCGCAGTGCGTGGTCCTGTCGGGTTTCGTCGACACCGCTGAGGAGATCGGCGAGTACGCGCAGCGTCTCCCGGACGCCGCCTTCACCGTGTGCCGGCTGCGCGTGAGCACCGATGAGCTCAAGGAACGGTTTGTCGGGCGGGGATGGCGTCCCGACCTGGTGGCGGAGGCTGTCGCCGAGGCGGAGTCGCTGGAGGACAGCGACTTCGCCGACCTGTGCCTGGATACCGGCGGGCTGACCGTGCCCGAGGCGGCCCGGATGGTCCGCGAGCGAGCCGGTGGATGGCCGCGTCCCGGCCCACCCGTCGGCCATGTTTCCCGACCGGCCGCACCGCTCGCCGTTGACCCGGTTCCGGTGCTGTGGTTGTCCGGCGCCACCGCGGTGGGGAAGTCGACCGTCGGCTATGAGGTCTTCTCGCAGATCGTCCGGACCGGCGTACGAGCTGCTTATGTGGATCTGAAGCAGATCGGCGTGTTACGTCCCGCCACGGACGACGACCCGGACGGCCATCGCCTCAAGGCGCGCAATCTCGCGGCCCTCATGGCCGGATACCGCGCGGCCGAGGCCAGGTGCCTGATCGTCTCCGGGCACGACGACCGGGACGACACCGTCCGCGCCTACGCCGAGCTGCTTCCCGGCGCGGCGCTGACGGTGTGCCGTCTGCACGCCGGGCCCGCGACGCTGGCCGAGCGCGTCACGCGGCGCGGCCGGGGAGGTGGGCCGGCGATTCCGGGCGATGAGCTGAAGGGACTGGACCCCGAGGCCCTGCGCCGCGTCGCCGAACAGGCGGCACGCGAGGCCTTGTCGCTCGACCGCGCCGGAGCGGGTGACCTGCGTATCGACACGGACGACCGGTCGGCGCAAGAGGTGGCCGACGAGATAAGGGCGCTCATCGGCGACTGGCCGAACTAAGCCAAAGCGAGCCGAACCAAGCGGCCCCGCGCCCAAGGCGCCCGGCCGCTTGACAGCCATCCCCTTTATAGGATAGCTGTGCTATCCAACAGCTAGATAGCGCAACTACCCAATGGGGAGACGTAATGGAGACGAGCATCGTTCTGGTGGTGGCCCTGCTGGGCTTCCGCGCGCTGGGGGCCTTCGGGGCCGGCCGGTTCGCCTCGTGGCCGGTCAGTGCGGCGCATGCGCTGGCCGTCATGCTCTTCATGACGGCCAGCGCGCACTTCGTCCCGGAAAGCGTCACGGTGATGCCCACCCACGCCGATCTCGTACGCATGGTGCCGCCCTTCGTGCCCTTCGCCGACGCGGTGGTCTACCTGACCGGCGCGCTGGAGCTCATGGGCGCGGTGGGGCTGATCATCACCAGGACGCGCTGGTCGGCCGGGATCGGGCTGATCGCGCTCTTCGTGCTCCTGCTGCCGGCCAACATCTACGCCGCGCTGGCCGACGTGCCGTTCAACGGCGGCGAGGCGTCCCCGTTGTGGCTGCGCATTCCCGAGCAGGTCCTCTACATCGCCGTCGCGCTCTGGGGCATCCGCTCGGCACCCCGGGTGTGGCCGCTGCCGTTTCGCGTGGGTTACGGCACTTCGTAGGTGATGTCGTACTTGGCGGCGATGGAGTTGAGCTTGGCCGGGTCGAGCCTGCCGCCCACGCTGACGTACGGCCTGGCCTCGACCAGGTCCTCGACGAAGCACTCCCAGCCGCCCGGCGAGGAGATCTGGATGACCCGCGGAGGAGGGGTGGACCCGCAGCGCAGCGCGTGCGGGACCCCGTGGGGCAGCAGGACGAACTGCCCCTTGCCCACCTTGTCCGTCCGGTCGTCGAACTCGACGATGAGCTCTCCGTCGAGTACGTAGATGCCCTCGTCGGCCTTGTGGTGGACATGGCGGGGAATGTCCTGAGCCACGACCATTTCCAGCAGGGACAGCGTGCCGCCGGTGTCGGTGGCGCGGGCCTTGGCGGCGAAGGCGGGCGGGACTTTGATGCCCCCCGGCCGGGCTTGGCCGGGCCCCAGGACCTAGACCCTGATCGGTACAACAGCTTGCGCGATCATTCCGAAAACGTGCCCAATATCCTGTTGACCTTGTAGGGAATTGGTGGATACGTGAAGGGATGAGCCTCTGGACCCCGGACCCCACGTTCTATCCTTCGCCCAGGGACGCGGCCGGCGCACCCGCCGAGAAACTGGCCTATGTCGTCGCCTTCGACCGGTCGGCGACCAGGCCGGACGCGCTGGCCGTAGTCGACACCGACGCCGACTCGCCGCACTACGGCCAGGTGGTGGGCTGGAGCGAGCTGCCCAACACCGGCGACGAGCTGCACCACTTCGGCTGGAACGCCTGCAGCACCGCCCTGTGCCCCAGCGCCCCGCACCCGCATGTCGAACGCCGCTACCTCATCGTGCCCGGACTGCGCTCCTCACGCATCCACGTCTTCGACACCAAGGACCGCCTCAGCCCGGAACTGGTCAAGGTCATCGAGGCCGACGAACTGGCCAAACGGGCCGGCTACTCCCGGCCCCACACCGTGCACTGCGGGCCCGGCGGGATCTACCTGTCCGCGCTCGGCGGCGCTGACGGCAACGACGGGCCCGGCGGGATCGCGCTGCTCGACCACACCACGTTCGAGGTGCTCGAACGCTGGGAGGTCGACAGAGGACCGCAGTACCTCGCCTACGACTTCTGGTGGCACATCAACCATGACGTGCTGATCACCTCCGAGTGGGGCACCCCGTCGATGATCGAGAACGGCGTGGTGGGAGAGCTGCTGCTCGGCCGCAAGTACGGCCACAAGCTGCACTTCTGGGACCTGCGCAAGCGCAAGCACGTCCAGGAGGTCGACCTGGGCGATGAACACCAGATGGTCCTGGAGCTGCGCCCGGCGCACGACCCCACCCGCACCTACGGCTTCGCCGGCGTCGTCACCAGCACCGCGGACCTGTCGGCCTCGGTCTGGCTCTGGTTCCACGAGGACGGCCGCTGGCAGGCCCGCAAGGTGATCACCATCCCCGCCGAGCCCGCGAGCGCCGACCTGCTGCCACCCGTCCTGCAGCCCTTCGGCGCCGTGCCGCCCCTGGTCACCGACATCGATCTGTCGGTCGACGACCAGCGCCTGTACGTCTCCTGCTGGGGCACCGGCGAGATCAAGCAGTACGACGTGTCGGACCCGGCCAACCCCGCCGAGCTGGGCTCGCTCAGGATCGGCGGCATCGCCCGGCAGGCACCCCACCCCGCCCAGCCGTCACTGCCGCTGCGCGGCGGGCCGCAGATGGTCGAGATCAGCCGCGACGGCCGCCGCCTCTACCTCACCAACTCCCTGTACGGCGCCTGGGACGACCAGTTCTACCCCGAGGGCGTCGGCGCCTGGATGGCCAAGATCGACACCGAGTCCTTCACCTTCGACACCCGCTTCTTCCCGCACGATGAGGCCTTCCGCGGCCTGCGCCCCCACCAGGTACGCCTGCAGGGCGGCGACGCCTCCTCCGACTCCTACTGCTACCCGTGACGATCGCCACCGTGCTCCTGCTGGGCGCCTTCCACGGCCTGAACCCGGCCATGGGCTGGCTCTTCGCCGTGGCCCGCGGCCTGCAGGAGCGCAGCAGGGACCTGCTGCTGCAGTCGCTGCCGGTCATCGCGCTGGGCCACCTGGGCTCGGTCGCCGTGGTCGCGATCGTCGTCGGCCTCACCGGCTCGCTGGTCACCGGCAGGGTGCTGTCGATCGGCGGCGGGGTGGTGCTGGTCGGGTTCGGCCTGTGGCGGCTGCTGTCCAGGCGGCACTTCCGCTGGGTGGGGATGCGGCTGTCGCTGTGGCAGCTGGCCGGCTGGTCGTTCCTGATGTCCTCGGCCCACGGCGCCGGCCTGATGCTGCTGCCCGTCCTCACCGGCCTGCACGCCCCCGGCCATGAGGGTCACGCCCTGTCGGGCGGCCTGGCGGTGGCCGCGCTGCACACGCTGGCGATGTTCGTGGTGGCGGGTGTCATCGCCGTGGTGGTGTACGAGGTGGCCGGGCTCACGGTGCTGCGGCGTGCCTGGTTCAACCTGGACCGCATGTGGGCGCTCGCCCTCGTGGGCGCGGGGGTGATCACCCTGGTCCAGGCATAACCTCGGCGGGAGTTGTCACATCGGTCATGTCCGCTTGGTCAGTGCTATGACTTGCCTTGACGAAGGAATGTGACGATGAATATTGGGACGACGAGCGACGCAGAGTTTCTGGCCGGCCGGTTCGAGGAGCACCGCTCCCATCTGCGGGCCGTGGCCTACCGGATGCTCGGCTCGCTGAGCGAGGCCGAGGACGCCGTACAGGAGGGGTGGATACGGCTCAGCCGCAGCGACACCAGCGAGGTGAACAATCTCGGCGGGTGGCTGACCACGGTCGTGGCCCGGGTGTGCCTGACCATGTTGAGCTCGCGCGAGCGGCGGCGCGAGGACTCCCTGGAGGAGCGCCTGCCCGACCCGGTCGTCAGCCCCGCCGAGGGCGTCGATCCCGAGCACGAGGCACTGGTGGCCGACTCGGTCGGGCTGGCGTTACTGGTGGTGCTGGAGTCGCTCGAGCCGGCCGAGCGGCTGGCGTTCGTGCTGCACGACATGTTCGCGGTGCCGTTCGAGGAGATCGCGACGATCGTGGGGCGTACCCCGGCGGCGGCCAGGCAGCTGGCCAGCCGCGCCCGCCGCCGCGTGCGGGGCACGGCCCCGGTGCCCGATCCGGATCTGGGCCGTCAGCGCCAGGCCGTCGACGCCTTCCTGGCCGCCGCGCGCGATGGAGACTTCGAGGCGCTGGTGCGGGTGCTCGACCCGGATGTCGTGGTCCGTTCCGACCGCGGCGCCGCGGGGGGCGTGCTGGTGGCGCGCGGGGCGGCGGTGGTGGCCAAGCAGGCGATCATGTTCCGCCCGGTCGGCTCGGTGGGACATCCGGTGCTGGTCAACGGGGCCGCCGGATCCGTCGCCTCGGTCGGCGGCCAGGTGGTCTCGCTGGTCGCCTTCACCGTCAGCGGCGGCCTGATCGCCGAGGTCGTCATCATCACCGACGCCGACCGGCTGGCCCGGCTCGACCCGATGTCGGCGACGGGCTGACCCAGAGTGCTTCACGCCTCGGGTCGGCTCGCAGCGGCCCTGACGTCGGCTCTCGGGCGCGGATAACGTTGGCGTGATGGTCCGAACCCCGCCCCCGAGTCTCGACGGCGCGCCGGACGAGGCGCCCGACGCGCCCGGCGTAGGGGCGTTCCTGCCCTTCGTCCTCCTGGCCGTGGGCGCGATCTGGGAGACCGTCGACGGCTCGCTGCGGCCGGGCTGGCTGTCGTGGGCGGGCCTGGCCGCCATGTCCGCCCTGTACGCGCTGACAGTGATCATGGCCTTCCGGCGCCGCACGGTGCCCGCCCGGCTCGCGCTGGCGGGGCTGGCGGCCGTGGTCTTCGGGCTGTCGATCGTGCTGGGCGGCGGCTGGTACTACCTGTTCCCGCTGCTCGGCGTGGCGTGCGGCATCACCCTGCGCGGCCGGGCGGTGCGGGTCGCCACGGCGGCGCTGCCCTTCGGCACGGCGCTGGTGGTGTCGGCCGGCGGCGGCAGCCTGGAGTCGATCCTGGCCTTCTCGTGGGGGACCTTCAGCGCGGGCCTGGTCGTGGCCGTCATCCTGCACCTGCACATGGTCATCGGCGAGCTGAACCAGACCCGGCAACGCCTGGCCGAGGCGGCCGTCGCCGAGGAGCGGCTGCGCTTCTCCCGCGACCTGCACGACCTGCTCGGGCACACCTTGTCGGTCATCGTGGTCAAGGCCGAGGCCGTACGACGGCTGGCCCGCCGCGACCCCGGCCAGGCCGAACGCCAGGCCGCCGACATCGAGGCCGTCGGCCGGCAGGCACTGAGCGAGGTACGCGAGGCGGTCACCGGCTACCGGGCGGGCGGCCTGGCCGACGAGCTCGCCCGCGCCCGCGACGCCCTGGCGGCTGCCGGCGTGCGCGCCCGCATCCGCCGCACCGGGCCGCCACCGGCCGCGCAGGCCGAGGCGCTGCTGGGCTGGGTGGTACGCGAGGGCGTCACCAACATCATCAGGCACAGCGGCGCCACCGAGGCCGAGATCGACCTGGCCGGCCTGACTCTGACGATCCGCGACAACGGCCCCGACGGCCCTCTCCCCACCGAGGGCGGCAGCGGGCTGCGCGGCCTGGCCGAACGGCTCGGCCAGGCGGGCGGCAGCGTCGAGGCGGGCCCTCACCCGGGCGGCGGCTTCCAGCTCACCGCCACCCTTCCGCCCAGCGTTTAGAGAGTGCGGCCGGAGGACCTGGACGGCCCGTGGCGCAAGACGGGCTCACCATTCGGCACAATTGCCGCTGTGAGAGTCGAATTGCTGGGACCGTTCGAGGTCCGAAACCGCGATGGGGCCGTGGTGGAGGTTCCGGGGATTCGGCTGCGCGCACTGCTGGCCGCGCTCGCCCTCGAACCTGGCCGGATCGTCACGCGGGCGAGGCTGGTGGACTGGATCTGGGGCGAACAGCCGCCCGCCGACGAGGTGAATGCCTTGCAGGCGCTGGTGTCCAGGCTGCGCAGGGTGTTGCCGGACGGGGTGATCGAGGCCGATTCCGGCGGATACCGGCTGGCCGTGGCTCCTGATGCCGTGGATGTGTCCAGGTTCGAGCAGCTGGTCGGCCAGGCCCGTGCCGCCGAGCCCGCGGCGCGGGCGGATCTGCTGCGCTCGGCCTTGGCCTTGTGGCGCGGCACCGCCATGGCCGACCTCGCGCTGCAGGGCAGCGACGCCTTCGACGCCGCGGTCGCGCGTCTGGACGAACTCCACGTCGCCGCGCTCGGCGATCGGGTGGATGCCGATATTCGCCTCGGCCGTGGCTCGGAGCTGGTCTCGGAGCTGACCGAGCTGGTCGCCGCGTACCCGCTGCGGGAGGGGTTCGTGGCGGCCTTGATGCGCGCGCTCGCCGAGGCGGGGCGGGGGAGCGAGGCGTTGACGGTGTACCAGCGCACCCGCGAGCGGCTCGCCGAGGAGCTGGGCGTCGATCCGTCGGCCAAGCTCTCCGCTCTGCACACCGCGCTGCTGCGTGGCGAGCTGGGCGAGCGGGCGGACAACCACAAGACGAACCTGCGCGCCGAGCTGACGAGTTTCGTCGGCAAGAAGAATGATGTGTCCGCGGTCGCCGCTCTGGCCGCCAAGCACCGGCTGGTCACCTTGACGGGGGCGGGCGGCTCCGGCAAGACGAGGCTGGCCACCGAGACCGCGCGGACGATGCTCGCCGATCTGCCGGATGGGGCGTGGCTGGTCGAACTGGCCTCCGTTGGGGAAGGCGGTGACCTGGCGCAGGCCGCCCTGACCGCGATCGGCCTGCGTGACCAGGCATTGCTCGGCGGCTCGCGGGGCGGGGAGCCGATGGACCGGCTCATCGCCGCGGTCCGCGAGCGCGCGATCTTGCTCATCCTGGACAACTGCGAGCACGTGATCGAGGCGGCCGCGGCTTTCGCCGACCGGCTGCTGGGGGAGTGCCGCAGGCTGCGGATCGTGGCCACCAGCAGGGAACCGCTCGGCATCACCGGGGAGGTGCTGTGGCAGGTCGAGCCGCTCGCGCTGCCCGCCGGCGGAGCCGACCCCGCCGAGGCCGGGTCCTCGCCCGCGGTGCGGCTGCTGCGCGACCGCGCGGACCTGGTGCGCAAGGACATCGGCTCCGACGCCGACACCGTGGCGGCCATGGTGCGCATCTGCCGGGCGCTGGACGGGATGCCGCTGGCGATCGAACTGGCCGCGGCCCGGCTGCGCACCATGTCCGTCGATCAGCTGGCCCGCCGGCTCGACGACCGGTTCCGGCTGCTGACCAGCGGCAGCCGTACGGTGCTCGCCCGGCACAAGACGCTGCGCGCGGTCGTGGACTGGAGCTGGGACCTGCTGACCGAGACCGAACGTGACGTGCTGCGGCGGCTGTCGGTGTTCTCCGGCGGGGTGAGCCTGGAGGCGGCCGAACAGGTCTGCGGGGAGGAGACGTCCGCCGGGGAGCAGGTGTTCGACGTGCTGACCGCGTTGATCGACAAGTCGCTGCTGCTCGCCGACGGCCAGGGCACGCCGCGCTACCGGATGCTCAACACCATCAGGGAGTACGCGGCGCAGCGGCTGGCCGAAGCCGGGCAGAGCGAGCCGGCGCGCCGGGCGCACCTGGCGTACTTCACCGAGCTGGCCGAGACGGCCGAGCCGCGCCTGCGCCGGGCCGAGCAGGTGGAGTGGCTGTCCAGGCTCGGGGCCGAGCACGACAACATCAGTACGGCCCTGCGCGGCGCCATCGCCGAGGGATGGGCTCAGGAGGCGATGCGGCTGGTCGCGGCCGCGGGCTGGTATTGGTACCTCAGCGGGCACCGGGCCGAGGGCGCCGAGCTGAGCATCGCGGCGGCCTCGCTGCCGGGGGAGGTGTCCGATGAGGTGCGGGCGCTGGCGTACCTCAATGTGACGATCTTCGTGACCGCCGGGGTCACCGGCGATCAGTATCAGGCGCGGGAGTGGATCGAGCAGGCGCATCGCTTCGCCCGGCGCAGCGGGTCTCGCCACCCGCTGCTGGGGTTCGTCGAGCTGCATGAGCGGATGCTGCGCGGCCCGGCGGAGTTCATGCCCGCCTTCGAGCCGCTCATCGCCGACGCCGATCCGTGGGTGCGCGCGCAGGCCAGGCTCAGCCGTGGCCGGCTGCGGCTCACGCTCGGCGGCGACGAGACCGGCGTGGACCTCGACGCCGAGACCGCCCTTGCCGAGTTCCGTACGCTGGGCGACCGGATGGGGATCTCGCTCGCGCTGACCTTCCTGGCCGACCGGCTGGCCATGCGCGGCGAGTTCGCCCGCGCGTGTGAGCACTACGAACAGGCGGCGCTGGCGCTGATGGAGGTGGGCGCGACCGAGGACGTGGTCGGCTTTCGGGCGCGGCAGGCTCAGCTGTACTGGCTGCTCGGCGATGAGCGATCCAGCGCCTGCGCCATGGCCGAGGCGCGGCGGATCGCCGATGGGATCGTCTGGCCGGACGCGCTCGTCGAGCTGGCGCTCGCGCAGGCGCAGCTGGCGCGCTTGCGCGGCGAGCCGGACCAGGCGCGTGAGCACCTGGCCATGGTGCGGGCGGTGCT
Source organism: Nonomuraea sp. NPDC052129 (assembly GCF_040680095.1). Lineage (NCBI taxonomy): Bacteria > Bacillati > Actinomycetota > Actinomycetes > Streptosporangiales > Streptosporangiaceae > Nonomuraea > Nonomuraea sp. NPDC052129. Next base: position 58,860 of record NZ_JBFAVX010000044.1, on the reverse strand, counting down.
GGGCGAGGCGGACATGGCCGACTCCATCCGTGTTCACACCATGGATCTGTACGGCTACCTCACCGAGGATCTCGGCAAGGCCCGCGCCTACCGGGCCGAGGCGTTGCGCGCGGCCACGACCGTCGAGCACACCCATCCCCCCACGATCGCCCAGGTGCTGATCGGGATCGCGGATCTCGCGCTGCGCCAGGGAGACCCCGAGCAGGCCGTACGACTGCTCGGGGCGAGCGACGGCGTGCGCGGCACGCCGGACCGTTCGCAGCCGGACGCCGCCAGGATCGCCGCGGACGCGCGCGATCACCTCGGCGAAACCGTGTTCGCCGAGGCGGTCCGTGCCGGGCAGCAGCGGGACTGGCGTGAGCTGGCCGAGATCACGCTCGCTTCGTGAACGTCGCACGAGCCGAGGGAAGCCGACATGGCGTTCATTGCGCGCCGGCCTCCTTGTTCGCGTGAGCGGTAAGGGCGAGGAAGACGTCATCCAGGTCCGGTGTGTGCACCGACAATTCCTCGACTTCCAGGCAATGGGCGTCGAGCCGATCGATCAGCGCGCGCAAGGACCGCGCCCCGCCGTCGCCGGGAACACGCAAGGTCAGCTCTTCGTCGTCTCTTGTGGACTCGTGCAGGACCCGCGCCGCGGCGTCGAGTTCGTGCCGGGCGGTGAACCGTAGCCGGACATGGCTGCCGGGGATGCGGCGCTTGAGCTCATCGGCGGTGCCCTCGGCGACCAGCCGGCCCTGATCGAGTACGGCGATACGGTCGGCGAGCTGGCCGGCCTCCTCCAGATACCGGGTGGTGAGGAAGATGGTCGTGCCCTCGGCGGCCAGTTCCCGGATGATGTCCCACATGGTGCGGCGGCTGCGCGGATCGAGTCCCGTGGTGGGCTCGTCCAGGAAGATGATCTGCGGGTCGCCGACCAGCGTCATGGCCAGGTCCAGCTTGCGGCGCATGCCACCGGAATAGGACACCGCCAGCCTGCCCGCCGCCTCGACCAGATCGAACCTCTCCAGCAGCCGGCCGGCGACACGTTCGCCCTCCGCCTTGGGCAGGTCCAGAAGATCGGCCATCATCCGCAGGTTCTCCTCGCCGGTGAGCAGGTCGTCCACCGAGGCGAACTGCCCGGTGACCCCGATCGCCGCGCGCACCGCCTTGGTCTGCGTGGCCACGTCGTGCCCGGCGACGACCACCTTCCCGGCGTCGGGGGTCAGCAGCGTGGTCAGCACGTTCACCGTCGTGGTCTTGCCGGCGCCGTCGGGCCCGAGCAGGGCGAAGATCGTGCCGGTCCGGACACTCAGGTCGATGCCGTCGAGCACGGTCTTGTCTTCGTATGCCTTGCGCAGCCCCGAGGCCACAATGGCTGAACCGTTCATGGGGTCCAACCTGGCCGACCGCTCTGATATCGGGCCGTCGCCGTCCTGACGTGACCGCTGACACGACGCCGCGCCATTGCGGCCATGCGGTGTCAGCGGCCGTGTCAGGACGGCGACGGTCTCATATCAGAGCGGTCGGCGAGAGTGGACGTCATGGAACACACCGTTACCGCGATGCCGACCGAACGTCAGCCCGGCTGTCCCTTCGACCCGCCCAAGGAGCTGATCGAGGCCCGCGAGCAGAGCCCGATCAGCCGCTTCCCCTTCCCCGACGGGCACCAGGGCTGGCTGGTCACCGGCTACGACCTGGTCCGGTCGGTGCTGGCCGACCCACGGTTCAGCTCCCGCAAGGAGCTCATGAGCCACCACCCGACCATCAACTACGGCGACATCCAGGTGCCCCCGGCGCCGCCCGGCGAGTTCCTGCTCATGGACGAGCCGCAGCACAGCCGTTACCGCAAGCCGCTGGTGGGCAAGTTCACCGTGCGCCGGATGCGGTTGCTCACCGAGCGCGTCGAGCAGGTCACCGCCGAGCACCTGGACGCGATGGAGAAGGCCGGGCCGACGGCGGACCTGGTGACCGCGTTCGCCAAGCCCATCCCCGCCATCGTCATCTGCGAGCTGCTGGGCGTGCCGTACGAGGACCGGGGCCGCTTCCAGGAGAACATCGACAAGTTCCTCGGCGGAGAGGTCAGCGACGAGGAGCTGTTCGCCGCCTACACCGCGACCCAGACCTACCTCGCCGAGCTGGTCGCCGCCAAGCGCGCCAACCCCACCGACGACGTGCTCAGCGACCTGCTCGACAGCGATCTGACCGACGAGGAACTGCAGGGCATGGCCCTGATCCTGCTGTCGGCCGGGTTCGACACCACCGCCAACATGCTGGCCCTGGGCACCTTCGCCCTGCTGCGGAACCCGGAGCAGCTCGCCGCGCTGCGCGCCGACCCCGCTCTCACCGAACAGGCCGTGGAGGAGCTGCTGCGGTATCTGAGCGTCGCCAAGCAGTTCTCCAGGGTCGCGCTGGAGGACGTCGAGCTGGGCGGCCACACCATCACGGCCGGCACCACCGTCATCCTGTCCCTCAACACCGCCAACCGCGACCCCGAGCGCTTCTCCGACCCCCAAACCCTCGACCTGCGCAGGCAGGACGGCGGGCACCTGGCCTTCAGCCACGGCATCCACCAGTGCCTGGGCCAGCAGCTGGCCCGCGTCGAGATGCGGGTCGCCTTCCCCGCGCTGCTCAACCGCTTCCCCACGCTGCGCCTGGCCGTACCGGCCGAAGAGGTCGCCCTGCGCCCGGAGGCCGCCGACATCTACGGGGTCAAGAGCCTGCCGGTCACCTGGGACGTGTGACCGCCGGCAGTTCGATCCGCGCTGTTGCCGAAATCTGGGATAAATGACCGATTTGTGGCAATGAGTTTGACGCGTGGTGAACTAGCAGGCCGCGACCACTCCATAGTTTGGTGAGATGGAAAAGCTGACAGGGATCATCAGGGCGGCTGTGTTCGTCGCCCTGACCTTGGCCGCTTCTGCCGCCGGCTTGACCGGGACCGCGCTGTTGACCCGCGACGAAGCGCCCCCGAGTCTCCCGATCACCGCGTCGATCTCCGGCTCCGGTTCAAGCGCGCAGAAAGGCGCGATGGACGCCTGGCGGGTCGACTTCCAAGGGCTGCACCCCGACCTGCGGGTGGACTACAACGCCAACGGCTCGGGCGCCGGCATCCGCGACTTCATCACCGGCGTCACCGCGTTCGCCGGCTCCGACGTCGCGATGCACCCCGCCGAACAACAGCTGGCCGACAGACGCTGCCGCAGCCGCGCGGTACACCTGCCCATGGTGGTGGGCCCCATCGCCCTGGCCTACAACCTGCCGTCCGCGCCGGAACTGAAGCTCTCGCCCACCACCCTGACCGGCATCTTCAGCGGCCGCATCACCCGATGGGACGCCGCGCAGATCGCCGCCGACAACCGCGGCGCGAACCTGCCGCGCACCGGCATCCGGCTCTTCCACCGCTCCGACGACTCGGGCACGACCTACAACTTCACCGCCTATCTCAAGGAGGCGGGCCGCTGGCCGTACGAGCCTGCCAGGAAGTTCCCCGTCACCGGGCAAGGCGTGACCGGCTCGGCGGGCATCACCGAGGCCATCCGGCGCACCGAGGGCTCCATCGGCTACGTGGAATACGCCTACGCCAGTGACGCCGCCCTGCCCACGGCCAAGATACGCAACGCCGCCGGCCAGTTCGTCGCCCTCTCGCCCCAGAGCGCCACCAAAGCCCTGGAAGGTGCCCGGATCACCGGCCACAACGGCGACCTGATCGTCAAGTTCGGCTACCTGACCAAGAACAAGGACGCCTACCCCATCATCCTGGTCACCTACGAGATCGCCTGCTCCCAGCACTCAGACCCGCTGGTGCGCACCTTCCTGACCTACACCGCCAGCGACGCCGGCCAGTCCTACCTGTCCCTGTACGGCTACGCCCCGCTCCCGCACGATCTCCTGGCCAAGGTACGTGCCCAGCTCGGCGTCACCACCTGAACGGGAACCCCCCGCCGCTCACCGGTGTAGGAAAGACGTGAGCACCATCACCAGACGCCAAGCCCTGGCGCTCGGCGCGGCGGCCGCCGTCTCGGCCTGCGCCACCACCCCGCCGCCCCCCAAGGCGGCGCCCCCCGCCCCGCGCGGCAGGCTGCTCGCCGAGACCGCCGACGGGCTGTCCCTGGTCGAGCTGCCCACCGGCGCGGTGACGGCCACCTACCCCGGCGCGGTGCCCGGCCCCCGCTGGCAGCGCCTCTACCAGCTCGACCACGACCGGCTGCGCACCTACGACGCCGCCACGGGCCACCTCGTCGAGCAGGCCGACGCTCCCGGCGAGCGGATCAAGGCCGTCTCCGACCGGGTCGTCGCCCTCGGCCCCGGGCCCGGCCCGCGCAGCCGTACCACCATCACCCTGACCGGCGCCGACGGCAACCGGACGCTTCATCTCGACGGCAACATCGAACCCGAGGCGTTCTCCGGCGACGGCCAGGTCATGTACGTCCTGGACCACCTGCCGCCCGAACATCCCGACCGCTACCGCGTCCGCATGTACGACCTGGCCGCCGGCCGGATGACGCCGCTGCTGACCCGCGCCAAGCAGCCCGTGCCGCTGTCGAAGGAGGAGGAGATGCGCGGCAAGGGCCGCCAGGCCGTACACGACCCGGACCTGGCCACCCTCTACACCCTCTACACCCACCAGGACGAACACCTGCACACCCGCGACCTGATCGCCGGCCACGACCTGAGCCCCGGCGTGCACGCCTTCGTCCACGTGCTCAGCCTCGACCAGCGCTGGGCCTACTGCCTGGACCTGCCCGAACCGTTCGGCCTCGGCCCGCCATTGGCGCACGCGATGGCGCTGGACACCCAGACCCGGCGGCTGTACGTCTTCGACGCCTCCACCGGCCGCATCGTGCTCGCCTCCACCGACGACCTGCGGATCAAGCGCAGCGCCCTGCTGGGCCGACTGCCCGGCGGCGAGGCGTACGCGCTGGCGGCCGATGGCCGCGCCTATCTGGCGGCGGGCAAGCGGCTGCTGTCGGCCGACGGCGAGACGCTGGCCCCTGCCGGCGCATGGGACCTGCCCGGCCAGGCACACGGCCTGGCCTGGCTGAACGGCGAACTGCTGGCCGGCGCGGGGGAGCAGGTCCTGCGCCTGGAGCCGCGCACCGGCGCGCGGCTGGGCGCCATCACCCTGCCAGGCCTGCGTGAGGTACGGCACGCCGAGCCGTCGTACGGCTGACCGCGGCGGCGAAGGCGGAGATGACCGGATGCGGGCGGCTGCCGTCACCGGACAGCTCCGGCTGGAACAACGTGGCCAGGTAGAACGGGTGGCCGGGCAGCTCGGCCACCCGCACCATGCCGTCGTCGGCGTGCCCGGAGAAGACCAGCCCGTGCTCGACGAGCTTGTGCTTGTAGGCGTCGTTGAGGCCGTAGGAGCAGCTGTAGGCCTCCATGGTGAGGGGGGAGCCGATGATCTGCTCGATCAGCGAACCGGGCCTCAGCCGTACCAGGCCCTCATGGCCGGCCAGGGAGCACTCCAGCGGCAGCAGCAGGAACTCACGCGCGTCCGGCTCGTTCTCGGCGTGCGCCACGTCGAGCCCGCACACGCCACGCGCGTACTCCAGCAGCATGTGCTGAAAGCCGCCGCAGGTGCCCAGAACGGGGATGCCGCGCTCGCGCGCGGTGCGCGCGGCGCTGATCACGCCTTCCTCACTGAGGTACGGGCTGCCGGGCACGATCCAGATGCCGTCGAAGCGTTCGAGGGCATCGTCGTGGGCGTCGGTGGAGGGGATCCAATACGGGTCGAGCGCGATGCCGTCGCGCTCACGCAGCGCCTGGATGATCAGCGGGATGCGGGCGTGCGCGCGCACGCTGGGCGAGCGGTCTCCGACCAGGGCGATTTTCATGCCTCCATGGTGCGGCGAACCACCGCTTAAGCACCAACGATGATGTCTGCACATGCTATAAGAAACACTGATGGACCCTCATCTGCTGCGTACGTTCGTGACCGTCACCGAGGCGGGCTCCTTCTCGGCGGCGGCCGAGCAACTCGGCTACACCCAGTCGGCCATCTCCCAGCAGATCGCCGCGCTGGAGAGCGACCTGGGCCTGCCGCTGCTGCACCGCCGGCCGGTCGCGCCCACCGAGGCCGGCCTGCGCCTGCTGGAGCACGCTGGGCCGCTGCTGCTGCGCATCCGCGCCGCGCGGGCCGACGTGCTGCGCACCGCCGCACTGCCCGCCCACCGCCTGACCCTGGCCGCCACGCCCCTGGCGCTCAACTCGGTCCTGGCCCTACGGCTGGCGGCCGCGCGGGCGGCGCAGCCGCGGCTGCGGGTGACGGTAGGCACCTGCGGCAGGGACGAGGTGGCCAGGCAGGTGGCGGACGGCAGGGCCGAGGCGGGCCTGACCGACGGGATCACCGCGCCGAACGACCCGCTGCGCCTGCCCGAGGTCGGCCCGATGACCACGGTGGGCGTGGCCGAGGAGGGCCTGGTCGTGGCGCTGCCCGGCGACCACCCCCTGGCGGGCCGGGCGGGGCTGCGGCTGGCCGATCTGGTCGACGCGCACTGGCTGCAGACGACGTTGTGCCCGCTGGAGCGGCTGCGCGACCTGATGGGCGGCGGCTTCCGGCCCGCGCTCGACTACACCGGCGACGACGTGCACACCGTGCTCCACCTGGTCGCCGCCGGCCACGGCCTGACGCTGCTGCCCGCCTCCGCCGGCCACGGTGTGCCGCTGGTGGCTCCCCGGCTGGTGCACCGCGTCGAACTGCTGCACGCCGCCCTGCCGCCGGGCCCCGCCGCCGACCTGGTGGCGCGCCTGTCACCGTGACAGCGATCTGTGCGCGAGCTGTCAGCGCCGCCGCCGACGATGGCGGGCATGACCGCATTCGAACACGGCAAGGTCATCGCGCACGGCACCCCGGCCGAGCTCAAGCACGTCGTCGGCGGCCAGACCGTGCTGGTGCGGCCCGCCGACCACGCCAGGCTGCGCGAGAGCATCGAGATCATCTCGGCCGTCGCGGGCCGCCCCGCCGAATCACCCGGCCGCGACGTGACCACGGTGCCCGTCGAGGGCGACGCCGCCTTCACCGAGATCGTGGCCCGCCTCGACGCCGCCGGCATCGCGGTCACCGAATCCGCCCGCTTGGCCACCTCACAGGAGGGGCGGCCTCGAGCGGGCGGACCGTCCGGGCAGAGCGAACGAACTGGAGCGTCCGCCCGCGCGGGCACGGGAGCGGAAGGCGGTCAGGCGTGCCAGTCCGTCACGCCGCCCGGGACGGGCGCCTGCGGGTCGTACGGCTCGCGGGTGAAGATGAAGGTGTTGAGGTCGAGGTGATCGGAGCCGACCCGCAGCGTCTCACCGGCGTAGTAGCCGTCGAGCCCCAGCCAGGTCCCGTCGTCCTGCGGCACGAACCGGGAGGCCCGGCCCGCCCCGCCCACCGGCGTCAGCGCCAGCCCGCCGTCGGGCAGCAGCCGCAACGCGTACGGCTTGGGGCCCCAGTGCCACAACCCGGTCAGCGCCAGCAGGGCGGGGTCGGCGGGGGCGGGCCGCCACTGCTCGGGCAGGCGGGGTTCGTGTTCGTCGAGGATGTCCAAAAGGTCGGTGGGCAGGCTGTAGCTGAGGCCGCTGGTGGTGTTGGCCAGGAACAGCACCCCCACCTGGTCGGCCGGGTCGGCCCACACGGTGGCCAGGAAGCCGGGCATGGACCCGGTGTGCCCGGCCAGGCGGCGTCCGGCGTGCCGGGTCAGCTGCAGGCCGAGCCCATATCCGGAACTCCAGGCGTCGCCGTCGTCGACGGTGGCGGGCTCGCGCATCTCGGCCAGCGTGGCGGGGGACAGGACGCCGCCGGTGTCGCCGGCGACGAAGGCCGCCCAGCGGGCCAGGTCGGCGGTCGTGGACCACAGCTGACCGGCGGGCCCCATGGCGGCGTGGTCGTGTTCGGGCTCGGCCAGCACCACCTCGGCCCACGGGTGGACGGCGTAGCCGGTGGCGTGCGGGGCGCGCGGCCGCTCGGTGGTGGCCGACAGGCCGAGCGGCCGCAGCACCTCCTGCTGTACGGCGCGCAGCCAGGGCATGCCGCGCAGCCGGGCGACCAGCTCGCCGAGCAGGCCGTAGCCGATGTTGGAGTAGTGGAAGCGGCGGCCGGGCCGGTGCTTGGCGTGCTGCGGCCCGAGCAGGGCGAGCAGGTCGCCGGCCGGCAGGCCGGGAGTGCGTTCCCACCAGCCGGTGGGCGGTTCGGCGGTCAGGCCGCCGGTGTGGGAGAGCAGCTGGGCGATGCTCACCTCGCCGAACGGGGTGCCGGGCAGGTGTTTGGCCAGGGGGTCGAGCAGGTCGAGGCGGCCTTCGTCGCGCAGCCGCATGACCACGACGGCCACCATGCTCTTGGTGATCGAGCCGAGCCGGTATTGCGTATCGGCGGTGGGAGCCGCACCACCGTCGGCGCCGGGGCCGGTGAAGCCGCGAGCGCCGAACCAGGCCGGCCTCCCCTCGCGTACGATCGCGGCCGTCAGCGACGGCACCCTGCACTCGGCCTGTTCGACGGCCAGCCTGCGCAGCAGCGCCCGCGCCGTCGTCTCACCCACCTGACTCATGGGCGCCAAGCCTAGTGCTCAGATGGGCAGCAGTTCCGGCCCGATCAGCTCGCCCTGGTGCGGCTGCGGGTGGGCCTGGTCGTGGTAGTAGTGGCCGGCGTACCAGACGACGACGTTGGTGGCGTCGATGCTCTCGCTGTTGAGGAAGCGCCCGATGGCGGCCCGGTCGCGCGGGCCGGGGTTGCCGTCGTCGAGCTCGGCCGCGTGGTGGCGCAGGAACCACAGGTCGGAGACCCCGTAGGCGTCGGCGGTGTCGTCGAAGGGCCCGGGGTGGATCTGGTAGCCGCGCCCTGAGGACTTGTCGCGTACCTGCCAGTAGCGGCCGGGGGCGCGGCGGCGGGTGGTCTCGCGGACGATCGGCACCGGCTCGGGGATGATCGGCCCCTGGTCGATCTGCTCGACCACGTCATTGGCCGAGCCTTCGATGTCGAAGTCGAAGCGCCAGTAGGCGTGGTGGCGGTGCACCAGGCAGGTCATCGGGTTGGTGGTGGCGGCGAAGCCGAAGCGGGGCCTGATGGTGCCGTCGTCGCCGAGCCGCCAGTCGCTGGCGTAGCGGTACCAGCCGGCCTGCAGCTCGCTGACGATGCGCAGCTCGTCGCCGTCGTGGTGGAAGGCCACGCCCTGGAAGCCGCCGGCGTCGGTGTCGGGCCGTTCCAAGATGGTACGCGGCGGGCTGTCGCACAGCCGCCAGCCCCATCCGACCGGATCGGTGCCGGTGGCCGAGAAGCGGGTCTCGGAGGAGGCGTCGTCGCGGAAGGTGGTGCCCTGCTCGTACTCGACGTTCAGGACGGGTACGTGCGCCTGGCGCAGCACCAACCGGCCCCGGTAGCGCACCTCGCGCAACTCCACGCCCGATCCGGCACCGGGGTTCTGCGGGGCCGAGGCGCGCGGCCGCACGACCAGCAGGTTCCACAGCTCGCCGGCGCCCCGCAGGACGCGTACCCGCACCTGGTCGGGGCCGCCGTGGTCGGCCAAGGGGGTGACGCCTTCGGGCACGGTGCGCTCGCAGTCATGGTGCATGCGCACGTCGATGCCCGCCGGCGTCCAGTCGACGGTGCGGGCGGCGGTGTCGACGGCGACGATGCGGTGGCGTACCCCGGTGGGCTCGCCGGGGGTGTAGATGCCCAGGGTGGGGCGGCGCACGGTGGTGCCGTCGGGGTTGTCCAGGTCGGCCAGGGGCGGCATGGGCCGGTAGACGATCACGTTGTCGCCCGCCGGGAAGTGCGGGTCGGCGCGCAGCACGTCAGCGGCCGCGAGCAGTTCCTCGTGGCTGGGCGGCGGCCGGTGGGCGCTGGGCCGGACCTCGGCGCTTTCCGGCCGGTCCAGGGTGCCGCGCAGCTCGACGGCGCGGTTGCCCACCGGGTCGAAGACGGTGGCGCGGAAGGGGGCGTCCTGGCCCGGGTCGTGGCCGAGCGCCGGAGCCTGGCCGATGATCAGCCGGTCGGTGTCGGCGACCTCCAGCGCGGACAAGACGCCGGGGTGGGCGGCCACGGCCTGGCGCAGCTGCCCGGCGCTCAGCCCGGCGCGGGGGACCGCTTCGATGGTGACGCGTACATCGTCGCTCATGCATGGCTTCCTACAGGGCGGCGGGCGCGGCTGGAAGGCCCAGATGTTCTCACCGGAACTCTGTGGCGACGGCGTACGGCGGACCTACGAACGGGCGGGCATGGGAACGGCCCCGGTCGGCGAGCGACCGGGGCCGGATGATGCGGCAGGTCAGTCGGCGCAGATGGCGAAGACGCTGATGCCGACGTCGTTGTAGCCGATCTGGCGGCCGAGGACGATCCAGCCGCGCCCGTCATCGGTGGGGAAGGAGCCGACGAGGATCGCCCCGTTGCCGCGGGCCTCGCCGCCACCGCCCAGGACCTTCTTGGCGCCGGGGCAGTAGAGGGTACGGCGCTGGAAGTTGGGCACGTTCGCGTTCGGCAGCGTCACCAGCTGGTATCCGGGCGGCAGCGCGGAGGCGTGGTGGGCCTGGACCGCGGGTGCGGTGGTGGCGTTGGCTGCGGTGACGACGGTGGCCGTGGCCACGCACGCACCGGTGAGGAGGACGGCCAGGGCGAGGGACTTCTTGTGCATCGCTCTCCTTGAGTTGTTCCCTGGATCACCCCGCCGCGGCGGGCGGGCAGCACGAACCCGCGGTCGAAGTGGGGTGATCCGGGGAGCCAGGGCCTACACGAAGAGTATCCATACCACTACCGCGAGTGTCGATGGGTAATCATGTTCGAGACGCGGACCGGTCAACATGCAGCCACATGCCTGCATGTCGGCGATGGCCTGATGTTACGCTCAAAAGTGATCACTCCTCTGCGAAAGAAGGCCGCCATGAGTGACATACGGTTCCCGCTCACGCTGCGCGTCACCGTCAGCGGAGCGACCCCGGACGAGATCAGGGAGAAGGCCAGGACCCAGGCCCTGGACTTCTTCGGCCCCGACTCCGAACTGGACGTCATCAGCGCGGAGGCCGAGTCCGACACGGAGCACGACACCGGCTACCGGGCGGTCGTCGTCTTCCGGCGCGTCGCCTAATGAGAGCGGCAGATGCGCATCAACGGTCAAGCCATCGCCAACAGCGATAGTAGTGGAATAAACAATATACGCGTCGACACCAAAATACGCCGGTCAACATCCCCAGCACTCCCGCAAGAAATACACATCAAATGTTTCACGTTCCGGAAAAAGGGCCCGGCCGGCGCTCGATAAATCTTGGCGCACCTCTTGACTATTGCCGAGCGCGCCATGTCACGATGGGAGGGAAAGCGAGAGACACACAATGGGGGTGGTCTCGTGCTCAAAGAAATATTCGTTACCGGGGCCCTGGTGGCGACCGCCATCGTCCCTTCCGCGGCCGCACTGGCCCAGCCTGACAAGGCCCGCGCTCTCGGCGGCCACGCCGCATCCACCTCGCTCACCCACTGCACTTCGACAAGCTCCGGCAAACCGTGCAAATGGCTGGAGGGAAAGAACAAGAAGTGCCTGTGGTGCAAGTCGAAGAAGGGCGGATACACGCGTAGCTACTGCGAGGACAAGAGCACGGGCTCGCCAGGAAAGGCGCCCGAGAAGCCGAAGCAAGAGGGCATCCTCTGCAAGGGAGACCTCGACGAGGCCGCTACCGCCTGCACGAGGTGCGTCAACCTCAAGACCGGAAAGATATTCTCCAGCAGCTGCAAGGGAGAAAAGCCAGGAGACCCGGCTCCATAGTTCCAGTCCCGAATAAGATCCCTGGGCATAGGCGTCGCGACGCGCGGCCCCTATGCCCGCACGGGCACGAGGCCGCCCGCCCCTCTCCGGCCGAACCTTCCAGCGGGTCCTGCGCTCCCGCGCGCTGTTACTGCCGGGAGTGCCCATGGAAGGCTCGGCATTTCGTTCAGCGGGCCGATCAGCCGTAGTTCTGCACCCACACTCTGACCGTGTGGGACTTGGGGCTGAGAGTGACGGTGGCCCTCCACTTCTCGCCGGTCCTCGCATTGTGGACACGGGTGTACATTTTCCCGCCCACGCAGTAACCGCGGTCGCGCTTCATCTTCATCCACCCACCACCTGGGCCGACAGCGCTGCGCCCCCATTTATACAGGGTGGCCGTGGCCGCGGTGCCGTCCCCGCCGTTCCAGCACTGGGTGACGATCTGCAGGACCTTGGCCCGGTTCTTGATCGCCCCGGTATCGATGCCCCTGGTGTTCCCGCCGCCGTCCCAGATGGTGAACCAGCGGGCCTGGCTCGCCTGCTGGACGGAGACGGCGGCCGTCGCCGGAGTGGCCGCCTGGGCGGCGGGGGCGAGAAGCGTGCCGGCCGTGAGGGTGCCGGCGGCCAGGGCCAGTGATAGACGTCTCATCGTGTTTCCTTTCGCTGGTTGTCGTGGACATGGGAAAAGTAGGCCAGCGCACGTTGAGTTCTTGTTGAGTCCGGGTTGAGGCGGTGCATGAACAAAGGACCGGAACCGGCAGGTCGGCGGCAGATAATGCAAAAGCCACCCCTGCCATGTAGCTCTTGCAGGGATGGCTCATTTGATACAAGCGCAATCGCTTGCTTCAAGCTGCAGAGGTGCTTGTGATGGTTCGCGCCCGATCGCGCTGGGCTCGAATCGAAGCTTCCAGGTCTGCGAGGGAGCGACGGCCCGGCCGGTGTGCGAGCCGGGCCGCTTCGGCGGGGGGAGAGGGCGTCGCGTTCGGCGCGGGCGTGGGCCAGCAGCTGTCCCGCTGACGCCAGCGCTTTTGATCGCGCGATGCACGACGGGTCGGGTTCGGAGAGGGAGGAAGTGCTCACGTGTCGATGAAAGATCGCTGGCTCAGCGGCTCGGGTGTCCCCGACGACGTGGCACAGTTCTGATCAGGACGTTCGAGCGGTTCGAGAAAGCGCTGCTGATCAATAGGATGAGCGGATGTCCTGGACGCTCGAAACTCCGAACGGCGAGTCTTTGGACGTCAACGCGTGGAACTGGCGGCCGACTCTGGAACTGCTAGAGAAGTCCGGCGCTCTGGACGCCGACACGACCGAGCTGCTGCATTACAACATCGACGTGGAACTGACCGGCGAGCAGGCCCAGCGGATCGCCATCTTCTTGGAGACCTACCTGGCGAACATCCCCGCTGGCGGACGGGTCCTACTCGACGGATCGAACACCACAGAACCCGACTCGTTCGAATTCCACCGTGACGACCTCGACCGCAACTATTCCGCGACAGTTCTGTGGCTGACCTGCTTCCGCGACTTCTGCCGCACCGCGACGGACGGCTTCACCGCCGGCTGAACCGATCGGGCCCTCCACCCGCTCCGATCTCGCGGTGGGGTCGGCCCCCTTCCGGGAGGTGGCAGTGGCCGGGTGTCGCGGCGATGAAGATCTGCCCTAGTCTCGTCGATGTGGGGAGGCCCGAGGGGAGTCCGGACGTGGACTCCAAAAATGTTGGCACTAGTTTGAGCGCAGTACTTGAACGCTTCACCTACGGCCCCAACGAAGAGACCGGCTACTCGATCGCGCGGGTGGCGACCGAACGCTCGGGCGCCGAACTGCTGACCGTGGTGGGGCCGCTGCTGGGTGCGCAGGTGGGGGAGTCGCTGCGGCTGAGCGGCCGCTGGACCTCCCACCCCAAGTACGGCAAGCAGTTCGAGGTGTGGTCCTACACCACCGTGCTGCCGGCCACCATCCAGGGCATCCGCCGCTACCTGGGCTCCGGCCTGATCAAGGGCATCGGCCCGAAGATGGCAGAGCGGATCGTCGACCACTTCGGCACCGACACCCTCGAGGTGATCGAGCAGACGCCCGAGCGGCTGGTCGAGGTGCCGGGCCTGGGCCCCAAGCGGACCAAGCTGATCGCCGCCGCCTGGGAGGAACAGAAGATCATCAAAGAAGTGATGATCTTCCTGCAGGGTGTCGGCGTGTCCACCTCGATCGCCGTGCGCATCTTCAAGCAGTACGGCGAGAGCTCCATCTCCGTCGTCAAGAGCCGCCCGTACCAGCTGGCCGACGACGTGTGGGGCATCGGCTTCAAGACCGCCGACACCATCGCCCAGGCGGTCGGCATCCCGCACGACAGCCCCGAGCGCGTCAAGGCCGGGCTGCGCTACACGCTGTCCCAGGCAGCCGACGACGGCCACTGCTACCTGCCCGCCCCCAACCTCGTCGGCGACGCCGTCAAGATCCTCGAAGTGCCCGCCGACCTGGTCGCCGGCTGCCTGGAGGAGCTGGTCGCCGAGGAAGGCGTGGTACGCGAGCAGATCCCGGCCGGCGACAACATCGTGCCGGCGGTCTACCTGGTGCCCTTCCACCGGGCCGAGCTGTCGCTGGCCTCGGCGCTGCTATCGCTGCTACGCGGCGGCCATGACCGGCTGGCCGCCTTCGCCGAGGTCGACTGGGAGCGGGCCGAGCAGTGGCTGCGCGGCCAGACCGGCGCCGACCTGGCCGCCGAGCAGCGCCAGGCCGTACGGCTGGCGCTGACGGAGAAGGTCGCGGTGCTGACCGGCGGGCCGGGCTGCGGCAAGAGCTTCACCGTGCGCTCCATCGTGACGCTGGCCCGCGCCAAACGGGCCAAGGTGATCCTGGCCGCGCCCACGGGCCGGGCCGCGAAAAGGCTCGCCGAGCTGACCGGCCATGAGGCGACCACCGTTCACCGCCTGCTGCAGCTGCGGCCCGGCGGGGATGCCACCTTCGACCGCGACAACCCCCTGGACGCCGACCTGGTCGTCGTCGACGAGGCCTCCATGCTCGACCTGCTGCTGGCCAACAAGCTCGTCAAGGCGGTCGCCCCCGGCACGCACCTGTTGTTCGTGGGGGATGTGGACCAGCTGCCCTCGGTCGGCGCGGGTGAGGTGCTGAAGGACCTGCTGGCCGCCGAGGACATCCCCCGCGTCCGGCTGACGCAGATCTTCCGCCAGGCGCAGGAGTCCGGCGTGGTGGTCAACGCCCACCGCGTCAACACCGGCCTGCACCCCAAGCTGGAGGGCATGACGGACTTCTTCCTGTTCCCGTGCGAGGAGCCGGAGGAGATCGCGGCGCTGACGGTCGACGTGGTGGCCCGGCGCATCCCGCGCAAGTTCGGCCTCAACGCCCGCCGCGACGTACAGGTGCTGGCCCCCATGCACCGCGGCGCCGCCGGAGCCGGCGCGCTCAACATCGCGCTGCAGGAGGCCCTGACGCCCTCGCGCGAGGACCTGCCCGAACGCCGCTACGGCGGGCGTGTCTTCCGCGTCGGCGACAAGGTCACCCAGCTGCGCAACAACTACGAAAAAGGCGCGGCCGGGGTGTTCAACGGCACCGTCGGCATCGTCGTCGACATCCGTCCCGACGAGCAGAAGCTGATCGTCGCCACCGATGAGGACGAGCAGGTCGACTACGCCTTCGACGAGCTGGACGAGCTGGCCCACGCCTACGCCGTCTCCATCCACCGCTCCCAGGGCAGCGAGTACCCCGCCGTGGTCATCCCCCTGGCCACCAGCGCCTGGATGATGCTGCAGCGCAACCTGCTCTACACCGCGATCACCCGCGCCAAGCGGCTGGTCGTCATCGTCGGGTCCCGGCGCGCGCTGGCGCAGGCCGTACGGACCAAGGGGGCCGGGCGGCGCCACACCAGCCTGACCCACCGCCTGGCCCAGCACTGAGGGTTTCGCCTCTTTACTCCTGTTGCGCCCGGCTGACCTGGGGTTCCCAGCAACAAGTGATTTAAATGTTACCGAACTATCCCAAACTCCTCCGCGTCTTACATGCAGGAGCATTAAGGTCTTTGACATTGAGTTTGCTGTTATGGGGGAGAGGACTGACTTGAACGTCAAGCCCGGTTGGAGGACGCCCGTCACGGGCATGGCCCTGCTCGCGGCCGCGGCACTGACCGCGTCCTGCTCGAGCACTCCCCCCGCCCCGGGCAACGCCGACGCGGCCAAGGCGACCACCTCCGCGACCCCGGAAGCGCCGACGATCAAGATCTCACCCGCCGAGGGCAGCTCGAAGATCAGCCCCGACAAGAAGATCGTCGTGACCGCCGCCGGCGGCACCCTGGAAGAGGTCACGGCCGAAGGCGGCGGCAAGAGCGTCGAGGGCACCTTCAACGCCGACAAGACCAAATGGGTCTCCAAGGGCACCCTGCTGCCCTCCAGCTCCTACAACGTCAGCGCCAAGGCCGGCGTCACCAGCGCCGCCAGCACGTTCAAGACGCTCAAGCCCGAGCGCGAACTGCAGGTCATCGACGTCACACCCAGCGCCAAGGGGGAGACGGTCGGCGTGGGGGCGCCGATCATCGTCACCTTCAACCAGCCCGTCAGCGAGAAGGCCACCGTCGAACGCGCCCTGGAGGTCGACGCGCAAAAGCCCGTCGACGGCGCCTGGCGCTGGATCAACGACACCACCGTCATCTACCGCACCGCCAAGTACTGGCCCGCCCACCAGAAGGTCACCTTCAACGCCCGCCTCACCGGCGTCAAGGGCGGCAAGGGCATGTACGGCGTCAAGGACTCCGCCACCACCTTGAAGATCGGCGCCCGCGTGATCAGCAAGGTCGACACCAAGAAGCACATGATGTACGTCTACCGCGACGGCAAGCGCGTGCAGACGATGCGCATCAGCGCCGGCATGGCCACCACCCGCGAGTACACCACCACCTCCGGCGTCCACCTGACCATGGAGCGCGGCAACCCGGTCCGCATGATCTCGCCCGGCCGCAAGAAGGGCGACCCCGGCTACTACGACGTCATGATCAACCACGCCGTGCGGATCTCCAACTCCGGCGAGTACGTCCACGCCAAGGACAACGTCTGGGCCCAGGGCCGCTCCAACGTCAGCCACGGCTGCATCAACTCCCGCCCCGACCAGGCCCTGTGGTTCTACAACCACTTCCAGCGCGGCGACGTCGTCGACATCAAGGGCACCACCCGCGACCTGGAATGGAACAACGGCTGGGGCTTCTGGCAGCTGCCGTTCTCCAAGTGGAAGAAGGGCAGCGCCCTGTAGGCCGGCAGGCCCGGGCAGGCCGCCTCGCTCATGTCGCCTTCTCGGCGGACAAGCGGGCCGCGTCACCGCCACCCCGCCGCTCCCTTTGCTCAGGCCCCGTCACGGCGGGCTCCGCCGGGGCAGGGGGATGCTCACGCAGCGGGGTTTCGCGGACGAGCCAGGACGCCGCGAAGGCGATCAGCGCGAGAACGGCGGCGCCGATTGGTGCCGATTGGTAGCGGCCATTTCGGCTGATGAGATGGCCGGTGATCAGTTGCGCGCCGAGCATGCCGAACATCAGGGGCAGCAGCATGCCGCTGACCGTGGGTGAGGCTCCCTGGACGAACTGCATGTACTGCGGCAGGTAGTTGGTCACGCTGAGCATGATCGCGCCGACCAGGAAGCTGAGGATCTGGGCGAGGGTGAAGTCGCGGTCGTGGAACAAGCGGGGCGGGATGACCGGCTCGGCGGTGCGCCGTTCGACGGCCACGAAGGCGGCCAAGGCGAGAACGGCGGCGGCGGCAAGGGCGAGGATCTGGGGTGAGAACCAGGAGTAGGTGGTTCCGCCCCAACTGCTCAGCAGGGTCAGGGCCAGATCGGAAGCCGACCGGCTTGGCGTGCCATTCCCTGGAGTGCCAGTCGATGGCGTTCTTCAGCCCCCGCGCAGCGACAGACGCTCTCCCCGCAGCGCATCGCCACGACCGCGGTCGAGATCGCCGACGCCGAAGGTCTGGAGGCCATCACCATGCGCCGCCTGGCCACCGAACTGGGCGTCGCCCCCATGGCGCCCTACCGCCACGTATCAGGCAAAGACGATCTCCTGGAGCTGATGGTCGACCATGTCTACGCCGGCGATCTGGCACCGCAGATGATCTGGCACATGCGGACCGGCCGCTATCCCACCTTCCAGCGCTACCTTCAGACCGCCACCCGCAAGGACGACACGCAGTGGCAGTTCGAAACCGGCCTCACCTACGTCCTCAACGGCATCGCCACCACCCTGGCCATCTGAGTCGCAGCTCAGCCGGCCCCGAGACCCTCCAGAGGAGGCCGTCGGCTCTCCAGGTCGGGCAGAAGAATCGTGCTCTCCTGCTCGCGCGGATCCGTGCGAGCCAGGACGACCTCGGCGGGCTCGCTGTCACTGAGATTCACCGGCATGTGCGGCGTACTGGCGGGGATGTAAATGAACTCCCCTTGGCGCGCCTGCAGGTAATGCTCCAGATTCTCGCCGTACCAGGCACCTACAGCACCCTTGATCACATAGATGGCCGTCTCGTGATGGTCGTGCTTATGAGCCCGGCCGCTGCCCGAGGGAGGAATGGTCTGCAGGTGCATGCAGATATTGCGCGCACCCACGGTCTCGGCGGCGATACCGGCGAAGAACTGCAGATGCTGCTTGCCCTCATACATCAAAGCGGACCGAATGACACGGCAGTGACCGTCCGGCTGCGGGGGATGCTCCACCTCTGGCTCCTCAGAATCGGCCGAAGATCAGGTTGCCGGGCGCACCCGGGTCGGTGCTGGCATAGAAGTCCCGCTGCGCGGCGTGGATCTCGCTGATGTCGAGATGCCCGCTGCCGTCGGTGTCCAGCCGATCGAACACCTCACGCCGCTCGGCTTCGGACAGGGAGCAGATGCCGGGGATGGCGGCGAACTCCTCAAAGGAGATCCGGCCATCGCCGTCGATGTCGCAGACGGTCAGGACGGACTCGGCGATCCGGCCGGCGGTCGCCGCGTAGCCGCTCGTGCGGAACTCCTGGCCGGACAGGTAGGCGGTGAACTCCGCGCGGGACAGGTGCCCGTCGCTGTCATCGTCGGCACTGTGGATCAAGGCGTTCCACATGCTCGCGTAGGCGGCCACCACGTCCCGGCCCTTGGCGGAGTCGGCCGGCACGCCGAACGCCGCCAAGAACCTCGTGGCCGCGAGCTGAAAGTCGTCCCTGGTGAGCACACCGTCACCATCGGCGTCGTACAAGGTGAATCTCTTGTCGAATTTCCGGGCGAGAACGTCGGGCACGGACATGGCGCTCCTTCAGGGAGGCGGTGAACCGGCACCCGCACTGTAACACTACTTAAAGTTATGAACAATCACTCTTTGCAATCAACGGGAGGCAGGCCTCCAGAGCCCTTCCGCTGTGGGTGAAGCAGTTGCGCCGTGGGCGATGAGGGGGTGCCACGCAAGAGCAAGGACGACAGGGTGAATCCAAGACCCACGACGAGCGGAGAGGTGGCCACCATGGCGATCGCACAAGTGCTGGGACCCGGCCAATGGCTGGCGGCGGAGATCCGCGACAGCCACACATGGAGGGTCGCGCTCAACGAGGAGCATCGGCACGAGGTGCTCGGCGCCGTACGGGCGGCGGAGACGGCCGGCCTGGCGCCGCAGGAGATCACCCCGGACGGCTTCCCGCTGCCGAGGCTCGGGCCACTCCTGCGGCGAGTGCGTGAGGAGATCGTGGACGGTCACGGGTTCGCCCTGCTCCAGGGAGTGCCCGTCGGCCAGATGAGCGAGCGGCAGCGCGAGATCGCCGGACTCGGCCTCGGCTGCCACATCGGCCCGATCGTCTCACAGGGACCCGGCCCGGTGCCGCTGGTGCACGTACGAGACACCGGCGCCGACCCCTCCCAGCCACGCACCCGCAGCTACCAGCACAACGGGCCGCTCGGCTACCACAGCGACCCCACCGACGTCGTCGCCCTGCTGTGCGTGCGGCCGGCCAAGTCAGGCGGCCTCAGCGTCATCGTCAGCTCCGCAGCGGTGCACAACGAGGTCGTCCGGACCCGCCCCGACCTGGCCGAAGTGCTCTACCAGCCGTGGTGGCACGACCGGCGCACCGGCGACGGCCCCGACAGCTTCTACACCAAACCGCTGTGCACGCTGGGCCAGGACGGCAGGGTGTCGTTCTCCTACGGGCCCGACTACCTGCGCTCGGCCCAGCGCGGCGCCTGCGTACCGCCGTTCACCCCGGCGCAGCGAGAGGCGATGGACCTGCTCGACCGGCTGACCAACGACCCCCGGTTCGTGCTCACCATGGACCTGCGGGAGGGCGACATGCAGTTCCTCAACAACCACGTCGTCCTGCACGGCCGCACCGCCTACGAAGACCACCCAAAACCGGAGCGCCGCCACCTCATCCGCCTGTGGTTCACCACCGGCTGAGACGCCGAAGCAGGCCGCTCCTCACCAGGTGACCCACACGTCCTGCAGCCCCCCGGACAACAACCCCGTACGCAGCCGCAGATCACCGGGAGCATCCCGCAGACCCAGCCCGGGCAGCCGCCGGGCCAGCGTGCCGAGCACGACCTGAAGCTCCATCCGGGCCAGCGGCTGGCCCAGGCAGAAGTGCGGCCCCGCGCCGAACGCCAGATGCTGGCCCGCGTTGTCACGGCGCGCGTCGAAGTGGTCGGGATCGGCGAACTTACGCGGATCCCGGTTGGCCGCGGGCCGGCACGGGATCAGCGTCGTACCCGCGCTGACCCGCACCCCGCCGAAGTCGGTCTCCTCGGTCGCCACCCGCGGCATGCCCACCACGCTGAGCGTGCTGTCCAGCCGCAGGACCTCCTCGACCGTGCCCGGGATCAGCTCCGGGTCCTCCGCCACCGCCGCGTAACGCCCCGGCTCCGACAGCAGCATCGCCACCATGATGGCGATCATGTTCGAGGTCGTCTCATGCCCGGCCAGCAGCAGCGCCTGCACGGTCGCGATCAGCTCCTCATGGCTGAGCCGCCCGTCCTGGCTGTCGGAGATCTGCGTCAGCTCGCTGAGCATGTCATCGCCCGGCGCGGCACGCTTGTCATCCACCAGATCCGACACATACGCGCCGAACTCCTCATACGCCTTCTCCACCTCCGACTGCTCGTAGCGGGTCAGCGTCAGCATCACCTGAGACCAGTGCGCGAACTTGTCCTGATCCTCACTCGGCGCCCCCACCAGAGCGCAGATGACCTGCACCGGCAGCGGCAGGCCCAGCTCGCGCGACAGGTTCGCCGGAGAGCCACCGGCCAGCATGCCGTCCACCAGCTCATCGGCCATCCGCTGCACCCGCGGGCGCCAGGCCTCGATCTTGCGGATGGTGAACGACGGGGTCAGCAGCCGCCGCCATCGCCGATGCCCGGTCCCGGCGATCATGCTCCCGCTCGCCATGCCGCGGGCGAAGATCCCGCCGTCGGCGGTGGTGGACACCCGCGCGGCGTCGGCGCCGCCGCGGCTGAAGCGCGGGTCGGTCAGCAGCGTGCGCACATCGTCGTAGCGGGTCACCAGCTCGGCGGTGTCGCCGCTGGGCAGCTGTACGTGCGCCACGGGGCACCCGCTCTGCAACTGGGCCCACTCCCGCGGCGGCTGCAGGGCCTCGGTCCGGTCGAAGGGGTAACGGGAGACGGGTTCGGCGGTCATGGCGGCGCCCTTCTGCTCACTGATAGGACACCCAAGATTCTAAGGCGACAGCCTTAAATCTTGACAGTAGTCAGACCAGCGCGAGTTGCGGGAACCGCGGCTCACGCTCCGGCGGCTCCGGCGGCCCCGACCGCATGCCGTAGACCCGGCACAACTGCCCGATCTGCCCCGTGATCCGCTCCTCGTAATCGGCCGCCGGCAACCCCGCCCCGTCGTACAACTCCTCATAGCGCTCCACCAGATGCGGATGCGCCTCACCCAGCCACTCCAGATACCACTGCCGCGTCCCCGGCGGCAGCCGCAACACCACCGGCTCCACCACCTTGGCCCCCGTGGCCGCGATCCGGCGTACCGTCGCCGACAACTGATCGGCCCCATCACTGAGCAACGGCAGCACCGGAGCCATCAGCACTCGGCACGACACCCCCGCCTCCACCAGCGCCGACACCAGCTCCAGCCGCGCCTGCGCACCCACCGCGCCCGGCTCCACCCCACGCCGGATCCGCTCGTCGACGAACGCGATCGAGACCGCCACCTGCGCCCCCGCCCGCGCCAGCACCGCGGCATCCCGCAACACCAGCGGACTCTTGGTGTAGACGGTGAACGGCACCGCCGCCTCACCCAGCGCCTCCACGATGCCCGGCATCAGCCGATAAGTCGCCTCCGCCTGCTGGTAACAGTCACCACTGACCCCCACCGCCAGCGCCTCACCACCCCAGCGCGCCAGCTCCGCCCGCAACCGTGTCACCGCGTTGGGCTTGACCACGATCCGCGTGTCGAAATCCCGCCCCGCGTCCAACCCCAGCCGCCGATGACCCGCACGGGCACCACAGCCACGGCAAGCATGAGCACAGCCACGATAGGGGGAGACGGCCCACCGCTGAGCGATCCCCGCACTCTGCGGCACCCGCTCGATCATCGTGCGGGCCTGCGTCTCATAAAAGCCGTCACGCAGCACCGCCCGCCGCTCGATCATCGGACGATCATCTGCGGCCTCAACAAGCGAAAGCGCGTCCCAACCCACGGCCCCAGTGGAACACGCATTCGACTCCCTTTTCAAGCGCTTCCGCCTCACCGGCCACCCACCGATCGGGGGTTCGACACACGCCGCCTCGGTCAGCACACTCGTCTTCATGGCCCCGGCGGTGACCGGCAGCGGCTCCAGCGCTACCCACGATCACACCGAGGCCATCTCACTGCCGCTCACGGGGAGGGATTCACCATGGCCTGGTTGCTGCTCGCGATCGCCATCGCCGCCGAGGTCATCGCGACCACCGCGCTCAAACTCAGCAACGGCCTGTCCCACCTCGGCTGGACCGCCATCGTCGCCATCGGCTACCTCATCTCCTTCGTCCTGCTCGCCCGCGCCCTGAAGATGCAGCTCGAAGTCGGCACCGCCTACGCCGTCTGGTCCGGCGCCGGCACCGCCGCCATCGCCCTCATCGGCGCCGCCTTCCTGGGGGAGACCCTCACCCCGCTCAAGATCGGCGGCATCCTGCTCATCATCGGCGGCGTCATCGTCCTCAACCTCGCCGGCGCCCACTGACCCCTGGTATGCCGAACACCCGCCACCGCCCGCCCGGTTGTCTGCCCGCCCGCCCGCCCGCGTGCCCGCCCGGCGAAAACGCCTCGCGCCCCCGAAGACGGATTATCTACACTGCCTCCGTGCTCAAACCCCACTACCCGATCCTCACCGACCGCCTCCTGCTGCGCCCCTTCACCCCCGACGACCTCCACGCGCTGCACGCCTACGAGTCCCGGCCCGACGTCGCCCGCTACCTCTACTGGGAACCCCGCGACCTCGACACCGTACGCACCTTCCTCGAAAGGAAGATCACCCGCGTCGCCCTCCTCGGCGAAGGAGACGCCCTCGACATCGCCATCACCTTGCGCGACACCGGCCAGCTCATCGGCAACGGCGTCCTGATCTGGACCAGCGCACAACACCGCCAAGGCGAGATCGGCTACATCCTGCACCCCGACCACCACCGCCGCGGCTACGCCCCCGAAGCCGGCCGCGAACTGCTCCGCCTCGGCTTCGAAGGACTCGGCCTGCACCGCATCGTCGGCCGCCTCGACGCCCGCAACACCGCCTCAGGCCGCGTACTGGAAAAACTCGGCCTGCGCCGCGAAGCCCACCTCATCGACAACGAGCAGGTCAAAGGCGAATGGGCCTCCGAGGTCATCTATGCCATGCTCGAATCCGAATGGACACCATAGACATCCTCCACCTCGCCCTGGCCGCCGACTGGGCCGCCGCCCAGCCGGCGGGGGAGTACCGCATCTCCACCCTCGGCCGCACCCTCGACCAAGAGGGCTTCATCCACTGCAGCCGCGACCTCGACCAGCTCCACGGCGTACACACCGCCTTCTACGGCCACGTCACCCAGCCGCTGCTCATCCTCCGCATCGACCCCGCCGGACTCGACATCCGCCTCGAGAACGGCTTCCCCCACCTGTACGGTCCACTCCCGCTCAGCTCGGTCACCGCCGTACACCCCTACGCCTGACCTTCAGCGCTCAGAGCTCGCCAACGAGACGACCGCCATCGGCCGCACAGGCAAGCGCCCTGCCCGCCCGCACCACGGCGTGGCCGCTCCCTGCCATGGCCCGCAGACAAGCGCGGACCGCTCCGCCCGCACCATCACGACCGTCACCAGGCAGGTAGTTGACCCTCAGCGCAGCGCCCAGTCGAAACCGTCGGGGGCGACAACACCGCTCCACCCACGTGAACGTTGTTCACCCATGCGGATGGAGGATCACGATGACACCGATTCCGGCGTTCGGGACAAAGCCTGGCGAACCGCCGCCGACACGTAACGCTTCAACACGCACCCGCCGCACCAACGCGGACACCCCGGCACACGAACACGGCAAAGGCCAGGTTCGCTCCGCCGACGAAACCACGATCGGCTACCGGCACCGCGGCCACAGACCCGCACTGATCCTCACGCACGGCGGAATGCAGGCATCCCAGCACCTCACCAGGCTCGCCACCGCCCTGTCGAGCGACCACACCGCTACGTGCCCGACCGGCGCGGACGCGGGCTGAGCGGCCCCAACGGAGCCGACTTCAGCCTCAAACGAGAGGTCGAAGACCTGCAGGCGCTCATCGCGACGACCGGCGCATCCCAGATCTTCGGCCTGAGCTCAGGTGCGCTCGTCGTCCTGCGCACGGACCTGGTCACGCCCGCCCTCGACCGCGTCGCCCTGTACGAGCCCCCGCTGTCGATCGGCGGCTCAGTGCCGCTCGACCCGGTCAGGGAGATGGCCGACACGGTCAGCACCTAGAAGACCTGCTCCCCGGCGCCCCCGCCCGCACCTCGGCACGACCGGCCGGCTACGCGCACAACACCCGCTGAATCCGCCCCGCCGCGAACCACAACCCCGCCACCGCCATCACCACCAGATAACCCGCATGCCCCAGCAACCCCCACTCCGGCACACCCGAGGCCAGACCCCGCACCAACTCCACCGCGTGATACAGCGGCGTCACCCGCACCACCACCTCCAACACCCCCGGATAATCCGCCACGGGGGAGAAGGTGCCGGAAAACAGGAACAACGAGAACTGCGCCGCCGTCATCAGATCGAAATCCTGCCAGCCACGCAGCACCGTCGACACCGCCATCCCCAGCGCGCCGAACGACACCCCCACCAGCATCGTCGCCGGAAACGCCGCCAACGCCCACACCGGCTCGGCCAGCCCCAGCACCACCATCACCACCAGGAACAACGCCGTGTAAACAGAACTGCGCACCATCGCCCAGGTCAACTCACCCAACGCCACCTCGATCGGCCGCACCGGCGTCGCCAAAACCGCCTCGAACGTCTTCGTATAACGCATCTTGAAGAAGAAGTTGAACGTCGTCTCCGACAACGCCCCATTCATCGCCGAGACCGCCAGCATCGCCGGCGCCACGAACACCGCGTAGGACACCACCCGGCCATCACCCAGCGGAATCCGCCCCACCAGCGCACCCACACCCACACCGATCGACAGCAGATACAGCAGCGGCTCGAAGAACCCCGACACCAGCACCAGCCAGTACGAAGCACCCGAACGCAACGCACCCACATTGCGGCCCACCACCGCACCCACCCGGCCCGCCGAAACACGCCCCGCCGAAACCCGGCCGGACACCAGCCGCCGGGCCACCGCCAACGTCACCATCATCAGTCCTGAAGTCGCTTACGGAACGCGTAACCCGCCCACCACAGCCCGCCCGCCGCGAACACCACCAAACACCCGGCATGCGCCCACAGCGGCCACGGGGGAGCGGCCCCCGACGTCGCCGCCCGCGCCAACTCCACCCCATGCCACAACGGCGACGCATAAGCCACCGGCCGCACCAGCGCCGGCAACTGCTCCACCGGGAAGAACACCCCCGCGAACAACGTCGAGGGCAACATCACGAACCGAAACAGCAACGCGAAATAACTGTCATGCTCGATCGTCGCCGAGAACGCCGTCACCGGCGCCGCCACGGCCACCGCCAGCAACGCCGCCACCAGCGGCGTCAACACCACCCACGGCGAGGACAACGCCCCGAACGCCCCCACCACCAGCAGGAACGCCACCACCGCGATCTCGACCCTGAACACGATGTACAGCAGCCAGCCGCCGACCATGTCCCACACCGACACCCGCGTCGCGAACATCGCATGCGCCCCGCGATTCCACCGGAACTCCCCGAACACCGCATACGTACACTCGCCGACCGCCATCTGAAACGCCGTCGACGCCAGCACCCCCGGCACGATCCACTCCACGTACGGCACGCCGCCCACCTCACCGACGTAACCACCCACCCCCAGCCCGATACTGGCCAGGAACAACACCGGCAACACGAACGACGAGAACAACGACGCCCGCCACAACCGCTTGTACAGCGTCAGATGCCGCTCCAGCACCGCCACCGTCGGATGCGCCATCACTCCACCAACGTCCGGCCCGTCAGATGCAGGAACACATCCTCCAGCGACGAACGGCGCACCAGCACACTGGAGGGCACCAGCCCACGCCGATGCACCTCCGACACCGCCGCGTCACCGTCCTTGGCGTAGACCAAGATCCGATCCGGCAGCACATCCACCCGATCACCGATCCCGGCCAGCGGCGCCACGAAATCCGCCAGCTCCTGCCCGCCGAAGCGCACCTCCACCACCTCAGGCGAGGAATGGGCCTCGATCAGCGAACGCGGCGACCCCTCGGCCACGATCCGCCCGCCGTCCATCACCACCAGCCGATCGCACAACTGCTCGGCCTCATCCATGTAGTGCGTGGTCAGCACCAGCGTCACACCCCGCTGCTTCAACCGGAACAACCGCTCCCACAGCAGATGACGCGCCTGCGGATCCAGCCCCGTCGTCGGCTCGTCCAGCAGCACCAGATCCGGCTCGTTCACCATCGCCCGCGCGATCGTCAGCCGCCGCTTCATCCCGCCCGACAGCGGCTCCACCCGGCTCGAGGCCCGATCACTCAGCTGCGCGAACTCCAGCAGCTCCTCGGCCCGGGCCCGCGCCTGCGCCCGCGACAACCCGAAATAACGGGCGTACGTCGTCAAATTCTCGCGAACCGTCAGATCAGGGTCCAAGTTATCCAGCTGCGGGCAGACACCCAGCCGCCCCCGAATCCGCGGCCCCTCCCGCACCGGATCCAGCCCGAAGATCCGCAACTCACCCGCAGACGGCATCGACACGCAACTGATCATCCGCATCGTCGACGACTTACCCGCCCCATTGGGACCCAGGAAACCGAACGCCTCACCAGGCGCCACGTCGATATCGATCCCGTCGACCGCGACGAAATCCCCGAACCGCTTCACCAGCCCGCGCGCGCGGACCAGCGACTGCTCACCAGACACGAGCTCAGACCATAACCAACGCCACCGACAGAATCGAGCGGTTAAACGCCGCCACACTGAGAACCATGAACACCCGAGCAGCCGCCCAGCGCTTCGCCGACACCTGGCAACACGGCTGGACCCACCACGACACCGACCACATCGCCACCCTCTACCACCACGACGCGGTCCACACCTCCATGCCCTTCCGGCCACCACACCGGGGGAGAAGCGCCATAGCGGACTACATCCGCTGGTCCTTCAGCACCGAAACCGCACCGCACGTCACCTTCGCCACCCCCATCGTGGACGGTGACCAGGCGGTCATCGAATTCCGCGTCCACGCCATCGACGAAGGCACACCCATCACCCTCGCGGGCTGCGTCATCGCCCGCTTCGACTCCGACGGCCTCGCCGTACAGACCCGCGACTACTGGCACACCACACAAGGCCACGAATGACCACACGCACAGAACAGCCAGCCCACAAATACGACAAAAGCACTACAACTCAGGCCCGGAGACCCACCCGGCACCCGCACAGAACCCGGGCACCGGCTACAAAAACGATCAGCCCGCCACCCGCGCCCGCGCCGGACCGGCGACAGGAGCCAAGGAAGGCGCGGGAGCCACCGGGGGAGCGGCCGGCACAACCGGGGCCGAAGGACGCGCCATCTGCTGCGTCCGCTCCATCTCGGCCCGCCGCTCGGCGCAACCACCTCCGCAGTAACCGTTGGTCACAATAAGACGACCCCGCAGTGTCGTGTAGGACTCCCGGCCCGTGGCGGGCAGAACTCCCTGACACACTGGACATAACACCGACTGATTCCCCACGTGCTGCTCCTCTCGCGGCGCGATAGCAGATTTCCCACCCTAAGGCGATCCGGCCAGCCAGGACAGTGAATCAACCGAAGGTCAACCCATCGGTCAGAGCATTCCGGCCTCACGCACCGTAATGATCAAGAACCGCGCCGGCCCACCGGAGGCGGCCGTCACCTCCTGTAACACCCCCTGGCCAGGCCCCGACGATCACCGCTTGGTAGGGCGGCGGGCAGGGTGACCAACGTCACTAAGCGCACATGGGGCTCCACCCCGAGTCAGAGCCCCTCTCAAAGCGGTCTACTTGACATAATGTTCATTATCAAGCAACCGGAGATGCTCCGCACACGGCAGCTTTCGCCACCTACGCTGAGAAATATGAACTTAGGCCCCGTGGAGCTCCTCGTCTTCGCCGTGATCATCGTCGTGATCGTGATCATCGCCTTCATCGTCATCCGGGCGTCATCTCGCCGCTGATCTCCGGCGGGCGGCGTTACGATCGAGAGATGCACAGCCTGGCGATCTCCACTACGGGTCTCGTCGCGCTCACCGCCGTCGTCACCGCCCTGGCCATCTACCTGATCATCCTGGCCGTCCGGCTGACCAGGAACCCCCGCAACCGCCCCACCCCCAGCCCCGACCTCGTCGACCAGGCGCGCGAGATGAAGGCTCATGGCCAGCTCCAGGAGGCCGTCTTCCTCGTACGCGGCGAGACCGGCATGAGCCAGCGCGCCGCCGCCCGCTTCGTCAACCGCCTCTAAATCACTCGAAAATATGCGATACCGGACAGAAGCGGGATTCTGTCTGGTATCGCGTACAGTTCCATTTCGACCGCTGTCCAGGCAATCAGGCCGGCTTCCCGGTGTGCGGGGGCCAGCGTGGCGCCGACGATTCGTCGTCGTGGGATTGTTCGTGTCGTTCGCCAGTTTCTTGTTGATGGGACTCGGTGCGTGGTGGGGGCATGAGGATTCGCGTTACGGCGCCTTCGAATCCCTCGGAATACTGCTGATCACTCTCATCGGCGCGGGTCTGCTTGTCGCCGGTCTCGGCCCGCTGCCTGCGATGCTGCTGGAGGTCACCGGTCCATATGCGGAACGGCTGCCGCTGCCCTTCCGTCTGGCGGCCCGCGACCTGGCCGATCGTCGCGTTCGCGCGGTGCTCGCGATCACGGTGGTGATGATGGCGAGCGCTTTCGGCATCGCGCTGACGGTGATCGCGGTCGGCCAAACGACGCAGAGCAGGGCCGAATACTCCCCCAGGGCCCGGCCGGACACCTTATTGGTCCAGCCGAACCCCTTGTTCGCAGGGCCTTTCTCGGCGGCGGACGCGGAAACCATACGAGCGGTGATCGAGCGCGATTTACCCGGAGTGCCGATTGCCCAGAGTGAGCGCCCTTCGGCCGAGTCTCGGTTCTTCCGCGCGAGCGCGGAGAACGTCGAGATACCGGAGGAAGTTGTCTACTGGGATCAGGCCATAGGTGACGAGAAGCTGCTGCGGTACCTGACGGGCGATCAGTCGACGCCGTACGACGAGGGCACGGCCGTGGTGATCACGTCAGCCGAGGTGAAGGTCGACTCGGTCGAGCTCTCCTACGAGATCAACGAGAACGACGAGACGACGACCAGGACCGTCCCGGCGGTCAGCACCAGGGCCGCCGATCCGCACATGGAGACGATCTTCGTCCCGTCGAAGATCGTCCGGGATCTCGGTTACCAGCTCCAGCCGGAGGAGCTGATCGTCGACCCCACCCTGCGGCGGGTCACGGTGCAGGAGCAGAAGCGCCTCGATGACCGGCTGGACGACGCGGTCGCCAAGGCTTACGTCGAACAGGTGGTTCTGTGCCTTTCGCGCTGGTCTGAGCGCCCTGTGCGGAACGGTTCTGGGCGCGGTCGCCGGCTGTCCCCGCCGGGATGTTGCTGCTGTGGCCCCTGACTGTGCGTACCACGTGGGAGGAGCCGGTACGGGTGCCGTTCGAGACCGGCCTTCCTCTCCTTGCCGCCGTCCTCGGTGTGCTTCTCGCCCGCGAGCAGTCGCACGTCCCAACTCCTGCGGCGTCTCGGCCCTGAAACTGAGCGGTCCTTGCCCAGTCCGATCACCGCCAGGGTGGCGGCCCCGTTGTTCCCGTAGGGATCGGGCGCCGGGTCACGGTGGCCGGTGAAGTTGGGCCCCTTTTGCGACAGGACAGAAAGCCAGACCGGAAGGGGCGCAATCACGGTGAGGCGCCGCAAGTGTCAAGCGGTCCGGGCCGGGGTTTCGGTCGCGTGGCGGGCCCGGTTGTCGGGACGCGGAAGGGGGTTTCGGGGCCGTTTTGGGACCTCTCCCCCACATTCGATTCCGACAAATCTGGTCATTTGGGGCTGGTCCGGGCGGATTTTTGCCGAGATGTGTCATCAGCACTTGCAGGTTCGTGTCAGCATCGAGGGCATGTACGGGCCATATGGGACTGCCGTAAACATCTGGGACCGGTGGGGTCACCCGCGCCCAGGTGTGCCCGGCTGAGCCGGCCCCTCTCCCCCGGGCCCGCACACGGCGAGCCCCCGTACCCCTCGAACGACCCGCCTGAAAGAAGTTCTCCGTTGCGTATTCTGCTGCTCTGCTCCTCCTTCAACGGCCTGACCCAGCGCGCCTGGCTGGAACTGCGCCGGGCCGGTCACGACGTCACCGTCGAGCTGGCCGTCTCGGAGCAGGTGATGCTGGAGGCGGCCCAGCTGGCCAAACCCGACCTGATCATCTGCCCGTTCCTGAAGGAGAAGGTCCCGGCGCTGCTGTGGCAGAACCACCGCACGATCATCATTCACCCCGGGCCGCCCGGCGACCGGGGCCCGTCCTCTCTGGACTGGGCGATCGCCGACGCCGAGCCGGAGTGGGGTGTGACGGCGCTGCAGGCGGTGGAGGAGATGGACGCGGGGCCGATCTGGGGGTTCCGGACGTTCGCGATGCCGGCCGAGCCGCCGCGTAAGTCCGCCCTCTACAACGGGCCGGTGGCCGACGCGGCGGTGGAGTTGGTGGTGGAGGTGGCGGCCAAGGCGATGGACGCGGGGTTCGCGCCGGTGCCGCTGGATTATCGTTCGCCGCTGGTGCGGGGGCGGTTGCGGCCGGCGATGCGGCATGGCGACCGGGAGTTCTCCTGGTCGGAGCCGACGGACGCGGTGTTGCGGCGGGTTCGTTCGGCCGATGGGGCGCCGGGTGGGCGGGTGCTGCTGGAGGGGCGGATGATGCGGGTGTTCGATGTGTATCGGGGCCCGGTGGTGGTGGGGACGCCGGGGTCGGTGGTGGCGCGGCGTGAGGGCGCGGTGCTGGTGCACACCGGTGACGGCACGGTGTGGGTGGGGCATCTGCGGGCGGAGGAGCCGGGGGCGATCAAGCTGCCGGCGGCGTTGGTGCTGGGTGATCGGGTGGCGGGGCTGGAGGAGCGGCCGGGTTACAGCGAGGTGACCTATGACCGTAGTGACGCGGTGGGGGTGGTGAGTTTCGACTTCTACAACGGCGCGATGTCGACCGAGCAGTGCCGGCGGCTGGCGTCGGCGTTGCGGTACGCGTCGGCGCAGGACACGCGGGTGGTAGTGCTGCGGGGTGGTGAGGTGTTCTCCAACGGCATCCATCTGAATGTGATCGAGGCGGCGCGTCATCCGGAGCTGGAGGCGTGGATGAACATCAACGCGATCAACCAGGTGTGTCGTGAGGTGATCGCGTGTACGGGGCAGCTGATGGTGACGTCGGTGGGCGGTAACGCGGGTGCGGGTGGCGTGATGATGGGGCTGGGCGCGGATCGGGTGCTGATTCGTGAGGGTGTGGTGTTGAATCCGCACTATCGGACGATGGGGTTGTTCGGGTCGGAGTTCTGGACGTACGTGCTGCCTCGGCGGGTGGGTGCGTCGGTGGCGGGGCGGCTGACGGGTGAGGCGTTGCCGGTGGGTGCGGCGCAGGCGGTGGAGCTGGGGCTGGCCGATCGGATGATGGTGGGGTCGCGGCTGGAGTTCGAGCGGTCGGTGCTGGAGTACGCCGAGCGGTTGGCGGCCGGGGATGATTATGAGCGGTTGCTGGGGATCAAGCGGGAGGTGCGGGAGGCCGATGAGCGGCGTAAGCCGTTGGAGGCCTATCGGGTGGAGGAGCTGGCGGAGATGAGCCGGGACATGTTCGATGACCGCAATGGGTTCCGGCAGGCGCGTCAGGCGTTCGTGCACAAGCGTAAGGTGGTGGCGACGCCGGAGCATCTGGCGGTGCATCGGGAGTTGTCCGGCGCGTCGGCGGGGTCGGGTGCGGCCACATCTCATATGTGAGATATGTTGTCGTGTTATGACTGATGATTATCTCGTGCGGATCGGCCGGTTGATTCGTGACGCGCGCCAGCACCGTGGGTGGACGCAGCTGCAGCTGGCGGATGCTCTGGCGACGAGTCAGAGTGCGGTGAACCGGATCGAGCGCGGTAACCAGAACATCAGTCTTGAGATGATCGCGCGGATCGGTGAGGCGCTCGACAGTGAGATCGTGTCGCTGGGCTATGCCGGGCCGATGCATCTGCGGGTCGTGGGCGGGCGGCGTCTGTCGGGCAGCATCGATGTCAAGACCTCCAAGAACGCGTGTGTGGCGCTGCTGTGCGCGTCGCTGCTGACCTCGGGGCGGACGATTCTGCGTAAGGTGGCGCGGATCGAGGAGGTCTACCGGATCCTGGAGGTGCTCGCCTCGATCGGGGTGCGGGCGCGGTGGATCAACGAGGGCAGTGACCTGGAGATCGTGCCTCCGGCCCGGCTGGAGCTGGAGGCGATGGACACCGAGGCGGCGCGGCGTACCAGGAGTGTGATCATGTTCCTGGGGCCGTTGATGCATCGTACGGACCAGTTCCAGATTCCGTACGCGGGCGGCTGCGACCTGGGGACGCGTACGGTGCAGCCGCACATGTCGGCGTTGCGGCACTTCGGGCTGGACATCACGGCGACGGGCGGTTTCTACCACGCGCGGGTGGACCGGGGGGTGTCGCCGTCGCGGGCGATCGTGCTGACCGAGCGGGGTGACACCGTGACGGAGAACGCGCTGCTGGCGGCGGCGCGCCACGACGGTGTGACGGTGATCCGCAACGCCTCCTCCAACTACATGGTGCAGGACCTGTGCTTCTTCCTGGAGGAGCTGGGTGTGCGGGTGGAGGGCGTGGGCACGACGACGCTGACGGTTCACGGGGTGGCCTCGATCGAGCGGGATGTGGACTACTCCCCCTCTGAGGACCCGGTGGAGGCGATGAGCCTGCTGGCGGCGGCGGTGGTGACGCAGTCGGAGCTGACGATCTGCCGGGTGCCGGTGGAGTTCCTGGAGATCGAGCTGGCGGTTCTGGAGGAGATGGGCCTCGATCACGATCGGGGTGCCGAGTACGCGGCGGCCAATGGGCGGACGCGGCTGGTGGATCTGACGGTGCGGCCTTCCAAGCTGGTCTCCCCCATCGACAAGATCCACCCGATGCCGTTTCCGGGGCTGAACATCGACAATGTGCCGTTCTTCGCGGCGATCGCGGCGACGGCGCAGGGTTCGACGCTGATCCATGACTGGGTCTATGACAACCGGGCGATCTATCTGACGGAGCTGACGCGGCTGGGGGCGTCGGTGAAGTTGCTGGATCCGCATCGGGTGCTGGTGGAGGGGCCGACGCGCTGGCGCAGCGCGGAGATGATGTGCCCGCCGGCGCTGCGGCCGGCGGTGGTGGTGCTGCTGGCGATGATGGCGGGTGAGGGCACGTCGGTGCTGCGCAATGTGTACGTCATCAACCGGGGGTATGAGGATCTGGCCGAGCGGCTGAACGCGCTGGGGGCGCGGATCGAGACCTTCCGCGACATCTGATTTTCTGTCGGTGGGGCTCGCTACCGTCTGCCTGTGTGGATCTTCGGTGGATCTTGGGGTGAGGGGGGACGGTGCGGCCTGCTGAGCTCGATCGGCTGACGGTGGTGGAGGCGGCCGACCGCTATGTGGAGCTGGTGCGGGCCAAGACGTTGACGGGGGCGTTGTCGCAGGCGACGGCGGAGCTGTATGCGCGTGATGTGGCGACGCTGGTGGCGCTGGCCGGGGAGTCGACGGTGCTGGACGACCTGTCGGGTGAGGACGTCGACGCGATTTTGCTGGCGTTCGCGCGTAAGCCGGATGGCCGGCGCTCGGCGGGTGGCGGGGGGCAGAGTCCGTCGTCGCAGGCGCGGTTTCGGCGTTCGATCTCGGCGTTGTTCAAGTACGCGTCGCTGGCGGGCTGGGTGCAGATCAATCCGATGGCGTTGTCGACGGTGACGGCCAGGGAGCGGGGCGGGTTGCGGCCCGAGCGGCGGGCGTTGACGCGGGAGCAGGCGCAGGGGTTGATCGGGGCGGCGCGGTCGGCGGGTGAGGCGTCGGCGGCGGGGCGGCGTGATCAGCGGACGGAGTTGCGTGATGCGTTGATCGTGTTGTTGTTGTCGACGCTGGGGCCGCGGGTGTCGGAGCTGGTGCGGGCCAATGTCGAGGATTTCTACACCAATGACGGGGTGCGTTATTGGCGGATCTTCGGCAAGGGGGGCCGCACGCGGGATGTGCCGCTCCCCCGCGATGTGGCGCTGGCGTTGGAGGCTTATCTGGCGCGGGAGCGGGCGGCGTTGCCGGACAAGGCGTTGTTGTTGTCGTGGCGGGGGCGGCGGCTGGCGCGTGGTGATGTGCAGGGGGTGATCGATCGGGTGCAGCGGCGGGTGGCGGCCGAGCAGCGGCGGTCGGTGACGCCGCATGGGTTGCGGCATACGACGGCGACGCATCTGCTGGCGGACGCGGTGGACATGGACGCGGTGCGGCGGGTGCTGGGGCACAGTGATCTGTCGACGCTGGGGCGTTACCGCGATGAGTTGCCGGGTGAGCTGGAGGGGGCGATGCGGGCGCATCCGTTGTTGAAGCGGGCCGACCCGGATCGGTGAGCGGGCCTGCTTCCGCCTCGCCTGCTTTCGCCCGGCCCGCTTTTGGTCTGGCTTGTTTCGCGTGGCTGGGTGGGCTTTGGGCGGGTGTGGCGGCGGTGAGTGGTTGAGCGGGCCCGGTTTCGTCTCGCTCAGGCGGGGGTGGCGGGGGTGAGCCGCAGGGCGAGGTGGTCGAGGGAGACGCCGAGGACGTCGGCCAGGGCGGCGATGGTGAAGAAGGCCGGGGTGGGGATGCGGCCGGTCTCGATCTTGCGGAGGGTTTCGGCGGACATGCCGGCCGCGGCGGCGACTTCGACGATGCTGCGGTCGCCGCGTACGTCGCGGAGCAGCAGGCCGAGCTGCTCGCCGCGCCGTCGCTCTTCGGGGGTCAGCGAGGGTCGGACCATGAACCCAAGTCTACAGCCGGGATACGAATACCAGTGGGATAAAAATACCGGTATAGTTATCGACATGGTGGAGATCAAGACATTGGCGGAGATCGAGGCGATGCGCGAAGCGGGCCGCGTGGTGGCGCGGGCGCTGCAGGCGATCGTCAAGCATGCGGCGGTGGGGGTGCGGGTCGACGAGCTGGACGAGCTGGCGGCCACCATCATCGCCGAGGCGGGT
Source organism: Nonomuraea sp. NPDC052129 (assembly GCF_040680095.1). Classification (NCBI taxonomy): domain Bacteria; kingdom Bacillati; phylum Actinomycetota; class Actinomycetes; order Streptosporangiales; family Streptosporangiaceae; genus Nonomuraea; species Nonomuraea sp. NPDC052129. The sequence continues at coordinate 23,375 of NZ_JBFAVX010000044.1, read as the reverse complement.
GCCAAGCCCGCGTTCCTGGGCTATCAGCCGCACTTCGCGCCGACGCCCTACCCGGCGGTCATCTGCGCGTCGATCAACGACGTGATCGTGCACGGCATCCCGGACCGTTACCGGCTCAAGGACGGCGACCTGGTCAGCGTCGACTGCGGCGCCTACCTCGACGGGTGGGCGGGCGACTCGGCGGTCAGCTTCGTGGTGGGGCTGCCGCGCGCCCGTGATGTGGCGCTCATCGAGGCGACGCAGGAGGCGCTGCGGGCGGGCATCGCCGCGATGCGGCCGGGCAACCGGATGGGCGACATCGGGCACGCCATCTCCTCGGTCGCGGTGGCGGGCGGGTATGGCGTGCCGATCGACTTCGGCGGGCACGGGATCGGCCGGCGGATGCACGAGGACCCGCACGTGGCCAACCAGGGGCGGCCGGGTCGCGGGCTGGTGCTGCGGACGGGTTTGGTGCTGGCGATCGAGCCGATGTTCACCGGGGGCGGCGACGGCCGCTACCTCACGGCCGCCGACGGGTGGGCGTTGCGGACCGTTGACGGCTCACGCGCGTCCCACAGTGAGCACACGGTGGCCATCACCGACGACGGGCCCGTGATCCTCACCGCGGTTTAGGAGTCGCGGTTCATAGGAGTCGCGGTTCAGGAGCCGCGTCGCCATGTCGTGCGGCTCTGTCGTGCTCACCCCTCGTGCGGCCCCGTTCCGCTCCCGCTCACCGCAGGGTTGGAGCCGTGTGGTGCCGTGCCGTAGAGCCGTGTGGTGGGTCGGGTTGTGGGCCCGTGGTGGTCTCCTGTGCGCGGGCCCACGGTGTTCCGGGGGTGCTCCGGGCTCAGGGGGTCAGGGCGTTGAGGCGGAGGCGGATGATGGTGGCGGTGGCCGGTCCCGCTTCCCAGTTGCCGTCCAGCGGGGTGATGGTGACGTTGCCCGCGGCCAGCAGGGTGCGGTCGGCGTCGGTCACCGGGTCGGGGGCGGTGGCCGGCAGGGGCAGGATGCGGTAGCAGGTGGCGCACGCGGTGGAGTCGAGGGTGTAGTCGGTGGAGAACGGCAGCGAGGTTCCCAGCTTGGCGACGGTGACCTTGCCGTTGGGGGTGACGGGGTAGTTGACGTTCAGCGCGGTGCGGGCGGGCAGGACGGCGCCGCGTGAGGTCGCCGCCAGCCGGTCGACGAGTTTGACGGCGAAGGCGATCGACTGGTCGGCGCTGGGGAAGGAGCCGCCGTTCCTGGCGACGCTGACCGCCACGGCGGGGATGCCGCCGGTGATGGCGGTGATCGTCGCGGCGACGGTGCCGGAGTAGTTGGCGGTCGCGGCGACGTTCTCACCCGGGTTGGGGCCCGAGACCACCAGGTCCGGCGGGTTGCCGGCGAACACGACGCGCGTCCCGAACGCGACCGCGTCGCTGGGGCTGCCCCCGACGGCCCAGACGCCGGGTTCCTTCTGGGTGGCCTGCAGCGTGGTGCCGAACCTGGCGTTGATCGCCGTGCCGGTGATGCTGACGTCGCTGTCGGGGGCGACGACCGTCACCTCGTGGCCCGCCTCGATCAGCTTCTGGCGCAGTCCTTGCAGGTAGGCGGAGGTGTAGCCGTCGTCGTTGGTGAGCAGGATGCGCAGGTGGCGCGGCTCGTGCGCCTGGGCCGGGGCGGGGTTCGCCACTCCCAGGAAGGCGAGTAACAGCACAGGGATGAGGGCGATGCGCTTGAACACGGTCTGTCTCCTTGCCGGCTCTTACCTTCGCGCCCGACGCGGCCGTGGCGACCGGCCTGACCTCGCTGGGCCGGTGTGTCCGCGGTGACGCTCGGGATGGGGTGACGCTTCGGAATGTAAGAGCCGGCGCGGCGGCGGGGGAAGATCGTGCGACCCCAGATGAACCCCTGATTAACGGGTGAGGCGGTTCATGCCGGGCGGACGGGCTGGCGCAGCAGCGTGCGCGGGTCGGGGTCGTCGAACTCCGTCAGGTACACCTCGTGGTGCGGCCCGTTGGCGACCAGGCCGTGCTCGTCCATGTACTCCTCCATCACCTTCAGGGTCACGGGTTCCTCGCTGTAGGGGCCGTTGTGCAGCATCTGCACGCACTGTCCTTCGGTGAAGACGGCCACCCGTACGCGGTCGACGGCCGCGCCGCTCGCGCGTACGGACTCGCGGGCTTGTTCCAGGCGTCCGGGCTCGGGTGTGGCGGGCAGGGGCAGCAGCAGGTGCCAGCGCCACTGCTCGCGCGGCACCTGCAGTCCCGGGCGCTCGTCCTCCACCCACCACAGGCCCTCCAGCGGCCCGGCTGGGCCGCCCATCGCGCCGGCGACGGCGTGCAGGGCGCCGATCGCGGACAGGTGTTCGGCTCCGCCTGGCTCGCCGATGCCGGTGACGTTCAGGCAGGTGACGGGGCCTTGGGTGATCAGTTCGGCGCTCATGACTCGTCCTCCAAAGGGATCATCAGGTGGGTGATCAGCTGGTCGGGCGGGGTGTGGGCCGGGTCGGACACGTATACCTCGCGGATCGGGCCGCGCATGGGGTGGCGGCGTTCGGCGCACCAGGCCAGGACGGCGTGGGCGGTCAGGGAGATCTGGTCGTAGGGGCCGAGGTGGGTGGCGGTGGCGAAGGTACCGCCGGGCAGCACGTCGACCTGTGCTCCCCCGCCGGCGTGCCAGCCGTCTGCCAGGACGAGCGCGGCGCTCACGTCGAAGTCGTCGGTCAGGTCGACGGGGAACAGGCCGATCAAACGCGGGCCACCGGCGGCCGCTCCCCCACCGGGCAGGGCTGGGGGCGTGTCAGCGGTAGTTGGACGGCTGCCGGGGGCCGCGGAGGGGGTATCGGAGGACATCACGGAGAGCGCCGGGGAAGAGTTCGCGGAGGGCGCCGGGGAAGAGTTCGCGGAGGGCGCCGCACCGGACATCGCGGAGGGCGTCGCGGAGGGCGTCGCGCCGGAGTGTGCCGGGTCGGTGCCGGCGACGCTCCCCGTGGCATTCCCCGCGTCAGTGTCGGTGTCTGTGGCAGTGCCTGTGTCGGATCGGGTCGCCGGCCCGTGCAGCAGGCCGGCTGTCAGGCGTGACATCGCGGCGGTGGTGGCGCGGGCGATGTCGGCCGGGCCGGTGGCGCGTTCGCGCACGAGCGCGACGCGGTGGGCCGGTTCGGTGACGATGCGGATCTGGGTGGCGGGCAGGCCGTCGGCTATGACGCGTTCCAGGGAGGCCAGTGTGCGCCGCCGCCGGGCCAGTTCGGCCTCCAGTGCGTCGTGTACGGACTCCAGGGCGCCTTCGGTGCCGGCCAGGACCTGGCCGACGACGGGCAGCGGCACGTCGAGGGAGCGCAGCAGCCCGATCGACATCGCCGTGCGGGCCTGGGCGGCGCGGTAGTAGCGGTAGCCGGTGGCGGTGTCCACGCAGGCGGGCCGGAGTAGCCCGATCTCGTCGTAGTGCCGCAGTTGCTTGACGCTCAGGCGGGTGAGCCGGGCGAACTGTCCGATCGGCAGGAGGTCGTCGTCCACGTCCCCCAGCATGGGGCCTCCGGCTGTGGGAGAGTCCAGCCCGGGGCTTGTGCCTGACGGAACGTGAGGGTTCATGGTGGGTGTCACGAGCTTCTCCGTGGGGCAGGTGTCCAGGCTGGCCGGTGTCACCGTGCGGACGCTGCATCACTATGACGACATCGGCCTGCTCAGTCCGGGTGAGCGGACGGCGGCCGGTTACCGGCGTTACACCGAGGCGGATCTGGTCAGGTTGCAGCAGGTGCTGCTGTATCGGGAGCTGGGTTTCGCGCTGGAGGAGGTGGCCGTCATTCTGGACGAGCCGCGTGCCGATGAGCTGACGCATCTGCGCCGCCGGCATGAGTTGCTGGTGGCCAGGTCCGAGCGGCTGAGTGAGGTGATCGCCGCGGCTGAAGAAGGCCGGTTGCCGCCGAAGCCGCAGCCGCGGTCACGTGCGGCCGTGATGTGCCGCGTTGATCTGTCTCCGCTTGGAAGGCCGCCGAGATCCGCGCCGCCGACGCCGTCACGTGAACGCGGCGGGCCGTTCCCGGGATGCCGGGCGGCCGGTGGCGGGGCTCAGCCCGAGCTCGCTCTCGGGCGGCCCTTGCGGCGGATCTTGATGTCGCGCATGTCCGTCACCGCGACGCGCAGCAGGCGGTAGGGGTGTCCGTGGGCGTCCAGGGCGGCCATCGCGGCCGTGGTGGCCTCGTGCTCGCCGTCGTCGGGGCCCGCGGGGATCTGGCAGCGGAAGGTGAAGGCCGACACGCTCTGGTCGTGGGTGAAGGTCCCGGCCTCGGTGAAGGCGGCGCCTGCCGCGGCCCGTACGGCCTCACGCGTGGCCTCGTCCAGGCCCTCGAAGGTGCCTCGGATCGTCACTCTGAACATTGGTCAGTCCTTACGTGTGGCGTAGGTACGAAGACGGTCTCCGAGCAGGTCCTCGTAGACGTCGATGAGTTCCAGCACGGCCGCGGCGATGGCGTCGGGGCCCTGCCCTGCCGCGGTCCGTTTGCCGATCTCGGCGTAGACCAGCGCGTGGAAGCCGCCGATGTGCCAGGCCACCATGCCGGGCAGGGGGTCGCCGGGCGCGGCGCCGCTCTCCTCGGCCAGGACGGCGGCCAGTTCGTCGGTCATCTGCCGGCCGAGGTCGCCCAGGCGGGCGGTGAGGGTGGGGGCGGCGCGCATCATGTCGAAGACGCGGCCGAAGCCGTCGGTCAGGCCGAGTTTGCGTTCGCGCCGCCGTACCTCCTGGCGCAGGTGTTCCAGGACGGCGGGGACGGCGGCCTGGCCGGCGGGGCGGTGGCGCACGATGTCGGCCAGGCGCTGGGGTGAGGCCTCCTCGGGCGGCAGGACGAGGTCCTCCTTGGTCTGGAAGTAGTTGTAGACGGTGTTGACGGACACCTCGGCCGCCGCCGCGACTTCGGCGATGGTGACGTGGTCGAAGCCGCGTTCGACGAACAAGGCGGTGGCCACGTCGCGGATGCGGTGGCGGGTCTGCTGCTTCTTGCGTTCCCGCAAGCCCTCGGTCATGCCGAATAGCTTAACTCAACTCCAAACTTTAAGTCGATTGCAATTTTGGAGTGGGGTGTGGTTCCATCGGCGGCATGCCTGAACCAGCCATCCACGTCCGGGGCCTGATGCGTACCTTCACCCTGGCCAAAGGCCCCGTCCACGCCGTACGCGGCATCGACCTGACCGTGCAGCGCGGCGAGATCCTCGGCTTCCTCGGCCCGAACGGCGCCGGCAAGACCACCACCGTCCGCATGCTCACCACCCTCCTGCCGCCCAGCGGCGGCCACGCCGAGGTGGCCGGGCACGACCTGCTCGCCGACCCCGCCGGGGTACGCCGCCGCATCGGCTACGTCGCCCAGTCCGGCGGCCTCGACCCCGGCTGCGGCGTACGCGAGGAGCTCATCACCCAGGGCCGGCTGCACCGCCTGACCAGAAGCCAGGCCGGCGAGCGAGCCGAGGAACTGGCCCGCGACCTGGCTCTGGCCGAGCTGATGGAGCGGCCGAGCGCCGCCCTGTCCGGTGGCCAGCGCCGCCGGCTGGAGATCGCGCTCGGCCTGGTCAACCGGCCTGAGGTGCTCTTCCTCGACGAGCCGAGCACCGGCCTGGACCCCGGCAGCCGCGCCGAGCTGTGGGAGCTGGTGCGCCGCATCCGCGCCGAGCACGGCACCACGGTCTTCCTGACCACCCACTACCTCGACGAGGCCGACGCGCTCGCCGACCGCATCGTCGTCGTGGACGCCGGAGCGGTCGTCGCCGAAGGCACCCCCGCCGAGCTCAAGTCCCGCCACACCGGCGATCCGGCCGCCAGCCTGCAGGAGGCCTTCCTGGCCATCACCGGCCACACCAACACCGGCGAACCCCTGTCCATCTAGACCCATCTGTCCATCTAGACCCACAGGAACACAGACCCATGACCCTTCTCACCGACACCGGCATCATTTTCGGCCGCTACCTGCGCGCCACGCTGCGCTCCACGACCAGCCTGTGGTTCGGCATGCTGCAGCCGCTGCTGTTCCTGGCGCTGTTCGGCCCGCTGCTGACCAGGCTCGACCTCGGCATGGGCGGATCGTCCTGGCAGGCGCTGGTCCCCGGCGTGCTGGTGCAGCTCGCCCTGCTCGGCGGCTCGTTCGTCGGGCTCGGCCTGCTGATGGACCGCAATCTCGGCGTCATCGACCGCATGCGCGTCACCCCCGTCCACCCGCTGGCCCTGCTGCTGGGCCGCACGCTGCGCGACGTCGTGCAGCTGCTGGCCCAGTCGATCCTGCTCATCGGGCTCGGCCTGGCCTTCGGGCTGCGCGCCCCGCTGGCCGGGATCGTGCTGGGCCTGGCCTTCGTCGCCGTCCTGGCCGCCGCCCTGTCGGCCCTGTCCTACGGGCTGGCCATGAACGTCGCCACGCCGCCGGAGTTCGCGGCCATCGCCAACACCGCCGGCATGCCGCTCATGCTGCTGTCGGGCCTGCTGCTGCCGATGAGCCTGGCGCCGGGCTGGCTCGACGCCGCCTCCCGGGTGGTGCCCCTGCGCTACACCGTCGACGCGGTACGGCAGGTCTTCCAGGGCCACTACGCCAACGCCACCGTCCTGACCGGCGCCGCCGTCACCGTGGCCCTGGCGGCCGTGTGCGTGTTCGGCGGCGCCCGCCTGTTCGGCCGTACGCGGGCCTGAGCGGCGCTCAGGCGCCCAGGCCGAGAGCCGCCGCCGTCACCGCCCGGGCGCGGCGCGGCTCCAGCAGCAGGTCCACCGAATCCGACAGCTGGTCCACGCACCCCACCACCGGCAACCCCCTGATCACCGGGTCCGACACCGATCCCAGCAGCGCCTGGACGAACCGGTCGCCGCCGATGACGCGGAAGGGCCGGTCGTGGAAGTCCCGTACCCGCTCATCCAGCGGCTCGGCCAGCGCCACCCGGTTCTGCAGCGCCGCCAGCCGCCCGTAGGCGGCGGCCAGCCCGTCCTCCCGCTCCCGCCATGACCGGGCGGCCACCGCCAGCCCCAGCGACTCCCCCAGCTCCGTCGAGCCGGGCATCCGCGCCAGGGCGCTGCCCAGCCATTTGGCGTAGGGCGGGTAGCGGCGGCGCAGCAGCAGCGCCAGCCGCATCACCTCCCGGCTCAGCCGTGCCCCCACGACGGCCGAGCCGAGCTCATCCCCCACCTCTCCCGACCGGCCGGGGAACGGCTCCTCCTGGGCGATGCGCCGCCACTGGCACGCCAGTACGTACCGCCACACATCGCCCGGATACCAGCGCAGCGCCGCCCGTGCCTCCTCCAGGCCGCCCAGCCCGTCATGGAACACCTCCCCCAGCGTCACCTCCGCCAGGCTCTGCCACGGCACCGACAGCCAGTCCAGCAGCGACACCCCCCGCCGCGGGTCGAACCCCAGCCGCTCCACCAGCCACGCCTCCAGATCGGCGACGACCACGCCCGGCCGCCGGGCACCGTGGTAGTCGAACACCGTCTCCAGCCCCCGAAACCGTTCGGGCAGCCCGGCCAGCACCTGCGCCTCCACCTGCGCCACCCGCTCCGGCTCCACGAACACCAGCACCCGCGGGCCCCAGTCGTGATCGGCGGAGCGGCCCGTGTCGAAGGCCAGCACCTCCGAGCCCGGCCCGATCAGCGCGGCACTGTGCGGCACCCGCTCCACCAGCGGCGCCACCACCTCGGCATAAAAGTCTCGGGACAACTCGATACCAGGAACAAAATCGGACATCACACTGTCAACTGTGCCTGACGGCCTGCCGAACCTCATCCGATTTTCCGGCCGCCCCGAACACCGCCCCGCACGCCCCCCGAATCCCGCCTAGGGATAGCCCTGAGACCGCCACGGATGCGCCCCGCACCCGGTCCCGCTTACGTGGAAACGTCAGAATCCGTTCTCGCCAAAAGGGCTCAGCCATGGCATATCGCTGCTCTTTCGTCCCGCCCCACGTCCTCGACCACATCGCCAAGGTCCAGGCACAGCAGAGCGCCGAACCCTCACCTGCCCAGCGCTCGGCCGTCGTCTCCGCCCAGTTCCGCCGCGGCAGGCGCAGCACCGACGCCCTCCCCCTGGCCCAGCAGCGCCTGACCGCCGAACCCGAAAGCGTCCCGCCGGGCCTGACCGTCCCCAAACCCGGCACCGCCGGACGCCTCGTCTACGACGACCTCAACCAGTGGACCTTCGACGTCACCTTCATCCGCGGCGAAGGAGACCCCGCCGTCGCGGCCCAGAACGCCAACGACGCCTACGATCGCCTCGGCGCCGTACGCGCCTACTACAAGGACCGGCTCGGCCGCGAGTCCATCGACAACGCCGGGCTCAACCTCGTCGCCAACGTCAACTTCGGCCTCGCCTTCGACAACGCCTTCTGGGACGACTCCGGCCTGCGCATGGTGTTCGGCAACGGCAGCGGCCAGGTCTTCAAGGACCTGACCGCCAGCATGGACGTGTGCGCCCACGAGCTCACCCACGGCGTCACCCAGTTCAGCGCCAACCTCAACTACACCAACGACCAGAGCGGCGCCCTGAACGAATCCTTCAGCGACATGCTCGGCACCGCCATCGACGCCTACACCGGCGGCCAGGACGCCCACACCCACAACTGGCTCATCGGCGATGAGATCATGGCCGACGACCTGTACGGCGAGGCGCTGCGCAACATGGCCGAACCCGGCACCGCCTTCGACAACCCCCTGATGGGCCGCGACCCGCAACCGCGCGACATGTCCGGTTACTTCGAACCCGCCGACCCGCACATCATGTCCGGCATCACCAACCGCTGGTTCTACCTCATCAGCCAGGACCTCGGCCTCGACGCCACCACCGTGATCATGTACCAGACGTTGCAGAACCTGTGGCCCAACGCCAAGTTCGCCGACGCCGCCGCCGTCGCCGTCGCCCAGGCCCGCATCCTGGCCCGCGCCGGCCTGGTCCCCCGCCAGTCGCCCCAGACCGTCCGCGGCGCCGCCAGGCAGCAGGGATTCTGGTAACCCCTTCCGCACGGGTCCGGCGACGAGGCTTGCCGCGAGGGTTGCGCGGCCAAGCCCGCCCCGGATCCGTGCGGAGCCCCGTACCGTGGGGTGAACAGCCAGCCGGAAGGACGCCCATGCGTGTCACGCTCGAAACCAGCGGCGGCTTCACCGGCCTGCGCCGCACCGCCACCCTCGACACCGACCTGGACGAGGCCGTCGACGACCTGCTGCGGCACCTCGGCTCCGGCGCGGCCGCCGAGCCGTCCGGCTCCTCCCAGCCCCGCTACCGGCTGACGGTCCACCGTCCCACCGGTGACCAGGTGACCGAGCTGACCGAGTCCGAGGTGCCCGCCGCCCTGCGCCCCCTGCTCACCGAGCTGCTCCGCCACGCCCGCCCATAAAGGCGCACAAGCCCGCCGTTCCCGTACGGCAGCGGCAGCGGCCCTCCTCGATAGGCCCGCTCTACACCACTTGCGAGGCCATGAGCGCGCGGCGCCGGTAGCCGATCCGCTCGTACACCCCGATCGCCGCCCGGTTGTCCTCATCCACCATCAGCGCCGCCCGGCCCCGCGCCGCCACCATCTCGCCCGAGACCCACCGGCACAGCCGATGTGCCAGCCCTCGCCCGCGAAAGCGGGCCGCCGTCGCCACTCCCGCCAGGAAGCCGACCGAGGGGGCGCTCCACGCCTCGGCCGCCACCGCCGCCAGCCCGCCGCCGGTCCGCACCCCGGCCCATCGCCGTACTCCGGGCACGCCTGGCACCGCGTACGAATCCGGCGCGGCGCCCGCCAGCAACCCGGCCACCTCCACGTCCGTCTCCGGCCCCAGCCACCCGGCCCCGTCCGGGCCGCCCGCCGCGTCCCCCGAGACCGGGCCCGAGACCGGAGCCGGACCGGGAGCCGGCGGGCCGGGCAGGCTCATCCAGCCGCGACAGCTCGACGATCACAGAATCGAGCCCGGCCGGTAGGCCGCCGCCTCCGGATGGGCCGCCACGATCTCGCCCACCGACCGCGACACCGCCGCCACCTGCTCGGCCGCCGCGCCGGTGAACGACACCCGGTCGGCCAGCAGCGCCGCCAAGGCGTCCCGGTCCAGCGGGAAACGCTCATCGGCCGCCAGCCGGTCCAGCAGCTCGTTGGCCGCGCCCTGCGAGCGCATCGCCAGCGCCGAAGCCACCGCGTGCTCCTTGATCAGCTCGTGTGCCCGCTCCCGGCCGACCCCGGCGCGGACCGCCGCCATGAGCATCTTCGTCGTGGCCAGGAACGGCAGGTAGCGGTCCAGTTCCGCCGAGATCACCGCCGGGAAGGCGCCGAACTCGTCCAGGACCGTCAGCATCGTCTCCACCAGCCCGTCGAAGGCGAAGAAGGCGTCCGGCAGCGCCACCCGGCGTACCACCGAGCACGACACATCGCCCTCGTTCCACTGGTCGCCGGCCAGCTCGGCCACCATCGAGGCGTAACCGCGCAGCACCACCGTCAGGCCGTTCACCCGCTCGCAGGAGCGGGTGTTCATCTTGTGCGGCATCGCCGACGAGCCGACCTGCCCCTCCTTGAACCCCTCCGTCACCAGTTCGTGCCCGGCCATCAGCCGGATCGTCTTGGCCAGCGACGACGGCGAGGCCGCCAGCTGTAGCAGGGCCGAGACGACCTCGAAGTCCAGCGAGCGCGGGTACACCTGGCCCACGCTGGTGAAACGCCGCTCGAACCCCAGGTGCGCGGCCACCCGGCCCTCCAGCTCCGCCAGCTTCGCGCGGTCGCCGTCCAGCAGGTCCAGCATGTCCTGGGCGGTGCCCACCGGTCCCTTGATGCCCCGCAGCGGGTAGCGGGCGATCAGCTCCTCCAGCCGGCCGAAGGCCACCAGCAGCTCATCGGCCGCCGAGGCGAACCGCTTGCCCAGCGTGGTGGCCTGCGCGGCCACGTTGTGCGAACGGCCCGCCACCACCGTCGCCTCATGCTCCTCGGCCAGCCGCGCCAGCCGGGCCAGCAACGCCACCACCCGGTCGCGTACCAGCAGGAGGCTGTCGCGTATCTGCAGCTGCTCGACGTTCTCGGTCAGGTCGCGCGAGGTCATGCCCTTGTGCACCTGCTCGTGCCCGGCCAGCGCGTTGAACTCCTCGATGCGCGCCTTCACGTCGTGGCGTGTCACTCGCTCCCGCGCGGCGATGGAGGCCAGATCGACCTGCTCGACCACTTTCTCGTAGTCGGCGACCGCCTCCTGCGGGACCGTGACCCCGAGCTCCGCCTGCGCCCGCAGCACCGCCAGCCACAGCCGCCGCTCGGCGACGACTTTGTACTCGGGGGACCACAACCGGGCCAGCTCCGGGGAAGCATAACGAGCGGCCAGGACATCGGGGATACGCGGCTTGGAAGTCACGTCGGACAAGTCTATTCACACAGCTCCGCCCGCACGGCACCAGGCCGTACGGGCGGAGCACCCCTCTGCTTTACGGGGTCGGAGCCAGAACCTTCGCCTCTTCCCGCTTCGGCTCGGCCGGCTTGCGGCGCAGCCGCTCCTTGGCCCGCTCCACCATCGTGTAGAGGGTCGGAACCAGCACGAGCGTCAGCAGGGTCGAGGTGATCAGCCCGCCGATGACCACGACCGCCAGCGGCTGGGAGATGAACCCGCCCTGCCCCGTCACACCCAGCGCCATCGGCGTCAGCGCGCAGATCGTGGCCACCGCCGTCATCAGGATCGGCCGCAGCCTGCGCCGGCCGCCCTCGATCACCGCCTCCACGATCCCCAGCCCCTGAGCGCGGTACTGGTTGATCAGGTCGATCAGCACGATCGCGTTGGTCACCACGATCCCGATCAGCATCAGCATGCCGATCAGCGCCGGCACGCCCATCGCCGTGTCGGTGGCCACCAGCAGCCCGACCGCGCCGGTCGCGGCGAACGGAATCGACACCAGCAAGATCAGCGGCTGCACGAAGCTGCGGAACGTCGCCACCATGATCATGAACACGATCGCGATCGCCGCCAGCATCGCCAGCCCCAGATCCGCGAAGGCGTCCTGCTGATCGGCTGAGGCGCCGCCGATCTCGTAGGAGGCGCCCGAGGCCAGCGTCACGCCGTTCAGCTTCGTCGTCAGCGCCTGAGTCACGCTGCCCAGGTCCGAACCCGTCGCCTTGGCCGACACCGTCGCCGAGCGCTCACCGTCGATCCGGGTCACCTGCGTCGGCCCGGCCACCTGCTTGACGTCCGCCACCGACGACAGCTTCACCAGGCCCGTCGCCGTGACCAGCTTCAGCTTCTCGATCTCCTTGACGTCCTCGGGAGCGTCACCCACGCGCAGCACCAGGTCGCTGGCGCGCCCGTCCATGGTCAGCTGGCCCAGCGGCGCGCCGCGGAAGGCCTGCGCCACCGACTGGCCGATCTGCGCCTCCGACAGCCCCTTGGCGGCCGCCTTCTCCTTGTCGACCCGTACCTCGATCCGCGGGGCGCTGGCCTCCAGGTTCGACGACACATCACGCAGGCCCGAGACCTGGCCCATCGCCGTCTTGACCGCGTCGGCCGCGGTGCGCAGCGTCTCGGCGTCGGCCGCCTGCACGACCACGTCGATGGAGTCGGAGGAGAAGCCGCCGCCGCCCGAACCGCCGACCGTCACCTCACCGACGCCCGAAAGGCCGGTCAGCTTGTCGCGCAGCGCCTGCTCCACCGCCGGGGTGTCGGCGCCGTCCTTCAGTGTCAGCGAGTAGGACGCTCGATCCGCGCCGCCACCGGCGCCGCCGCGCATCGCGTTGCCGCCGCCGACGTTCACCTGGTAGGTCTCCACGCCGTCCAGGCCGGCCAGGACGCCCTCCACCTTCTTGGCGGCCGCGTCCGTGGTGGCCAGGTCCGTGCCCACGGGCATCTTCTGCGACACCGAGATCGTGTTCTGGCCGGCGGAGTCCAGGAAGTTGGTCTGCAGCCTGCCCGCCAGTCCCAGCGTGCCGACCATCACCGCCAGCCCGATCAGGATCGTCACCAGCTTGAAGCGCGTCGCGAAGCGCAGCACCGGCAGATAGGCGCGCTGCAGCGGGCTGCGCAGCTCCTTGGCCTCGGCCGCCTCCCGCTGCGCCCGCGCCTCCTCCGGCGTCAGCACCGGCGCCTTGAGGAACCAGTACGCCATCACCGGCACCACCGTCAGCGACACCACCAGCGAGGCCAGCAACGCCACCGCCACCGTGACCGCGAACGGGCCGAACAACTCACCCACCATGCCGCCGACCACCGCGATCGGCGCGAACACCGCCACCGTCGTCAGCGTCGAGGCCGTCACCGCGCCCGACACCTCGCGTACCGCCGACAAGATCGCCGACAGTTTCGCCTCGCCGTAGCCGAGGTGGCGCTTGATGTTCTCCAGCACCACGATCGAGTCGTCGACCACCCGGCCGACCGCGATCGTCAGCGCGCCGAGGGTCAGCATGTTCAGCGAATAGTCGCCCGCCCACAACGCGATCAGCGCGATCACCACCGACAGCGGGATCGACACCGCCGTCACCAGCGTCGAGCGCACCGACAGCAGGAACACCAAGATGACCAGCACCGCGAACGCCAGGCCCAGCAGGCCCTCGGTGGTCAGGCTCTCGATCGACTGCTGAACGTAGGGGGCCTGGTCGAAGACCACCGCCACGGCCGTCTCCGACGAGTCGCCCAGCGAGCGGCCCAGGTCGGGCAGCTTCTCGCGGATCGCGTTGGAGATCGACACCGCGTTGCCGTCGGGCATCATCGTCACCGACACGCCCAGGCTGGTCCGGCCGTCGGTACGGGTGATCGTCGTCGCCTCGGCCAGGCCGCGGGTGATGTCGGCCACCGAACCCAGCTTCACCGGCTTGAGCGGCTTGGGCTGGGCGAGCGCGGTCGTCTGCGCCGGCCGGCCGCCCGGCTGCTGCTGCCCGCCCGGCCGGCCCTGCTGCGGCTGCGCCTGCGGCTGTGCTTGGGCCGGGGTGGCCTGCGGCTGGGCCGGAGTCAGGTACAGGTCCTTCAGCTTGTCGATCGAATCGACGCGCTCGCCCACCTGCACCGTGAGCGAGGAGGTGCCGGAGTTGAGCGTGCCCGCCGGGATCGGCGTCCCGTTGGCCTTGAGCACGTCCGGGATCTGCGCCGCCGACACCCCGGCCAGCGCCATCTTCTTCAGGTCCGGCTTGATCGTGACGACCTCGTCACGGGTGCCGGTGACCGTCGCCTCCCGTACCCCCTCCACGGCCTGCAGCTCCGGCACCATGATCTGGCGCAGCTTGTCGGCCATCGCCCGCTCATCGCCGCCGTCGCCCACCGCCAGCACCAGCACCGGAATGTCATCGGTGTTACCCGCGACCACCTGGGGATCCACACCGGCGGGCAACTGCGGCTGCACCCGGCTGACCGCCTGCTGCATCTTGCTGATCGACGCCTCGATGTCGGTGCCGAAGGCGAAGGCCACCTGAACCTGGGTCATGCCCTCCTTGGAGGTGGAGGTCATCTGCTCCATGCCGTCAATCCCCTGGAAGGAGTCCTCCAGCGGCTTGGTCACCTGATCTTCCACGATCTCGGGCGAAGCCCCGGGATAGGAGGCGATCACGAACGCGCCGGGGAACGACAGCGACGGCAGCAACTGCTGCTTGAGCTGCGGGATCGTGAACGCGCCGAACGCGGTGATCACGATCGACAGTAAGATCACGAGGCTGCGGTTGGCAAGACTCAACCGGGCGAATGCGGTCATGAGCGTCCCTTCAGATTTCGCCCCAGACTAACACTTCGCCTTGTACGAATATTTAACCTGCCTTGGCTTTCCTGATAACCTTCTCAGGAAGCGAGAGGTGAGTGTGGACGACGAACGCGAAGAACTGATCCGCCGGATCACCGAGACCCAGCGCGGCCTCGGGCGGGCCCTCAGCCAGACCCAGTCCGCCTTATTCACCTCCAACCTCACCATGCGGCAACTCAAGGTCGTCATGCTGCTGTCCCACACCGGCTCGGCCTCCGGGCAGGAGCTCGCCCACGACCTCGGCGTCGGCCTGGGCACCGTGACCGGCATCGTCGACCGGCTGGTCAGCCATGGGCTGGTCAGCCGGCGCGAAGACCCCCACGATCGGCGCGTACGCCGGGTCGAGCTGACGGACGCGGGCGCCAAACTCCTGGCCGAGATCAACGACGTCGGCCTGGAGCACTACCGGCGCATCATGGACCACCTCGACACCGAGACCCTGCGCTGCCTGCTGCAGGTGACCACCCGCGTCCGCGAGGTCGCCGACCAGCTCTACCCGTAACCCTCCGTAAGCCCTCTGGGCCTAAATGAGGGTATTTATTCGATTATGTGTTTGGGTTTTTGATCCGCCCGGGCGCCTTTACAAAGTAGATTTTTTGGACATGTGGGACAAGGCCGGCGGCAGGTCGTTCTCGTGGGTGATCGTCAGGCGGCGGGTGGCCCTGGTCACCGCCACGTAGAGGTCCTGGCCGCCCATCGGTGACTGCGCCATGATGGCCGCCGGCTCCACCACGATGACGGCGTCGAACTCCAGCCCCTTGCACTGGGTCACCGTCAGCACCACCACGGGCGCCTCCAGATCGCCGCCGCCCGGCAGCAGCGCCGCCACCTCCGCATGAGCGGCGTCCGGGGTGAGGACGGCCAGGCGGCCCTCACCGATCACCGCCAGCTCCTCGGCCACCAGAGCGGGCAGCCCGGCCAGGCCCGT
The DNA here is from genome assembly GCF_040680095.1 of Nonomuraea sp. NPDC052129. Classification (NCBI taxonomy): domain Bacteria; kingdom Bacillati; phylum Actinomycetota; class Actinomycetes; order Streptosporangiales; family Streptosporangiaceae; genus Nonomuraea; species Nonomuraea sp. NPDC052129. Next base: position 7,818 of record NZ_JBFAVX010000044.1, on the reverse strand, counting down.
ACGGACCGCGCGGGGCTCGGCCTCGCCGTCCCTGACCGACTCCGGCACACTCTGGGACGGATCGACCACGCGCAGGACGTCGGCCGCGACCCGCATGATCTCCGCCGGCGTCCGGTAGTTGACCAGCAGCCGCTCCTCCCGCCAGCGGCCACGCAGATAGGGATCCAGCACCTCGCCCCACGAGCGCGCGCCCGCCGCCGAACCCGTCTGGGCGATGTCGCCCACCACCGTCAGCGAGCGGGCCGGAACCCGGCGCATGACCATGCGCCACGCCATCGCCGACAACTCCTGCGCCTCGTCCACGATCACATGACCGTAGGCCCACTGGCGGTCGGCCGCGGCCCGCTCGGCGGTGCTCAGGTCCAGGCCGGTGTCGGCGTGGCGATCGGCCAGGACGTCGGCCCGGTCGAAGATGCCCTCCTCCAGCAGGCCGGTGCTCTCCAGCACCTCCCGGGCGTAGCGCTCCTGCTCCTCCCACTCGCCCTCGGCCTCCCGCGAGGCCGACCGGTCGGCCGAGTCGTCCTGGCCCAGCAGCTCGGCCGCCTCATCCAGCAGCGGGACGTCGCCGACCGTCCACGGCGAACCCGCCGGCCGTACCAGCGCCCGCCACTCCAGCCCCGGAGGCGAGACCTGCCACAGCGTCTCCGGGGAGGCCAGCAACTCCCCGATCAGGCGCTGCGGCGTCAGCTCCGGCCACAACCCCTCCACCGCCTCGTATATCGGAGGCTCCTGCCACAGCCGCGCGGAGGCCAGCGCGAGATCGACCTCGTCCAGATCGCGCTCCAGATCCAGCGGCTCGGCCAGCTCCGGATCCTCGAACTCCATCTCCGCCAGCCGCAACGCCTCCTCCACCGCCCGCGCCTCGGCCCGCGCCAGCTCCTTCAGCACTTCGGTGACGAACAGCTTGCGCGCCATGTTGTGCGGCAACCGCACCGCCCGCGCCCGCTCCCGCAACGCCGCGCACACCGCGCGCGGCACCCGCAGCACCCGGCCGTCCAGCAGCACCTCCAGATCGCCCTCGGGCAGCCGCTGCCGCTCACGCACCGCCGCCGCCACCACCTCGGCCATCCGCGTGTCGCCCTTGACCACCGCCGCCTGCGGCCCGTCGACGGCGACCGCGCGCACCCCGGGGAACAACTCCCCCACCGTCGAAATCACCACCTGCGTCTCGCCCAGCGCCGGCAGCACCTGGCCGATGTAGCGCAGGAACATCGGATTGGGGCCCACCACCAGCACCCCCCGCCGCTCCAGCGTGTCGCGGTGGGTGTAGAGGAGGTAGGCGGCGCGATGCAGCGCCGCAACGGTCTTGCCGGTGCCGGGGCCGCCCTGTACCACCAGCGCCCCCTGCAGGGAGGCGCGGATCACCCGGTCCTGCTCGGTCTGGATGGTGGCCACCACGTCACCCATCCGGCCCGTGCGGCCCCTGCGCAGCGCCGCCAGGAGGGCCGCCTCGCCGACCAGCGTGCGGCGCTCGCCCTCGCTCATCCGCTCCAGGTCGAACACCTCATCATCCAGGCCCACCACCGTGCGCTCGCGGGTGTGCAGGTGACGGCGGCGCAGCAGGGCGCCGGGATCGCTGGCCGTGGCCACGTAGAACGGGCGGGCCGCCGGGGCGCGCCAGTCGATCAGCACCGATTCGTGCTCCTCATCGCGCAGCCCGATCCGGCCGATGTAGGTGGTCTCGCCGCCGCTGTCGTCGATCCGGCCGAAGCACAGCCCGCGCTCGACCCCGTCCAGCTGCGCCAGCCGCCGCGCCTGCTCCGAGGCGCTCACCTCGCGCTCGACCCTGGCCTGGCGGGTGCCCAGCGCGCCGCCCCGGCCGTACACCTCACGCAGCACCGTCCGCGCCCGCTCACGCGCCGCGTCGAGTCTGCCGTAGAGCATGGACACGGTCCCCTGCTCGACGTCAAGGGCTTCCGCGAGAGCATCTTGACGATTAGCCATTCGCTGGTATACTCCTAACGGGAGGCTTGTATATAGCTTTTGGCTGAAGTGCCAAGTAGGTGAGCGTACCGCCCCTCCCGCCTTCCCGCAACCGCGTGCGCGCACGCGCATGCCCCTCGCACGAAGGCACGCACGCCCCTCCCTCCCGACAGGCCGCCCCGGCCTCGCACGTCCACCGCATGGCGTAGCAAGCGGACGGCCCCCGCGCCGACGCGATGCGGGGAGCGGGGGCCGAAGGTCTCTAGGCAGTGCTGGTGGCGTGCCGGCTGGGGTTCTCGCCGCCCCAGCGGCGGTCCTGGACCACACTTGCGCCGTCGGCGTGGTCCACATCGGCTACGTCCGGGCACAGACGACTGACGCTCATGGGGTTCGGCGACGCCAGATCTGGTTGAGGCGATCCTTGCAGATCGCCTGCAGGACGTTGGCGCCGTGGGCGCGGCTGGCGTCTTGGACGTCTAAGCATCTGCCGCTGTGCTCGGCGACGATCTCGTAGTAGGTGGTCTCGGCGTGGGCGACCCCGGGTGCGGCGAGGGTGAGGCCGGCGACCGCGGTCGAGGCCACGGCGAGAGCACGGCGGATCGCTGCGAAAGACATGATCATTTTTCCTCTCATGTGAACCAGAGTGGGTGTGAGAACCGATTCCTCATCCGTCGCACAGGCGCAACGACCGCCCCAGGTCGACGATGAAGCGAGCCAGTGCGGCCCGGCCGCGAAACAGGTCGTGCAGTTCGGCAGTGGGGTCATGGTCAAGGAGCTTCACGGGGATCGCGGTCCACGCACTGCGCAGCACGAGCGCGGCGGCGTAGCCGAAGGAGACCTCGCGGGGGTCGGCGATCGCGGCCGTCGCGGCGGCGTACGCGGCCTCGATCACCTCGTGACGGCGGGCAGGTCCGCGGGGTCGAGCTCGCCGGTGTGGGCCCGGCCGACCAGGAGCCGGCCGAGGTCGAAGCCCACGGCCGCCGGGTGCGGCCAGCTCCAGTCGACGGCCACGAACTGCGCCGAGCCGTCGGCCGGGACCAGCAGGTTCATAGGGCCGGCGTCACCGTGGACGAGGGTGTGCGGCAGGCGCTTGGCCCGCCAGGGGAACTGCGCCAGCGCCTCGGCCCTCAGCCCCTCGGGCATCCGCGCGAACCAGGCCGAGTGCTTGATCGCGTGGATCGACTTGACGAAGAACGACCAGCTCACGCCGCTGGTCGTCGTGCCGCGCATGCGGTGGAGCGAGGCCGTCGACAGCGACCCGGAACCATGGTGGACGGGCTCGACGCGAGCCTCGGCGATCTCGGCCAGCGGATCGCCGAGGCTCGCGCGGACCAGGTCCGTCAGGCCGGTGGCCGGTGGCCGGTGGCCGGTGTGTTGGTCATGGGTCCAGCCTGCCGAGCGCGATACTCCCTCGCATGAGCACGGCCTACTCAAATAGGCTGAGGACACCGCGGCCGTCCTGGAGGCCCGCTCAGCCCGCACGGCGAACGCATGATCGGCGGGGCCGAGGCGGCCGTCCTGCTGGCGCGGGGCCGGGCCGCGCAATGCCTGGCCCGCGTGGAGTCGGCGCGGCCAAGGCCCGCGTGCTGCGGCTGCGCGGCCGGCTCACCGACGCCCTCGCCTGGGCCCGCGACACCGTCGTGCGGCTGCCCGTGCCCAGCACGCCGGCCGGAGCCTGCCTGGGCGAACTCGCGCACGCCTACGCGCTCCTCGGCGACGTCGCCGCGGCCGAGATGGAGGAGCTCGTGCCTCAGTCTTGGTTCAAGTGCAGCCCGGCCGCCTGCCGCAGGGTCTGCAGGGCGTCGGCGAGCAGGGGGTTGCCGTTGGCCTCCCGGTGCAGGGCGACCACGGTGCGGTGGGCGGCGGGCAGGTCCAGTCGCGTCGCCACGACGCGATCGTCGCGAACATGGCCCAGAGCGGGCACCACCGCCACCCCCAGCCGGGCGGCCACCAGGTGGCGGACCACGTCGTAGTTGTTGCTGCGGAAGGTGACCGCGGGCACGAACCCGGCCGCCGCGCACAGCCGGGCCAGGGACAGGGCGCCGCCGGTGCCTTCGCGGCTGGTGATCCAGCGCTCCCCGGCCAGCTCGGACAGCTCGGCGCCCAGGGCGTGGTCGCGGGGCCGTAGCAGGAGCAGGTCCTCGCGCAGCAGGTGGTGGACGGCCAGGCCGTCGGGCCACTGCTGCGGGGTGAGGCCGTACTCGTAGACCAGCGCCAGGTCCAGGGCGCCGTCGATCACCCGCGGGATCAGCTCCTCGGGCTCGCCCTCCTCCAGGAGGATCTCCGCGCGGGGGTAGCGGCGGGTGAAGGCCGACAGGGTGGGCGGCACCAGCCGTACGCTGGCGGTGGGGAAGCTGCCCAGCCGCAGCCGGCCGGTGGTGCCGGCGGCCAGTTCGCGCACCTCGTAGCCGAAATCCTCCAGCGTGGCCAGCACCCGCTGGCTCAACTCGACCAGCCGGTGCGCCGCGGCGGTGGTGCGCACGCCGCGTGCCTCGCGCTCGAACAGCTCCAGCCCGGTGTCCTTCTCCAGCGCCGCGATCTGCTGCGACACCGCCGAGGCCGTGTAGCCGAGCTCGCGCGCCGCCAGCGCGAACGATCCGGTCCGGCACACCTCTCGCAGGGTGAGCAGATGCAGGGGTTTGATCATGCCGACTCCGCGCCGCCAGTAGAGCACCCTAAGCAGTGCTTGGGCTTTGGCTGGAAATCTATCGGTCTGCTGGGGCTTGGATTCACCCGGGATCGCCTCCATCGTGGACAAAGCCATCCGTACCTGGAGGAGATAACGCATGGTCATGGTCTCTCAAGGGCGGCTGCGCGCGGCGTTCGCGCGGCGCCTGTCGGAGATGTACGGGCAGGAGGTGCCCGCCTACCGGACGCTGGTGGCGGTCTCCCAGAAGGTCAACGACGGCGTGCTGCGGCGGGCGGGAGCCGACGCCGAACGGCTGGGCTCCATCGAGCGCGTCACCGCCGAACGGCACGGCGCCATCCGCGTCGGCACCCCGGCCGAGCTGCGGCAGGTCGCGCGGATCTTCGGGGCGCTGGGGATGCGCCCGGTCGGGTTCTATGACCTGCGGGAGGCCGCCGCCAGCGCCGTGCCCGTCGTCTCGACCGCCTTTCGTCCCGTCGCGGCCGACGAGCTGGCCGGCGATCCCTTCCGGGTCTTCACCTCGATGCTCACCCCTGCCGATCCCCGCTTCTTCGACCCGGATCTGCGCGAGCGGCTGGACAGGTTCCTGGCCGCGCGGCGGCTGTTCCCGCCGGAGCTGCTGGAGCTGGCCGATCGGGCCGGACGCGAGCGCGAACTGCCGCGCGAGCAGGCCGAACGCTTCACGCAGCTGGCCGTCCAGGCGTTCGCGCTGGGCCGGGAGCCGATCGACCAGGCCTGGTACGAGACCCTGGAACAGGTCTCGGCGGTCGCGGCCGACATCGGCGGCGTGACCAGCACCCACATCAACCACCTGACGCCGCGCGTACTCGACATCGACGAGCTGTACGCGCGGATGACCGAGCGCGGCATCACCATGATCGACCAGATCCAGGGGCCGCCGCGCTGGTCCGGTCCGGACGTACTGCTGCGCCAGACCTCCTTCCGCGCCCTGGCCGAGCCGCGCGCGCTGCGCCGGCCTGACGGCGGCCTCACCACGGGATCGCTGCGGGTGCGCTTCGGCGAGGTGGAGGCGCGCGGAATCGCGCTGACCCGCACCGGCCGCGAACGCTACGACGACCTGCAAGCCAGAGCCGACGCCCACACTGCCGACCGCACAGCCCTCTGGGATCGGGAGTTTCCCGCGACGGAGCGGGATCTGGCGCTCGAGCGGCTGGCGTACTTCACCTATCGGACGGTGCCGGATCGCCCGCGTGACGGGCGGCGGCCCGGCACCGGGCTCGCCGACCTGATCGATCACGGCTGGGTGCGCGCCGAGCCCATCGTCTACGAGGACTTCCTGCCCCGCTCGGCGGCCGGGATCTTCCAGTCCAACCTCACCGGGCAGGGCGTCAGGGACGACAGCCGCGCCGCCGCCGACTACGACAGCGACTGGCTCTCCGGCGCCATCGGGGCCGAGGTGCTGGACCCGTTCACCTTGTACGAGAGCCAGCAGCGGCGCTCGCTGGAGGACGCCGCCCGCGCGCTCGGCCTGCCCGAGATCACCTGACCCCCGAGCCCGACCTCGTACTGCGACGGAGAGCCGTTCATGACCACGACCACCCTGCCCGCCACCGGCGTCCTGCGCCGACGCGCCCTCGACATCCTGGCCCGCCTGGACGTCACCCTGGAGGAGGGCGACGACCTGCACGCCCGTACGCCGATCACCGGCGAGACCCTGCTCGGCCTCACCGCCGCGACGCCCGCCGACGCCGACGAGGCGATCGAGGCCGCGCACGAGGCGTTCCTGGCATGGCGTACGGTGCCCGCCCCCCGCCGCGGCGAGGTGGTACGCAGGCTCGCCGAACTCCTGCGCGAGCACACCTTGTCCGCACCCTGCTCTGAGACTCTGCCGGGGCCGGCCGGGCTCAGGAGGGCTTGCCCTTGGCCAGGGCACGCGCCGTGAACCGCTCGGCGTCGATGATCACCCGCTCGTGCGTACCCTCACCGATGACGTCCACCCCGTCACCGGCCGCCACCTCGAACCGCAGCCGCCGCCCCTCCACCGACACCAGCCGCACCCGGCAGGTCACCGTCATCCCCGCCGGCGTGGGCGCCTGGTGAGTGATGTCGACCCGCGTGCCGACCGTCTGCTCGCGCGGCCAGTCCAGGTACGGCAGGACGGCCCGTACACACGTCCACTCCAACAGCCCCACCAGGAACCCGGTGGCGAACACCGGCGGCATCACCCCGAACTCCGCCGACTCCGGATACAGCCCCGCCACGATCTTGCTCTCCGGCACCAGGAACGCGAACTCGTGCTCCAGCCCCGCGACCAGCCCTTCAGCCATGTACTCCACCGATCATCCGGGCGGCCGCGGCCTTGGCCCGCAGCATCGCCGACCGATCCCCATCCACCACGACCCGGGCATTGGCCCCGTCGATGAGCAGCAAAAACGCATAACCCAGCCCGTCAGGATCGGCCAGCCCGGCCTGCTCGGCCAACTCGGTCAACCGCTGCCGCAACCACCCCTTGTACGCGGAGATCACCTTGCGCGCCGGATGATCCGGATCGGGCAGCTCGACCGCGGCGTTGGTGAACGGGCACCCGCGAAACCCCTCGCTCCCGTGGCCCCGCGCCAGCCAGTCGAAGACCGCCAGCAGCCGCTCCTCGGCCGACCCGCCGCTGTCGAGGAGGAACTCGGTCAGCTCCGCCTGCCGTACGGCCCGCCGCCACTCCAGCACGGCGGCCACCAGGTTCTCCTTCGACCCGAACTGGGCGTACAGGGTCGGCTTGGACACCCCGGCCCGCTCCACCAGCGCGTCAACGCCGGTGGCCCGGATCCCCTCGGCGTAGAAGACCTCGGTCGCCACCTCCAGCAACCGCCGCCCACCCGGACTGTACTGCTCCACCACGCCATACTGACAGGTCTGTAAACCCCGCACAAACGCCTGCGCCGACACGCCCGTCCGTGGACGGTATCGCGCCCTCGCCGACGCACCCGCCGATCAGTGGTCCCCTAAGCGTGAGCCGTGCCAGGACCTCCATAACGCCTCATAAACCCCACCGGCCGCAACCAGCTCATCATGCGTGCCGACCTCCACCACGCACCCGCCCTCCATCACCACCACCCGATCCGCATCCCGCGCCGTATGCAGCCGGTGCGCGATCGCGATCACCGTACGTCCCTCCAGCACCGCCGCCAGCGACCGTTCGGAGGTTGTCACTTCAGGTGTGTAAAGATCGTTCCTGAGAGCTTGAGAGCGGTCTTTACCTGATGCGGCCTGGATAGGCGATGTCGAGTTCGATG
>NZ_JBFAVX010000043.1:0-109969 GCF_040680095.1 Nonomuraea sp. NPDC052129 | reverse complement strand
TCGTGGTGGCGGGGGCCCCCGGGTTCGCCGCCGTCCCGGCGGTGTTTGACTTTGACTATCCAGCCCGAGCCCCGCGCGTGGGGGGGGGGGGGGTCCCCCGCCCCCACCGCCTGCCACCGGTGAGCCCACCACCGATGGGCTGGAGAGAGTCATGACCAGGAAGACGCTCAGCCGCAGGGTTCTCGCCGCCGGTTTTCGCGGCGTTGACGATGACGGTGGGCCTGTCGGCTGTGGCCGGCGCGACCTCGACGACGGCCGTACGGTCGGCGGGTACTTCGACGGCCTGGGTGTCACCGGAGTATGGAAATCCGAATCCAGCGAGATTTTCGCGGGGACCCATGGGTCTGCCGAATACCTGACCCGTGACTGCCTGGACGGGCGGCTGTACTCACGTAGTGTGCGCGTTAACTGGTTCACCTCGTTCCTCGCCGCCATTTCCTATGATGCCGACGGCGCCGATCCGGACTTCCGGGTCGATATCAACGGCAATTCAGAAGAGCACGCGACCGTGCGGTTCACGCTGCGGGCGGCATAGCTTCAGGTCGGCAAGTTATTCGGAAGCGATGGTCCACGTACGCCTTGACGGCTTCCTTGGCCGAAGTTACTTTGTGCGCATGATCAAGAGGAAAAAGCGGAAGCGTACGTTATGAGAGGGCCGTTCCGCAGTTGGCGGCACGTGCTCACCACCCTCTTACTCGTGGCGGCGACCCTGGCCATAGGCCAAGGCGCCGCGTACGCCGACTACCCCGGCGACCCGTGCAACGAGGCGGCGCAGGACGACATCGTCACCGTCAGCGGCGAGACCTGGGAATGCGCCTACGACGGGGACATCGACGACTACATCTGGAAGCCCACGTTCGAGGAGCTGGGACCGCCCGACTACTGGATCTTCAGCTACGGCTGGGCCACGTCCACCACGGGCGGCTATGAGCACGGCACCCGGTCGCGGGTGGAGTTCCTGCCGGACGGCGTTCACACCGGGGCCGACGGCTTCTCCCATCGCGACGGCAGCCGGTGGCGCACCACGCAGGTCAGCGAGAGTCTCCTCTACTACTGGGACGGCGGCGCCTGGGCGCAGTGCGGCGGCACCGGGCAGGTGTCGGGCTCGTCCTCCTTCACGTTCGCCCCGACCTGGGGCTGGGGCGGCGCCTGCGGCGAGGACCGCTACTACGCGACGACCGCCTGGTCGTGGCAGTGGACCGGCTCGGCGTGGAACGGCTCCTCGGCCTGGTCGGGCTTCCTCTGGGCGCCGTGCCGGGGCTGCCTGGCGGCGACGGACCCGCCGCCGCCACCTACCGGACGGCCCTCGGCCGACCCGCCCGCACCGCCGATCGGGCCACCTAGCCGCCTGAAGCTGCGCCCGCCGACCGGCACGACCCCGAAATCGGTCCGGATGTGAGGCTCAGGCGGTCCAATGAGCTTGGCCCGCCGTGCAGAACGCCGCCACCCGGCGGGTGGCGGCGACCTCTTCGGCGAAACGGGCTCTGGCCTTCGCCCTTTCCATCCGGTCGAGCCTGAGCGGCTTGCCGGCCGCCCCGGGTGCCGTCCTTCTTCGAAGACCTCGCAGGCGGCTCCCTGTCCGCCGGAGCCGAGCCGTCCGCAGAGCCGGTGATCGCCCACCTGCCGGTCAGCTCCTCGGGCGAATGGCGCTTGAACCATCGAGCCCCCCGCTTTCGATGGAGGAAGCCACCACGCGCGCCTCGGGCCGCAGGTGGGATCCAGCGTAGATCGGGTGACTGGCCGGGCACCTCAGGGCCCGGCCAGGGGATAGCCCTAGGACGGATCTTCGGGACGGTCCCTCGGGCACAGGCGGTCGAGCTGGTGGCGGAGCGCCGCCAGCGCGTCGTCGGCCGAGCGTTGGCCCGCCAGCACGCCCGAGCTCAGCCCGGCCGACATGGCGAGCAGCGCGACCGCCTCCAGCCGGGGTTCGGCGACGCCGGCCTTGCCGAGCTGCGTGGCGATGAACTCCTCCATCGCGTCGGGCGCCGTCAGGAACGGCAGGGCGGCCAGCGCCGGGTCCGTCATGGCCAGCACCGCATAGGAGGTGTAGATCAGGTGGAACGTCCGGCTCTGCGGATCTGTCGGCAGCGCCTCCACCAGGACCGCCTCGACCACCTCGCGCGGAGTGGGGCCGATGGCCGCGAAGCGCTCCTTGAGCCGGTCGGCCATCCGGGCGACCAGTTGCTCAAGGGCGAAGGCCATCAGCTGCTCCTTGGTCGCGAAGTAGTGCTGCACGAGGTGCAGTGAGACCCCGGCCTCCGCGGCGACCGCACGCATCGTGGCCGCGTGCAACTCTCGCTCGGGCTGGAGCGGGTCCATCTGGTCGGGCAGTCGTACGGGGGCTGGCTGGCGCTCGGCCCGGCCGTGTACGGGTCGAGCAGGACGGGCGCGCTCACCCTGCTCGACCCGGGTGGCCTGGAGAAGGTGCCGCTACGGTTCCTCCTCGCGCTCGTCGCGGCTCTGTTCGCGATGCGGGCGCCGAGGTCGTGGAGACCATGGCTGGCCCGGTTGCTGGCCGACCACGCGCTCGTCGAGCGAGCCGAGATCATGGCTCCGGTCCTGCTCGGCGTCCGTGGCTTCCGCCCGCATCGCAGTCCCGCCAGGCCGTACACCGACGAGGAACTGCGGCGGATCACCGTGCCCACGCAGCTCATCCTGGGAGGTCGCAGCAGGCTGCTACGGCCGCGCCGCGCGCTCGCGCGGGCGCGGCGGCTGATCGCCACGCTCCGTCACGCGGAGATCGTGCCGGGTGTCGGGCACGGCGTGCCACAGGAGGTTCCCGAGCTGGTCGTCGAACGGATTCTGCGGTTTCACGGACGGGAGGGATTGCGTTGACGAGTAGAGCACTGGTTCTCGGCGGCGGCGCCGTCGTCGGGATCGCCTGGGAGGTGGGGGTCCTGGCGGGCCTCGCCGCCAAGGGCGTCGACCTGCGTGACGCCGATCTCGTTGTCGGTACGTCGGGCGGGTCCCTCGTCGGCGCGCAACTCGCCGGCGGGATGGGTGTCGAGGACATGTACGGCAGGCAGATCGCCCCTCCGGTGGGCGAGCCGATCCCGAAGGTGTCACCGTTCGGGGTGTTCCGCTTGGTGTGGCAGCTGAGCAGGGCCAAGGACACCAAGGACTTCGGCGCCCGGATGGGCCGCATCGCGCTGGCCGCCAGGACCGGGTCCGAAGAGGAACGCCGGTCGCAGATCGCCAGGTGGCTCGGCGACGTGCCCGACTGGCCGCGGACCCGGCTGGTGATCACCGCGATCGACGCCGAGTCGGGGGAGCCCGTCGACTTCGACGGCGGCAGCGGCGTGGACCTCGTATCGGCCGTCTCGGCGAGCACCGCGGCTCCGGGCGTGCGGCCTCCCACGACCATCGGCGGGCGACGCTACATCGACGGCGGCTTGCGTTCGGCGGCCAACGTCGACCTGGCCACGGGGTACGACCGGGTCGTGGTCATCGCGCCGATGACCCGGGGCGGCGGTCGCGTCATGAAGGGCGTGACGGAGCAGATCGCCGGACTCGGCCGGCGGTCGCGCGTCACGTTGGTCGAGCCCGATCCGAAGACCTGGCGCTCGATCATCGGCCGCTCGGTCGGCAATCTGCTGGAGCCAGCGCGTCGCGCCCCGGCCGCCCTGGCCGGCCGAGAGCGGGGCGTCGAGCTCGCCGCCGAGGTCGCGGCGGTGTGGAACGACTGACCGTCAGGCGTGGCGAGCCCGGTCGGCCGGCAACCGCTGTTCGCGGAGCCGTGCTCCCTCGTACGGGCCGTGTTCTTCTAGAGGGGAGGTCCATCTCGATCGCCGATGGAGGCGCGATGCCCGCAGGATCGACCGACCACGACGTGATCATCATTGGTGCCGGATTCGCCGGCCTGTACATGCTCCACCGCCTGCGCGGCCTAGGCATGGCCGCCCGCGTCCTGGAGGCGGGTAGCGGCGTCGGCGGCACCTGGTACTGGAACCGCTACCCCGGCGCCCGCTGCGACGTCGAGAGCCTGCAGTACTCCTACTCCTTCGCCGAGGATCTCCAGCGCGAATGGACCTGGACCGAGCGGTACGCCGCCCAGCCCGAGATCCTCCGCTACCTCGATTACGTCGCCGACCGCTTCGACCTGCGCCCCGACATCCAGCTGGACACCCGCGTCACGGCCGCCTCCTGGGAGGCGCCCGGAGCATGGAGCGTCGAGACCGGCGGCGGCGAGCGTCTGTCGGCCCGCTATCTCGTCACCGCGGTCGGCTGCCTCTCGGTGGCCAATGTGCCCGCTCTGCCCGGTTCCTTCCGGGGGCCGAGCTATCACACGGGACGGTGGCCGGCCGAGGGCGTGGACCTGTCCGGGCGGCAGGTGGCGGTGATCGGCACCGGCTCGTCGGCCATCCAGTCCATTCCGGTCATCGCGGAGAGCGCCGAGCACGTGACGGTGTTCCAGCGGACGCCCAACTTCAGCGTCCCCGCGCACAACGGGCCGCTGTCGCCGGAGTACGACCAGTGGTTCAAGGCGAACCACCAGGACCTCCGCCGTCAGCTGCGTACCTCTCACAGTGGTCTCCTGGCCAACCCGAACCCCGACTCCGCCCTGGCGGTGACGGACGAGGCGCGGGGGCAGGAGTTCGAGGCGCGCTGGGAGCGGGGCGGCCTGGGCTTCCTCGGCTCGTTCTCCGACCTGCTGACCAATGAGGAGGCGAACAGGACGGCCGCCGGCTTCGTCCACGGCAAGATCCGGGCCACGGTCCAGGACCCGGCCGTGGCCGAGCTGCTCCTTCCCAGCGGCCACCCCATAGGAAGCAAGCGGCTCTGCGTCGACACGGGCTACTACGCCACGTACAACCGCCCGAACGTCACCCTCGCCGACCTCAGTACCGCGCCCATCCGGGAGCTCACCCCCGGCGGCGTGCGTACGGCCGAGCGGGAGCATCCGGTGGACGTGATCGTGTACGCGACGGGGTTCGACGCGATGACCGGGCCGCTGCTGGCCATCGACATCCGGGGCGAGGGCGGGCTGTCGCTGCGGGACAAATGGCGGGCGGGGCCCAGGAGTTATCTCGGGCTGATGAGCGCCGGTTTCCCCAACCTGTTCACGATCACCGGGCCGGGGAGTCCGTCGGTGCTGAGCAACATGATCGTCTCGATCGAGCAGCACGTGGACTGGATCGCCGAGTGCCTGGAGCGGCTGGACGGGCAGGTCATCGACGCGGATCCGCAGGCCGAGGACACGTGGGTGGGGCAGGTGAACGAGATCGCGGCGCTGACGCTGTTTCCGCGGGCGAACTCCTGGTACATGGGGGCGAACATCCCCGGGAAGCCTCGGGTCTTCATGCCGTACGTCGGCGGTGTCGGCGTATATCGGGATAAATGCAGTGAGGTGGCTGACAAGGACTATCAGGGATTTCTCCGCAGCTGAGAAGCCGCCCGGCCGCCGGGGGGACAGGTGATGACCTGGCCGCTCACCAGGTCATCACCGATGCTCAGATCAACTGCCGGATCGGCTGCCGGGGTGCCCGGTGCCGGGATGCCCGGATCAGCTGCCAGGCTGCCAGGGCGGCCGGGTCAGCTGCCGGCGATCTGCTCGCCCGCGTAGTCGAGCAGCTTCTCGGCCGTGCTGAAGCGGCGCGCGTCCTGGTCCCCGAGGAGCACGCCCACCACCTGCCTGCCGCCACGCTCCGCCGCGAACAGCAGGCAGTAGCCCGCCGCGTTCGTGTAGCCGGTCTTGACCCCCAGCACCCCGTCAGCCTGCGTGAGCAGTTTGTTGGAGTTGCGCCAGGTGTGCGCCCGGTGCGCGGATGTCTTGGCCACCTTGTGCACCGCGCGCCCGACGACCGTCTTGAACGTCGTGTCGCGGAGTGCCGCCTGCGCCAGCTTGGTCTGGTCGACGGCCGTGGAGTAACCGCCGTTGCTGGGCACGGGCAGGCCGTCGGCGTTGGTGTAGCGGGTGTCGGCGAGGCGCAGCGTCTTGGCCGCGGCGTTCATCTTGGCGACGAATGCCGCGTTGCCCGGCCCGTACGTCCTGGCCAGCGCGTTGGCGGCGTCGGCCCCCGACGGGAGCATGAGCCCGTACAGCAGGTCCCTGACCGTGAGCCGCTCGCCCTTCTTCAGCGAGGCGGTGGTGCCGCCGTACTTGGTCGCGTGCTTGACGTCAGCCGCGGTGATCGTGATGGTGTCGCCCAGTTTGGCCTCGCGGAGCACCACGTACGCCGTCATCACCTTGACGAGGCTGGCGACCGGGACGCGGCTCGTCTCCCGCTTGTTGAAGTGGATCGTTCCCGCTGAATCGACCACATACGCTGATTTTGCCGCCACAACGGGCGGGTCCGCCGCCTGCGCGGCCGCTGCGGGCGACGAGATCCCCACGACCACGGCGAGTGCGGCGCCGCCGATGAAACCCCCAATATGCATGCCGACATGGTCGCAGGTGATCACTGCTTAATTTGCCGAACTCTGTCCCAAGTTGAGGACACTCAGGCGGCCAGCACCTTGTCCGCCCGCTTCTTCCGGCGCCACACGACGAACCCGACCACTCCGCCGACGAACAGCACCGCCAGGACCGCCGCCGTGATCGGCGACCGCGCGGCGACCTGGAGCCAGGCCCAGACCAGCGCGCTCAGGCCGAACCACCAGATAGGCGCCCAGGTCAGGCAGCCCAGCGCGCTGGCCACGAGGTACCAGGGGTAGGAGACGCGCAGGGCCCCGGCGACCCACGGCAGCGTGTGCCGGAGCATGGGCACCCAGAAGCACCCGTAGACCGCGAACGCGCCCCACTTCTCCACGACCCGCTCGACCTTCGCGATCCGCTCGCGACCGAGCCGGACGCCGATGCGCGAGTCGTAGAGCTTCTCGCCGAGCCTGCGGCCGATCCAGTAGTACGCCTGGAACGCACCGAACAGGGCGATGATCAGCACGACTCCCAGCCAGATCGGCCCCACGGGTTCGATGGTGATCGCCAGCTGTCGCATCAAGGACCCCACCCCCCGTCGCGTGCTTTAGGTCAGCCTTACCTTAGTTGAAGGGGCAAGTCGTCGCCACAGCAGGGTGCAACTCGTCGACAACCAGGGTTCAACCACCTTCGCGTACCACTGTAGGTGAGCAAGAAGGAGCGTTGATCATGGCAACGAGAAGCACCGCGGTTCTGGCCTCCGGAACGGCCAGCACGGCCAAGCTCTTCGTGGCGGCCCTTGCCTTCACCGGAGCCTATGTCGGTTTCTCGGCCTATGACACCGCCAACTCCGCGCCGCACCCGGCGCAGACGGTCACCCTGTCGGCCCGGGAGCTGCCCATCACCTCCCCGACCACCGCCCGGACGCCCGAAGCCGCCAAGCCGGGCAAGATCAGCGTCAGCGCGCTGCCGGTCGGCGACGCCGGGTGTGTCAAGGCGTTCGTGGCCCGCAGCGTGGTGGTCAACTCCGAGCCCGACCACACCGTGTTGTACGGCTGGGAGCTGTCCCGCTGGAGCCCCGGCACCAACACCTGGCACTCCTACTTCGTCGACTACGACGGCTTCGCCGGTAGCACGAAGACCGTCCGCTGGAACCCCAGCATCGCGAACAACCCCGGCTGGTATCGCATCGAGCTCACCGTCGAGGGCGCCAAGACCATCAAGAGCGACCGCTTCCAGGTGAGTTGCTGACCGACCGCCGCGCCGCCTCCACCCAGCGCGGCACGCCGACCCGCTCGGCCACCTCCAGCGCCTTCTCATAGTGGGCCCGCGACGCGTCCGGCTGACCCAGCCGCACCGCCAGGTCGCCGAGCGTCAGGGCCACCGGCCAGAGCGCCACGACCCCGGTGCCGGCGCCCGCGATGCGGTCGGCGAACGGCTTGAGCTTGTCGTAGCAGTCGATCATCCGTTCGCGGTCGTCGAGCAGCATCCCGGCCAGCGCCCGCCAGGTCATCGCCAGCTCGTACAGGAAGTCGGGCCGCACCGGCGGGCGTACGGCGGCCACGGCCTTGGCGTCGGCCACGCGACCCGCGGAGGCGAGCGCGAGCGCGTAGGCGTCGAGAGTCCACTTCGCGCCGCGCTGGTGGGCCGCCGCGATCTGCCCGACCGTCTCGGCCGCCCGGCCGTCGACCAGGTGCAGGCAGAACGTGGTGATCAGCGGCAGGTCCTGGCGGCCCTCCAGCATGCCCGCCCGCTCGGTCATCCTGGCCGCGTCGGCGTAGGCCCGCTCGGCGCCGCGGTAGTCGCCGGCGATCATCAGCCGCTGACCGGAATACCAGGCGCAGACGGCCGCCGGCGCCGACAGGTCGTACTGTCTGGCCAGCCGGTCGGCCGCGGCGGCGTGCTCGTCGGCGATGGCGAACTCGCCGCGGGCCGCCGCGCATTCGAGCAGCACCAGGTGGGCCAGCGCCTGCGTGGCCATCTGCCCGGAGCGCTGGGCGACCTCCAGCAGCTCGCGGCCGATGCTCTCGCGGGTGTCGACCGCCGGGATGTCGTAGGACTGGCGCAGCCGCCCGCTGAGGGCCGCCGCCAGCAGCGTCGGGTCGCCGCTCTGCCTGGCCAGCTCCAGCGCCTCCAGCGACGCCTGCCGCCCCCGCTCGGGCGAGGAGGAGCCCTCCAGCTCCAGCGCCAGCGTGGTGAGCAGGCTCGCGCGCAGCGTCTGCTCCCCTTCGGGGAGCTCCATCAGCGCCTTCTCGGTGACGTCGACGATCTCCCACGCGGTGCGGGTGAAGTCGCGGGCCATCCCCTTGTGCGGTACGGCGAGCGAGGCCGCCACCCGCGCGGTGATCTCCAGGTCGCCCAGCGGCAGCGCGGAGTCCATGGCCTGGCGGCGCAGCAGCCGCGCCGCGGTCATGTCGCCGCACAGCGCCAGGGCCCTGATCTGGCGGAGCATGAGCTGCAACCGGTCCTTGGTGTCGCCGCCGGTGCGGTCGAACGCCGCGATGGCCTGCTCCCACAGCGTGGCCGCCTCGCGGTGGGCGAACCTGCGCTCGGCCTGCTCGGCGGCCAGCCCGGCGTAGTGGACGGCCTTCTCGGCGGCGTCGGCGAGGAAGTAGTGGTGCGCCAGCGCCGCCACGTCGGACGGCGTGCGCCGCTCGATGACCGACGCGACCGCCGCGTGCAGCCGGGTGCGGCGCAGCCGGGAGGCGTCGGAGTAGATCGTGTCGCGCACCAGGTCGTGATCGAACCTGAGCAGCCCGGGCCCCGGCTCTGTCACCAGCCCGGCCAGCAGCGCCGCCTCGACCGCCTCCACCACGGCGTCCTCGTCGCCCGCCACGTCGACCAGCACGTCGACGTCGACGTCGCGGCCGATCACCGCCGCCTGCAACAGGATCTGCTGGGCTCCGGCGGGCAGCCGGGAGATGCGTCGCCGCAGGACGTCGCGCACCCCGGAGGGCACCCGCGACAGGACCTCGACCGCGCTGGCCCGGTCGGCCGCCCCCTCGGAGTCGAGCAGGCGTACGGTCTCGCGCACGAAGAACGGGTTGCCGCCGGTGCGCTCGACGATGGACTCGACCGCGTCCTCGTCGATCTCGCGCACGCAGGTGGCCCTGACCAGCTCGCCCACGGCCTTGGGGTCGAGGCCGGACAGCCCGACCCGCACCGGGCCGAGCCGGGCGAGCGCGGCCAGCACGTCGGACTGGCGGTCGTCGAGCTCGCTCTCCCTGCAGGTGACCACGAGCAGCACCCGGCTGGTGGCCAGCAGGCTGGGCAGCGCGCGCAGCAGCGCCAGCGTCTGGTCGTCGGCCCAGTGGAGGTCTTCGAGCGTGAGCAACACCGGCGCGCGCCGCGCCACCCCCGCTAGGTAGCCGCCGACCGCCCGGTGCAGCCGGAAGCCGCCGGACACCTCGTCGTCGTCGGGATCGGGGTCGGCGTCGTCGAGCAGCGGCGCCAGCAGCTGGGCGTATTCGCCCGCGCCGGTCATCCCCACCAGGGCGCGCAGGATCTCCACCCACGCCCAGCCCGGTGGTGTCGCGCTGGAGTCGGGGCAGGCGCCGGAGGCGGTGATCCAGCCGTCGCCGGTTAGTTTGCCGTCGAGTTGGCGCAGCAGTGTGGTCTTGCCCGCGCCCGCGACGCCCGCGACGATCGCCACCTGGAACCTGCCGGTGCGGGCGGCGGCCGTGGTGAGCCTGGCCAGCTCGGCGTCGCGGCCGACGAACGGCTCGGGCTCCAGCGGCGGCGGCTCGACCGGGGCGGCGGGCCGGGGTGGCCAGGTGTCGGTGGGCGCCTGCACGGGCCTGGACGGCCGTGGCGCGACGCTCAGCTCCAGCTCGGGCGCCTGGGCCAGGATGTCGGACTCCAGCTTGCGCAGCGCCGGCCCCGGGTCGATGCCCAGCTCGTCGGCCAGGATGCCCCTGGCCCGGCGCAGCGCCGCCAGCGCGTCGCCCTGCCGGCCGCAGCGGTAGAGGCCGAGGCCGAGCAGCCGCCAGCCCTCCTCGCGCAGCGGGTGCTCGGTGGTGAGCGCCTCCAGGTCGGGCACGGTCTCGGCGGGCAGGCCGAGGCGCAGCCCGGTGTCGGCGTGCCGCTCACGCGCCACCAGCCGCAGCTCGGTCAGCCTGTTGACCTCGGCCTCCGCCCACTGCTGGTCGGCGAAGTCGGAATAGGGGGTGCCCCGCCACAGGCCGAGCGCCTTCTCCAGGCGGGCGCGCGCGGACTGCGGATCGCCCTCCTCGAGGTGCTCGCCCGCCGCCCTGACCAACTGCTCGAACTTGAGCGCGTCGACCTGGTCGGGCGCCACCCGCAGCGCGTAGCCGGAGGCGACGGTCACCAGCAGGCGGTTGGGCCCGCCCCGTGGACGGCCCGGCTCCAGCACCCGGCGCAGCCGGGAGATGTAAACCTGGAGCCCCGACTGGGCTCCCTTGGCCGTGTCGTCATCCCACAAGTCGTAAAGGAGCGTGTCAACCGGCACGACCTGACCTCTGGCCACGAGAAGTCGGGCGAGGACGGCCCGCTGCCGCAACCCGCCGAGGTCGAGTTCGTCGTCGTGTTCGTACGCCTCGACTGGCCCCAGAACTCGGAACGCCACCATGTCAGCCGCCACGCTATGCGGGCTTCCGAATCAGGCACAAGGGCCGTGATTGATTAACGCCTGTTCGGTTTGGGATTGTCACTGGGGGGCCTTCGAGATCGCGGACGGGGGCTCCGCGTCGGCGTTCCTGGCGTTGCGCCTGCGCAGTAGCGCCCACGCGCCTAGAGCGAGGCCGCCGAACGGGATCTCGATAGTGTAAGTCCAGAAGCCGAAAAGCAGTGCGGTCGCCGTCGCCGGGGCGGGTGCCACGCCGAAGGCGTAGAGCAGCGCGGCGACACCGCTCTCCATGATCCCCGCGCCGCTCGGCGTGACCAGCGCGCTGGTCAGCACGCGAGACAGGGCGAAGACGGCGATCGACTGGGCCAGCCCCGGATAGGCGCCGGTGGCGTGCATGCAGACGACCATGATCGCCCACTGGAAGCCCAGGAAGAAGACCATGGCCAGCGACAGGCCGATCGAGCGCGACCTCACGATCTCGGCGGTGTCCTTGCGCAGCCGCTCGAGCGCCTCGGAGGCGTGGAACTTCAGCCTGAGCAGGCGTACGAGGAAGTCGAGGCCCTTGCCCAGGAGGGCGGCGGCGCGGTCCCAGTAGAGGGCGGCGGCCACCACCAGGCAGAGCGCCAGGATCGACACCGCGCCCACCCAGCCGGCCTTGGCCACCGTCGGGTTGGGCGCCTTGCCGGCCGCCAGCAGTGCGATGATGCCGACGGCGGGCAGGATGAATCTAAACAGAGTGTTCCAGATGCCGCTGACCAGGGTCATCACCACGATCGAGCGGTTGGCGAACCCCCAGCCCCTGGTCATCGCGAACGTCAGCGCCACCCCGGCCGCGCCGCCGAACGGCAGCAGGTTGCTCACCGCGCTGCCCGCCGCGTTGAGCGAGAGCGCCTGCAGGTTGTTGAGACCTGGCAGCGAGTTGGTGAGCACGAAGGTGTAGGCCAGCAGACTCAGCAGCCAGACCGCGGTCATCAGGGCGATGGTGCCGAAGCTGAGGCTGTGGAAGAGCGCGCCGATCTCGCGCCAGGACACGGGCTTGCCGGTCAGCGAGTGGACGATCTGCGGCAGGTAGACCACGAGGGCCAGGGCCAGCGCCAGGGAGAGCGCGGACAGCGTGATCTGGAGCCATCTGTTCTTCATCGGGGTACAGTCTGCCGCTCGCGGGGGCGGACCGGATCATACTCGGGACTCATTTCGGCCACCGGTCCAGAGGATGACTGAGGCGGGTGCCGGGTGGAAGATCACGCCGTACGTACCACTCGGTGCCGAAGACGAGCCGGTAGAGCGGGCCGGGCACCTTGAGCATCACGGCCAGCGTGCGGTCGCTGTCGCCGCCGGTCGCCTGGGAGGCGTGCGCGGACATGGACGCCCGCTTCTGTTTCGCATATTTCCGGACATTTACCCGGTGGGTGATCGTCTCACTCGCCGAGTAAGCGCTCTCGAAGGTCCGTACGTCGAACTCGGGCGGGAACCGGTAGAACTTCCCCGCCAGCTTCAGCAGCCTGACCAGCGGGTCGCGGTTGACCGTCGCCTCCAGCACGACCGCCGTGCCGGCGATCTCCGCCGCCCGCCGCCCCACCCGGTGCACCTGGACGTGGTCGGGATGGCCGTAGCCGCCCGCCGGATCGTAGATCGACAGCAGATCGGCCTGCTCCTCCTCCAGGATGGCGGCCAGCTTTCCGGCGGCCTTCTCGGAGTCGGCGTCGATGAAGGCGTCGTCGGGCCGCTCCTCGGCGCGGCCGCCCTGCGGGCTCAGGCCCGAGTCGCCGTAGCCGAGGCACTCGACGCGGGCGCAGCCGAGCAGGGCCGCCGACTCGTACAGCTCCTTCAGCCGGGTCGCGCGCAACTCCTCGCCCGGCCCCATCTCGGCCAGGCCGCGCTCGCCGGCGGTCGCCACCACGAGGACCACACGGTGTCCCTCGGCCGCGAGCATCGCCATCGTGCCTGCCGTCAGCAGGGCCTCGTCGTCGGGATGGGCGTGGAAGAACACAGCGGTACGTGGAGGCACAACGCCCAGATTAGTCTGGGAGGGGTGCGGATCTTTCACGTGAGTGACTGTTACCTGCCGCGACTCGGGGGGATCGAGGTTCAGGTCGCCGACCTCGTGCGTACGCAGCGCGAGGCCGGCCACGCCGTCGATGTGGCGACCGCGACCAAAGGAGAGGCGCTGCCCGGCGTGCACCGGATCGTCGCCAGGATGCCCTTCGACCTGCCGGTTCACCCGTTCGGAGTGGGACATCTCACGCGGCGGCTGACCTCCACGCGGCCCGACGTGGTGCACGTCCACATGGGCGCGGTCTCGCCGTTCGCCTGGATGGGGGTGCGGGCCGCGAAACGGGCCGCAATTCCCTGCGTCGTGACCGTGCACAGCATGTGGGATCCCGTCACGCGCGGCGTCTACCGGTTGCTGCGACTGGTCTACGGCTGGCAGGACTGGGGGCTGGTGGCCACCACGGTCAGCAACGCGGCGGCGGCCCCGATCCGGTCGGTCGCGGGGGAGGGGGTGCCCGTGCACGTGGTGTCCAACGGCCTCGACCTGTCGGGCTGGCGGCTGTTCTCCGGGTCGCCGCCGGAGCCGCGCGAGGAGGTGCACATCGTGGCCGTGGGCCGTCTGGCGCCGCGCAAGCAGCCGGTCCGGCTGCTCAAGTTGCTCGACATGGTGCGCTCCCGGGTCCCCGAGGGCATTCCGCTGCGCGCCACGGTCATCGGCGACGGCCCGGCCCGCGCCCAGATGGAGCGTTACCTGGCCAGGCACGGCATGACGGGCTGGGTCTCGCTGCCGGGACGCTACACCCGCGAGCAGATCGCCAAGGTGCTGGAGTCGGCCGACGTGTTCGTGGCGCCGGCGCCACGCGAGTCGTTCGGGATCGCCGCGCTGGAGGCCCGCGCCGCCGGGCTTCCCGTGGTGGCGCGGGCGCAGAGCGGGGTGGCCGACTTCGTCCGGCACGGCACGGAGGGGCTGCTCGGCCGCAGCCTGGGCGACCTGGCCGCCGCCGTGGCACGCCTGGCCACGGATCCCGAGCTGCGGCAGCGCATGATCGTCCACAACCGCGCCGTCCCGCCGTCGGCGGGCACCTGGCCGATCGTCCTGGCGGGCTTCGACCGGGCGTACGCGGAGGCCATCGGCTGAGCCGACCGGGTCACGTACGACGTAGCACCACATAACCATCGCGATCGAACACCTTCGTATATCCCTCGGTCACCAGCCGGTCCACCTGGGCGCGCTGATCGTCGGGGGAGCCGAACGGGAACTGCCAGCGGGCCGTGTCGGCCGCCACCCACGCGGCGCCGCGCGGCTGCCCGGTCCAGAGCAGGACGGTGGTGCGGGAGGTCAGGGCCGGGCCGAGCGAGTTGGCGGCCTCCACGGTGACGCCGGTGGGCACCGTGGCCACCGCCGCGGCGGCCGATTCGGTCCTGATCTCCTCCGCCTTGTAGAAGGCCGGATGGTAGAGCTGGTCCAGGGCGAACTTCGGCACCAGGGTGAGCGCGACCACGAGCGCGCCCGCCGACCAGGCCAGCTTGAGCGAGCGGTCGTCGGCGCGCTTGATCCGGCGCAGCAGCCTGGACAGCCCGTCGACCCCCGCGAGGAGCAGGATCACCACGGTGAAGGCGTTGTACTGGAAGTCCGCCCGCCACCACGGCTCGCGGTCCGACAGCATGCGTTCGAGCACGTGCGGCAGCGCGACCAGCGACAGCGGCGACAGCAGGCAGAGCAGCAGCGTCGGCCAGGCCAGCAGGAACAGCGTGTCGACCTTGGTCTCCTCGCTGAACGGCAGCAGCAGCGCGTTCAGCGGGTCGCGCAGCAGCGTCAGGATCGCGCTCGGCGCGTCGGGCCCCAGGTGGCCGTAGGCCCAGAAGTCCTGGCTCTGGCCGCCGAGCAGCGAAATGAGCGCGCCCCGGGTGAGCATGACCCCGCCGAGGCCGATCGCGGCGCAGCACATCCCGCGGAACCTGTCGCCGGTGAGGAAGAGGTAGAGGCCGAAGCCGATCACCGTGAGGCCCATGTCCTCCTTGACCAGGAGGAGCGCGCCCATCGCCGCGAAGGCGGGCAGCAGCCGCCCCGCGTGGTAGCGCTCGATCATGATCGCGGTGAGCAGCGGGACGAACATCACCTCGTGCGCGTCGAACGCGATCGCCTGCGCGACGGGCCACGACAGCGCGTAGGCCACGGCGACCAGGTAGGCCGGGGCGGTGCCCAGCATCCGCCTGGTGAACAGCCAGATGAACGGGATCGCGGCGGCGAACAGCAGCGCCTGCGCCACGATCAGCGAGGCCGGGCCGTCATGGATCCAGTAGAAGGGCGCCAGCAGCGCGTAGATGGGCGAGAAGTGGTCGGCGAGCTGGAGGTAGTCCAGCCCCCGGCCGTGGAAGACGCCGACCATCGGGATGTACGGCGGCCGGAAGTGCGCGTAGTTGCGCACGGCCTGGTCCACGATCACCAGATCGAACGTGCTGGCGCGATAGGTGGCCAGCTTGACCAGGCCGAGTACGGCGTAGACGGCGGCCGAGACCACGGCGATCAGCCCGACGCGCAGGCGGTTCGGCGTGATCCGGGCCGTCCAACGGGCAGCGCCTGCTGCCAGAGCTTCCCCCGTCACGGGCAGCAAGCGTAGACCGATTCCATCTGGACCGCGTTCGCGGAAAAGTGCCCCCTGGACCGCGTTCGCGACAAGGCCGCCGCGCCGCGCCGCCCCCCGCGGCCGGTGCGGCATGCCGACGGAAGCGTCAGGTGCAGGCGCTCTGGATCTTCGTTACGAAGCTCTGCAGCTTCTGGACAGAGTCCATCGAGCCGGTGGGGTCCTTGGCGTCGATCTTGATGCCGTCGAGCCCGGTGGCAAGGTCATTGAGCGCGGCGGCGAGGTCGCCGTCGTACTTGCCGGCCAGGGTCTTCACCTTGGCGGCGGCCTCATCGCCGGCCTTCTCGAAGGCCTTGGGATCGGTCGCGGCCGTGGTCATGCTTCCGTTGAAGTCAGTCATGATCTTCGTGACTTCGCTGCCCATCTGGTTGCAGTCGACAGCGTTGCCGATGGCACCACAGGCGGTGGTGAGGCCGGCAAGAGAAAGCGTCGCGATCGCGATGGCGATGCGACGACGAGGGGGTGTCATTTCCGTGCCCTTCGTTGCGTTTAGCGACGAAGCGACATTATGGAGTAAACCTTGACAGGTGCTTGCACCCCACTAGCACCATCAGTATCAAGTCGTTGTAAAGCGGGCGACCAACTCTTGACAGCTCCTGGGCCCGACCAGACGATGTCGCATATAGAGCAACTCGGTGCGTAATACGCAACAAGGGGTGCCGGTTGACCACATCGAGCTTGATCTCCACGCTGCCGGGCCATGCCTACACCGACCCCGCGACGTTCGCCGAAGAGCAGGCCAAGATCTTCGAGAGCCTCTGGTTCTGCGCGGTCCGGTCCGGCGAGCTGGCCCGGCCGGGGACGTTCAGGACGGTCCAGGTCGGAAGCGAGAGCGTGCTCGTGGTCCGCGGCCGCGACGGCGAGCTGCGCGCCTTCCTCAACGTCTGCCGGCACCGCGGCGCCCGCCTCTGCCTGGAGGAGGCGGGCGAGGTCAGGCGGACGATCAGGTGCGCCTACCACGCCTGGTCGTACGACCTGGACGGCCGATTATCCGCCGCGCCCAACCTGGCGAAGATGCCCGACATCGACCGGGTGGAGTACGGGCTGATCCCGGTGAGCCTGCGCGAGTGGCTCGGCTACGCCTGGGTCTGCCTGGCCGACGAGCCGCCCTCGTTCGAGGAGACGGTGACGAGCGCGGCCACCGAGCGCCTGGGCGATCCGGCCGCGATCGAGCACTACCACGTCGACAAGCTCGCCCTCGGGCGCCGCATCGTGTACGACGTCAAGGCCAACTGGAAGCTCATCGTCGAGAACTTCATGGAGTGCTACCACTGCGCCACGATCCATCCGGAGCTGACGGCAGTGCTGCCCGAGTTCGCCGGCGGCTACGCCGCGCAGTATTACGTGGGCCACGGGGCGGAGTTCGCCGAGCGGGCCGAGGGGTTCACCGTGGACGGGAGCCCGGGGTTCGGCAAGCTGCCCGACGTATCGGCCGAGCAGGACCGGCGCTACTACGCGATCACCGTCAAGCCGCAGGTGTTCGTCAACCTGGTGCCCGACCACGTGATCCTGCACCGCATGGTGCCGCTGGCCGCCGACCGGACGATCGTGGAGTGCGACTGGCTCTACCACCCCGACGTGGTCGCCTCCGGCGCCGACCTGTCGCTTTCGGTCGAGCTGTTCCACCGGGTCAACGAGCAGGACTTCGCCGCCTGCGAGCGGACCCAGCCCGGTATGTCGTCACGGGCCTACCGGGCGGGCGGGGTGCTGGTGCCGAGCGAGCACCACATCTCGATCTTCCATCAGTGGGTGAACCAGCGCCTACGCGGATAGCGGATCGCCAGGTTGCCGTACTTCGCCTGGCCGCTCACCACCAGATAGAGGGCTCCCGGCTGAGGCCGGCCCGGCACCTCCGACGTCGCGGTGTTGCCCCACTCCGTGCGGAACCTGTCGATATCGGCCGCGGCACCGTCGGGCAGCACGATCTTGGCCGAACCGTACTTGAGGTCGAGGTCGATCTCGATGACCGGATGGGAGATGACCGCCTCCGACAGGTCGAGTTCGACGCTGCCGTACTTGGAGGCGACCCTGAGCCGGCGGGGGACCGCCCAGTCGCCTGATCGCTTGATGTGGCCGTTCTTGGACTCCAGTTCCACCACCTCGTCGGCCACGGGCCCGTCCACCGCGGGCCCGTCAGCCGGCAGGTCGGCGGTCAGGCCGGCCAGATCGCCGTATGTTCGTGCCGTGAGGGCCAGTTCGAGCCGGTCCTCCAGCTCCAGCTGGGTGAGACGGCCTTCCATGAACGCTTCCTGCAGCTTGCGCGCGCCACGCTCACGGTCGGCATCTGAGACGCGCATCTGTAAATCCGACATGTTCCGAGCATAGGTTCGCCCGCTTCAGAACGGGAGGCGTCGGCCGGAGGGCGTACGCAGATCGAGAGGGAGCGGCCGGGGGGAGGGCTTCGTCGGCCGGACGATCTGGAGTCTCTTCATAACACATGGATACCCAACGGATTGCCGTAAAGACCTCATGGCGGGGTAGCTTGAAGTGTGATGGCGGCGGACCCCTTCGTACACCCGGCACTCTTCTATCGAGGCGATCGGGAATATGTGGCGGCTACCACGGCTTTTGTCCGCGAAGGGCTCAGCTCGGGAGAGCCCGTCGCCGTCGCGGTTCCGCCCCGGAATCTCGCCCTGATCGAGGCCGGTCTGGGGCGCGACGCCGACGAGGTGCTCCTGCTCGACATGACCAGCGCCGGGCGCAATCCAGGACGCATCATCCCCGCCGTGCTGCGCGAGTTCGCGGACCGCCACCCCGTCGGTCACGTACGGATCATCGGCGAGCCCATCTGGCCGGGCCGCACGGTGACGGAATATCCCGCCTGCGCCCAGCACGAAGCCCTGATCAACTACGCCTTCACCGGGCGCCACGTCACGATCCTGTGCCCGTACGACCTCGACGGGCTCGACCCCGAGGTCATTCGTGAGGCCGAGCAGACCCATCCCGTGCTGCGCGACGGCTCCGGCGAGTGGCACAGCGGCGACTACGCGCCCCAGAAGGTCGTCGACGGGCACAACCAGCCGCTGGACGAGCCCGCCGACTTCCTCTCGCTCCGCTTCGACCACACCAACCTGGCCGCCGCGCGCGGGCTGGCCGCCGGGCGGGCCGCCGAGCTCGGGTTCAGCCGGGCCAGGCTGGACGACATCCGCCTGACGGTCGCCGAGCTGGGCGCCAACAGCCTCGATCACGGCGGCGGCGCCGGGCTGATCAGGGTCTGGGCCGAAGCCGACCGGCTGGTGTGCGAGGTCAGTGACTCGGGCCACATCATCGACCCGCTGGCCGGGCGGATGCCGGTCGATCCGCGCACTCCCGGGTCGCGCGGCCTGCTGATCGTCAACCTGCTCAGCGACCTGGTCCGCGTGCACACGCGAGCGGGCGCCACCGTGATCAGGGCCTACTTCGACCTGCCGGGCCCAGGAATCAACCCCTGACCCGCGGCGGTACCGCTGGCCCTACCGACCCTGAGGTGGCGGGCTGGACCCAGGGGCGGGTTCCCGCAGGTCAGCGGGCCGGTATCCGAAGTGCTACGACCTAGGTATTAAGGGGCGCTTCAGGGCCTGTTCGGGTCGATCTCCGATACTCCGGAAGCCCGTATTCCACGACCTTTGAAGCATGAAGGCATTGCTTGTCAGTGGATTCGCGGCCATCGGAACCGGCGCCGGCGCCATGCTCACCTTGCACGCGGAATCGGGGCTGGACCCCATGCACAGCGTGATCAGTGAGTACGCTTTTCAGCCCTTGGGATGGCTGCTGCCGACCTCGCTGACGCTGTTCGCGGTCGGCTCGGCACTGATCGCCGAGTCGCTGCGCCGGGCGGGCGCGAGCGTCTGGGTCGTGCTGCTGCTGCTGGCGTGGGGCGGGAGCATGTTCCTGATCGGTGCCTTTCCCACGGACCGTCCGGGGGTGCCGCTTTCGCTGTCGGGCGGCATCCATAGATATGCCGCCTTCGCCGCCTTCCTGGTGATGCCGGCCGCGGGGATGCTGCTGGCCAACGCGCGAGTCCGGTACGCCAGGGCCGTACGGGTCCTGAGCGCGGTGGCGCTGGGCGCGCTGCTGCTCGTCGTGGTCCCGTACGTCGTGCGGATGTTCGGCATCGAGTTGTCCAACGACGACATCCCCGCCGGGCTCACCCAGCGGGTCGTGGTCCTCACCGAGATCGGGGTGCTGGCCCTGGCCGGGATGTCGCTGCTCAAGCCCGCGGTTCAGCGCTCCCAGGGTGGCGTGTCGCCCATCTTGGCGTAGTACTTGGCCAGGTTCTTCTTGACCCTCTCGATGTCGCCCTGCGGGATCTTGACCCCGCCCCTGGCACCGTCCACGACCGCGGCGGCGGCGATCACGGCCCGTGGGACGACTTTCAGCTCACCACCGACGACGTCGGCGATCGGCAGCTTGTAGGCGCCGAACTCGTCGGCGTCGTCGCTGTCGTACCAGAGGAAGGCCTGGCGGTACTTCTCGTCGGGCTTCTTCTCGGCGTCCGCCCACTTACGCACCCGCTTGTCGGCCGCGGCCGCGTCCCATTCGCGATCACGGTCGGCGAGAGGCAGGTCCCGGAACTGTGTGACAGTCATATCCGCTGGCTACCCGGCTCCAGGGCGTGAAACGGGCTGATCTGGAAAGAGCTCGCCTATGGAAGCAACTGAGCAGACCATTCTGATCGCGTACGACGGCTCCGACGACGCCAAGGCGGCGATCGCCTTCGCGGGCACGCTGCTGCCCGGCGCGCGCGCCGTCGTACTGACCGTGTGGGAACGCCTGGCGCTGGCGTCGGCGCGGGCGTCGGCCGGGCTGATGATGACCATCGACGATTCGCCCGTCGAGGACGAGGCCGTCGGGCAGGCCATGAGGGAGCTGGCATCGCAGGGCGCGGAGCTGGCCAGACAGGCGGGGTTCGACGCTTCGCCGCGGTGTGAGCCGGACGCGTTGTCCGTGTGGTCGTCCATCGTGGACGTGGCGAACGAGATCGAGGCCACGTTGATCGTCACCGGGACGCGGGGGCAGGGCGGGGTGAAGTCGCTGCTGCTCGGGAGCACGTCCGACCGCGTGCTGCACCACGCGCGCCGGCCGGTGCTGGTGGTGCCCACGCCGGAGTAGTTCTGGCGGCGACGTGCTGCCTAGATTTTCGGATGCGCCGGGTTCATCCGGAACACTACGATGAGCGCATGACGTCGCGACTGGTGATGATGGCCCCGTAGGGGGCTTCCACCGACGACGTCTTGTTCGAGGCCCTGCTAGCGGGGCCTCGCATCGTGTCCGGGGCCTCTCGGGAGACACACGATGTACATCACGACCACCATCCCTTACGTCAACGCCCGCCCGCATCTGGGGCACGCGCTGGAGTTCGTGCAGGGCGACGTGCTGGCCCGGCACTACCGGTTGCGCGGCGAGCCCGTACGCTTCCAGACCGGCACCGACGACAACTCGCTGAAGAACGTGCTGGCCGCCGAGGCGGAAGGCGTCCCGGTGCGCGAACTGGTCGATCGCAACGCGGCCGCCTTCGAGGGGCTGCGCGAGTCGTACGACCTGTCCTTCGACTCCTTCATCCGGACGAGTCACCATCCGGGGCATCGCCCGGGAGTCGAGCGGATCTGGCGGGCGATCGACGGCGACCTCTACCAGCGGCACTACGAGGGGCTCTACTGCGTCGGCTGCGAGCAGTTCCACAACGAGGGGTCGTGCTCCGAGCACGAGGCGCCGTTGCAGCACATCTCTGAGCGGAACTGGTTCTTCCGCCTCTCGCGCTACCAGGACGCGCTGCTGGACCTGATACGCGGTGGGCGCCTCAGGATCGAGCCGGCCGCGCGGCGGAAGGAGGTGCTGGCGTTCATCGAGGCGGGTCTGGCCGACATCAGCGTCTCGCGCGCCGCGGACCGGGCCCGCGGCTGGGGCATACCCGTGCCGGGCGACCCCTCCCAGGTGGTGTACGTGTGGTGGGACGCCCTGGCCAACTACGTCACCGCGCTGGACGGTGGCGACTACGACCGCTGGTGGGCGGCGGAGCCGCGCAAGATCCATCTGATGGGCAAGGGCGTGATCCGCTTCCACGCGGTGTACTGGCCCGCGATGCTGCTCGCGGCGGGCCTGCCCCTGCCCGCTGAGATCTTCGTGCACGACTACCTGACCGCCGGCGGCCGCAAGATCAGCAAATCGGCCGGGACACCCGCCGACGCCGAGGCGATCGCGCGGGCCTGCGGCGCCGACGCGGTGCGGTGGTGGCTGCTGCGCGAGGTGCCACGGGTCGGCGACGCCGACTTCACCGTGGAACGGCTGGTCGCCAGGGCCGACGAGGATCTGGCCAACGGCGTCGGCAACCTGGTCAACCGGGTCGTCACCATGGTGCACCGCTTCCAGGACGGCGTGGTGCCCATTGTCGCCGTCGACGGGGAGGCCGGACATGGGCTCGTTGACGCCTGCGAGAGCGCACCGGGGCGGGTGCACGAGGCGCTGGAGGATTTCGACTTCCGCCGCGCCGCGGCCGCGGTCTGGACGATCGTCGAGGAGGCCAACAAGTACGTCGAACGCGTACAGCCGTGGCGCCAGGAGCCCGATGACAGGGCGACCTCGCTGGCGACGCTCGTCCACGCGTGCCGGGCGCTGGCCGGACAACTGGCGCCCTTTCTGCCCACCGGGGCGGCGCGGGTGGCGGCGGCGGTGAGCGGGGAACGGCTGCCCAGGCCCCAGCCGCTGTTCCCGCGGCTGGCTGGTTGTTGACGGGGTGTAGGGCGCGGCCTAGGTTGGCGGCACCGACCAGCCGGTATGGAGGCGCTCATGCCCACCGTCAACACCGTTCGCGGTCCCGTCGATGTCGATGAGCTTGGTCAGACCCTGATGCATGAGCACATCTTTGTTCTCTCTACCGAGTTTCTCGACAACTACGGCAAAGGTGCTTGGTGGGACGAGGAGTTCCGGGTCGCAGACGCCATCGGCAAGCTCCAGGCGGTGGCGGCGAAGGGCGTGCGGACGATCGTGGACCCGACGGTGTGGGGCCTCGGACGGTACATCCCCCGCATCCAGCGCATCGCCGCCGAAGTGCCGGATCTGCACATCATCGCCGCGACCGGCATCTACAGCTTCGAGGAACTGCCTCACCAGTACGACCACCGCGGCCCCGGCCTGCTCCTGGACATGCCCGACCCGATGATCGACGACTTCGTACGCGACCTCACCGAGGGCATCGCCGACACCGGGGTCAAGGCGGCGTTCCTCAAGTGCGTGGTCGAGCAGAAGGGTCTGACGCCCGGGGTCGAGCGGATCGGCCGGGCCGTCGCGCGGGCGCATGCGCGTACCGGTGCGCCGATCACCGTCCACACGAACTCCTTCACCCAGAGCGGGCTGACCGCGCTCGACCTCTTCGCCACGGAGGGCGTGGACCTGACGAAGGTCGTCGTCGGGCACGCGGGCGACACCAACGATCTCGACTACCTGATGCGTCTGGCCGACACGGGCGCCACGCTGGGGATGGATAGATTCGGGTTGGATGCCTACAATGCGACGTCCGACCGGGTGGCCACCATCGCCGCCCTCTGTCAGCGGGGATACGCTGATCGGATGGTCCTCAGCCACGACACCGCCTGCTTTATGGACTACTTTGTGGAGTCTTGGGATGACGCACTTCGCACGATGGCGCCCAACTGGCGCTACGATCACATCCACGATGAGGTCTTGGCCGCACTGCTGGACTCGGGTGTGACCGGCGATCAGATCGAGCAGATGCTGGTGTCCAACCCAAGACGCTACTTCTCGTAAAGTGGTGACATCGGGCGAGCAATGCGGGTAGGTGGAACTGGGTGACTTCGGAGCAGGCCTTGTCGATCAGCCTCGGGCTCCAGGGACCGTGTGTCATCGCCAGGCTCACGGGAGACTTCGACTTCGGGTCCGCGGCCGAGGTGCGTGATCGCGTCACCAAGGCGCTCGACCTGACCCAGCCACCCTTACTAGTCATCGACATGCAGGCGGTCAGCGTCTGCGATTCTTCCGGGCTTTCCGTGCTCGTTTATCTGCACAAGGCGGTGACCGCCTCCGGCGGCCGGCTGTTGCTTTCCGGGCTGAATGGCAGGTGTAAGCACCTTTTCGCGATCACCGCCCTCGACAAGTTCTTCGACATCCGCACCACCGCCGAACTCGCCATCGCGGAACTCAATGAACCGGGGAGTTCGCCGCCGTTTACCGGGTAGTCGCATTGGTATGTCGGCCGAAGAGCCCGACCTGCTCGGCATGTATCTGGAGCAGATCGGAAAGACACCATTGCTCTGCGCCGCGGACGAAGTGGACCTGGCACGACGGATCGAGGCGGGGCTCTACTCGGGCTACCTGATCAGCCGTGGCGAGGGCACACCGGAGCTCGAACACGTCCGCCGCGACGGGCAGCGTGCTAAGGACCTGCTCATCAGGTCCAATCTCCGGCTGGTGGTGGCCGCCGCCAGACGCTACGCCTTTCGTGGGCTCCCACTCCTCGACGTCATCCAGGAGGGCAATCTCGGGTTGATCAGGGCCGTGGAGAAGTTCGACTACAAACGTGGCTACAAGTTCTCCACCTACGGGATGTGGTGGATCCGCCAGGCCATCGAACGCGGCATCCACGACAAGAGCCGCACCATACGGCTGCCCACGCACGTCGCCGAAGAGCTGGCGCGACTGAGCAGGATCGCCCGGCAACTGGCCGCCGACCTGGGGCGCGAGCCCCGGGAGGCGGAGCTCGCCAAGGCCGCGGAACGCTCGCTCCGCCACGTCGCCGTGCTACGGCGGCTCGCCCAGGAGACGGTCAGCCTGGACGTGCCCGTCGGCGAGAACGGCGAGGGGAACATCGGCGACATGATCCCCGACGAGGACGGTCTCCAGGTGCAGGAGTTCACGGAGCGCCGCGCGTTCAACGCCGAACTGCACCAGGTGCTCACCTCGCTCCCGCCGCGAGAGGCATTCGTCCTCAGACTCAGGTACGGCCTGGCGGGCAATGAAGCCCGCAGCTATACCGAAATCGCGGATCGTCTCGGGCTCACCAGAGAGCGCATCAGGCAACTGGAGAAACAGGCGTTGAAACGCCTGCGACAGCTGCGTCCATTGCTCGCCTGGGCTTCGTGACGAGAGGTAATACGAGAGGTAATAGGGGTGTGGTCGGAAGACCGATTGACTCGGCCATTTTTCTGACGGTTAATCGGGGCCCTGATGCCGCTTTCAATGGCTTTCGACGGTTTTCGACGGGCGGAAGCGGCGGCATGTTGACGCTATGGGGGCAACATGGTCAAGGGTCTCGTCTGCTTCTTCTTAGCGGCCACGGTTTTGGCGGTGCCGACGGCGGTGCTTGTGGCGCCGGCCGCTGGGGACGCCGCTTCCCCGGCACCCGCCTTCACGAGGGTGGCCGCTTTCACGGGGGCTTCCGCTTTTGTCGGGGTGGCCGCGAGTCCGACGGCCACCCTCTCCAGCACCGCCAAGCCACACCTGGTCAAGTACAAGATCTACTTTGGCCGATGCAAGGACACATGCCTGGTCAAGGTGCGGATCACCAACATCTCCCGCAAAACCCTCTATGCCGTCAGCCTGAACGCCCGGCTCAAGGTCAACGGCAAGAAGGTCGGGTCCTGCTACGACTACGTCGGCACCATCCGCGCCAAACGCACCCGCTGGGGGTCATGCACCGTCAGAACCCGTACGCTCTCGAACATGTGGAACCGGTGGCTCGACGGCGGGATCCGCTTCGACCGTGACGTCACCACGGTCGTGCACTCCGAGTATTACCGCTGACCAGGACGCCAGGGGTCGCACCCGGTCCGGCCTCTGACCGTCAGGAGGTGACCATCAGAGCGAGGCCGATGAGAACCACGACCGGGACGAGCCAGACCACGGCCTCTGCGGCGAACTCCTTGTACATTACGTTGATCTCCCTTGAGACGCCCGTGCGGGGGCGGCGGTAAAACGTCCAGTGCGCAGCATAGCCGCCCGTACCTACTACTCCAGTTGTAGATGGTGATGTTCGTCGTCACTGCCGCGACTTGCCGCAGGTAGCGGACTTGCTGGGCAGCACCCGTTTGTCTCGCCCTCTGAGAAGGGCGCGGCCCGCCTGTAGTTACCGGTCGTTCTGGGCCATCTCGGGCCGCAGGTCCGATACGTGCACGATCAGGGCTCTGGCGAGGGTGTATTCCAGCGTGTGGCGGTCGGTCAGTGGGACGTCGTGGAGAGTCGGTGGACCGGAGGGGGAGACGACAATTCCTTTCACACCCCACGGTTTGTAGTCGGGCGAGGTGTAGACGTGGGCCTGGTGCTGGAGACGCGGGCACGCGTCCAGCGCCTCGGGGATGCACCGCATGCAGGTCGGTGGCTTGCTGAGGCGGCCGGACGCGGGGGCGTCTTCTCGTGGAAAACCCAGGACGGGCGCCCGGTGCCGGGGTCCAGCGCGGGACCTTCGCACACCTGGCACAGCCGGTGCAGCATGCATGTCCGCTGCCGGAGCGTGTGCATCTCCTGGTAGTTGACCTTCCCACGCCGATCGCACTTCTGCCGGGCCCACAGTACGGACAGGTTCCAATCGTCTGCCCGGGGATCGGTGTAGGACAACCGCCGCCCGCTCAGCGCCCACATGTCGTGGATGACGACTAGGTCGAGCGCGACGGTCTCCTTGTTGTAGGCGGCGACGTACGGCACCCGGGCGGCAACCGTGGTCCCATGACTGTCCATGCCGGGAACGGTAGGAAGAGCCGCCCGGGAGCCACCATAGAAGTTGCGCGAAGTTGCTTGACGGCTCCGCGAAGTTGAGCGATGTTGTTGACGCAGGACGATGGAAGCTCGGACACGGAGCACCCGCCTCGGGGAACCTTGAGAGATCAGTCTCCGCCGAAAGGAACGGGTCATGGCACGTCGACTGCGCTTCAATGGCTCCGGGCTCCGGTGAGGGCGGCTGTCCCGCCGTGCATGAAGACCTCGACACGGGTGAGATCATCGTCCACGGACCGCGACTTACCGACCCCGACGTCATCGCCCAGCTTCAGCACCTCGACGAGGACGAGATCCCCATTGTGGTGCCGCGCAACACGCTGATCGACTTCGGTCCGCGCGACCGGGACACCCAGCCACGCATCCTCGACCCGGAGCGATTCGCCCAGCTCTTCGAGAACTTCCAGCACAGCGCATGGCATCTGGAGGTGCGCGCACGCTACGCCTCCGACGAAGCCACCGAGACCTACGCCCAGTTCGTACGAGGTGAGACGCCCACTTGGGACCTCACCACCCCGTGGAGCACCACCATCCGCGCGAAGACCGAGGACGGCGCGGCCGTCGGCCGGGTGCGCATCGTCGACAACCCGCCTACCACGGGACAGTTGTACCTTCTCGCGCACGCGGCGAAGAACGCTGCTCTGGGCGAGGATGTTCGCAACATGTGGCGCGGATGCCGAGCGCGTGTACCTCCCGGACGAAGATTTCTGGATCTTCGACTCCCACATCGTCGCCCGGTGCCTCTTCGACGACGGCGACAACCTCACGGGCGCCGAACTGATCACCGAGCCGGCGGCCGTCGATCAGTACAAAGCCTGGTCGGCGAAAAGTAGCCAAATGATGAGCCCAGGCCGTAGCCCGGCGTCATCGTTCGCTTTGGGCGATGCGTTTGCGGAGGCCGGCCAGCGACTCGTCGGCCATCAGCGCGGGCAGGCGCGGCGCGTCGGCGTCGATTCGCTGGAGCACCTCCGGCTCGGCGCCGTGGAAGCGGCTCCACGCGCGGACCACCTCGGGCATGGCGGAGACAGCCGCGTCCGTCAGGATCGCCTCGCGCGGCAACCAGGAGGTGAGGAACCGTGAGACCCGGGCCGGACTCCACCACAAGGGCCGATCGCCCACGAACTCGACCAGTTTCTCGAACGCCTCCTGCGCTCCCGGCAGGTCTGGCAGATCCAGGAACCGGGACAAGGTGTCATCGGGCGCCTGCCGTACCGGATCGGGGACGGCCTGCGCACGGGCGAGCGCCAGCGGGCGGACGGCGGGCAGGCTCTCGGCGATCGGTGCCCCCATGACGAGGTCGGTCATCTCGAACGCGTCCAGCACCCGCCCCGCCACCACCGCCGGATCCGCCGGCCGCAGGTCCAGGTCGTCGAGGAACTTCGGCTCCTCGACTGTCGCGTCGACCGCCAGGCCGCCGTTGACCTGGTCGATGCCTACGATCAGGACGTGCGGCTCCTTGCCGTCGGGGTAGCGGAAGCGCAGGGCGGCCAGGGTCTGCTCGCCGTAGCGGTCGGCTTTGCCGTACCACGCCTGGTCGCACACGACCTGCCCCATCCGCCCGACCCACTTGGGCAGTCCCCGCGCGGCCTCCCTCCCCGCCTCCCGCAGCGTCTCCCGAAGCGTCTTCTCTCCTCCCGGCTCCCGCGCGGTCGCCTGTCCCGCTGGCCGCTCCGTCTCGTCGTCCTGGGTTGCCGTCTCGTCGTGCCCCAGAGCGGCGGTCTCCACGGTGGCCAGGGCAGCCAGCGTGAGGCGGGCCTCCGGGCCGCCGTCTTCGGTCAACTGCCGGACGAGCGGCTGGACCTCCGCTGGGCGCAGTGTGGCCGTGAGCCGCGCCGCCCAGAGCTCGGTGCGCAGCGGTGAGCGCCACCTGAGCAGGTCGCGGGCCTGGGTGATCGCCGTGGTGTACGCAGATGTACTCACCCTCCGACCGTATCGCCCCAGCGGGCCCGGCCGGCTCGCCAAGGTTGCGCTGGCAGCGGACCCACCCCGACGGCGGGCGACCCCTGGCGGCGGAGCGCACGCGCGAAGTGCTGGACAGGCGCCGGTTCTATTCTGATATGTTGCGTACGTTCAGTACGGACTGAACGTACGAAACTTTCGCGGAGGCAGGATGCCGACACAGGATGAGCTCGAGTTCGTGGATCACTTCGGCCTGTTCTTCGAGACCGCCGGTGGCAGCCGTACGGCAGGCCGGATGTTCGGGTGGTTGCTGATCAGCGATCCGCCAGAGCGGTCGATCACCGAACTGGCCACCGAGTTGCAGGCCAGCAAGGCGTCGATCAGCACGGTGGTACGCCAGATGCAGCAGGCCGGCTTCGTCGAGCGGGTGCCCGCTCCGGGTTCGCGGCAGCACCACTACCGCCTCAAAGAGGGCGGCTGGCTGCAGATCGCCCAGGCCCGGCTGGGCTTTCTGACCACCGGCAAGGACTTGACCAAGCGTGGCATGAAGCTGGTCTCCGGTGACCCGGCGCGACAGGAACGGCTGCAGGAGTTCGCCGACTTCCTCGGCTTCATGGAGAAGGAGTACGGCGACGAGATGATCCGTCGCTGGGAGGCCTACCGCAGAGGAGAGCGGTCATGACGACGAATGTGATCTCGGTTTCCGGCTTAGTGAAGCGATTCGGCCGGGCCACGGTTCTGGACGGGCTGGAGCTGAATGTCGCGCCTGGCGAGGTGCACGGCTTCCTCGGCCCCAACGGCGCCGGGAAGACCACCACGGTTCGTGTTCTGCTAGGCCTGCTGCGCGCCGACTCCGGCGACGTTCGCCTGTTCGGCGCCGACCCCTGGGAGAGCGCGGTGGCGTTGCACCGCAAGCTGGCCTATGTTCCCGGCGATGTGAACCTGTGGCCGAACCTGACCGGTGGTGAGGTGATCGACCTGTTCGGCCGCCTGCGCGGCGGTATCGACCGGGCTCGCCGCGCCGAGCTGCTGGATCGGTTCGGCCTCGATCCGAAGAAGAAGAGCCGCACCTACTCCAAGGGCAACAGGCAGAAGGTGGCGCTGATCGCCGCGTTCGCTTCTGAAGTGCCGCTCTACATCATGGACGAACCCACATCCGGTCTGGACCCGCTGATGGAGGCGGTGTTCCAGGAGTGCGTGCTGGAGGCCAAGCAGGCGGGCAAAACGGTCCTGCTCTCCAGCCACATCCTGGCCGAGGTGGAGGCCCTGTGCGACCGGGTCAGCATCGTGCGCGATGGCCGGACCGTCGAAC
This sequence comes from Nonomuraea sp. NPDC052129, assembly GCF_040680095.1. NCBI lineage: Bacteria > Bacillati > Actinomycetota > Actinomycetes > Streptosporangiales > Streptosporangiaceae > Nonomuraea > Nonomuraea sp. NPDC052129. The sequence goes on along the minus strand of NZ_JBFAVX010000043.1, from coordinate 80,480 downwards.
ACGGCACCCTGGCCGAACTGCGCCACCTGACCCGGACCAGCATCACCGTTGAGACCGCCACCCCGCTGAGCGGCCTGGCCGACCTTCCTGGAGTGCACGATCCGTCGGTGAACGGAACCAAGGCCACCCTGGCCGTCGACACCGCCGAACTGGACCATGCGATGGGATACCTGCATCGGTTCGGCATTCGCTCCCTCGCCTGCGCGCCTCCGACGCTGGAGGAGCTGTTCATGCGCCACTACGACCGCTCCTCCGGCGGGGCGGCGGATCAGGTTGGAGCGGCACGATGAGCACCGCCCCTCTCCTTGTGCCCCGCCACGCGTCCTTCGCCGAATCCGCGTTCGCTGGGACGTGGTCCGCCGTACGGCTCATCCTGCGCAGGGACCGGATCCTGCTCCCGGTGTGGATCCTCGGTCTCGCCGCGATCACTTCGAGCACCGCGGCCGGTGTCATCGGGCTGTACTCCTTGGCGGCCGACCGGCAGGAGTGGGCCGACGGGGTCGCGGGCAATCCGATGGAGCTCGCGCTGGTCGGGCCGATCTTCGGCTCGAGCAGCGGTGCGATCACCAGCTGGCAGGTCGGTGTGCGAAGCCTGCTCGGCGCGGCGCTGGCCGGCCTGCTCATGGTCATCAGGCACACCAGGACCGAAGAGGAGACCGGCCGCCGCGAGTTGCTCGGCTCCACGCCGTTCGGCCGCCACGCTCAGCTGGCCGCGGCGCTGCTGGTCACCGTGGCGGCAAGCTGCCTGGCGGGTCTGCTGACGGCGGTGGCGCTGGCCCGGCTCGGCTTTCCGCTCGCCGGAGCGCTCGCGCTGGGAGGCGCCATCGCGAGCATGGGACTGTTCTTCGCCGGGGTCGGCGCGGTCACCGCTCAGCTGTCGGCCGGCGCGGGTTCCGCCCGCGGGATAGCTCTCGTCGTGCTGGCCGTCGCGTACGTGTCGCGCGCGGTCGGTGATGCCGGTGGCGGTGACTCCCCGCTGTCCTGGCTGTCGCCGTTCGGCTGGGCGCACCGGGTCCGGCCGTTCGCCGGGGAACGATGGTGGGTCCTGCTGCTCCCCGTGATCGCTACGGCGCTCCTCGCCGGCGTGGCCATCGCGCTGTCAGCGCGCCGGGACATCGGCGGAGGTCTGATCGCCTCCCGCGAGGGCCCGGCTACCGCGTCCAACAGCCTGCGCGGTCCGCTCTCCCTCGCCTGGCGGCAGCATCGGACCGGCCTCGCGGGTTGGGCCGCCGGCTTCTGCTGCGCGGGGTTCGCCCTGGGCGGTATCGCACTGAGCGTCACCGAGCAAGCGGGCCAGAGCGAGCAGCTCCAGGAACTGATCGCCTACCTTGGCGGCGGGGGCCGGCCGGTGGACGGCGTCTTCGCGCTCTTCGTGTACATCCTGGCGCTCGCCGCGGGCGCCTACGGCGTGCTGGCGGCGCTTCGGCCACATGCCGAGGAGGCGTCCGGACGGGCTGAACCGATGCTGGCCGCCCCAGTCGGTCGCGTTCGGTGGCTGGGCGGCCATCTGCTCATCGCAGCCATGGGCTCGGCCGCCCTGCTCGCCGTCCTGGGCCTGGCCACCGGCCTCACCTACGGCCTGGCGAGCGGCGATGTGCCGGGGGAGCTGGCGCGGATGCCGGTCGCCGCGCTCGCGTACGCGCCCGCGGTCTGGGTCATGATCGGGATAACCGGTGTTCTGTACGGCCTGACGCCACGGGCCGCCACCGCGGGTGCCTGGACCATTCTCGTGCTCAATGTCCTGGTCTTCTTGATCGCGCAAGTGCCGGGGATGGATCCCTCGATCGCCTATGCCTCGCCATTCATCAACGTCCCGAAGCTGCCCGCCGCCGCGCTGTCCGTCAGCCCTCTCGCAGTGTTGGTGCTCATCGCGGCGGCGCTGGCGGCGGGTGGGTTGTTCGGCTTCACTCGCCGCCGCATCACATGACGGACCAGGCCGGCACGCGGCATCTGATCAGACCCAGATGGATCCGACTGCTGCGCGGCTGAAGGTCACTTCGAGCTGCCGTCGGATCAGACTCAGGTGGATCCGACGGCAGCTCGATTCAAGGTCACTTCGAGTTGCGGTCGTCTCCGGTCAGGCCGGCCTTGCGGAGGGCTTCGGCCATGGCGCCCGAGGGGGCCGGGCGGCGTGCGCCACCGCCGCGCTGTCCGCCCTCTCCACGACCCCGCTGGCCGCCGTCGCCACGCTGACCGGCGTCGCCCCGCCCGCGCTGGCCACCATCGCCGCGTCCGCCGCCACCGCGCGCACCGTCACCGCGTCCGCCGGACCCGTCACCGCGTCCGCCATCACCCCGCGCGCCGCCTCGGGGCCCGCCGTCGCCACGGCCGGCCGTTGCTCCGCGTCCGCCGTCTCCGGCAGTCCCACGACCCGCCGAGCCCCGGCCGCCGTCTCCAGCCGAGCCGCGGCCCGCGCCGCCCTGGCCGCGGGAAGTGCGGCCCTCGGAGGTGGTCTCGTCGTCCAGGCGCAAGGTCAGGGAGATGCGCTTGCGGGGGATGTCGACCTCGAGGACCTTGACGCGGACGATGTCGCCGGGCTTGGCGACGTCGCGGGGATCCTTCACGTAATTTCGGGACATGGCGGAGACGTGGACCAGGCCATCCTGGTGTACGCCGACGTCCACGAACGCGCCGAAGGCGGCCACGTTCGTCACCACGCCCTCCAGGATCATCCCGGGCAGCAGGTCGGAGATCTTCTCCACGCCCTCCTTGAAGGTCGCGGTCTTGAACGCCGGCCGTGGGTCACGGCCGGGCTTCTCCAGCTCGCGCAGGATGTCGGTGACCGTGGGCAGGCCGAACGTGTCGTCCGTGAACTCCTGCGGCTTGATCGCCCGCAGCGTCGCCGTGTTGCCGATCAGCGTCTTGAGGTCGGTCTGGACCGAGCTGAGGATGCGCCGGACCACCGGGTAGGCCTCGGGGTGCACGCTGGAGGCGTCGAGCGGGTCGTCGCCGCCCGCGATGCGCAGGAAGCCCGCGCACTGCTCGAACGCCTTGGGCCCGAGCCGGGCCACGTCCTTCAGGGCCGCGCGGGTCTTGAAGGGGCCGTTGGAGTCGCGGTGGCGCACGATGCTCTCGGCCAGGGTGGCGCCGATGCCCGACACGCGGGTGAGCAGCGGCGGCGACGCGGTGTTGACGTCGACGCCCACGGCGTTGACGCAGTCTTCGACCACCGCGTCGAGCGAGCGGGACAGCTTGGTCTCGGCGAGGTCGTGCTGGTATTGGCCGACGCCGATCGACTTGGGATCGATCTTGACCAGCTCGGCCAGCGGGTCCTGGAGGCGGCGCGCGATGGAGACCGCGCCACGGATCGACACGTCTAGGTCGGGCAGTTCCGCGGAGGCGTAGGCCGAGGCGGAGTAGACGGACGCGCCCGCCTCCGATACGACGATCTTGGTCACCGACGGCATGTGCTTGACCAGCTCACCGGCCAGCTTGTCGGTCTCGCGGGAGGCGGTGCCGTTGCCGATGGCGATCAGCTCGACGCCGTGCTTCTGCGCCAGCGCGCCCAGGACGGCCAGCGACTGGTCCCACTGCCGCTTCGGCTCGTGCGGGTAGATGGTGGCGGTGTCGACGACCTTGCCGGTGGCGTCGACCACGGCCACCTTCACGCCGGTGCGCAGGCCCGGGTCGAGGCCCATGGTCGTGCGGGTGCCGGCGGGGGCGGCCAGCAGCAGGTCGCGCAGGTTGGTGGCGAACACCCGCACCGCCTCGTCCTCGGCCGCCTGCCACAGCCGCATCCGAATGTCGATGCCCAGGTGCACGAGGATGCGGGTGCGCCAGGCCCAGCGTACGGTCTCGTTGAGCCAGCGGTCGGCCGGGCGGCCCTGGTCGGAGATGCCGAATCGGGAGGCGATGCGCATCTCGTATTCGGGGCTGTCGTCGGGCTCCAGCGTGACGGAGAGGATCTCCTCCTTCTCGCCCCGGAACATGGCCAGGATCCGATGCGAGGGCAGCTTGGTGAACGGCTCCCCGAACTCGAAGTAGTCGGAGAACTTCGCCCCCGCCTCCTCCTTGCCCTCACGGACCGTGGACAGCAGCCGGCCACGGCCCCAGAGCTGCTCGCGCAGGCCGCCGATGAGGTCGGCGTCCTCGGCGAAGCGCTCGATGAGGATCGCCCGCGCGCCCTCCAGCGCGGCGGCTCCGTCGGCGACGCCCTCGGTGACGAACGTCTCGGCCAGCGCGGCCGGGTCGAGCGAGGGATCGGCGAGCAGCTGGTCGGCCAGCGGCTCCAGACCCAGCTCGCGGGCGATCTGCGCCTTGGTGCGCCGCTTGGGCTTGTAGGGGAGGTAGATGTCCTCGAGCCGGGCCTTGGTGTCGGCCGCCATGATCTGGGCCCGCAGCTCGTCGTCGAGCTTGCCCTGAGACTCGATGGACTCCAGGATCGCCGTCCTGCGCTCCTCCAGCTCGCGCAGGTAGCGCAGCCGCTCTTCGAGCGTGCGCAGCTGGGCGTCGTCGAGGGCGCCGGTGACCTCCTTGCGGTAGCGGGCGATGAACGGCACCGTCGCGCCGCCGTCGAGCAGCTCGACGGCCGACAGAACCTGCCCGTCGCGTACGCCGAGCTCTTCCGCGATCCGCTGGTGAATAGAGAGCACTTGCCTGCCTTTCGATGGTCCCGCCGGTCAATTGTGCAGGACGGTGCCGTCTTTCATGACCAGAGTGCGCGCCGGGTGCGTGATCACGGCCTCGGCCGCGCCGCTCGCGGGGACGACGACGAGGTCGGCCCGGTCGCCGGGAGCCAGCCCGTAGGCGTCGAGGCCGAGCACGCGGGCGCCGCCGTAGGTAGCCGCCTCCAGGGCGAGCTCGATGTCCTCGTCCCTGCGGAACGTGCTGCGGTAGGCCACGTGCATGGCGCGCTCGAGCATGTCGCCGCTGCCGTAGGGGCCCCACAGGTCGCGGATGCCGTCGTGACCGCACGCCACCGTGACGCCCGCGGCCCGGAGCTTCTTGATCGGCGGCACCGGGAAGCTGTAGACGGCGGCCGTCGCCAGCGCCACCCCGGCCTCGGCGAAGCCCTGGGCCAGGCGGTCCTGGTAGGCCTCGTCGAGCTGGCCGAGCGCGTAGGCGTGGCTGACCGTCACCCTGCCCGCCAGCCCGAGCACCCTGGTGCGCTCGGTGATGAGCTCCAGCTCCCAGGCGCCGAGCGAACCGCCGTCGTGGAGGTGGATGTCGAGCCGCGCGCTGTAGCGCTCCGCCAGCCCGAAGACGATGTCGAGGTGGCGCACCGGGTCGCGGTCGATGCCCGCCGGGTCGAGCCCGCCGACCGCCTCCACGCCGCTCTTGAGCGCCGCTTCGAGCAACTCGGCCGTGCCGGGGTTGGTGAGCACGCCGTGCTGCGGGAAGGCGACCTGGCGCACGTCGATGGGCGAGCCCGCCGCCGCCTCCCGCACGGCCTCCACGCCGCGCAGGCCGACCAGCGGGTCGATGTCGGTGTGAGTACGGACGTGGGTGGTGCCGTAGGCGCTCATCCGCGCCAGCAGCGCGGCGACGCGTTCGACGCTCGGCACGCCCAGCTCGGCGCGGCGGCCCAGGTCGTTACCGATGCGACCGGCCAGCGTGTCGGCGGCGGAGTGGGGCACCCAGGGCCCTCCGTAGAGGGTCTTGTCGAGATGGCAGTGAGCCTCGACGAGGCCGGGCAGCACGAGGCCGCCGGTGATGTCGAACGAGCGCGCGGCGGGCGCGTCGATCCCGGTCGCGACCCGCTCGATACGGCCGTCGCGGACGAGGATGTCGGCAGGCGCCTCGTGACCCCACGGCCGCCCGCCGTGGAGGAGCACATCCGTCATGCCCAGCACCCTAAAGGGCGGCACCGACGTTTCCGCGATTCCGCCCAAGGTCATTTCCCGTACGGCGGGGCGTTGTCAGATTGTGTCGAGGTGGGAGACGTTCGCCTGGTCTGGGGCGTCCGTGCTCGGTACACCGGCCAGCCAGGCGTCGAGGATCTCGTCGAGCACCACCTCGGACGTCAGCCGCAGGCTCAGCGCCAGCACGTTGGCGTCGTTCCACTTGCGGGCCCCGTCGGCCGTGTAGGCGTCGACGCAGAGCGCCGCCCGTACGCCCGGCACCTTGTTCGCCGCGATCGAGGCGCCCGTGCCGGTCCAGCAGCACACGACGGCCTGGTCGGCGCGTCCCTCGCTCACGTCGCGCGCGGCGAGCTCGGACGCCCATGCCCAGTCGTCGCGTTCCTCCGGGTTGAGCGCGCCGTGCGTGACCACCTCGTGCCCGCGGGTACGCAGCAGCTTCACGACGCGCTCGGCCACGCCGTCCAGGCTGTCGGTCGCCACCGAAATTCGCATGATCGCTTGCCTTTCCGGAAATGTCGGGACGGCCCCCGCCATCACGGCCCCTATGTCGTCGCGACCACAGCACTTATGCCGCCGCCGCCACCGCAGGTATGCCCGCCACGAGCTTCGCCGCGCGGAGCCGGATCGCGCAATCGGTTTGCCGGTTCACAGACCTGAGTTGGTCCACGTAACGCCGACCTGACTGGCGCAATGAGTGGCTATGTGCTTGGTTGTGTCGCCATATGACCATCGACATCAGTGACATTCCCGCCCTCGCCCGGGGATGCGCCGTGCTGGGCACCGGAGGTGGCGGGGACGTGCGTACCGGTTCACTGGCGGCGATCCGGGCGATCCAGACGTACGGGCCGGTGCCGCTCATCGAACTGGCGGACCTGCCCGCGGACGCGCTGGTCGTGCCGCTGTCCGGCATCGGCGCGCCGACCGTCAGCCACGAGATGATCCACGGCGAGGACGAGCCCAAGCGGATCGCGGAGGAGATTGAGCGGATCTTCGGCCGCCCGCCGGCGGCGGTCATGTCGTCGGAGATCGGCGGGGCGAACGGCGTCGCGCCCGTCGCCTGGGCCGCCCAGCTCGACCTGCCGCTGCTCGACGCCGACGGCATGGGGCGGGCGTTCCCCGAGGTGCAGATGGTGTCGATGTACGTGGCGGGGCTGCCGGTCGACCTCGTCATCATGTCCGACATCGTGGGGAACATCGTGACGATCCGCCCCATCGACGGCCTCTGGTCCGAGCGTCTGGCGCGCGCCGTCTGCGTGGCGGCGGGCTCGCACGCGCTGATGGCCGACTACGTGCTCACCGCCGCACAGGCACGCGGCGCGGTCATCGAGGGTACGGTCACCCGCGCGCTGGCCGTCGGCCGGGCCACCGAGGGCGCGGCGGAGCCGCTGCGCGCCCTGGCGGAACGGCTCGGCGCGGCCCGGCTGATCACCGGCAAGCTGACGGACGTCGAACGGCGCACCACCGGCGGGTTCGTCAGGGGTACGGCCATGATCGAGGGCACCGGTGACGACCGGGGCCGCACGCTCACGCTGGAGCTCCAGAACGAGAACCTCGTCGCCCTTGAGAACGGCCGCCCCAGGGCCATGGTGCCCGACCTGATCACCGTGGTCGACACCGAGACGGCCGCCGCCGTACAGACCGAGAGTCTGCGCTACGGCCAGCGCGTCACGGTGCTCGCCTGGCCGTGTGACCCGCTCTGGCGGACGCCCAAGGGGCTGGAGACGGCGGGGCCGCGCGCGTTCGGCTACGACCTGGAGTACGTGCCGATCGAGGAGCTGGCGAAGGGGGAGCCGCGTGACTGAGGGCGGGCTGCGGATCGGGATCGACGTCGGCGGCACGAACACGGACGCCGTCGTGCTGGACGCCGCCGACCGGGTGGTGGCGAAGGCCAAGCGGCCGACGACCCCGGACGTGACCGAGGGGTTACGGGCGGCCCTGGACGCGGTGCTGGCCGATGTGGCCACGTGGGAGCGGATCACCCGGGTCATGCTGGGCACCACGCACGCGACCAACGCGATCCTGGAGCGCAGGAACCTCGGCCGGGTGGCCGTGCTCCGGCTCGGCGCGCCCGCGACCACCGCCGTGCCGCCGCTCTCCGACTGGCCGGACGACCTGCGCAAGGCCGTGTCCGCCGGTGAGGTCATCGTGCCGGGCGGACACTACGTCGACGGCCGCGAGATCGGCTCGCTCGACCTCGGCGCGATCCGCCGGTTCCTGGACGGCGTACGGGCCGACGCCGTGGCGGTGACCGGAGTGTTCAGCCCGGCCAGCGCCGACCACGAGCGGGCGGTCGAGGAGCTGGTCCGGAACGAGTACGGGCTGCCCGTCTCGGTGAGCCATGAGATCGGCTCCCTCGGGCTGCTGGAGCGGGAGAACGCGACCGTGCTCAACGCCGCCCTGTACGGCGTGGCGGCTCATGTGACCGAGGCCCTGGTGACGGCGCTGGCCGAACGGGGGCTGGGGGCGCGACCGTACCTCGCCCAGAACGACGGCACGCTCATGACGGTGGCGCACGCCGCCCGGCTGCCGGTGTCCACGATCGGCTCCGGACCGGCGAACTCGCTGCGCGGGGCGGCGTTCCTGTCGGGGGTACGTGACGCGATCGTGGCCGATGTGGGCGGCACCTCCACGGACCTGGGCGTGCTCGTCGGCGGCTTCCCGAGGGAGTCGGCGGCGGCGGTGGAGATCGGCGGGGTGCTGACGAACTTCCGGATGCCGGACATCCTGGCCATCGCGCTCGGCGGCGGCACCGTGGTCCGGCCGGGTGGGGCCGGTGTGCGGGTGGGGCCGGACTCGGTGGGGTACCGGATCGCGGAGGAGGCGCTGGTCTTCGGCGGCGCCACGACGACGGTCACCGATGCCGCCGTGGCGGGCGGCCGCGTCCCGGCGAACGCGGCTGACTGGCGCGACCGGCTCGAAGCCGCCGCCCACGCCTCCAAAGCCGCAACCCACGGCGAGGCCGCGAAGCCCGCGGAAACGGCGGCGTACGGCGCGGGCGACATGTCGGAAACATTCCGCGACACTCTGCAAAGTGCACTGGCCGTCGCCGACGCCATGGTGATCGACGCCGTGGACCGGATGGCGCTCGGCCGGGCCGACCGTCCGCTGGTGGCGGTGGGTGGCGGCGCCTTCCTGCTGCCCGCCGAGATCCCCGGCGTGAGCGGCGTCATCCGTCCCGAGCACGCCGAGGTGGCCAACGCCGTCGGTGCGGCCATCGCCCTCGCGAGCGGCAGAGTCGATACGATCTTGCCTGCGGGCGAAAGCCGGGCAAAGGCGATCGAAAGAGTCAAAGAGGAGGCGGCGGCTCGTGCCGTGGCGGCGGGTGCGGACCCGGCCAGGGTGGAGATCGTCGACCTGCTCGAGGTGCCGCTGAGCTATCTCTCAGAACCCGCGGTGCGGGTACACGTCAAAGCCGCCGGACCTCTGTCCCGGTGACAGATCGAAAGGACTCCCCACCCATGCGCTGGCACAAGCGTTTGCTCGTCGCCGGGGTCACCGGGGCCGTGGCCATGACCGCAACCGCGTGCGCGGGCGGCCAGGTACGCGGTGCGGACCGGACACCGAAGCCGAGCGCCACGACGAGCGAGTCCGCCGTCGCCGCCACCAAGGCCAACGACGCCACCTTCGTTTACGCGCCCAACCTCGACGTGGTCACCGACTGGGACCCGGCGACCTCGTACTCCAACGAGATCATCGCCATGTCCAACATCTACGAGGGCCTGACCAGGTACAACACCCAGTCGCAGAAGCCCGAGCCGCGGCTGGCCACCGAGTGGACGTCGGCCGACGGCGGCAAGCAGTGGACGTTCAAGCTGCGCCAGGGCGTGAAGTTCCACACCGGCGCCCCCATGGACGCCGAGGCGGCCAAGAAGGCCATCGAGCGCACGATCAAGATGAACGCGGGCGCCGCCTACATCTGGGGCTCGGTCAAGACGATCGAGACGCCCGACCCGGCGACGCTGACGTTCAAGCTGAAGTACGCGGCTCCGCTCGACCTGATCGCCTCCTCCGGCTACGCCGCCTACATCTATGACACGGCCGCCGCCGACAAGCTCAAGGATGGCAAGACCGACGCCGGCACCGGCCCGTACACCATCGACACCTGGCAGAAGGGCAAGGAGACCGAGCTCACGCTGAAGGCGTACGAAGACTACTGGGGCGGCTGGACGCCTGAGCAGTACAAGAAGATCGCCTTCCGGGTCACCCCTGAGATCACCACCGCCTGGCAACTGCTGCAGAAGGGCGAGGTGAACTTCGTCGAGCGCCTCAACCCGCAGCTCTTCGAGCAGGCGGGCGCGACCCAGGGCGTGCAGACCTCGCAGAGGCCGTCCTTCCAGAACCTGCTGCTGCTGTTCAACACCGCCACCGGCCCGATGAAGGACGTCAAGATCCGGCAGGCGCTCCAGCTCGCGCTCGACTACGACGGTCTCGTGGCGGCGCTGAAGGGCGCGGGCAAGAAGAGCACCGGCCTGGTGCCGCAGGGCCTCATCGGCTACACCGCCAACATGGAGCCCAAGCAGGACCTGCCCAAGGCGCAGGCGCTGCTGGCCGAGGCGGGCTACGGCCCCGACTTCCCCGAGCTGAAGCTGAAGATGACCTACGCCCAGGGCGACGAGGACCAGAAGCTCCTGGTGACGCTGCTCAGCTCGGCGCTGAAGCAGCTCAACGTGAGCCTGGAGGCCAAGCCGATGGCCTGGAACGCGCAGTGGGACCAGGGCAAGAAGCAGGGCCAGGACATCTTCGTCATGTACTGGTATCCCGACTACGCCGACGCCTACTCGTGGTTCCTCAACGTGTTCAGGAGCGCGGACAAGCCGCAGTTCAACCTCTCCTACCTGAAGAACGCCGAGATCGACAAGGAGATCGACGCGCTGCCGCAGCTCACGGCCACCGACAAGTTCGCCGCCGAGCAGTCGTACGCGACCATCCAGAAGCAGATCATCCAGGACCAGGCCGCGGTGGCGGTGCCGTACGTGCAGACCTACCAGCGCGCGCTGACGGCGGACGTGCAGGGGTACGTCGACAACCCGGCCTATCCCAACGTGGTCTTCTTCTACGATCTCAAGCCCGCAAGCTGAGCCGTGCCGCGCTATCTGGCCCGCCGCCTCGGCCAGGCCGTCCTGGTCGTGGCCGGGGTGGTCGTGCTGACGTTCGCCATCATGCGGCTGGTGCCCGGCGATCCGGCGGTCGCGTTCGCCGGGCCGAAGGCGACGCCCGAGGAGCTCGCCGCGGCCCGGCTGCGGTTCGGGCTGGACGACGCGATCCCGGTGCAGCTCTGGAACTACGTCAGGGACCTGGCCACGGGCGACTGGGGCACCAGCCTGCGGACCCGGCAGCCGGTCCGCGACGACCTGCTGCTCGCGTTCCCCGCCTCTCTGGAGCTGGTCGGTACGGCGCTGCTCATCGCGATCGCGGTGGGCATTCCGGTCGGCGTGCTCGCAGCCCGCTATAAGACGAAATTTCCGGACTTTGGGGTGCGGGTCGTTAGCATGCTGGCCGTCTCGGTCCCGGTGTTCTGGCTGGCTCTGACGCTGCAGACGGTGTTCGCCAGCAACCTGGGCTGGTTCCCGGTCGCCGGCGAGTACGACTCCACGCTCGACACCACCAGCCCGCTGACGCTCTGGACCAACATCACCATCGTCGACGCGCTCATCACCGGCAACTGGCCGATCTTCACCAGCACGCTCGAACACCTGGTGCTCCCCGCGCTGGTCGTGGCGGCCTACCCGGCGGGCGTGATCGCGCAGATGACCAGGGCGGCGCTCATCGAGGAGTCCGGGCAGGACCACGCCCGGCTGGAGCGGGCGCTCGGCTTCGGGGAGACGTCGATCCTGACCAGGTTCGCGCTGCGGCCCGCGCTGAACCCGGTGCTGTCCCTGATCGCCCTGGTGTTCGCGTACGCGATCGTGAACGGGTTCCTGGTCGAGGCGGTGTTCAACTGGCCGGGGCTGGGCCGGTACGCCGTCGAGTCGATCCACAGCCTCGACACCCCGGCCATCGCGGGCGTCACGCTGCTGGTCGCGATGGTCTATGTGCTGGCCAACCTGGTCGTGGACCTCCTCCAAGGCGTGGTGGACCCGAGAGCGAGGGCCCGATGAGCGTGGGTCCGACGAGCCAGGAGGACCGCTTGGAGCCGCGCCCCGAGGACGCTCCGGAGGCGGTGCGGCTGCGTCGTACGCTGCCGAAGATCACCGACCGGTTCGCCGCCGCCGGGGCGGTGCTCATCGTGCTCATCCTGCTGGCCACGGTCCTGGCGCCGTGGCTCGCGCCGTACCCCGTGGACCGGCTCGCTCCCGTCGACGCGCTGCTCCCGCCGAGCGGCGCGCACTGGTTCGGGACCGACAAGGTCGGGCGGGACGTGCTCACGCGGGTCCTGTACGGCGGGCGAACCTCCCTGACCATCGCCGTGGCCGTCCTGGCGGTGTCGGCGGTCGTGGGCGTCACGCTGGGCGTGGTGGCGGGCTACGCCGGCGGCTGGGTGCGGGACGTCATCATGCGCGTCACCGACGTCTTCCTGGCCTTCCCCGCGCTGCTGCTGTCGCTGGCGCTGGCCGTGGTGCTGCAGCCCAGCGTGACGACCGCGATCGTGGCCATCGCGGCGACCTGGTGGCCCTGGTACGCCCGGCTGTCCGCCTCCGTGGCGGCCTCCATCTCGACGCGTGGCTACGTGGACGCGGCCCGCTGTCTGGGCGTGCCCGCGCCCATGATCGTCCTGAGACACGTCCTGCCGAACTCCCTCACCCCCGTCCTGGTCCAGATCTCCCTCGACGCGGGCGGGGTGATCCTCACCGCCGCCGCGCTGTCGTACCTGGGGCTCGGCGCGCAGGAGCCGACGGCGGAGTGGGGGCTGATGGTGGAGCAGGGACAGACGCTGTTCACCACGAACTGGTGGGTCGTGACCTTTCCCGGGCTGGCGATCCTGGTGACGGCGTTCGCCTTCAACGTGCTGGGGGAAGGGCTGCGCAACGCCCTGGATCCGCGAAGGGTCGTCAAGTGATCGAGGTCAGGGATCTTCAGGTGCGGTACGGGGAGCGGCTGGTTGCCCACGTGCCGGAGCTGGACGTGCGCGCGGGGGAGTGCGTGGCGATCGTGGGGGAGAGCGGGTCGGGCAAGTCGACCACGCTGCTCTCGCTCCTGGGCCTCACTGAGGGCGCCCACGTGTCCGGAAACATCCGGGTCTGTGGGGTCGAGGTGCTCCAGGCGCCGGAACGGCGGCTCCGCGAGATCAGGGGTGCCAGGGTGGCGCTCGTGATGCAGTCACCCCAGGCCGCGCTCAGCCCCACGACCCGCCTGGGCACCCTGATGCGCCGCGCCCTGAAGCTGCACGGCCGCGGCGGCGACCAGGGGGCCGAGCGCGGGGCGGGGCGGGAGGTCAGGCAGGGGAAGGTGCGGCGGGTCATGGTGGAGGCCGTTGAGGCGGTCATGCTCGATCCGGGCATCCTGCGCCGCTATCCGCACGAGATCTCCGGCGGTCAGGCGCAGCGGTTCGCGATCGCGCTGGCCATCGCGCTCGGCGCCGAGGTGATCCTGGCCGACGAGCCCACCAGCGCGCTTGATGTCACCGTGCAGGCCGAGGTCGTCGGCGTGCTGCGGCGGCTGCGCGCGGAGCGCGGCCTGGCCCTGCTGCTCGTCTCCCACGACCTGGCCCTGGTTTCCACGATCGCCGACCGGGTGCTGGTCATGAAGGACGGCGCGGTCGTGGAGAGCGGCCCGGCCACCGAGGTGCTCGCCGCGCCGTCCCATCCGTACACCCGTGAGCTGCTGGAGGCGCTGCCGTGACGATGCTCAGGGCGGAGGGGGTGACGCTGGGGTACGGCAAGACGCCGGTCGTGCACGATGTCACGCTCGACCTCACCGACGGCGGCGTCGGCCTGATCGGGGAGAGTGGCTCGGGCAAGACCACGCTGGCGCGGGCCTTCCTGGGCCTGCTAACCCCCACATCCGGAAATATCTGGTACGGCCAGCAAACCCTGAAAAAAGCTGACATGAGGGCGTTTCGCAGAGACGTCCAACCGGTCTTTCAAGCCGAAGCCCTCGACCCCAGGATGCGCGTCGGCGCCTCCATAGCCGAAGCCCTGCCCAGGAACGCCAGGCACCGCGTCCCCGAGCTCCTGGACCAGGTCGGCCTCTCCCCGGACCTGGCCACCAGGCGCCCGCACCAGCTCTCGGGCGGCCAGCGCCAGCGCGTGGTCATCGCCAGGGCGCTCGCGGTCGGCCCCCGGCTGCTCATCCTCGACGAGCCCACCAGCGCGCTCGACGTGACCGTCCAGGCCAGGATCCTCGACCTGCTGGCCGGCCTCGACACGGAGCATCTGCTCATCACGCACAACCTGGCCGTGGTCGGCCGGCTCTGCCGCACCTCGCACGTGCTGTTCGCGGGGCGCGTCGTGGAGTCGGGGCCGACGGCCGACATTCTGGCCAGGCCCGCGCATCCGTACACGCTGGCGCTGCGTGACGCCGTACCGAAGCTCGGGGGAGAGCCGCCCGTGGCCAGGGGCCGGACGGAGGCCCGCCCTGCGGAGACGGGCTGCCCGTTCCAGCTGCGCTGCCCGCTGGCCGTGCCGGAGTGTGCGACGGCGCCCGCACTCAGGGAGGTCGGGGGCCGTCAGGTTGCCTGCCACCGCGCCGAAGACGTGCTGCGCTGAAAGCGCTCACGCAGCCGGGCTTGAGGGCGCTTACTTGGCCGTGCTGTCCGCGAAGCGGCCCTGGAGGTGGGCGCACAGGTCGTCGGAGAGTTTGGACAGCAGCCGCTCCAGCTCCGCCCGCTCGTCCGTGGGCCAGTCGGCGATCGCGGCGTCGAACCAGTCGACGGTGATGCGGCGGCATCGGGCAGCCGCCTCGGCGCCCTCATCGGTGAGCGCGATTCGCCAGGCCCGGCCGTCGTCGGGGTCCTTGACCCGGGACAGCAGCCCGCGCTGCTCCAGCGACGAGACGTGCCGGGTCACGTGTGGGCTCTCCACCTGCAGGCCCTCGGCGATCGCGCCCACCCTGCGCGGCTCACCGGCGTCGAGGAGATAGACGAGGATCTGTACGTCAGGACGGTCGAGCCGGACGCCGGCCGCCTGGGTCAGCTGATCATGCGTCTTGGCGCGGTTGAGGGTGGTCACCAATCGCCTGAAGGCCGACACGGTCTTGCTGAGATCTTCACCCATCGCTTTGATTACCTAACTTACGTATGTATCATCGTCTCTCGGTTACTTACCCAAGTTATCTAAGGAGCCGACATGGCGACAATCGTCGCTTCCGCGCCGCCTGAGACGTCCGAGCGGAGCCCGTGGCCCGCGGTGGTCGCGCTCGCGTTCGCGGCCTCCATCGCCGCCTTGCAGAACACGGCCGTGGTCCCCTTGCTTCCCGTGCTCCAGCGCGAGCTGCACACCTCGCTCTCCGCCGTGAGCTGGACGCTCACGCTGAGCCTGCTGGTCGGCGCGGTGTCCACGCCGTTGCTGTCCAGGTTCGGCGACATGTACGGCAGGCGGCCGATGATCCTCGGCGCGCTGGCCCTCCTGGTGATCGGCTCTCTCATCGGGGGACTGGCCACCTCGTTGCCGTGGCTGCTCCTGGGCCGGGTTTTGCAGGGATTCGTGGCGGCGCTGGTGCCACTGGCGATCGGGGTGGTCCGCGACATGCTGCCCAGGCAGCAGCTGGCCACCGGCATCGGGGTGCTCAGCGCCACGATGGGGTTCGGCAGCGGGGGCGGGATGATCCTCGCGGGACTCGCCTCGGGTGACTACCACGCCGTGTTCTGGATCACCGGCGCGATCACGGTGGTCGCCGCGGTGATCGTCGCCTTCCTGGTGCGCGACCGGGCTCCGGGTCGCGGCGGGCGGCCGGACCTGGCCGGGGCGTTCCTGCTGACCGTGTGGCTGGTCGCGCTGCTGCTGGCCATCAGCGAGGGCGGATCGTGGGGCTGGGGCTCGCCGGGGGTGCTCGGGCTGTTCGCGGTCGCGGTGGTGGTCGCGGTGGTGTGGGTGGCCGTCGAGCGGCGGGTGGCCGAGCCGCTGGTGCAGATGTCGATGCTGGTGCAGCGCGGCACGATCGGCGCGACGGTCGCCTCGATGCTGCTCGGGTTCGCCTTCTTCACCGTCATGACGGGCATCTCGGGGTTCACCCAGGCGCCGGCCTCGGGGCTGGGGGCCTCCACCTTGGAGGTGGGGTTCTACCTGCTGCCCAGCACGCTGTTCATGCTGGTGATCTCGCTGTTCGCCGGGCGGTTCATGCGCAGGTTCTCGGCCTCGTCGATGGTGGCGGCCGGTGCCGGGGTCGTCGCGCTCGCGGCGATCTGGCTGGTCTTCGCGCACCGCACCGGGGGTGACATCTACGTGGCGACGTCGCTGCTGGGCATCGGGCTCGGGGTGGGCTACGCGGCTCTCGGCACCATGGCGGTCGAGCACGTCGCCCCGGACAAGACGGCGCTGGCCGCCGGGGTCAACGCGCTGGTACGCATCGTGGGTGGCAGCACCGCGGGCGCGGTCATCGCCGCCGTCCTGGCCGCTCAGCCGGGCGTACTCGGATATCAGTGGGTCTTCGGGGTGGCCGCCGTCGCGGGCGGGGTGGCGGCGGCCTTCGCCGCCGTGTTCGGCCTGCTCAACCGCCGCGTGGCGGTCGCGGCGGGGTAAGTGCGGCGTGCGGGTGACGCGGCCCGGGGGCGCTCAGAGCGCCTTCAGGCCGCTGATCACCTCCAGCAGCACCGTGGCGTCGGGCGCGGGACGCGGCGGCTCGACCTGTACGAGCTGCTGCGCGTGCAGGTCACCGACGAGCACCCGGACCACGCCGATGGGCAGGTTCAGCTCGGCGGCCACGTCCACGAGCCGGGTCGGTTTCGTGCACTTCTGCATGATGATCAGATGCTCGGGGCCGAGACCGGCGGGCGGCGTCAGGCCGCCGGCCGTGATGATCACCGCGATGAGGTCGATGGCCTTGCTCGCGGGGACGGTACGGCCCCTGGTCAGTAAGTAGGCGGGGACGATAGGACCCGCGTCCTCGTCCAGCCACCGCTCGTCATTCACTGGGCACCACCCGCATGGGCCGGGCGGCGGGCTCCTTGGCGCGGCTCTCCGGCTCGGCCGGCGGGTCGCTCACGTGTTCTGCCGGGATCAACACGATCGCGGTGGTCCCTCCATATGGTGAACCGCGTAACGTGACGCGGATGTCATGCCTGGCGGCCAGGCGGGAGACGACGAAAAGGCCGAGCTCGTCACTGTCGGCCAGGTCGAACTCCGGTGGGCTGGCCAAGCGCTCGTTGCACTCGGCCAGCTTCTCTTCGCTCATCCCGAGACCGCGGTCCTCCACCTCGAAGACGAAGCCGCGGGCCGCCGCCTCGCCGCGCACGACGACCGTGGTGTGCGGCGGTGAGCTGACGGTGGCGTTCTCGATGAGCTCGGCGATCAAGTGAATCACATCTCCGACGACCGGTCCGGCCAAGCGCTGCCCGGGCATCGGCTCGACGGTGACGCGCTGGTAGTCCTCGACCTCGGCCGCCGCGCCGCGCGCCACGTCCAGCAGCGGCACGGGCTTGCTCCAGCCGCGGCCGGGGGTGGCGCCCGACAGGATGATCAGGCCCTCGGCGTGCCGACGCATGCGGGTGGTCAGGTGGTCGAGGCGGAACAGGTCGTCGAGGGCGTGCGGATCCGTCGTACGGTGCTGCATTCCCTCAAGCTGGATCCGCTGCCGGTGCAGCAGGGTCTGGCTGCGCCTGGCCAGGTTGCGGAAGACGTGGCCGACACCATCGCGCAGCTGCGACTGCCCGACCGCGGCCTCCACGGCCGTCTGCTGGACGGTGGAGAACGCCTGGCCGACGTCGGCGATCTCGACGGTCGTGCTCGCCACCGACAGCTCGGGCACCTCGACCTTCTCACCCTTGCGCAGCTTGGCCACCACCTGCGGCAGCCGTTCCTGGGCCACTTCGAGCGCGGCCTGCCGGAGCCCGAGCAGTTCCTTGGACAGCCGCGTGCCCATCCGCAGCGAGAAGGCGATCGACACGATCACCAAGACGAAACACGTCCCCGCCAGCACGAACGACTGATAGAGCACCGAGTCCGCCACCGGCTCCGCCCGCGCGGAGAGCATCGTGCTCGCCTGCATCTGGGCTTCCTGGAACGACTTGGCCAGCGTGTCGGCCGTGGTCAACCAGGACTTCGGGGCGCCGCCCGCGATGATCTGGTCCTCCATGAGCCGCATCCGCTGATAGGCGGCCGAGGTGATCAGCGACACCTGCGTGTCACGCAGGCGCGGGTCGAGCTCGCCGAGCGCCTGGTCGATGAGGAAGCGCCGGTTGCCGACCCACTGGGTGAACAGCCTGCGCTCGGCGATCGAGGTCGGCCCGACC
The DNA here is from genome assembly GCF_040680095.1 of Nonomuraea sp. NPDC052129. Classification (NCBI taxonomy): domain Bacteria; kingdom Bacillati; phylum Actinomycetota; class Actinomycetes; order Streptosporangiales; family Streptosporangiaceae; genus Nonomuraea; species Nonomuraea sp. NPDC052129. The sequence goes on along the minus strand of NZ_JBFAVX010000043.1, from coordinate 62,354 downwards.
GCGATGGCCTGCTCCCTGGTGAGCAGTTCCTTGGCGTACCCCATGTCGATGACGATGCGCGACTGCTCGTAGATGGGGATGTCGTCGATGAACGCCACCCGCCGATGCAGGCCGAAGAGCGCGTCGGTCATCGCGTTGTAGGACTCGACCGCGCGCAGGCGGTCGGACAGGCCCGCGTCGATCTCGGCCCTGACCGCGTCCAGCCGATCCATCTGCGTGAGCACGGAGTCGACCTGGGTCCGGATCGTCTCCGAGGAGTTCATGGACAGACTGGAGAGCTTCTTGAAGTCCGCGTCGGCCACGTCGGTCTTGGTGCGCTGCGCCGCGGTGGCCGACCGGTCGGCCGAACTCCCCGTACGCAGCAGCTTCACCGAGGCCAGGCGCTCGCGCTGGATCTCGTTGATGAGCTTGTACGCGGGCAGCCGCAGGTTGGTCCAGAGCGTCTTGTACTGGCGCAGTTCCAAGCTCTGGCTCGCGCTGACGGCGGTGATGACTCCCCACAGCACCACCATCGAGGCAAGCGGAACCAGCAGTAGGCCGATGATCTTCATGCGGATCGTTCGGCTACGACCCATGGCACCTCATTCCGGTCGGTCCCCTGCTGGCAACCCCGGACGGGACAAGCCCAGAGGATAGCAATTCGATCTCTGGATTGGCTAATTTTTCGGGACTTTTGGACTTTTGGCGGGCATCGTGCAGTAGGTTTCGGCGTACATCCGTCACAGAGGGAGATGCGTTGCGCCGTCGTCTCGCAGCGGTCGCCGCGCTGGTGCTCTCCATCGCCGCGTGTTCGACCCCTACAGAGGTACGGCAGGCACCGGCCGGAGAGTCGCCGTTCGTGTACGTCCAGAACCTGGACGTGATCACCGACTGGGACCCCAGCCGCTCGTACTCCAACGAGATCATCGCCCTGCAGAACGTCTACGAGACGCTGACCGTCTGGAACCCGGTGACCAAGAAGTCCAGCCCCCGGCTGGCCACCGCGTGGCGCTCGTCGCCGGACGGCAAGACGTGGACGTTCACGCTGCGTTCGGGAGTCACTTTCCACACCGGCCGGCCCCTGGACGCCGCGGCGGTGAAGGCGTCGATCGAGCGGACCATGAAGGGTGCGACCGGGGCGTCCTACATCTGGGACGCGGTGTCCGGCATCCGGGCCGACGACGCGGAGACCGTGACGTTCACCCTCAAGTACCCGGTCCCGCTGGACCTGGTCGCCTCCTCCGGCTACGCCGCCTACATCTACGACACCCAGGCCGCGCCCGATCTCGGCAAGTGGTTCCAGGAGGGCCGGGACGCGGGCTCAGGCCCGTACACGGTCGCCAGCTGGCGCAAGGGCAAGGAGAAGGAGCTCACGCTCAAGTCGTACGACGGCTACTGGGGTGGCTGGAGTCAGCCCCACTACCGCACGGTCGAGTTCCGCGTCATACCCGACCCCGAGCGGGCCTGGAAGATGCTGGTCCGCGGCGACGTGAGCTTCGTGGACCGGCTCAACCCGCGTCTGTTCGCCAGGGCGTCGGTCACGCCGGGCCTGCGCACGTCCGAGCGGGCGTCGTTCCAGACGGCGATGCTGCTGTTCAACACGGCCGCGGGCCCCATGGCCGACGTACGGGTACGGCGCGCGGTGCAGAAGGCCGTCGACTACCAGGGCATCATCCAGGCGCTCAAGGGCGCCGCCTCACCGACCAGCGGCATCGTGCCGGAAGGGCTGCCCGGCCACACCCCGGGACGAGCGCCGAAGCAGGACCTCGTGGAGGCCGCGCGGCAGCTCCAGCTGGCGGGCTACGGCCCCACCGGCCGGCCTCTGCGGCTGCGGCTCACCTACGCCGAGGGCGACAACGACGAGCGACTGCTCGTGACCAGGCTGCAGGCCACGCTCAAGGCGCTCAACGTCACGCTGGACGCGCGGGCGATGCCATGGAACGCCCAATGGGAGCAGGGCAAGAAGCGCGGCCAGGACATCTTCGTCATGTACTGGTGGCCCGACTACGCCGACGGCTACTCGTGGTTCGGCAACGTCTTCCACAGCGCCGAGCCGCCCGTCTTCAACCTGGCCTATCTGAAGGACAAGAAGACGGACGCCCTGCTCGACACGCTGCCCGAGCTCACGGTGACCGACAAGGCCGCCGCCCAGCGAGGCTTCGCGCAGGCCACGAGCCGCATATTGGACCAGCAGGTCGCCGGGGCGCTGCCTTGGGTGGTCAACTACCAGCGGGCGTATCTTGGCGGCATTCAGAACTATGACGACAACCCGGCTTATCCAGACGTGGTATTCGTCTACGACCTGCGCCCGGCCGGCTGAGCTGTGCTTATGGCCTCACTTCGTGAGGCGGTGCTGCTTCTTGGACGCGGTCGCGCAGTCGTTGCTTGATCTCTTCGGGGGTGTAGGCGCGACGGCGTCGTTCGGCCCGCGCGATCGCCACCCCGGTGGCCGCGACTCCCGCGACCCCGGCCAATCCGAGTACCTTCCACCAGCGCATGTGCCTAGGCTATCCGTGTGCTGACTCTCGACGAGGCCGTGAGCCTGACCAGGACCGGCGATCTGTGGGTCTTCCGCGGGCGCTCGGTGCCGGACCGCGCCATCCAGACGATGACCAACAGCCCGATCAACCACGTCGGCATGGCGATCGTCGTCGAGGACCTGCCGCCCATGATGTGGCACGCCGAGCTCGGCAGATCGCTCCCCGACCTCTGGTCGGGCAGCCACCAGCGTGGGGTGCAGCTGCACGACCTGCGCGACGCGGTCACCGTCTGGGCCAACAGGTACGGCCAGCGGGCCTGGCTCCGCCAGCTCGAACCCGAGGCGACCCCCGAGATGGAGGACGCGGCCCTGCGCGCGGTGGCCCGGCTCGACGGCACCCCGTTCCCCTCCACCGCGAGATTGGCGGCCCGCTGGGCCAGGGGGCGGGTCCCGCTGCTGCGGCGCCGGCTGGGGGAGAGCACGCTGGAGAGCGCCTACTGCGCCGAGATCGTCGCGATCACGTACGAGGAGATGGGGCTGCTGCCCGGCGGGCGCCGGCCCAACTGGTACGACCCGGGCCGGTTCTGGAGCGGCGACTCACTCGACCTCGTGGGTGAGCACAAGCTGGGCAACGAGATCACGGTGGGCGTCGAGCGGACCGGCTGACCCGCGATTTCAGTGGTGCGTCGTGGCGCGGGTGCGTCGCAGTGCCAGTGGCAGCGTGGCGGCGACCAGTGCCGCGGTCACGGCGAAGCCCACGGGGTAGCCCGTGTGCCCGATGAACAGGCCGAACCCCATCGCGCCGACACCCATCCCCGCGTCGTAGGCGAGGTTCCACAGGGCGCTGACCGGGCCGGCGGGGCCGCGTTCGAGCATCAGGGCCAGCGTGGCGTTCTGCAGCACCCCGAACCCGATGCCGAACAGCGCCATCCCGGCCACCACCGCGACCGGCTCGGCGGACCAGACCTGGAGGGCGACGCCGACGGCGGTGACGAGGACGCCGGGCACCAGCAGCCGCTCCGAGCCGTGCCCGTCCCCGACCTTGCCCGCCCACCAGCGGGCCAGCGGCGTGCCGAGCGACTGGGCGAGCAGCGCGCCCGAGGCCAGCTCCGGCGACCCGGCCAGCGGCAGGAACGTCACCAGCACGCCGACGGCCAGCGTGACCGCGGCGAAGATCAGCGTGGGCCGCACCTGACTCCGCAGATCGAACGTCCCGGCCGCCTTGGCACCAGGCCCAGTGGTGGGCGCTGTGTCGGTCTCTGCGGCGGGTCTGAGGGCGGGCAGTCCGAGTACCGCGACCAGTCCGGCCAGCGGGATCAGGCCGCCCACGACGAGCACCGGGGTGAAGCCGAGCACTCCCGCCGCCCACAGGCCCAGCGGCAGCCCGATGACCGACGGGACACCCACCGCCACGCCGTACAGGCCGAGTCCCTCGCCACGCCGTTCGGTGGGCACCAGCTCGGCGGCCAGCGCGGTGCCCGCGACGACCAGGATGCCGAGCCCGCCGCCGCGCAGCAGGGCCACCGCGAGGATCAACGGCAACCCCGCCGAGAGGGGGAGCAGCAAGGAGGGCAGGCCGAGCAGCACCAGACCGAGCGACAGCACAGCGCGGTAGCCGTACCTCGACAGCAGCCACGGAACGGCCAGTTCCAGCAGGACCGTGGACAGCATCATGGCGCCGGTCGTAAACCCCACACCGGACTCGCCCGCGCCGCCTGACGCCGCGTAGAGCGGCATGGCCGCGAACAGCAGGTAGAACCCGAGCAGCCCACCGGCCGCGGCGGCCATGGTCATGAGCAGCGGACGGGTGAGCAGCGAGCCAGATGGGGCGGGGTGGGTCAACATAACTCAAACGGTGCCGGAGGCGCGTCTTAGGCACATCCGGCATGATGCGTAGCCGCCTCTTCATAATGGGTTTTGTGTTCGTCGGACGTCAGAAGCAGCTCGCCGCGCTGGCGGCCGCCCTGGAGCGCACTCCGGGCGCGGTGCTCGTCGTCGGGGAGGCGGGCATCGGCAAATCGGCCCTGGTACGCGAGTTCACGGGCGGCGTCGATGCGCTGGTGGCCGAGGGCGGCGCCGACCCGGGGACGGCCCTTCAGACGGCGGCCGCGCATGGGGTTCAGGCGGGCGTGCATGGTGTTCAGGGCGGTATGCCGTACGCGGTGTTCGTGCCGGTGCTGCGCCGCCTGGTCCGGGAGTATGGTGCTGAGCTCGTTCCCGGCGGCGGCCGGAATGGGCTGGCTCGGCTGCTGCCCGAGCTCGGCGAGCTGGAGGAGCACCCGGAGCTGGGGCGGGCCCGGCTGTTCGAGGAGGTGCTGTTGCTGGTCGAGCGGGCGGCCGAGCGGCGGCCCGTCGTCCTCGTACTGGAAGATCTGCACTGGGCCGACCAGGCCAGCCGCGACCTGCTGGTGTTCCTGCTGCGCAACCTGACGCGGCCCGGCGTGCTGGTGATCGCGACCTCGCGGGAGCCGCTGCGCCTGCCCATGGCCGAGGTGCTCAAGGTCCCGCCGCTGGGCCGTGACGAGGTGGCGCGCATGCTCGGCGGCACCGATGGTGAGCAGGACGCGCCGCTCGGGCGTACTGACGGCGAGCGGGTCGTGCCGCTTGGACGTGCCGACATCGACCGGATCGTGGCGCGTAGTGAGGGCAACCCGCTGTTCGTGGAGGCGCTGGCCGACGCGGGCACCGCCACCACGCCCGCGTCGCTGCGCGAGCTGCTGCTCGCCGGTGCCGAGCGGCTCGGCCGGGCCAGTCTGGACGTGCTGCGGATCGCCGCCGTGTCGTCGTCGGTGTCGCCCTCGTACGGGGGGAGCCGGACGCCGCACGAGGTGCTGCGGTCTGTGGCGGGACTGGACGACCTGGCGCTCGACGAGGCGCTGCGGCCGGTCGTCCGGGCTCGGCTGCTGCTGGTGGATGGGGACGGCTACGTGTTCAGGCACACGTTGATCCGGGACGCCGTTTACGACGACCTGCTGCCGGGGGAGCGCATCCGGCTGCATACCCGCTGCGCCGAGGCGCGGCCCGAGCCGGCCGCCGACCACTGGTACGCGGCGGGCGACCGGCGCCGCGCCTTCGAAGCGGCCTGGCGGGCGGGCCGGTGGGAGCGCGTACTGGAACTGTGGGATCAGTCCGACTCACCTGATGACGGTTCCGACGGCGGTATGGATCACGCGGCGGTGCTGGAGCTGGCCGCCAAGGACGCGCTGCACGCGGGCGACGCCGAGCGGGCCGAGGAGCTCGCGAGCCGGGCGCTGGACGAGGTTCGCGACCCGCTGCGGGCCGCCCACCTGCTGGAGCTGCGGGTGGCGATCCGCGACCTGCTCGGTGAGGAGGGGCTGGCGGACCTGCGTGAGGCGATCCGGCTGGCGCCGCGCGAGGCCCGGCTGATCGGCGCCCTGGCCAACACGCTGGCCTGGAACGGCCAGGACGCCGAGGCCCGTGCCCATGCCGAGGACGCGCTGGCGCTCGGCGACTCCAGATCCCTGGTCACGCTGGCCGCGCTCACCGCGCTCGAAGGCGACCTGGCGGCCGCGTCGCGACTGCACGCCGAGGCGCGTGCCGCCGCTCCCGATGACGACACGGTGCTGGCCGCGTACGCCGGCGAGGCCGACGTGCTGGAGGCGGCGGGCGAGCACGCCAAGGCGGAGGCGGTCGCGCGCCGGGGCATGGCGCAGGCCAGGCGCCTGGGCATGGCCCGCTCGCGCGGCGCCCACATCGCCGCGAACCTGGCCGAACCCCTGGCCTCCCTCGGCCGCTGGAAGGAGGCGCGCGAGGTCATCGACGCGGCCCTGGCGCTCGATCCGCCGCCGATCCACCGGGCCTGGCTGCTGATGGTGCTCGGCACGGTCGCGGTGTGGGAGGGGTCGCTGGGGGAAGCGGCCGACGTTCTGGATCGGGCCAGGCCGCTGATGCGCGGGCGCTCGCGCGGCTACGACTCGTGCCTGGAGCCCGACCTGCTCGAAGGCAGGCTCGCCGTCGCCGCCGGCGACGTGGAGCGGGCCGGGCGGCTGGCCGACCACGTGCTGTCCGCGCATGATCTGACGCTCAGCCGCCGCTACGCCTGGCCGTTGCTCGTGATCGCCGCGCGTACGGGCCGGGTGCGCCAGGCGCCCGCGGGCATGGAGACGACGGGGCGGGTCCAGGAGGCGTACCGGGCGACGTTCGAGGCCGAGTGCGGGGGCTCGTGGGCAGCCGCCGTGGCCGCCTGGCGGATGGTCGGCCAGCCGTACGCGCTGGGGCAGGCCCTGGTCAGGGCGGCCGAGCAGGATCCGGAGTCGGCACGCGAGCTGCTGCGTGAGGCCGCCGCCATCGCCGAGCGGCTGGGCTCGGCGCCGTTGCGGCAGGAGGTCGAGGCGGCCGCGGCCAGCGGCAGGGTGCGCCTGACGGCCGAGCCGGGGCTGTCGGCGCGGGAGCTGGAGGTGCTGGAGCTGGTGGCCGAGGGGCTGAGCAACAGGCAGATCGCCGAGCGGCTGTTCATCTCGGCCAGGACCTCGGGCGTCCATGTGTCCAACATCATGGCCAAGCTCGGCGTGGCCTCCCGGGTCGAGGCGGCGGCACTGGCCCGCCGTACCGGGCTCCTGTAAGGCGCTGTCGTCGGCGTCCGATCGTGGCTAGCCGCCGCGCTCCGGGCCACGTCACAGTGGGTCGGGTGATGGATGCGGACAATCTGTACGCGGTGCTCAGGAGCCGCGATCGGCGCTTCGACGGGCGGTTCTTCGTCGGGGTCGTCACCACGGGCGTCTACTGCCGGCCGAGCTGCCCGGCGGCCATGCCCAAGCCGGAGAACCTGCGGCTCTACCCCTCAGCCGCGGCCGCCCAGCAGGCGGGCCACCGGGCCTGCAAGCGCTGCCGGCCCGACGGGGCGCCCGGCTCGCCCGACTGGAACCTGCGGGCCGACGTGGCCGGCCGGGCGATACGGCTGATCGCCGACGGGCTGGTGGACCGGGAGGGCGTCTCTGGGCTGGCCGCCCGGCTCGGCTACAGCGAGCGGCAGCTGCACCGGCTCCTGCTGGCCGAGCTGGGCGCCGGGCCGCAGGCGCTGGCCAGAGCGCAGCGGGCGCAGACCGCGCGGGTCCTGCTGGAGTCGACGGGGTTGGGGGCGGGGGAGGTGGCGTTCGCGGCGGGGTTCGCGAGCATCAGGCAGTTCAACCAGACGATCAGGCAGCTGTACGGGCTGACGCCGACCGAGCTGCGGTCCCGCACTGTTGGGCACCCCGCGACCGAGCGCGGCTCCGGGGAAGGGTCGCGGGCTGTCCGGGTCGAGGTGCGGCTGGCCTACCGGCCGCCGCTGGACGCGGCGGCGCTGTTCGCCTACCTGGCAGCGCGGGCCGTGCCCGGCGTCGAGGAGGGCGGGGCCGGGTTCTACCGAAGATCGCTGCGCCTGCCGTACGGGACAGCAGTGGTGAGCGTGACGGACGGCGGCGATCACATGCGGTGCGAGCTGCTGCTGGAAGACGTCAGGGACCTGGCCGTCGCCGTGCGGCGGTGCCGGGTGCTGCTCGACCTCGACGCCGACCCGCGCGAGATCGAGGAGGTGCTCGGTGCGGACCCGGTGCTCGCCCCGCTGGTCACGGCCCGTCCAGGGCTGCGCGCGCCGGGCCACGTGGACCCGGCCGAGCTGGCCGTACGCGCGATGTGCGGGCAGGGGGAGGAGCTGGCGGAACTGGTCGAGCGCTTCGGCGAGCCGCTGGGCAGCCCGGCCGGAGCCGTGACCCACCTGTTCCCGCCGATGGCGGCGCTGGCCGAGGTCGTCCCGATCGCCGAGGCACTGGTCACCGGGCGGCTCACGCTCGATCCGGGCGCCGATCGGGACGAGGCCGAGCGGCAACTGCGCGCCGTACCCGGCGTGGACGAGCGGACCGCCGCCTACATCCGCATGCGCGCGCTCGCCGACCCCGACGTCTTCCTGCCCACCCAGCGGGTACGGCAGGCGCCCGCGAGCTGGCGCCCCTGGCGCTCCTACGCCCTGCATCACCTGTGGGCCGCGGCATGATGCTCACCGTTCTGGCCACGCGGGACTTCCGCCGGCTGTGGATCGGCTCGTCCATCTCGCTGGCCGGCGACGGCATGACGCTGGTGGCCCTGTCCTGGCTGGTGCTCAACGGCCCCGGCGGCGTCGCCGGGCTCAGCCTGCTGGCCGCCTGCTACACCGTTCCGGTGCTGGCCGGTGGGCTGGCGGTGGGCCCGCTGCTCGACCGCTTCGACAAGCGGCACGTGCTGGCCGCCGACAGCCTGATCAGGGGTGTCGCGGTGGCCACCGTGCCGCTGACGGCCGCGCTGGGCGGCGTGCCGGGCTGGCTGCCGTTCGTCGTGGCGGCCCTGCACGGCCTGCTCAAGATGGTGCCCATGGCCGGTGTGCCCGCCGCCATCCCGGACCTCGTCGAGCCGGACGCGCTCGACCAGGCCAACGCGCTCGAGTCCCTGGCGTACGCCGTGTCCGGAATCGTGGGCTACGCCCTGGCCGGAACGTTGATCGACGCCATCGGCGCGGTGAACGTCCTCGCCCTCGACGCGGTGAGCTATCTGTGCTTCACCGTGGCCGCACTGCTGGTCCGCACGCCGCTGCGGCCGCACGTGACGGCGGAGAGGGGCCGGCCGCGCCTCGGCCACCTGCTGCGGGATCGGGCGCTGGTACGCACGACGTTGGCGTTCATGGCGTTCAACATCGCCGAGGGTGCCCTGGTGCTGGTCGCCGGGCCTTGGCTGGCCAAGGACCAGGTGCCCGGCGGCCCGGCCACGCTGGCGCTGCTGCTGAGCGCCCTGTCGGTGGGCGAGCTGGTGGGCGGGTTCCTGGCCGGATCGTGGAAGCCGAACGTCAGCCGGATGCGGGCGATCGGGCTGGCGCAGCTCGTGGCGGCGGCCGGATTCCTGGCGCTGCTTGCCGTACCCGACCGGTGGGTGCTCGCGGCCGGGTTCCTGCTGATCGGGGCGGCGGGCGTGGTGATGACCATCTGGGCCCAGTCGCTGCGCATGGAGCTGATCCCGCCCGCCCTGCGCGGCCGCGCGTTCAGCGTGCTCCGTACGCTCATGCAGGCCACACCGCCGGTCGGCGCCGCCGCCGTCGCCCCGCTCCTGGCCGGCGGGAACCTCACGCTGACCGCCGTCCTCATGGCCGCTCTGGCCGGGCTGCCCGCCCTCCTCCTGCTCCTGCCGCGCGGCTGAGCCGGGGCACGCTGTCGAGGAGCTTGCGCGTGTACGGGTGGGCGGGGGAGCCGAGTACGGCCAGGGTGGGGCCCTGCTCGACGACGCGTCCGCGTTCGAGCACGGCCGTGTCCCGGCAGAGGGCCGCCACCACGGTCAGGTCGTGCGAGACCATCACCACTGCCATGCCCCGGCTCTCGCCCAGCTCGGCCAGCAGTTCGACGACACGTACCCGGGTCGAGACGTCGAGCGCGCTGACCGGCTCGTCGGCGAGCAGCACCTTCGGCTCGCAGACGATGGCCCTGGCGATCGCGATGCGCTGCCGCTGCCCGCCCGAGAACTCGTGCGGGTAGCGGCGCGCCGCGTCGGCGGGCAGCCCGACCGCCCGCAGCGCCTCGGCCACCCGATCCCCCGCCTCGTCGCGCGAGCCGAGCAGTCTCAGCGAGCGCAGCGGCTCGGAGACGATCCGGCCCACGCGCTGCCGGGGATCGAGGGAGGAGTACGGGTCCTGGAACACGGGCTGCACGTTCCGCCGGAACTCGCGGCCACTGGGCTCCCCGCCGTCGAACAGGATCCGGCCACTGCTCGGCCTGGCCAGGCCGAGCAGCAGCCGCAGCAGCGTCGTCTTGCCCGCGCCGGACTCGCCGACCAGGGCCAGGCTGCGCCCAGGGGAGACGGCGACCGACACGCCGGTGAGCACGGGGGCCGCCTTCCGGTAGGCGAATCCCACGTCGCGAGCCTCCAGCACCACGTTGCCCCCGGATCCTGCGCGGGCGGGGTTCGCGGCGTCATCCGGTCCGGCTCCAGCGGGGTTCATGGCGCCATCCGATCCAGCTCGCCTTCCAGCTCCCACGCGCTGTTCACCAGCGAGCGGGTGTACGCGTGGCGGGGCTCGTACACGATGTCGCGCACGCTGCCCGACTCGACCGCCACCCCCTCCTTCAGCACCACGATCCGGTCCGTGACCCCCGCCACGACGGCCAGGTCGTGACTGATGAACAACAACGCCATCCCCCTGCTCGCGACCAGCCCGTCGAGCAGCGTCAGCACCTCGGCCTGGACGGTGACGTCCAAGGCCGTGGTCGGCTCGTCGGCGATCAGCAGCTTCGGCCGGCAGGCCAGGGCCATGGCGATGGCCACCCGTTGCCGCTGGCCGCCGGAGATCTCGTGCGGGTACGCCCGCGCCACGCGCTCGTCGAGCCGCACCTCGGCCAAGGCCGCCATGACCGCGGCGCGCAGCGGGCCGCCGCGTAGCCGCTGGTGGCGGCGGAGCGGCTCGGCGAGCTGGTGGCCGACGCGCATCAGCGGGTCGAGCGCCGTGAGCGGCTCCTGGAAGACGACGGCCGCCGCCCGGCCGCGCACCCCGTCGAGCTTGCCGTCCCGCGCGCCGACGATCTCCGTGCCGTCCAGTACGGCACTGCCGTGCGCGGTCATGCCGACCGGGAGCAGGCCCATGACGGCCAGCGCGGTCAGCGACTTGCCGGAGCCGGACTCGCCGATCAGGCCGAGCCGGTCACCGGTGCCCACGGTGAAGGAGACGTCGGTGACCAGCTCGCGGCCGTCCGCCCGCCGTACCGTGAGGTCATTGACGTCCAGCAGGCTCATCGGCTCCTCCGGCGGGTCGGATCGGCCAGCTCTCTGAAGCCGTCGGCGACCAGGTTCACGCCCAGGACGAGCACAACGAGCAGCACGCCCGGCGCGATGGCGCCGGTCGGCGCGGTGAGCACGGTGGCCTGGGCCTCCTGCAGCAGCCGTCCCCATGAGGCGTTCGGCGGCGGGGGGCCGAGGCCGAGGTAGGACAGGGACGCCTCGGCCAATACGGCCAGACCGAGCTGCAGGGCCAGGTTGACCAGCAGCGTCGGCCAGATGTTCGGCAGCACATGCTCGGTCACGACGCGCGGCCACGAGGTGCCCGAGGTACGGGAGGCTGTGATGTAGTCCTGGGCCAGCACCCGCTTGACCAGCACCCGCGTCAGCCGCGCGACGATCGCCGACATCGCCAGCCCGATCGCCAGCACGGCCGAGCCCAGCGACGCCTGTCGTACCGCGACCACCAGCATGGCCAGCAGCAGCGTGGGGAAGGCGATGAGGATGTCGAGCACGGCGGAGATCGTGTCGTCCAGCCACCGGGTCGCGAACCCGGCCAGCAGCCCGGCGGCCACCCCGAGCACGCCGCCGACCAGCACGGAGCCGAAGCCGACCGTCAAAGCGATGCGCGCGCCGACCATGAGCCGGCTGAGCAGGTCGCGGCCGAGCTTGTCGGTGCCGAGCCAGTGCGCGCCGCCGGGCGGGACGAGCCGCCCGCCCGAGCTGTCGGACGGGTCGTACGGCAGCCAGAGCAGCGAGACCACGGCGACCGCGCACACCAGCGCCACCAGCGCACAGCCGATCAGGAACGTCGGCGATCTCCTCACGGCCCGCCCCCGCTTCTCACGGCCGGTCTCCGCTTCTCACGGCCGGTCTCCCGCTCCTCACGGCCGGTCTCTCGTTCCTCATGGCCTGCCTCCGGACAGGTGGGCGCGGAGTCGCGGATCGACGAGCCGCTGCACCAGGTCGGCGGCGAACCCGATCACCAGCACCGCGAAGGTGCTGACCACCAGAACGCCCTGGATGACCGGATAGTCGTGCTCGGCGATCCCCTTCACCAACATCCCGCCCAGCCCCGGCAGCGCGAACACGCTCTCCACCACCACCGCGCCGAGGAACGTGGTGGCCAGCTCGATGCCGAGGATCGAGATGACCGGGACAGCCGCGTTGCGCAGCCCGTGCCGCCACATCGCGCCGACGAAGGACGAGCCGAGCGCTCTGGCCGTACGCAGATAGTCGGCGCCGAGCACGTCCACCGTGGCCGAGCGGACGTAGCGGATCAGCGAGGCCGACATGACCAGCGCGATCGTCACCACGGGCAGGGCCAGTGAGGTCAGCGCGGCGGCCGGGTCTTCCCACTCGTGCCGGGGGAACCCACCGGCCGGCAGCACCCGCAGCCGCAGCGCGAACACCGTGACCAGCAGCATCCCGATCCAGAAGACCGGCACCGCGATGCCGAGCTGCGACACCCCGTTCAGCAGCGGCCCGTACCAGCGGTCCGCCCGGTAGGCGGCCAGAAAGCCGACCGGCACCGCGACCACCACCGCCAGCAGGAACGACAGCAGCGTCAGCGGCACCGTCACCACCAGCCGGGAGGCGATCTCCTGCCCCACGGGCAGCGTGCTGACGAACGAGGTGCCCAGGTCGAACCGGGCCAGCCCGCCCAGCCAGGAGCCGAACTGCTCGGGCAACGGCCGGTCCGACCCGATCTGGTGCCGGGCCGCCGCGATCTGCTCCGGCGTGGCCCCGACCGACAGCAGCGAGTTCGCCGGATCACCGGGCAGCAGCCGGAGCAGCAGGAACAGCAGCGTCGCCGCCAGCAGCAGCGAGCCCAGCAGGAAGGCCGTCCGGCGCAGCAGGTAGCGCGCCATCAGCCCTTCTTGATGCCGTAGACGTAGAACTGCGAGTTCAGGCCGTTGATCGGGTAGCCCGACAGGTCCGACGACGCCACCACGATCTGCGGATAGAGGTAGAGCCAGTCGCTCGCCGCGTCCTCGGCGATCTGCCGGTTGACCTTCTTCAGCAGTTCGGTCTGCGCCTCGGTGGTCTCGGCCTGCTCGGCCTCGGCGACCCACTTGGTGACCTGCGGGTTGTCGTAGCCCCAGTAGAAGTCCGGGTCGCCGTACCAGACCACATCCCTGTCGTTGACGTGCTCCTGGAGGGTGGCGGCGAAGTCGCGGTTCTTGTACACCTTCGAGTACCACTCGTCGGCGGTGATGACGTTGATGGTGACGGTGATGCCGACCTTGGCCAGCTCGCTCTTGATGAACGCCGCCGCCGTGGGGTGCGGGTCGTAGTTGGGCGTGTCGAGCGTGAAGGCGAAGCCCTTGGCGTAGCCGGCCTCTGCGAGTTCCTTCTTCGCCAGGTTCACGTCATACGGATTGACCTTGGTCAGGTCCTCGTACCATGGGTCGGTCGGCGGCACCATCGAGCCGATCAGGCTGCCGTAACCTGCCCAGATCGACTCCAGCAGCTTGGCGTTGTCGATGGCCGAGGTGACGGCCTTGCGCACCAGCGGCTTATCGAACGGCGCCTTCCGGTCGTTGAAGGCCAGCAGTAGCTTGGTCGTGGAATGACCGTCACTGACCCGGTAATCCTTGTTGTCCTTGAACTGCGCGAGGGCGTCAGGGCTCTGCTCACTGGTGACGATGTCGACGGCGTTGGTGAGCAGCGCGTTGTTCAGCGCGGTCGCGTCGGTGAAGTAGTGGAACACGACGCCCTTGTTCGTGGGCTTGGCGCCCCAGTAGCCGTCGAACCGGTCGAGGCTCAGCGTGGAGCCGCGCTTCCATGCGCCCAGCTTGTACGGGCCGGTGCCGTCCTCGGTGGTCGTGAGGTTCTTCGCCGCCGAATTGATGATCCACACGTAGCTGAGGTTGTAGACCAGCGAGATCGACCGGCTCGCCAGCTTCACCACCACGGTCGCGTCGTCCGGGGTCTCGATGCTCTTGACCGGCTTGAAGCCGCTCTTGCGCGCCGACTGCGAGTCCTTCGCCGTCACCTTCTCGATGCTGTACTTCACATCGGCCGAGGTCAGCGGCTTGCCGGAGTGGAACTTCACACCCTTGCGCAGCGTGAAGGTATAGGTGAGGCCGTCGGGGCTCACCTTGTGGCTCTCGGCGAGCAGGTTCTCGACCTTGCCGGCGTCGGTCAGCTTGAACAGGCCCTCGTAGACGTTGCCGTTGAACGCCTCCGTGACGCCCTGGCCGCCGCCGGCGGTGTTGTCGAGGTTCTGCGGCTCGTAGAGGGAGCCGATCTCGATGGTCGCGGCGGTTGGTGGAGCGGTGCTGGTGGTGCCGCCCGACCCGGTGCCGCAGGCGGCGAGAGCTAGGCTGAGGACGAGGGCCGCACCGACGATCTTGCTGGTCACGAGGATCCCTGACATTTGGGTACTAAAGCGGTAGGTTTAGTAGAGTATAGCTGGGCTCGTGGGCCGGCGCCGGACGGGGTGTGACCTCGCCTTTCTCCACATTTATGGCCTGTAATGGGGCGCCAATTCACTACTGCACAAAGCGGCTTATCTGAGTACTCTGGAGCTTTCAGCTTGTGCGGGGGCACACAACTCCTTGACTCTCGAAGGAGTGTCTCTATGGACGCGTCCGACAGCCGCGTTGTCGTCTTATTCATCATCGTCGCGCTCGCCCTGTTCGTCGCGGGACGCCGCTTCCAGTCCATGGTCTCGGCCCGGCAGGCCTGGCGGCACTCCATGCGGGCCGTACCGATCAGGCGACAGTCCACAGGGAGTGCGGTCAAGGTGATGCTCGGGGTCGGCGTGATCGTGATGATCGCGTTCTGGTTCGTCACGAACCTGCAGAGCCTGACGTAGACCTTTAGGGGCTTTCAGGGGTGGCGGCGGAGGCCCCAGGCGGCCAGCACCGCGATTGCGGCGGCGGTCAGGCTCACCGCGCGAGTGAGGCGTACCGCGCGCCGGACGTCCGCAGGCTCGGGCTTGGGGCCGTCGCCCATGGTCGGCCGGTGCTCGGTTCTGCCGCCGTAGACGTTCGTGCCGCCCAGCGTGACGTCGAGCGCTCCGGCGAACGCGGCCTCGCACCTGCCCGCGTTGGGGCTGGGATGGCGGTGCCCGTCCCTTCGCAGTACGGCCAGCGCCCGAGCCCGGTTCGGGGCGACGAGTACGGTGATCAACCCCGTGAGCCGGGCCGGCAGGTAGTTGGCCACGTCGTCGAGCCTGGCCGCCGCCCACCCGAAACGTTCGTAGCGGGAGGAGTGGTGGCCGATCATCGCGTCCAGCGTGTTGATCGCCCGATAGGCCAGCAGCCCCGGGACGCCCGCCACGGCGCCCCAGAAGAGTGGGGCCACGACGGCGTCGGAGGCGTTCTCGGCCAGCGACTCGACGGTGGCCCTGGCGATCTCGGGCGCCTCAAGCGCGGCGGGGTCGCGGCCGCACAGGTGGGGGAGGCGGGCGCGAGCCCTGGTCAGATCGTCGTCCTCCAGCGCCGCGGCCAGGTAGGCGCCCTCGCGGGCCAGCGTGGTGCCGCCGAGCACCGCCCAGGTGGCGACGGCCGTCAACGCCGTACGGGCGACGGGGTTCGCCACGCGTTCGGCGAGCACGCCCAGGCCCGTGGCCGCGCCCGCGCAGAGGGCGACGTGTACGACGCCGTTCGGCCTGGCGTCGCCGTAGAGGGCCCGCTCCAGCCTGGTGGCGGCGCGGCCGAACAGCGCGACGGGGTGGGCCGCGCGCGGGTCACCGATGACGGCGTCGAGCGCCACTCCCAACGCGATGCCCACCGGCCTGGAGGTGTCTTTAGTTGGGCGGGACTTAACTGACCAAATGCGCATGGAGCCCATCTTCGTGCTTGTCCAGCCAGGCGGCCGCCCGGCGGATGCGCTCGCCCGCGCCGCCCGCCCACATCCTGGCCCAGCTCCCGCCGGTCGCCGCCCGGTCGCGCATGACCGTGTACGAGCGCTGGAACCGGAGCCTGGCCAGCTCCAGCAGCCGTCGGCGATCACGCGGCGGCACCCCGTACGCGTCACAGAACAGGCGCAGTCGCGCCCCCACGTCCAGCCCGCGCTGGAGCGGCGCCAGGTCGACCGGGTCGCCGATGGGTGCCCAGTGCCTGAGGGTCGTGACGACGTCGAACAGCCGGGTCGTCGGCCGGGCCAGATCGAAGTCGATCAGAGCCCGGGGCCTTCCGTCGCGAAATATCACGTTTTGAAGGGTTAAATCGCAGTGACCGATGACCTCCGGGGCGGCGTCGTCGTTCGAACCGCCCTTCCATCCGCCGCGTGTCAGCGGGAAGCCCCGCGTCGCGTCGTGGAAGTCGCGCAGCAGCTCGGCCAGCCGTACCAGAGCCTCGTCGGTGACCGTCACCAGGCCAAGCCCGGTCGTACCCGGAATATAGGTGAGAATCTCGCGCCCGAGCCCGTCCATGCCCACGACGCGCGGCGCGCCCTCGAACCCGGCGGCTTCCAGGTGGCGGAGCAGGGCGTGCACGGCGGGCGTCGACGGGCTCGCCGGTCTGCGGACGGTGTCACCGACCCGGACCACCCCGTCCGTCACGTCCCCGCCCTGCAAGGGGATCTCGTGCAGGAGCGTCGCGACCATGCCCAGAGAGCTTAGACCCTTTTGCACCCCTCCCGCCTGGCGTTTTAGCGTGTCGCGACTCTGTGACGCGCACGCGCCCCCTAGCCTGGAGCCTCATGCCGATCATGCTGTCGTTCGCGGCATTCCTGATGACGCTGCTCGGCGGGCTGGTCGCGCATCGGGTCAAGGAACGCCGTCACCTCGTCCTCGGCGCCGCCGCCGGCGTCATGCTCGGTGTGGTGGCGTTCGACCTGCTGCCGGAGGCGCTCTCCCGCGACCCGGCTCAGCTGGGCGGGGTGCCGGTGCCGATGCTGATGTTCGCGCTGGCGTTCCTGGGCATCCACAGCGTCGAACGCTCCATGGGCATGCACGACGCCCACGAAGGCGACTACGCCTCACACCGCCACTCGCACGCGGGCGTCGGCCTCGTCGCCGGCGCCGCGCTCGTCGTCCACAGCTTCCTCGACGGAGCCGCGATCGGCGCCGCCTTCCAGACCGACACCACGCTCGCGGTCGCGGTCGCGATCGGGGTCATCGCACACGACTTCACGGACGGGTTCAACACGTACACGATCACTTCCCTGTACGGGAACGCGCGCCGCCGGGCGCTGATTCTGCTGGGTCTGGATGCTCTGGCTCCGGTGACGGGGGCTACGTTGACGTCACTGATCGCGATTCCGGCGGGGGTGCTGGGGGCGTATCTGGGGATGTTCGCCGGGTTTCTGCTGTACTTGGCGACGTCGGACATCTTGCCGGAGGCCCACACTACGAGCCGCGCGGCGGGTCCGACGCTGCTGGCCACGGTGGCGGGGGCGGCGTTCATGTGGCTGGTGATCGCCCTGACGGACTGACGTGCTGCTGTTCGTAGTCCGTTACTGGCAGTCGGCGTTGGCGGCGCTGAGGTTTAGTGACGTTCGGCGGCGGCGCTGAGGTATCGGCGTACCATCTCCACGCTCTTCCACCCGGTGATCCGCATCAGATCGAGCGGATCGCCGCCCTTCTCCAGATAGTCGTCGGCCATCGTCTGCCGGAACCGGTGCGGATGCAGCCGCCCCGGGATCCCCGCCTCCCGACCTCGCCGTTCCAGCATCTGCTGTATGCCCGTGGCGGTCAGCCGCCGCTGCCCACCCTCGGCCGTGATGCCGCGTACCGGAAGCCAGAGCCAGGGCGAGGCCGCGTGCGGATGCCGCGTACGGGCCCGCAGATACCGATCGATCGCCGCGGCGGTCTTCGGCCCGATCGGCACCAGCTGCGCGTCGTCGCCCTTACGGACGATCCGCAGCAGCCGCCGATCCAACCACACATCCCCGACCCGCCCGGCTTGAGCATTGTCCCGCTGATCACCGGTAGGACCGTGCCGGAGCCCGGCCAGCCAGGACAGCCGCATCCCGTTGTCCATGAGCACCCGCACGATCGCGGTATCCCGACGATCCACCCAAGACCCCCCGGAACACACCTCCAGCAGTGCCTCAAGCTCCCGATCAGCCAGCAACTCGACCGTCCGACCGGCCCCCTTCGGCGGATCGATCCCGTCCATGGGCGTCCCCGAGATCCGCTCCTCTTCCGCGATCAGCCAGTTGAAGAACACCCGCAGGTTGCGAAAATGCTTGCGCGCGTTCCCGGAACTGGTCGCGGCCGTACTGGCATCGAGAAACGCGCGTACGTTCGCGGCGTCGACCGCCTCCACCTCCACGGGCAACCCGCGCTCGGAGAGAAACCGGGCCAGGACGCGTACGCTGTCGAGGTAGCTGCGGATCGTTCCGGGTGACTTGTCAGCCGCCTGAAGGGACAATTCCCAGGAGGGCACCATGTCGAGCAGGGGAGGCGAAGGGGGCGTCTGTCTTCGGGATCGCGCCATGGCCCCTCCAAATCCGATACTGTTCGATCGGCGTATGATTATGCTACCGTCTCTCCTGGTCGGCGGACATGCTGGTCAGAGGCCGAATTCGAGCGCCCTTAGCTCAGCTGGATAGAGCACCGGACTTCTAATCCGACGGTCGCAGGTTCGAATCCTGCAGGGCGCGCTTCTCCACCTGCGGAAACCCGCGCGGCGATCGCGATCTATGGCGATGTGGGGCAGATGTGAGGCAAAGCTGAGTCACGCAGGGAGTTCACCCTTGAGCGAGGCTGCGGCGGTCAGCACCAGCCGGGCCGTCTCCTGTGCCGCCTGCTGGGCGACTACCGGCAGCACGGAAACGTAGGTGTCGGCGGTGAGCACGATGCTGGCGTGCTCCAGCATGGCCTGCACCACCTTCAGATCCGTGTGCGCGGCCAGCGCCAGGGTTGCGGCGCCGTGTCGCAGATCATGCAGCCGGACTGGCGGCAAGCCCGAGGCAGCCACCAGCTGGCGGAATCGTTCGGTGAGATAGTCCGGCCGTAGTGGCGCCCTGTCCGCGGTGGTGAACACATACCCCGAGTCGCGCCAGCGCGACCTCGCGCGTGCATGCAGTCGCTCGTGGCGCTCGCGGTGCCGAGTGAGCATCCGTACCGTCACGGAGTCCAGGGCCACCACTCGGCAGCTGGCGGCACTTTTCGGCGGGTCGACTGCCACGTGACCGTCGGAGTGCACTCGTGCCGGGGCTGTGGTTGGTCATGTCGAGTCCTCTCGCGGTCGGACTTCGAGCCCGAAGGACTAGGTCGGGTAGCGTGCGTGGCGGGGCTATCGGCTCGCGTACGGTGGCTTCTTTGCCCAGACGGGAGGCTCTGGACGCGCCCCGCTCTCCTGAGCCTGATCCGGCGTGGCTACGCTCTGGTTCGATCAAGCAGAGGAAAGGCGGCCATGACCGGAACCTGTACATTCTGCGGCATCGTAGCTGGAGAGATCCCCGCGGAGATCGTCTACTCAGACGAGCACGTGGTCGCCTTCCTTGACATCTCGCAGGCGACTCGCGGTCACACCCTGGTTGTCCCCCGCGAGCACTGTCGCGACCTGACCGACATCGGCCCGGACCGCGCAGGCCTGCTGATGCAGGGTGCTGTGCACACTGCCGCCCTGCTGCGGCGCGCGCTGGAACCGGGCGGGATGAACATCTGGCACGCCACCGGCCCTACGGCCTGGCAGACCATGTTCCACTTCCACCTTCACCTGCTTCCCCGCTACACCCCCGAGGATCTCAGGCGAGCATGGACGCATCGGGAACTGCCGCTGTCGTCGCTGTCGCCACTGGCCGATCACATCAGAACCGCCGCGGCGTCCTGAACGCGCGCCGCTTCCGGCGCCGTCTGTCTGGTTTGCCCCACGCGGACAGCGCAGGGGGGACAAGTCGACCTCGCCGCACACCAAGTCCACCGCCGGACCATCCTTGGCAGCCTCATCAACGAGTACCGGACCGCCGGCTGACACCATCAAGAAGCCGCAGGTCGAGTGCGGGAAGCCTTCATCGCGGACTGCGTGGCCGCCGATGTCGTCGGACTCTGGCCGAACACGTGCGCCGAGATGGCGGAGCGGGTGGCGGAGACGTTCTCGACCTGCCGGTCCGCGGGGAAGACATTGCTGCAGTGCGAGAACGTCGCCGTTCACGAGGCGTGCGTCTATCGTGGCGGCGGAGCGATCTGCGGAGATTCCGAGCCTGTCTATCAGGCCTGTCGCACTCGTGGTGACACTGACATCGCACGTAGTTTCTGCATAGAGGGCAACATCGAATACCGGAGCGTCTGGCCGTCCGGCGAGGCTCCGGCTTTCTGGGCACGCGTGTCGCGGACCTCGCCCGTCGGCGCTGAGAAACCTTGCGTTTCGACCTACGAGAACAACCTGCTGCAGCACGAAGACGTCCGAGCCGGAGAACGCGACGCCGTCCGGGAGCAGTTCGGCGTCCGGCTGGTCGGCCGCGAACATCGCCGCGCCGGTCGCGGCGTCGTAGAGCGTGAGGTCGGTGCTGCCCCACTGGCGTCCCGCGGCGACGTAGGCGCCGCCCGAGCTGAGCGCCACGGCCGACGGATACCCGTCCCAGCCGTCGCCGTAGGTGCCGGTCGCCGCCAGGGTCCTGGTGTCGTACCTGGTGAAGTGACCGGGGGTGTCGGCCGCGGAGAGCAGGGTGGTGCCGTCGGAGGTCAGGGCGAGGTCGCGCAGGTAGTCCATGCGCCACTCCTCACCGTCGATCGTGCCGCGCAGCTCCGGGGTGCCGCCGCCGACGTCGTAGACCAGCATGTCGGCATGGTGCAGGCTGGTCCGGCCGACCACGAGCGTGTCGCCGGCGGCCGCGAGCTCGGGAGCGCGCAGGTGCTCGCCCCCGACCGCAGCCGGCGCCGGTGTGGCCGCGCTCAGATCCAGGCCGACGACGCCGCCAGGGCCGTTGTCGCACCCGTGCCCCACCCACAGCCGCTCACCCAGCGTTGCGTAGCGCGCTGGAGTGGCGATCACCTTCGGTGCGTCGATGGTCGTGTGGGCTCTGGGCCCTGGCGCTTGGAGGGAGGCGAAGGCCCAGGGCAAGTCATGGTTCCTGGGTAGCGGCTCCTCGGTGACCGTCACGGTGGCCTTGTACGAGCCGACGCTCACCGTAACCGGACCGGCGACGGCCAACGTTGGCGAGCGACTCGAATTCAGCGGCACCTTCGGCGCCGACACCGTCCATTGACGAGATAGCGGCCGCCGACGACGTGTCCCGCCACACGGTGCACATGTACTTTCCGAGCCTGGACCATCTGCTGATCGACGCGACCGCCGGCGTTAGGCCTCGGCTTCCTCCTGGGAGCGCCCATCAGCCTCAGCGGCGCGTGCGGTTCAGCATGACCAGCCCGGCGATGAACGACCCGAGCAGGGCCGGTGACAGGACCGCGAGGGCACCCCACGCAAAGAGGCCGAGATAGCCGAGCGCGGACGAACCGTACGTCGGGTCGGCGTCAGCGGCCGCGAACAGCCCCAGGCCGAGAACGACACCGGCCACCGTGAGCGCGATCGGCGTCCACAGGAGCACGTGGGCCCACACACGATACGTCCGACTGTAGACACGCCGGGCCGACGGCACGTTCGGCTGCGGGGGATAGCCGACGGATTCCCTCATGCCGCATTTGTATCAGCCCGCGTGGCCCCGCTCGTGTTTCTTGGCCACCGGTCACCCGCACCGGCGTCGGCGAGTGCGGTACTTGCTAGGCGAAGGGCTCCATGTCGCGCTCGGACCAGGACCGGCGGCGGCTGCGCTGCCACGCCTGGTAAGCCGGCATCGCCTCCGCCTGCTCCCGGTACGCCGCGGCGAGCACGTCACGGATACCTGGTACGTGCTCGGCGACTGGCGAGCCCGCCGACCACAGGAGCCGCTCCCGTACCCACATCGGGTCGCCGGCCAGTGGCCTGACCACCACGTTCTCGCGCTCGGCTGTGATCGCCCTGCACAGGGACACTCCGTGCCCCTGGCTGATCAGGGAGAACACCAGGCTGGCGTCGGTGCGCTGGATGCGTTGCGGCACGAACCCCGCGCGGCGGCAGGTGTCCCGGAACATCGCCCGCATCCTGATGTCCTTGCCGACGCCCGGCAGCCAGCGCTCGCCGGCCAGCGCGGCCAGCGGCACCTCGGGTTCGGCCGCGAGCGGGTGGTCCCTCGACAGGACGACGAAGACGGGCTCGACGCCCAGTACCGCTTCGCTCAGCCCTTCGGGCACCGGCAGTTCGTAGCCCGGATAGTCGACGCTCAGCCCGATCTCCAGCCGGGATTCGGCGAGCAGTTCGACCAGTTCCTCGTCCGCGTCGCTCACATGCAGGGACACCTCGGCCTCCGGCAGCAACCGGCGGCTGACCGTCATCAGGCCGGCGGCCATCGGCCCGGCCGTGGCGCCGATCCTGAGCGTCGCCAGGTCGCCGCCGGCGTCACGGCGTTGCACGTCGCGCACCAGATCGTCGTGCAACGCGATGATGCCCTGGGCATGGGACAGGACCATGGCACCCAACGCCGTGGGCTTGGCGCCGGTGCCGTCGCGGGCGAAGAGCCTTCCGCCAAGCGCGCGCTCGATCCGCTGCAACTGCGCGGTGACGGCCGGCTGGCTGAAGCCGAGCACGGCCGAGGCCCGGCTGATGCTGCCGGACTCGGCGATCGCCGCGACCACCCGGAGGTGGCGGATCTCCAACTGCATAACGCGATGTTATGCCCGATTAGGAGTACCTACGCTCAATGTCTTGATCTCAGAATCTTCCCTGCACCATGAGGAAGGATTTTGATGTCCAGGACGTCTCTGCGCCGGCGCCTGCCCGGTCTCTTGCTCACCACCGCCCTGTTAACCGCGAGTCTGACCTCCACCGCGAGCGCGGAGCCCACGCCGAGCGCCGATCCGGCACCCTCCCGGTGGACCTCCGGCACCCAGTCCACGGCGCCCCGCGGCTCGTGGGTCACCCTGCTGACGGGCGACCGGGTCTATGTCGAGGGGAACCGGGTCTCGATCGACCCCGCTCCCGGCCGCGAAAAGGTTGGTTTCAGCCAGTACGAACGCGACGGGCACCAGTTCGTCGTGCCGAACGACGCCCAGAAGCTGGTGTCGGCCTCCCGGCTCGACCGGCGGCTGTTCGACGTGACCGGGCTCGTCCAGGCCGGATACGACGACGCGCACGTCGACGACGTGCCCATCATCGTGTCGTACGAGGCCAAGGCCGCCGCCCGGGTCAGGTCGGCCGGGAAGGTCACCCGCACGCTGCCCAGCATCGGCGCCGCCGCGGTGAAGGTCGGCAAAGCGAAAGCGCACGAGTTCTGGACCGAGGTGACCGCCGGCCCGGCGACCCAGCGCACCGCGGCGTCCGGCATCGGGCGGATCTGGCTCGACGGCAAGCGCGAGGTCTCGCTGGACCAGAGCGTGAAGCAGATCGGCGCGCCGACCGCCTGGGCGGCCGGATACGACGGCAGCGGGATTACCGTCGCCGTCCTGGACACCGGGATCGACAACTCTCACCCGGACCTGGCCGGGAAGATCGTCGAGGAGAAGAACTTCACCGACGCCGCCGACACCGTGGACAATGTCGGTCACGGCACGCACGTCGCATCCACCATCGCCGGCAGCGGTTCGGCATCGGGCGGAAAGTACCGCGGCGTGGCGCCCGGGGCGAACCTGCTGATCGGCAAGGTGTGCAGCACCCGCAACTGCGCCGAGTCGTCGATCCTGGCCGGGATGGAGTGGGCCGCCGAGCGGGCGAAAGTGGTCAACATGAGCCTCGGCGGCACCGACTTCCCGGGCGTCGACGTCCTGGAGGAGGCGGTGAACCGCCTGACCGCGACCACCGGCACACTGTTCGTCGTGGCCGCGGGCAACGAGGGCCGGGACGGCGGTGTGTCCTCGCCGGCCACCGCGGACGCCGCGCTCGCCGTGGGCGCGGTCGACAAGCAGGATACCCTGGCGTCATTCTCCAACCGCGGACCGCGCGTCGACGGCGCGATCAAGCCGGACATCACCGGGCCGGGCGTGGGCATCGTCGCGGCGCTGGCGAAGGGATCCGACTATCCGGAGTACACCCCCGGGTACACCCAGCTGAACGGGACGTCGATGGCCACGCCGCACGTCGCGGGAGCCGCGGCGCTGCTGGCGCAGCAGCACCCGAAGTGGACCGGCCCCGACCTCAAAGCAGCGCTGGTCGCCACGGCCAAGCCGAACCCAAGCCTGAACGCCTTCCAGCAGGGCGCCGGCAGGGTCGACGTCGGCCGCGCGGTCCAGCAGGCCATCCTGCCCGACGTCACCGGCCTCGCGCTCGGGTCGCAACCGTGGCCGGCCGACGACGACGTTCCCGTGACGAAGACGATCACCTACCGGAACGACGGCACAGCTCCCGTCACCCTCGAACTCACGATCACGGCGACCGGCCCGGACGGGGTCGTCGCGCCGGCCGGGATGTTCACGGCCAGTCCGGCGCGGGCCGTCGTGCCGGCCGGTGGGACCGCGGCGGTCACCTTGACCGCCGACACCCGGGTGCCGTCGGCGACAGGCACCTTCACCGGAACGCTGCTGGCCTCGAACGCCGACGGCGTGTCGGTGCGGACCCCACTGACGATCACGAAGGGACACGAGACCCGCACCGTCACCTTCCAGCTCACCGACCGCGCGGGCACGCCGGCGAGTGACTACGACCTGTCGGTGGTCGGTCTCGATCTGGACGTCTTCCAGGTTCCCTACGACGCGTCGGGCACCGTGAAGGCCAAGCTCCGGCCCGGCCGCTACCACGTTCAGGCCACGGTGATCACACCCGACGGGACCTCGACGCTGCTGGTACAGCCGAACCTCACCGTCGGGAACACCGACGACGGAGTCCTCAAGCTCGACGCGCGCCAGGGCACACCGGTGTCGGTGACCGTACCGAAGTCCTCGGCGCGGACCCGGCTGGCCGCGGCCGGCTTCTCCCGCGGCCTGCCGCGCGGATACGGCCTGGCGGCGCGGATCGTCGGCGCCGACTTCGGCAAGCTGTTCACTGCGGACCTGGGTAAGGAGGTGAAGGCCGAGCAGGGCACGCTGGTGTCGGAGGTGCGCAGCTTCTGGGCCGAGCCGGGCGCCGACGGCACTTTCTACGGCTCGCCGTACGAGTATGACCTCGTGCAGTTCGTCCGCGGGCGGTTCCTCACCGGCTACCGCCACACCGTGCGCCCCGGCGAGCTGGCGACCGTGGTCAACCGCAACCACGGCGTGACCCCGGACAAGCAGCAGGGCTACATGCACAACTTCGGTTTCCCGCCCGAGGGCGGCAGCGCGATGTCGGGACCGATCAAGTATGACGTGCCCAGCACCCGGACCATCTACTACAGCGCGAAGGGCGTGGTCTGGGACAACCGGTGGGAGACGAGCGGAGCGCGCCAGACGCAGTTCTGGTACGACGACACCACCTGGCAGCCGGGCAGGAAATTCGTGGTCGACTGGCAACGCGGACCTGCCGGGCCGAAGTTCAACCCGCGCACGTACGTCGCCCGAGCAGGCAACACCATCATGTTGAACATTCCGCCGTTCGGCGACGACTCCGGGCACACCGGCTACTCGCTGCTCGACGGCGGCCGGGTCGGGTTCTACCGCGACGGCGTCCAACTGGCCGAGATACCAAAATACTTCTACGACGCCAGCGGGCCGGTGCCGTCAGCCGAGAGCACCTATCGGCTGGAGTACGACGTCGACCGTACGACCGGCTTCAACGCCTCCACCAAGATCAGCGGTGCGTGGACGTTCAAGTCCGGTGAGGTGGGCACGGACAAGTGGACTTACCTGCCCCTGGCGTCGTTCTCCTTCACACCGCCGGTCGACCTGGCTAACAGCGCACCGGCCGGTCGGCCGCTCATGATGCCGGTGAGTCTGAAGGCGCAGCCGGGTTCGGCCGCCTCGCGGACGCGGTGGGTCAGCGTCGAGGTCTCCTACGACGAGGGCGCGACGTGGCGGAAAGCGGTCCTGATCCCGACGGGAACGGACACGTGGCTGGCCGCGCTGAACCACCCGGACAAGGGGTCGGTGTCCGTGCGCGCGCACGCGGCGCGGGCCGATGGCGGCACTGTCGACTACACCGTCATCCGCGCCTACAACCTGCGATGACGCCCGGCGGGCCTCGGGCACGTTGACCGAGGCCCGCCGTAGTGCGTAAACCATCCGATGTCCTCCACCGCGATGGCCAGCAGAATGAGGGCGTCACCGTTAAATGAGCACTCAAGATAGACGCGGTCGCGAATCTCAGCGAAGCGTCTGCGTGCCGATGACGGACAACACCTGGAGCTTCTCGTAGCTCTCGCTGCCGGGAATGGCGGTGTAGACCATCAGCGAGTGGGCCTGGCCCGGGTCGACCAGCCGCTGGCAGGTGAGCTCCAGCGCGCCGACCTCGGGGTGGACGAAGTGCTTGACCTCGTGAGGACGTATCCCGATCTCGTGGTCGTCCCACACCCGCCGGCACTCCTCGCTATGGGCCGGCAGCAGCTCGGCCAGGTGCGCTGCTCGGGAGTCAGGGCCTCGGAGGGTGACCAGTTCGCGGAGCCCGGCGGCATACATCCGGGTCAGGAACGCATGCTCCTCGGGCGCGTAGATCTGCCGGGCGGCGGGGTCGGTGAACCACCGGTACCCCGCACTGCGGGGCAGGCCCGGCGCACCGCGTCGTGTCGCAGCAGGCCGGGATTGATGTGCTCGTTGAACGTGCCCCTGGGGGGCGGGTTGTGGCCGGCGAGGCGGAACAGTTGGTCTCGCTCGTCGATCGACATGTGCAGGCCCTGGGCGATCGAGGCGAGCATCTGGGGCATGCGGGTCGCCTCCGACCCCGCGCAGGATGACTGGGGCACGGCCTCCTGCGCCGCCACCGACGCGATTCGGTTCCGCCACGCGGATCTTCCGGGCGACGCGCCGCTCGCCGAAGTGCCGCCACTGGTGTTGTCGGAACTGCTGCGCGACGCCGACCTCGCCGTGGGGGTCGGGTCTCTGGGGCTCGACCCGCGGGCGGCGGCCGGGTACGACGGCTACTGGCAGTCGTACGGGTTCGGCGAGCTGAGCGAGACCGCCCGCACGCGGCGTGACGCGCTGGCCCGGCTGCTGCCCCGGCTGAAGATCGCCGACCGGGTGGAGCTGACCGACCGGTTCCTGCGCGTGCGGGGGCAACTGCGCACCTACCGGATTCATCTGGGGTCGGGCAACATCCTGATGGAACCGAACGACGCCTACCTGTGCATCGTCCCCGGCCGCGACCGCTCCGCCTCATCGGTGTTCCTGCCGTTTGAGGAGGACGGCGGAATGTTGTCGGTCATCTTGTCGAAGGCGTTCCTGCTGGCGGACGACACCAGGATCAGTGATCCCAGCATCACCCGCCAGCTCTTCGTTACCTAGGACCGATGCGGTTCCAGTCGCGCAACCACTTCGACCCGGCTAGACGCTCCCGGCCCGCACCGTGACGAATAGGGCGTCCTCTGCGCCGGTAGCGACATCGTCGCCCATGAACATCACGCTGTAGATGTACTCGCCTTCCTGATCGGGCAGATCGCTGATCTTGAAGCCACCGGCTGCAGAGACCTGCACCGTGCTGAGGTCCGTACTGGTGCCGTCTGGGTTCGCGCGAATCACCATCACCGACGGACGGGTGGCCGGCGCCTGGTCACCGAACTTCAAGGTGCCCCAGAAGTCGAATCTCTCCCCGAGGTCCAGGACTGTGCGGCCGGACAGGGTGAGCGACGCCGGCTGACGGGCGACGTCGACGGACACCGACGCCTTGCTGCCGCGAACGGTGGCGGAGCCGTGCCAGCTCACGTCGTAGCCGACCGTTCCGGCCACCGGTGGGGTGTCGGTGATGGAGAACGTGCCGTCCGCCTTCGTCTTCCCGTGGCGGAGCGTCGTGCTGGTCCCGTCCGGGAGACGGCGGGTCACCTCCAGTCTCCGCGGGCTCGGGGTCACGCCTTCGGGCAGGGTGAGCCGGCCGGTCAGCGTGACGGGCTCCAGCGCCGTCGCCTTTTGCGGGGCCGACAGGGTCACGGCCGACGGCAGCAGGGTGGCGTCCTCCAGCCGCCACAGACGCAGGTTGGTGGTGCCGGAGGTGTAAAGGACACTGAAGACGTCGTTGCCGGCGATGGTCATGGTGAGAATTCTGGGGGTCGGCCATCCGCTGGGGATCTTCTGCGAGTACGTAAGCGCTCCCGTGGCCACGTCATACAGTTCGACGCCTCGATCGCCCCACGACCAGCCGCTTGCGAGGTGGCCGCCATTCGGGCTGACGGCGGCGCCGGCCACCGAGCCCCGGACCGCCGGGTTCTTGCCGTAGTCCCGTAGCTTCGTCAGGCTCGCGAGGTCCCAGGACTCCAGCCCGCGCGGGAACGCAAGGACGGCGGTGGAGCCGTCCGGGGTGATGTCGAGGCCCGGCTGGGTGCTCGTGGCCGGGTCGTCCCCGTCGATCTCGCCGCGCAGAATGGCGGAACCGGTGCTCACGTCGTACACCCGGACATCGGCGGAGGATGTGTTAGGAGCGGTGGACAGCAGGGTGTTCCCTGCGACGGCGATCGTGGGCGTAGCGGACTGCCCCGTCAGGACCGTGACCGGTTGCGGGGCCTGGGACGACACGTCGAGACGAGTGACGACACCGCCGGTGTACAGGTCACACCCGTGGGCCGTCCACAACGTCTGTCCGGACAGTGCCAGGTCGCTCAGGCACGAGTACGCCGTGAAGTCGAACCGCCGGGTGACCGCCAGGGCGGCGGTGTCGATCTCCACGACCTCGTGCGAGTCGGGCAGCGTCGCGTACGCGTGGGCGCCGTCTGGTGTCGCAACGACATCTTCCACGCCGGCGAGGCCGGTGACCGAGCCGATCAGTACGCCTTTGGTGTTGGTGACCACGACGCGGTCCCCGGCGGTCACGAAGACCTTGCCTCCTCCCGCGGCCACCTCACTGTGGTCGGCGCCACTGGGGCTAACGCCGAGGTCGGTCATCGAGTCGGCGGCCCAGACCGTGGGCGTCGCGGCGACGATGAGCCCGGCCGTCATGGTTATGGAGCCCATGAGGGCGATTAATCGGCGGGCCGACCGGCTGACGTCCGGCCGTTTCGAGGGTGAGAAGCGCACGTGTACTCCGCTCTGAGCAGGAACAACACATAAGGGAACGTCATGATCAAGCCAGAGATCCGGCATCCGGTCAAGATCCTTGGCGGTCACCACGTGATCACGTGACACAGCGTCGCTGCCCACCCTGTTTTCGAGCGGGACCGGGTCGTTGGTAGCGCACGCCGCACCGTTCGACCCGCACTTTCTGGATTAGTCAGCCTGGAACGACGACAGATTTTGGTCCCTACCAGGGCTTGTCGGTATGCCCGAGAATGTCCGCCATGGGCTCCCCATTGATCTTGGCCAGTCTGCCTTTCGCCATCGGCATCGTCATGCTCGGCCTGGGCCTCAGCCTGACCCTGGACGACTTCCGGCGGGTGGGCCAGTATCCGAAGGCGGCCGCGGTCGCGTTGCTGTGCCAAATCGTGCTGCTGCCGGCGATCTGCTTCGGCCTGGTGCTCGCCTTCGGGCTTCCGCCGGAACTGGCGGTCGGGATGCTGCTGGTCGCGGCGTCGCCCGGTGGCCCCACGGCCAATCTGTTCAGCCACCTGTTCGGCGGGAACGTCGCGCTGAATGTCACGCTCACCGCGATCAACTCGGTGCTGGCCGTGGTCGCCCTGCCGATCGTGGTGAACCTCTCGGCCGGGTATTTCTTAACCGACTCCGGCGGGGCCGCCCTCGGGCTGCAGTTCGACAAGATGTCGCAGGTCTTCTTGATGGTGCTCGTACCGGTCGCGATCGGGATGGTCCTGCGCGCGCGGGCGCCGGAGGTGGCGCGGCGGCTCAACCTCCCCGTCCGAGTGCTGTCGGTCGTGGTCCTGGTCGGGGTCATCTACGCCGTGTTGTACGCGGAGCGGGCGAACCTCTTCGACTATTTCGTCTCGGTCGGGTTGGCCGCGTTGGGTTTCAACATGGTGAGCCTGCTGATCGGCTACGGTGTGCCGCGCCTGGCGGGCGTCGATCACCGCGCGGCGACCGCGGCCGGGTTTGAGATCGGCATCCACAACACCGGGCTCGCCATCACGGTCGCGCTGAGCCCGACGCTGCTGAACAGTGCCGAGATCGCCATCCCGGGCGCGGTGTACGGCATTGTCATGTTCTTCACGGCGACCGGGTTTGGCTGGTTGATCAGCCGTCGAGCTCGAAGGTCGGTCGGCCCTTCTGCGGCCAATCCCGGGCCCATATAATCGGTGCACGCTGCGGTGCGAAACGGGTCGTAAGCTGACAAATTTGTCATGTCCATCCGGGAGTCGACGTGACCGGGCCAGCCCACCCCGTCCGGCACGACGGCGAAGGCCCGCCGACCGGTGCTGGTTCGCTGCGACTGCAGATCCTCGGTTCGTTGCGGCTGTGGCGCGATGGCGCCGAACTGGACACCGGCCCCCGACAGCAGGCGCAGCTGCTGGCCCTGCTCCTGGCGCGCGTGGGCCATCCGGTCAGTACGAGAGAATTGATCGACCTGATGTGGGCCGATGACGCCCCCGCCAGCGCGCTCAATCTCATCCAGAAGTACATCGGGGCGTTGCGGCGGGTGCTCGAGCCCGCGGTCCCCGCCCGGGCAGCCGGTACGTACCTGCACCGCCGCGGCAACGCGTACGTGTTCAGCGCCGGCTCCGGCACGCTGGATCTCGTCACGTTCCGGGAACTCCTCAACGGCGCCCAGGCCGCCCTCGCCCAGCAAGCTCGTGAGAGGGCGCTCGACGACTACGTCAAGGCGCTCGGTCTCTGGCGTGGCCCCGCGGGGGATGGATTGTCCTATGGATCGACCGCGATGCCGATCTTCGCCGCCCTCGACGACGAGTTCTACGCCGCCTGCGTGGCAGCGGCCGAACTGGCGGTGTCGTTACGCCGACCGGAGCGGGTGATCCCGCCGTTGCAGCTGGCCGCGTCGATGGCACCGTTTCACGAACCCGTACATGCCGCCCTCGTCGCCACCCTCGGCGCCGCTGGGCGGCAGGCGGAGGCGCTGTCAGCGTTCCACGCGGTCCGTGACCGCCTCGCCGAGGAACTCGGCATCGACCCTGGTTCGGCGTTGCAGGCCGCGCACCTGCGCGTGCTGACGCAGAGTCCGACGTCGCCGGTGGTGACGAGCACGGAGAGCGAGGGCGACCGCGCACCGGCGAGGCAGTCGGCCGGCCTGGTCGGCCGGGACGAGGAACTCGGCGTGCTGCGGCATGCCATCGAGGCGGCGCTCACCGGCCGCACCGGGCTCGTCATCGTCGAGGGCGAACCGGGCTCGGGTAAGACGCGCCTGCTGGAAGAGGCCGCCGCCGGCGCGGACCGGCGTGGCGCGCTCGTCGTCAGGGCTTCCTGTTTGGAAGGCGACGGAACACCATCGATGTGGCCATGGGAGCAGGCGCTCTCCGTCGTCCTCGACAGCCTGCCCGTGTTGGCGCGCGAGAAGTGGCTGGCCAGTGAACTCGGGCGCCTCCTCGAATTTCGAGACGATGACGCCGCGCCGCCGGTTTCCGGCGGCCGCGCCCAGTTCCGCCTGTACGAGCAGGTCGTCACCTTTATCGGCCAGGCCTCGGCGGAACGGCCGATGCTGCTCGTCATGGACGATCTTCAATGGATCGACGCCACCTCGCTCCAGTTGTTCAGCCATCTCTCGGCCCGGCTACCCACCGGCACCGCGATCATCTGCGCCCTTCGCGACCGCGCACCCACACCCGGCCCCGACCTTTCGCGGGCACTGGCCGCCGCCAGCCGGCTGCCCAGCCACCGCAGGATCCAACTCGGCCCGCTCAGCCTGACCGACGTGGCCGAACTCATCCGCCGCGAGACCGGCCACGAACCCGGCGCGGACATCGCCCGCAACATCCACGTTCGCACCGCCGGCAATCCCTTCTTCGTCCGCGAACTCTCGCGGCTCCTCAGCGACCGCGGCGCGCTCAGCGACGGCGACGCATCGGTCCGGGCCGGGGTGCCGTCCACCGTACGAGAAGTCGTCCGCGATCGGATGGCGAGTCTCGACGACGGCGCTCGCCACCTGCTGCGCGTCGCCGCGCTGATCGGCCGCGACGTCGACCTCGGTCTCCTCACCCGCGCCGCCGGTGTCGACGTCGCTGACTGCCTCGAACGCCTCGAACCGCTGCGCGCGCTCGGCCTGCTCGAAACGGGGCCGGAGAACCCGTTCTCATGGCGCTTCGCGCACGACCTGGTTCGCGAATCGATCACGGAGACAACGGAGCAACTGCGGGCCGTCCGGCTGCACCTGCGTGTCGCGGACGCGCTCGAAGAAAGCCAGGCGGAGGACGAGTCCATCACCGAACGCCTCGCCTTCCACCTGTCGGCCGCCGGCCCCCTCGCCGACCCGGTTCGTACCGTGGAGGCGCTGAAGCGCGCCGGTCGTCGCGCGGCGACCAAGCTCGCGTTCGCCGCCGCCGATCGGCACCTGGAATCGGCCGCCCAGATCGCGCGGACCGCCAAGCTCCCGGAACTCGAGCTCTCCGCCCTCTCGCTACTCGCCATCGCCCCGCGCCGGCAAGCCGGGTTCGGCGGCACGACGTTCGATCTGCTGGAGCGTGCGGAACACCTGGCCCGCCAACTCGGCCGGGAGGTGGACGCCGCCGGCCTCCTCTTCGCCCGCCTGTTCGGGGCCTACACCTTCCTGGAGTGGGACCGCGTTCGTCTGGTCCGTCGGCTGTACGAGCAAGGGGAGGCGTCCGCCGATCCGGTCATCCGCGTGTACGGCCGGCAAGCCTGGGGCCTGCACCAGTGGGACATCGGCGACATCGGCGCGGCGTACCGATGCTTCAGCGAGAACAACCCCGCCCCCCTCGACGGGGTCGTCTCCGCGCACAGCGAGACCCCGATCCGGCGTGACGTCTCGGGTGAGTGGCCCGGTTGGCATGCCGTCGTGACGGCACTGCACGGTGACGTCGGGACGGCGGAGACCATCATCGACAAGTGGAACGGCCCCGACGACTCGTACGCGGTCGCGACCTGGGCCTACTACACCACGATCATCGCTTCGATAGCCGGTGACGCGGGCTGGGTGATGCGCACCATCGAGCGGTGGATGGCCGTGGGCACCGGCCGCGCGGCCATCCAGCAGGAGCACTACATACGGCTGAACTGGTACTGGGCCCGTGCCCTCACCGGCGATGACCCGGCCGTCATCGCGGCGGAGGCCGACCAGCTCCTGGCCGGGACGATGGTCGACCCGCCGCGGTGGGGCGTCGCCTACCATCACGCACTGATCGCCGAGATGTGGCTGGCCGCGGGGATGCCGGACGAGGCGGGCATCGCCCTCGACCGAGCGGACCAGGCCCTTGACGCCTACGGTCAACGCTACGCCGAAGGACTTGTCCTGCTGCTGCGGGCGCGCCTGCTCCACGCCCGCGGCGAACCCGCGGACGTCGTACGAGCCGCTGCGGAAAAGGCCCGCGACCGGTCCCATGAACGCGGGTCTCACCTGTTCGCCCGCCGTGCCGAGAAGTTCCTCGCGGTATTCGGTCGGGGCGGCGAGTAGACGCTCCAGATGTGAAAGGCCAGCCCGATGCCCCAAAAGACTATCGACCACACAGGCCAGAAGTGCCTTCCCGAGTTGTAGCGAAACCACACCACGACCTGGGTCAGATTGGACAGGGCATAAAGAACCAGGTGAATCCGTAGACCCCACTTCCTGGCCGTCTCGCTCTTCTGTGTGTTCATGCCCGCAGGCTAGATCGACGTACTTGCCAAAGACTGAGGCGTACTTCCCGAAGACTGACTTACTGGGTTCAGCGATCGTCAACTATTCGAGATCTACTCTGACCTGCAATCGAGGTGCCAATCACAAACCTTTGAAAGGACCACGCTATGACGACGACCCGCCGAGCGGTGCTGGCCGGATCCGCCGCGGTCGCGACCGGTGCCCTGCTGGGAACGTCCGAGGCGCAGGCGGAAGCCAAGCCCAAACCCACTGTGGTGCTCGTGCACGGAGCGTTCGCCGATTCCTCCGGCTGGAACGACGTCAGCGCCAGGCTCATCCGCGAGAACTATCCGGTGATCGCCCCGGCGAACCCGCTGCGCGGCGTGGCGGCCGACTCCGCCTACCTGGCCTCCCTTCTCGCCACGCTCAGCGGCCCGATCGTCCTGGCCGCGCACTCTTATGGCGGAATCGTCATCACGAACGCCGCGACTGGTAACCCGAACGTGAAAGCGCTGGTCTACGTGGCCGCATTCGCCCCTGAGCAGGGTGAATCGCTGCTGGATCTGCAGAACAAGTATCCGGGGAGCAAGCTCAATGAGGCGGCGCTGGACTTTCGTCCTTATGGTGATGGGCTCGTCGAGGGATACATCAAGAAGGAGGTATTCCACGGCGTCTTCGCCGGGGACGTGCCGAGGGCGACCACCGACCTGATGCAGGCCGGCCAGCGGCCCGCTGACACGCGCACGCTCGGAGAGTCGTCCGGCGCCCCGGCGTGGAAGACCATTCCCTCCTATTACCTGATCGCCAGGAACGATCAAGTGCTCCCCGTCGCGGCGCAACGGTTCATGGCGCGGCGGGCCGGGTCACGGGTCCACGAGGTCGGCGCCTCGCACGTCGCGATGATCTCGCAGCCCTCCATGGCCGCCGACCTCATCAAGAGCGCCGCGCGCTGACGTCTCAAGGGGACGGCGACGTTCGAGCCGGCGGCCGGTCCCAGTGATTTGGCGCGTCCTACTGTTCCGGCCCGGTACGACGGAGGAACTACATGAACGACGGTGCGGCGCAGCGCGGGCCGGTCCTGAACGACGAGCAGTTCCGCCGGCTCGCCGCGTACGGGGAGGTGGAACACGCCGAGGCCGGTCGCGATCTGTACGTGACCGGCGACGACGCCTACGACTTTTTCCTGCTCCTGACGGCGACCGTGGACATCGTCCGGGACGCGACGGCGATCGAGCCGAAACGTCTGATCTTCCACGGTGGCCCCGGCGACTTTCTCGGCGAGCTCAACCTGCTGACCGGTCAGCACGTCTACCTGACCGCTCGGGTGGTGTCCGCCGGGACAGTCGTGCGAATCGGGGCGGCGAAGCTGCGCCGTGCCCTCGCCGAACAGGATGACATCGCCGACCTCGTGCTGGCGGCGTTCCGGGAACGGCGCGAGGTCATCCGCTCGGCCGCCGGCGAGGTCCTGGAGATCGTCGGTCAGCCGGAAACAGCGGCGACTTTGGAACTGCGCACCTACGTGACGCAGATGCTCCTGCCCCACACCTGGCGCAGCGCGACGTCCCACCCAGGACGTTCGCTGATGACAGCGGCCGGGCTCACGGCAGACGACCTTCCGGCGGCGATCGTTGGTGGTTCGGTGTTGCGGCGCGCGACGTCGAGAACGGTCGCGGAGCTGCTCGGCCTCATCTACCGGGCCAACGCATCTCCGGTCGATCTCGTCGTGGTGGGCGCCGGCCCGGCGGGGCTGGCGGCCGCCGTGTACGGGGCGTCCGAAGGCCTCGCCACCGTGCTGCTGGATCGCAGCGGGCTCGGCGGCCAAGCCGCCAAGAGCGCCCGGATCGAGAACTACCTGGGCTTCCCTCACGGTGTCAGCGGTGCGAACCTGACCCGCCTGGCGATGATTCAGGCACTCAAGTCCGGCGTACGGATCCACTCGCCGTGCGCGGTGACAGGTCTCGATCTCTCCGACGATCGACGGCCGACCGTCCTGCTGGAGGACGGCGTACGCATTCCGTGCCGCGCGGTGATCGCGGCAACCGGAGCCCATTACCGCCGTCTCGACATTCCGCAGTGGGCGACGTTCGAGAAGTCCGGCTGCATCCGGTATGCGGCGACCGAGCTGGACGTCCGCGAGTACGAGCATCAGCCGGTGGCCGTCATCGGGGGCAACTGGCCGGAGATGACACCCTCACGTCGATTGTCGTCGAGAGGCCGGGCGAGCGGCCGGAACGGCTGGCTTGTCACGCATTGTTCTGCTTCATCGGAGCCGACCCCGTGTCGGGCTGGCTGTCCGGCGTCGCCAAGGCCGACGACGGCTTCGTCCTCATCGACAGTCGGCTCCCCACCGGCTCGTCCGGCCCGCGCCTTCCGTTCCAGACGAGCGTTCCCCGGGTCTTCGCGGTCGGCGACCTCCGCTCGGGCTCGACGAAACGAGTGGCCACGGCCGTCGGCGATGGCGCGAGCGCGGTCTCCTCCGTACACGTGGCGCTCACCGGCGACTGACATGTCCATCGCCCGTCCTGACCTCCATTGAACCGACGACCGGCCCATGCGCAACCGCGCCCTTAAGGAGCATCAAATGCCAACTCGGGTGAACCGGCAGACCGTCGATCTGTCCGCCTATCCAGACCTCATCGTCCTGTACCTCGGCATGCGAGTGAATCGCCTGTACGGGATCCGGACCTTCTTCAGCTTCGGCCGGAAGATCAGTGGCTCGGTCGCGGGCAAGCCGGACGGGTTGCTGCTGCACGAGCCCGTGTACTACTCGTTCTTCCCGATGAACATGGGGATGCGCCAGTACTGGCGGGACCTGCCGTCGCTGCTCGCCTTCGCCCGGTCCGAGCCTCATCGGGAGTGGTGGCTGGAGTTCCTGCGGGATTCGGGCGGCACCGGTTTCTGGCACGAGACGTACTCGGTCAGGGGCGGCATGGAGGCCGTCTACGACGACGTTCCCAAGCCGCTCGGGTTTGGCCGGTTCGCTGGAATCCAGCGCGCTCGTGGACCCATGTTCGGTTCCGCGGCCCGCTTGGGGCGCTCCTACGACGGCAGCCCGGTCCTGAGCGAGACGGATCTCTACGAGTCCTAGCCGGCTCGAACTACAGCAGCGACGAGTTCGCCAGATCGGCGAGCACTCCCTCCGGACGGCTCGGCTCGATCGGATGCCACAGCCGCCAAGGCTCCGCTCGGTCATGATCACGCTCAACGTAGGCGGGCAACGCTGACAGGCCGACAGCGCCGGGGCCGATGGCGCGGTGCACGTCCAGGTCGAAGCGGAACGGATCGGTCACCTGTCCCCGTCTCGTGCACCCGCCGGAGGATCCGTCACCGCCGTCTCCCTCGACACCCTGTTCAGCGGCCATCCTGCCCGGTGGACAGCCGTTTTGGACGCGACCCTTCCGACGCGCGCTCGAGGCAACTGTGCAGGCGCTTCCCCCTCTTTTGGCGTCGATTGGTGGTGCAACTCCCTCCGGACGGCCGTGTGGACAGGCAGTTTCGAAGTGTCCGCACAGCCGAGTGCGCGGTGCCGTCGGCCACGGTCGGCGGCTGACGCTCACGCGACACGGGAGGCCCGGAAACCTCACATTCATCTACAAACACGATGATGAGCTTGAAACCCGCAAACAACACAATGTCGGACGATCGGCAACAAAACCTCCCAAGACTCGCCTCCAGCAAATCTTGGAGGTATGTGTTGGGCTACAGCAGACGCGATTTCCTGTCCGCCATCGGTGTTTCCGGCGGTGCAGGCGCGCTCTTCGCGACCATGGGCGCACTCGGCCTCGCGCCGACCGCGGAGGCATCCGCGAAGGAAACTTTCGACCCGCCGCAGCAGTCTGACTTCTCCCTCACCGGGCGGTCGGCGAAGAAGGTGGTGATCCTCGGCGCGGGGATAGCCGGTCTTGCCACGGCGTACGAGCTGGGCAAGGCGGGCTACGACTGCACGATCTTGGAGGCGCTCGACCGGGTGGGCGGCCGGAACTGGACCATCCGCGGCGGTGACCGCGTGACCGAGCTGGACGGCTCCTCACAGGTCGCGAAGTTCAGTGACGGCGTCTATCTCAATGCGGGACCGGCCCGGCTGGCGCAGTGGATGGTCACCATGGACTACTGCCGCGAGCTCGGCGTGGACCTGGAGGTCTTCACCAACTCCAACGCCCAGGCGTACATCTACCACCAGAACATGCAGGCCCCCGTCCGTTGGCGTACCGCCAAGGCCGACGTGTACGGGTACGTCTCGGAGTTGCTGTCGCGGGCGACCGACGCGGGGGCGCTGGACGCCGCGCTCACCGCGCAGGACAAAGAGCGGCTGATCGCCTTCCTGTCGAGCTTCGGGGCGGTGGGGAACAAGGCGAGCGGATTCAAGTACTCCGGAGGCGACCGCCGCGGCCACAGCGTGAACCCGGGCGCGGGTGAGCAGCCGGGCACGCTGCTCGAGCCGGTGCCGTCGCTGTCGGAGGTGCTGGCGAGTGGCGTCGGGCAGCGGTTCTCGTTCGAGTTCGGCTACGAGCAGGCGATGCTGATGTTCCAGCCGGTGGGCGGCATGGACGCGATCCCGCGGGCCTTCGCCGGCAAGATCGGGCGGCAGCGGATCCGGCTACGCGCCAAAGTTACCAAGATCACCGATCTGCCGGACGGCGTGGAGGTGGAGTACCAGGACCGCCACGGCCGTACCCAGAAGATCAAAGCGGACCTGTGCGTCGCGGCGATGCCCCCGCACATCCTCGCCAAGACCGCGCACAACCTCGGCCCGGACGTCCAGGCCGCCCTTGCCACCCCGACCGCCACGAACGCGGGCAAGATCGGCCTGGAGTACCGCCGTCGCTGGTGGGAGAACGACGAGGACATCTACGGTGGCATCACCGCCACCGACCTCGACCTGTCCACGATCTGGTATCCCTCCTACGGGTACGGCACCTCGCGCGGCATGGTCGTCGGCTACTACAACTTCGGCGCCCAGGCCGACGCGTACGCCGCGCTGAAGCACGCGGACCGCGAGCGCCGCGCGATCGAGCAGGGCATGAAGATCCATGGCGCGAAGTATCGCGACGAGCTGGCCTCGTCGGTGTCCATCGCCTGGAAACTCCAGCCGCACATCGAGGGCGCATGGGTGGGCTGGCCGTCCCGGCAGGGCGCGTACCAGCTCCTCAACAGACCGGCCGGGCACGTGCACTTCGCGGGGGACTGGCTGAGCTACATGATCGCCTGGCAGGCGGGAGCCCTGGAGTCCGCCCGCAAGGTCGTCACCGAGCTGCACCAGCGCGCCTTGAGCACCTCCTGAGAGGACACCTCCGCATGAAGATCCGCACCATCGCCCTCTCCGCGGCCGTCGTCCTCGTGCTCGGCACCGGTACAGCCGCCGCCAACCCCACCTGGTCGCCCCGGCCGCAGGAGGTCAAGCCCTTCCTCCCGGCCGGCACCACCAACCCCGCGATCGCCGACGGCGTGGCGCTCGGCAAGCAGGTGGCCTCCTACACTGCCAGCGGCCTGGGCCCGGCGGCGGCCAACACCGGGGCTCCCGCCGACTCTCCCGAGCGCTACGTCGACTTCCCCGGCGCTACTTTGCCCCCTGGCGTCACCATCACCGAGGCCCAGGCACTCAACGTGCTCAAGCGCATCAAGGCGAACCTCTCCGCCGCTGGGCTGGGCCTGGCCGACGTCGTCTCCATGCGCGCTTACCTGGAGAAGCCTCCCGGAGCCGAGTCGGCCGACTTCACCGGCTGGAACCGCGCCTACCGCCAGTTCTTCGCCAACACGGACCTGGCCACCGGCCAGCCCGTACCCGTCCCTCTCGGCACCGCGCCCCCCGCCTCGCCCATGGAGGTCAACCCGGCCCGCCCGGCCCGCGTGACGATCGAGATCGCCAACCTCCCGGTCGCGGGCTGGCTCGTCGAAGTGGAGGTCGTCGCCGCATACAAGCGCTGACTACAAGCACTGACCGCCGTACAGAGCTGCGGGCGTGTCCGGCTGATGGAGCCGATCCAGCAGCCGGACACGGATGCTGCCCGGCAAGAACCGCACCGGACGTCCCCGGGCGGTCGGCCCGGCCGAGCCGGCCACGCTGCGGCGCCTGGTCAACGGCGTGGGTGAGTAGAGCGGGTGGCGCTCGCCCCAGCCTTTGGCGATGAGTTCTGCTTGACCCTCCTTCGACAGGAAAAGGTGCAGGCTGCCGTCGGGGTGGACGTGGACGAACTCGGCGTTGAGGCGAGGTGGCAGCAGCACCGTTCCGGCGGGCGGACGGGCGTCGTCGAGAAAGAAGGCCAGCGATCCCGGCTCGGAGATCTCGCTGGTCCGGACGACGGCATCGTGCAGGTGGTCGATCATCCAGTGCTTGAGCTGCGCCCGTAGCTGATCGGGGCTGTTCTGGCTGAGCTGGACGTGGGGGACCGATGGGCCGGTCTTGGGGTGGTCACCGGTGCGGATCGGAAGCGCGAACGCGGTCATGATGTTGTTCCTCCCGATCATTCCGGTCGTGGACCTGGTGTTCAGTCGATGGTCGACGCCGAGCGGACGTGGTCTTCATGTGGTTCCCGGCCGCCGGCGAAAGTGTCGCCGCGCCATGGCGAAGATCGGCCGGCCAGCAGCCCGCCCATCCCTCTCTGCCCGGTCAGCCGCCACGTTGTCACGGCAGGTCCAGGATCGACTCCATCGCCGCGGTGTTACTGAACTGCCCGCGCAGTAGGTCTGGCCGTATAGTGACATCACGCGTCGTCCGTATCGATCAAAAGGGAGCTATGGCCAAGGTCGGAATCAGTGACGTCGCCGCTCGTGCCGGGGTCAGCGAAGCGACCGTCAGCCGTGTGCTCAACCGTCGGGGTGTGGTCGCCGCCGGCACGCGCCGTGTCGTGGAGGACGCGATCCGCGAGCTGGGATATGACCGCGGCGGGCAGAGTCAGCTCGTCATCGTCCTGACGCCGGGCCTCGCCCAGCCCTTCTTCGGACGGCTCTGCGAGCTGATCGAATCGGCGTTGGCGCCCCAGGGGTTCAAGGCCGTCGTGTGCTCCACGACGGTGGGCGGGTTGCAGGAGATCGACTTCATCACCTCCACCATGGATCTGGGCATCGCGGGCGCGGTCTTCGCCTCGGCGAGTAACACCCTGATCGGCGTGGACCCGGCACCATACCGGCTGCTGCAGGAACGCCAGATCCCGTTCGTCTCGATGAACGGCGCGATCGAGGGCCTCCCGGCCCCCAGCTTCTCCACGAATGACAAAGTGGCGGCGGCGCTGGCCGTCGAGCACCTGTGGAATCTCGGCCACCGCGACATCGGCATGATCGTCGGCCCGGTGGGCAACCGGCCCAGCGAGCGGCGCCTCGACGGTTTCGTCGAGGCGATGAGCTCACGGGGCGTGGATGACCCGCGGCGACTCGTCGCGCGCCAGGTCTACAGCGTCGAGGGCGGAATGTCGGCCGCCGAGACCCTGCTCGACCAGGGTGCGACCGCGATCGTCGCCGCGAGCGACTACATGGCCCTGGGTGCGATTCGTACGGCGGGGCGCCGCGGTCTGTCCGTGCCGGGCGATGTGTCCGTCGTCGGCTACGACGACTCCCAGATCATGGGATTCGTCGATCCGCCCCTGACGACGGTCCGGCAGCCGATCGAGCGGATCGCGCAGGCGATCTCCGCCACCATGGTGCATCTGGTCAACAGGCGGCCGGTGCCGGCGGGGGAGCTGATGTTCGACCCCGAGCTGATCATTCGCGGCTCGACGGCCGCCCCGCGCGCATAGATAGTCGCCGATCGCGGCTCAGCGGGCTGGTCCGCTGCCGCTCGCTGATCGCCTGATTCACCGGATTCGCCCGATGCCGCCAGTGTGACGGCATCGGCGATCGTACCTGCTCGCGGGGTGTGTCCTCCGCTGATGGCTGCCCAGACCATGGGGGCTGCCTGCCACCATGACGGGCTGCCGAGCCCACGATGGCCCGCCCTGTCCTTCGCGACGCGGGCTCCTTGAGCGTGTGGCCGTCTTGTAACGCACTGCGTTGCCCTACTGTTGACGTGTTTATGACGTGTATGTAACACTCGCTTTTCATGACGAGGCAGTCACCACCTGCGGCGCAGGTCGCACGGTCCGGTCAAAACCACCCACCATGGCATCTTCGAGTTGATTCGAGCATGCACGATCTTGTCGAATCTTTCATTTGGGCGTCACGTCGTTCGCGTGAGTGGGTTCAGACCGGACGGGACCCGAGATATCTCCCGAGTTACTGGGCCGGTTTGACGGACCGGCCGATGTTCTATTCGAGGGACCTCGCCCATCAAATGCTCGGCGCGCATCTGCTGGGACTGGACGCGGAGAACCTTTCGATGCTCCGGCATTTCGCCGGATCGTCGAACGGCGCCCGCGGTTGGTATCCGTTGTGGGCGTTCGAGTTCGACGGCACGCCGGCCGCCATCGACTACCACTCGGATGACGACTTCGTACGAGAGGTCCCGGCGCCATTCGAACTCGTCGAGAAGGCGGTCGAGCAATATCGCTGGACGGCGGACGACCGATTCCTGCTCACTCCGGAGATCGCGGCGTTCGTGCGCAGCACGATGACGTCGTTCGTCGACACCCATGATCCCCTCGGGACGGGTGTGGCGGGCGAAGGCGGCAGCGGGGACATCTTCCGCGGAACGGCGACCTACAACGAGGGGGAGCGGCCACCGCACCTCCTGGTCGCCGCCGACGGGATCGCCAGCCAATGGGCGGCCCACCTGGCGCTCGGCTCCATCACCTTCGACGACGAGTTCGCCGCGTGGAATCGTGCGCGGGCCGAGCAGCTGGACGAGCACTTCTCGACATCGTGGTGGTTGCCCGGCGACGAGCACTACACCGCGGGCTTCACCGCCGACGGACCGACCGGCGGGTTCCGGCTGGAGAGCACCTGGTTCCCCGCGCTCAAGGGGATCATGCGCGACGACCAGCGCTCGAGCGCGCATCTCGACTTCCTGCGATCCGGCCTCGCGGCGACGCCGCCGGCCAACATCGAGGCTTTCACCTACCTTCCGGAGGCGTTCTTCCGGTACGGGTGGGACGACGAGGCGTTGCGCTGGATGCGATACCTCGCGGGCTCCAGGGCGGACTATCCCGAGGTCCCCTTCACGCACGTCGCCCACGTCGCGGTCGGCCTGACCGGGCTGGAGCCGGGCGCCCAGGAGGGCGTCGTCCACACCCGCTCGCATCTGCC
The DNA here is from genome assembly GCF_040680095.1 of Nonomuraea sp. NPDC052129. NCBI lineage: Bacteria > Bacillati > Actinomycetota > Actinomycetes > Streptosporangiales > Streptosporangiaceae > Nonomuraea > Nonomuraea sp. NPDC052129. The sequence continues at coordinate 19,379 of NZ_JBFAVX010000043.1, read as the reverse complement.
GGGCGGGGAGTGGATCGAGGTCGAAGATGTTCCAGTCGGTGGTTCCGTCGTCGGGCTGCGGCACGAGGCCAGGGAAGCCACCGAGTTCGAGGTGACCGGCGGACCAGGCGTGACCTGGAACTCCGTCTGGGACGACGGGCACGTCACCACGGTCGACGTGCCGAACGGTTCGCGCGTACGCGCAGCTGCTGACGGCAGCGTCGCCGTGCTTCGCGGGCAGCGATAGATCACTGACAAAGGAGACCCCCCTTGCACCGAAAGGCACTCGCTGCCGTCACCGCCGCCTCGTTCCTCGCGCTCGCCGCTTGTAGCAGTGAGACCGGTGGTGGAGGAGGCTCGGCCGGGACCACCACGATCAGTTACGCCTTCTGGGGGACCACCGACGAGGCCGCCACCATGAAGGCGATGATCGCGGCGTTCGAGAAGGCCAACCCGACGATCAAGGTCGAGCCCAACTGGATCCAGAGCGACTACGAGCAGAAGCTCCAGACGTCGATCGCCGGCGGCGACGCGCCGACCGTGGCGGAGATCTCCGACACCTCGCTGCCGAGCTTCGCCAACGCCTTCAAGCAGGTCGAGGTCGACAAGAGCGTCTACTACTCCCCGGCCGTCCAGAGGGCGGGGACGTTCGGCGGGGCCGATTACGCGGTGCCCTTCGTCGCGAAGAGCAAGGTCTTGGCCCTCGGCAAGGACGCCTTCGACAAGGCCGGCGTCGCCGTCCCGTCCGGCGCGACGCCGATGACGACCGCGGACTTCGTGTCCGCGGCCAAGAAGCTGACGTCGGGATCGGGCTCGAAGAAGGTCTATGGCTCCGCGCCCCTCTGGTACGACGGCTGGCTGATCGCGGAGGGCGGCTCGTACTACAGCGCGGACGGCAAGCAGTGCACGATGGGCAACCCCGATGGGATCCGCGCCGCACAGACCGTGGTGAACGCCGTGAAGGCCGACGGCTTCGCGCCCAACCAGGCCGACGCCCAGGGGCAGGACATGTTCCAGTGGCTCGCCGACGGCAAGGTCGCGATGCTGCCCGACTTCGGCCCGTGGAACATCGCCAAGATCGCCGCGTTGGACTCCTCGAAGTTCCTCATCGTGCCGTTGCCCGGCAAGGGCGAGCCCATGGAGGTCGACAGCCTGGGCATCGCGAAGGACGCGAGCGATGCGGAGACCGCCGCGGCGAAGACCTTCACGAAGTTCATGAGCTCGACCCCCGACGCGCAGAACCTCCTGGCGACGACGAAGTCCGCGCTCGGCATCCCCGTCATCCAGGGATCGCTCGACGCCTTCAAATCCATCGCCCCGAAGGTGAACCTGCAGGCCTTCATCGACGCCGTCAAGAACGCGGTGACCACGCCCGCCGTCAAGGACAAGGTGCGGATCGAGAGCGCTTTCTCAGGTGACCTGAACTCGCGCACCGCGATCGGCTCCGGCACCGAGGATCCGGCCGTCGTACTGCCGCAGCTTCAGGCCGAGTGCCAGAAGTTGCTGGACGCGGCGCAGTGACGGTCACCGAGCGGATCGCGTAGGGGGGATCGCGGCATGTCAGGCATCGTGGATGGGCTGTCGGGATTCCTCGAACGGCTGCACGTCGACGAGGGGCTCAGGCCCATCCTCTCCCTGGTCATCATCTTGGCCATCGTGTTCGGCCTCATCGGCGCCGGTTTGTGGGGCGCCCTCCGGGCGCGCTGGATCTCGCGGAACACCGCCGCGTTCTGGCTCTTCGTCTCTCCGTGGATCGTCGGCTTCGTGATCTTCACAGGTGGGCCGATGGTGTACTCCCTGGTCCTGTCATTCATGGACTGGGACCTGATCGATCCGGCGAAGTTCACCGGGCTCGCCAACTACAAGGAAGCGCTCTCGGACCCCGCGCTCGGTCAGGCGATCAAGGTCACCCTGACGTACGCCGTCGTGAGCGTTCCCCTGCAGACGTTGCTCTCCCTAGGCGTCGCGCTCCTGATGAACGTACGGGTCCGCGGGGTCAACGTGTTCCGGACCATCTGGTACCTGCCTTCGCTCGTGACGGGAGTGGCCCAGGCGGTGCTGTTCATCTGGGTCTTCCACCCCAGTTACGGCCTCGTCAACGGGGTGCTCCGCCTGTTCGGCGTCGACGGACCCAAGTGGCTCTTCGACGCCGACTGGGCCCTGCCCGCGGTGATTCTCATGAGCCTCTGGACGGTCGGCGGGAACATGATCATCTATCTCGCCGGCCTGCAGGATGTGCCGAAGAGCCTCTATGAGGCGGCCGCGATCGACGGCGCCGGGCGCCGGCACTCGTTGTGGCACATCACGCTTCCCCAGGTGAGCCCCGTCATCTTCTTCAACGTGGTCACGGGTCTCATCGGTGCGATGCAGACCTTCACCCAGGGCTATGTGGTCACGCACAACGGGGGCGGCCCGTCCGACTCGCTCCTTTTCTACGTCCTGTACCTGTACCAGAACGCGTTCTCCTTCTTCCAGATGGGATACGCCTCCGCCCTGGCCTGGATCCTGTTCGCCATGATCATGGTGCTCACGGCGCTGGTGTTCCGGGGGAGCGCCTTCTGGGTCTACTACGAATCGCAACGGCCGAGGGAGCGGAGACGGCGTGTCCATGTCAGCTAGTGCGGAGGGGGCGCGACCCCGGCCGCTCGGGCCCAGGGTCTTCGCGGTCACCCTGCTCGTGGTCGGGTCCGTCGTCTTCGTCTACCCCTTCCTCTGGATGATCGCGACCGCGCTGCGGACGCAGGCGGGCGTGTCGCAGGGAGGGGTGTCGCTCTGGCCCATCCAGTGGCAATGGTCCAACTTCTCCGACGGTCTCGGGTCGTTTCCCTTCTGGACGTACCTGCGCAACTCGGTGCTGAGCACGCTCGTGCCGGTCGTCGCGGTGGTCTTCTCGTCCTCGCTCATCGGGTTCGCGTTCGCACGGATCCGGGTCCGGGGCTCCGGGGTGCTGTTCGCGATCGTGCTGTCGACGATGTTGCTTCCCGGAGAGGTGACGATCGTCCCGCAGTTCATTCTTTTCAAGAATCTCGACATGATCGACACGCTGTGGCCGATCATCGTCCCGACCTTTTTCGGCTCCTCGTTCTTCATCTTCCTCTACCGGCAGTTCTATCTGCGATTGCCGGACGCGCTGACGGATGCCGCCCTCATCGACGGCGCGGGCTGGTTCCGCATCTGGTTCTCGATTTACCTGCCGCTTTCCCGGCCCATCGTCATCGCGACCGCGGTGTTGCAGTTCATGTCCTACTGGAACAACTTCTTCCAGGCCGCGATCTACCTTTCGACGGAGCGGTGGAAGACGCTGCCGCTCGCCCTGGCGGGTTTCCAGTCCGTACACGGCACGAACACTCCACTGCTGATGGCCACCACCCTGGTGGTCACCTTTCCCTGCGTTCTTCTTTTCTTCTTCGCGCAGCGTCACATCATCGGCGGAATATCATTCACGGGGATCAAATGACGGAAATCGAAACGCCTGCCACGGGTGCCTCCTGGCTACCGGGGTGGACCCACTCGGAGCCTGAGTCGCCGGTCCCGCTGGGCGCCGATCACTGCGGCTCCGGGCTCCTGCTGCGGGCGACGCGGCCGGGTGACGTGCGCGAACTGCGGGGCGGAGTCTTCGAGGTCGTGTTCAGCACGCTGGGCGAGCCGCTCAGTCTTACCGTGACGATCCCCGCGACCGACGCGAGCGCGTGGTGGCGCCCGGGCAGCACCGAGCCGCACGCGACGATCCCACCATCGTGGGGGGCGCCGGTCGACGCGACCGCCCTGCGGGGCCTTCCGCTCGGGGCCCTGCTCGGCTCGCGCGACGTCACCCGTCTGGTGTACGCGGTCGACACCGGGCATAGCGAGACACAGGTGCTGGCCGGCCTGGTGGAGGAGACCGCCGACTTCGTGATCAAGATTGCCGTCGGCGGCTCTGGTACGACGGGCGACGTGCGGCTTCTCCTGGACGTGTCCGGCGGCACCTTCGCGCGAGCCGTTCCCGAGGCGGGGCGCTGGCTCCAGGGGGAGGAGGGCCATCGCGTGGCGCCGGGGGCCGAGGACCCGGTCCTGTGCACCTGGTATTTCGCCCACCAGCACGTCACGGCCGCCACCGTACTCGCGCAGGCCGACCGCGCGGCCGCGATGGGGTTCGGCACCGTGATCATCGATGACGGCTGGCAGACGAACTCGCACGGCCGGGGATACGGATCGTGCGGCGACTGGGAGGTCGCGGAGGACAAGTTCCCCGATGCGGCCGGCCTGGTCGAAGCGTTGCGCGCCCGAGGGCTGCGTACCGTGTGGTGGATCGGCACACCGTTCCTGGGCTATCGGGCGAAGGCCCGTGACCTGGGGCTTTCGACGCTGCGCGACAAACCCGAGCTGGAGGCGGAGGTTCTCGACCCGCGAGACCCCTTCACCCGCGCCTACCTGGTCGGGCGGATGGAGGAGATCATCGCGCGGACGGGGGCCGACGGCCTGAAGCTCGACTTCCTGGAGGAGTTCCAGGAGCAGGGGGCGCCGGGGTCCGTGGCCGCGGCCGTCGACACCGTGTCCGAGATCGTCGACAGGCTGCGAGGGCTCGGAGCCGAGCCGTTGATCGAGTTCCGGGAGCCGTACATTCATCCGGAGCCCAGCCGGTACGCCTCGATGATCCGCGTCGGCGACTGCCCGCTGAACGCGGTCCAGAACCGCGTCGGCATCCTCGACCTGCGCCTGAGCCGGCCGGGCATGCCGATCCACAGCGACCCGATCATGTGGGCCGAAGGCGACAGCCCGGAGCGGGTCGCCCATCATCTGATCAACTCACTGCTGGGCGTGCCGCAGGTCTCCGTGGACCTGACGCGGCTTCCCGATGGCCAGTCCGAGGCGCTCACGTTCTGGCTCAGTATCTGGCGGGAGCACCGCGACCTGCTGCTGCACGGTCGGCTGGTGCCCGAGCGCCCCGAACTGATGTACCCGGTGGCCCGCGTTCACGACGGCGGCCGGCACTTCGTCGCGAGGTACGCGCCGCACGCCATCCAGATTCCGGCCGGCGACTGGACGGAACTGCTGGTCGCGAACGCCGACGACAGCTCCCCGATCCTGCTGAACGAGGGGGACGAGGTCAGCGCCGGGCTGGAGATCTGGGACGCCAGGGGGCGGCGGGTCGTCGACGGGGACATCGTTCTGGCCGCCGGGCCCCACGCGCTGGCCATTCCCTCAGGCGGGCTCGCCCGGTTGCGCCGGACCCGTTCGATGCCTTCGACATGACGGAGGCGACCTGCGGGCCAGGAGTCAGACCGCACGCACGGCTTGTGCTCGATTTCGCGGGCGAGGGGGTCTAGCCCGGTGCCGGCGACGCTGGACGTCACCGACTTCGGGGCGGCTCCCGGCAGCCGCTCCGATGCCGGGCCCGCAGTCGCGGCGGCTCTCCGGGCCGCCGGTGCCGTGGCGGGGCCGGTGGTTCTCCGATTCCCTCTGGGCGACTATCACTTCTGGCCGGACGGCGCTCAACGTCGCGAGCTCTACGTCTCCAACACAGTGGGGGACGATCCGCGGTACCGCGAGAAGACGATCGCCGTACTCGTCGAGGCGATGGACGACCTCGTCATCTCGGGGGAGGGCGCCCGCATCCTGCTTCATGGGCTCCAGACGACCTTCGCCGTCATCGACTCGCGGCGGGTGCGCGTCGAGGGACTCGAGTTCGATTTCGCGGTGCCGACGGTCGTCGACGCCACGGTCGTGGACGTGGGCGTCGAGGCGGGGCGGGCGTACCGGGTGATCCGGGTGCCCGAGGTCACGATGTTCTCCGTCGAAGGGCGCTCGATCCGCTGGCACGGTGAGGCGCTCGGCTCGGGCGCCGTCGCCTGGGAGGGCCGTGACGCGCTCGAGTACACGCAGATCCATGATCCGTCCGGCCACGGGACGCGGCGCGGCCCGAACCCGCTCTTCGACGACGTCCGGTCGATCAAGGCGGCGGGGGACCGCGAGATCCGGATCGACTACGACCGCGGCGAGGAACCGGCCGACCTCGGCGTCGTCTATGAGATGCGCCTGACGACACGTGATCATCCCGGCGCGCTCGTGCTCGACAGCTCCGGCGTGAGGTTGTCCGGGCTGCGTTTCCGGTTCCTGCACGGCTTCGGCGTCGTGGCACAGGCGAGCCGTGACGTCACGATCGAGGGCTGCGAGTTCCGAAGCCCACCGGGCAGCGGGCGGCACACGGCGGGTTTCGCCGACTTCGTCCAGTTTTCCGGATGCTCGGGAGTCGCGGCCGTTCGCGACTGCCTCTTTGACGGGCCGCACGACGACCCGATCAATGTGCACGGCACCTACCTTCGTGTCGCCGATCAGCCTGATCGCCGCACGCTGGCGCTCGAGTACGCGCATCCGGAGACGGCCGGACTCCCGCAGTTCTCGCCCGGCGACCTGATCGAGATCGTCGAGCGGGCTACGCTCCAGCCGATCGCGACCGCGACGGTGGAGCGCGTACGGCAGCCGAGCGGGCGGGACCGCGCCCACCCGCTCAGGGTCATCGTCCTGACCGTCGCCTCCGAACTGCCCGGCGACCTCACCGGGCGGGCCGCGGTGGAGAACGTGACCCGGACGCCGGCCGTACACATCGCCCGTAACGTCTTCCGAAACGTGCCCACGCGCGCCGTGCTCGTGACCACGCGGCGTCCGGTGGTCATCGAGGGCAACTGGTTCGAACGCCCGGGAATGGCCGCGATCTACGTCTCAGGCGACGCCGCCGAATGGTGGGAGTCCGGGCCGGTACGCGATCTGATCGTCCGCGGGAACGAGTTCGTCGAACCAGGTGGGCCGGCGATCTTCGTCGATCCGCGGACCGACTCCGCGTACCCGGTTCACCGTGGCGTCGTCGTCGAAGGAAATCGTTTCGTGCTCCGTGACGTCCCGGCACTCGACGCCAAGAGCACCCAGGGCATTCGCTTCAGGGACAACAGCATCGTGCGCTCCGGGCCGGAGGCATCGGACGTCGTCCTCCGGTCGTGCACGGACGCGGACATCGATGAGCCGACGCTGAGGGTCACCGATCTCGGATGAGCGACACCAGTCTTCCGGCCCACCGCCGCCGCTGAGCCGATCAGGCCTCCCGGGTCAGGAACTGGTGGAGGCTCCGGCAGGCCCGTGTCAGTGACGTCGAACCGCGCTTCTTCGCATGGGCGGCCACCTCGGGGATCTCGCCCCGCGCGCCGGCCCACATGGCGATGTCGGTCGCCAGCACGACGGCGTCGGTGTGCGGACGCCGGGCCCGCTCGCCCTCCCCCGGGAGGAAGGAGGCCAGGAAGTGGCGCATGATCGTCCATACCTCGGCGTGCGCGCCCTGCTTGGCGGCCAGTTCCAGTGAGGGCAACGCGGGGCCGGCCTCGTAGCGGGTGCGGCGGCCCAGCAGGCCCAGCAGGCGGCCCGTCTCGGCGGCGGGGAGCGCGCCCTTGGCCGCCAGTTGAAGCAGTGAGGGCACCGCGTCGTCGCCCTCCACGGTGAGGAAGTAGGCCAGCACCAAGGCCGTCGCCGGTCCGGACGCGCCTTCGGCCAGGGTCAGGTCGCGGAGGTCGTCGATCGCGATGTCAGGCGGGTCGAAACGGTCGATCAGGCCGAACGCCAGATGGGCCGCCGCGAGCTCCCGGTGGTGGGGCGTCATGCCGGGCCAGAAGTCACGTGACAGGCGCCGAAAAGGGCGCATCTCGGGCGCGGTCAGCAGGGCGTCGAGGTGGGCGAGACCGGTGGGCTCCACTGGTCGCCAGCTCACGTTGGCGATGCCGCGCTGGTCGAGGACACGGTCGTCGTAGGGCACGACGTGGGAGCCGAGGTCGAGGGTCCAGGTCAGCTCCACTTCCGGGGATGGGGGCGCGCCGCGCTCGAACCAGCGGGCCACCACCGCACCGGCCGCCGAGCCGATGCTCTTCGCGCGTTCGGCCAGGTCAGGGGCGGAATCGGGCGGGAGGCGCAACAGAGCCTGTTCCAGATCGAGCGGGAGCGGTTCGCAGCCGGAGTGCGCGCACATGGCCAGGCGGTTGAGCAAGGTCTCGGGGTCGAGGTGGCCGTCGGCACGGGTGGGGGTGGCCAGCAGGACCGGGGGCAGGGCTCCGGCCTTCGCCGCGCGCAGGAGTTCGTCGAGCCGGGACAGGAGGAAGGCGTGAGGGCGGGCGCACTCCCGCAGGCGGGGGAGGCGGTTCCAGGGGGCGGGCGCGGGCCGCGCCGTCGGGTCGTAGAGGTCGGTCTGGACATCGACCGTCCGCAGCATCTCCTGTACGTAGTCGGGCATCTCGTGGAGCGGGACGACCGTGCGGAGGCCGGGGAACAGCTGGAAGGCCGTGGCCGCGACGGTCGCCATGCCCTCGTACAGGGCCTGTCCGAGACCGCCGGACAGGCCAGGGACGGCCTGCCCCGCGTCGGAGCGCGGGCGCTGCCCCGGCGGACGAGACATGGGCGGCCCAGGATCTTCGCCGGGGTTGACGAGTTCCCTGGCCAGCGCGGTGCACCAGTCACGCGGGGACTGCCACGTCGGCCAGTCGTAGAGCACCGGCCGCAGGTGTTCGCCGAACCGCCGGGCCAGCGTTTCCTTCAGGGGATCCGGGTTCGTATGCGCTTCTCGCGTGACCGCCGCCAGCCACGCCTCAATGTCGATCCAGCCGATCTCCTCCGGCGGACCGCTCTCCAGGCCGGAGGTGGGGAACGGGCCGGGGATGGTGGCCTCGGGCAGGCGGCCGGGGGTGAATTCGCCGGTCCAACCTTCCGAGAAGCGCTCCAAGACCTGCCGGGCTGAGGCCGGGGGCAGCAGTTCGGCCGCCTCCAGGATCGGCACGGGGTCGGTGAGGTGGCCGGCGTGCTTGAGGGTGAGGGTGACCGCGCGGTCGCGTACCTCGTGAGAGGCGTGCGCGTACGCATTGGTCAGCGCGGTGACGTGGTCGGCTACACGTTCCGGGTGGTGACGGAGATGGCGGTCGAGCCAGGTCAGGCCCTTCACCGCGAGCTTGGCCTCCTGGCGGAAGGTCATCGCCTCGATGGCCTCGGCGACGTCCGCCGGGTCGAGCCGTGCTCGGCGTACCTGCTGCCAGGCCAGCTCGGCCACCGGGCCCGGCGCGGCGGGCAGCAGACGCAGGTAGTCGCGTAGCCGCCCGGCCGACTCCTCCGGCGTGGGCGCCACGAGCGTGTGCAGCCGGACGAAGAAGCGCAGGTCCCGCACGTCGCCGCCGAGCAGGAAACGACCCACGCAGCCGGTGATGATCTGCTCGCGCGACAGCGTGCGGGCGGCCAGGGCCAGCCAGCGGGACGGCTTCGGGGTGAGCGTCTCGTTGACCAGTGCCCGGCTCGCGCCGGCCGCCTCGAAGATCTTCGGAAGCAGGTGGGGCGTCAGCGGGTCCTTGGCCACGCCCACCGCCGACAACCAGGCTGCCACCAGGGGCTCGTGGTCGGGTGGGGTGGCCTCGCCGTCGCGCAGCAGTGCCAAGGCCAGCGGTACGATCCGGTCGTCGGAACGGCGGATGCGGCGCGCGAGCCGTACCGCCAGATCGGCACGCCAGGCCACAGGGCGACCGGAGAGCGCCTTCACCAGCCGGTGCGGGCTCGGCGCGCCGGACCAGCGGGGATTGAGGTCGCGCTTCATCAGCCAGGTGGCCGCCCCGGCCGGGCCGGGAATGGTCGCCGCGCCCACCATCATCAGCACTTCGGACCGGCCGGTGACCTGGTCGTTGGCGGTCCAGTCGAAGGCGTCCCAGCTGACGGTGGCGGTCGCCAGCGGGCTCTCGCGGAGCTCGGCGAGCAGGCCCGGCAACTCGGCGGCGACAGTGGCCCGCTCGGCGTCGGTGAGCTTCGGCAACCGCGACGCCAGACCCTCGGCGTCGTGGTGCAGCACGAGATTCCTGATCTCGGTCCGGATGTCGTCAGAAGTCATGACGTGGCTCCGGTGAGCTGGGCGTGCAGGCGCTTGCACTCGTGGACGAAGCGGATCGTCCGGCGGCTGCGCGCGTACTCGGCGACGACCGGGATCTCCCCGCGCGCGCCGGTCCAGCGGGCCACGTCGGCGGCGAAGGCGACGAGTTCGGCGTGGGTCACGGTGATGCGCTGCCCCTCGCCCGGCAGTATTCCGGGCAGCAGGGCGCGCAGGATGCGCCATACCTCGTGGTGGCCGCCGGCGTCGGCCAGCTCGGTCAGGGCCGCGATGGCGGAGCGGGTCTCCAGCCAGGTGCGGCGCAGCACCAGCGCGAGCTGGCGGCCGATCGCCTCGGCGGGCAGTTCGCCCCTGGCGGCCATGCTCAGGGCCAGCGGGATCATACTGGACACGTTGTCGGCCAGGAGGAAGGCGAGGATCACCGCCGTGGACTCGCCCATCGGGCCCTGGGCGATCTCCAGGCCGGTGATCTCCGCCGGAGCCAGCCACATGCCCCAGCGGCCGCGCGGTATGAAGGGCAGGAAGTTGACGGCCACGACCTCGCGGTGCGAGGGCAGCATGGCGGGCCACGCCCTGAGCGTGCCGCCGAACTCGTCGACCGTCCAATCGAACGGTTGGCGCAGCAGCACCTCGTCGATCAGCCGATGGCCGGTCGGGGCCGTCACCCGCAACACCGGCTGCAGCCTGACCTCGGTGAAGTGCTCCGGTTCGCCGTCGCCGAACTCGACCATGGACGCGTCCACCATGTGGCGCCATACGTGGCCGCACTCGGGATCGGCCATGCCGCCACCGGCGAGCCAGCGGGCGGCCGAGCGCGCCGCCTCCGAGTCGACCTTGGCGGCCCGGTCGGCCGCGGCCTGGTGGCTGCCCCGGGGCAACCGCAGCAGCGCCTGCGCCAGGTCAGCCGGGAGCGGCTCCACGCCGGCGGCGGCGCAGGTCTCCAGCCGGTCGATCAGTACGTCGGGATCGAGGTGGCCGCTCATCCAGGTCGGCGTGGCCAGCAGCACCGGCGGCAGGGTGCCGTCGCGGAGGGCCTCGGCGAGTTCCGCGTAGCGGTGCAGCATGAAGTCGTGGGGCGGGGAGACGTGATTGGGGTGGGGCAGGTGGTTGCGCCGCCGCCACTCGTCGTTCTCGGGCAGCGCCTCGGGCATGAAGGAACGCAGCCGGGGCGGGATGAAGACGACGGTCACCTGCACGAGCGGCTCGCTCGGGCCTGGCGGGGGTACCTGCTCCTCCGCCCGCATCGCCGCGATCCGGGCGGGGTCCACGCCGAGTTCGGCCATGCGCTCGTAGACGTCGTCGAGGACGAAGGACGGCATGGCCTCCACCGAGTCGTCGTACATGACACCGGGCCTCGTCCGCACCGGACGGAGGCGATCCGGCGGTCCGTCGACGATGGGAGAATCGTGCAGGTGGATCCGGCCCTTGGCGAAGGGGATCTGCCGGTCGCCCTCGTGGGCCACCGCCCCGTCCGGGCCGTCGTCGCTGGTCCAGGTGATGGAGAAAGCGCGCAGTGGGGCGTCGTCGTCGAGGTAGCGGCCAGGCCGGTAGCCGCCCACCATGATCCCCCGGCGACCGGGCTCCGGGGCGGGCTCCTCGCCACGGGTGAGGGCGCGTACTCCCACGGAGCGGCTCGCGGTGTCCCAGAACTTCTCCGGCCGGATCGGCGGTAGCTCCGGCACGCTGCCGGGGGTCACGAGCTCGGCGGACAGCGCCGACTGCCAGTCGTCGGGGTCGAGGCACACCTTGCTGGACCGCCAGTGGCGCTGGTCCTGCTCGACGTGCGGCTTGAGCTTGCGGCGCAGTTCCGCCCGGTCGTCGGCGATCCCGGCGACGAAGGCCGCCAGCCAGCGCTCCTGGCCGATCCAACGCTCGTGGTAGTCATGGTTGGGGAAGATCGACGGCTCGGGGAACCGCCGCGCCTCCGGCGGCTCGGGCAGCGGCGGGAACTCCTTCCGCTCCAGCACTTCCTCGACCGGGGTCTCTCCGCCGAACCGCTCGGCCAGCTTCGCGCCCAGGTCGGCGGGTAGGTGGCGGACGCCGTCGAAAATCGCCTCAGTGTGGTCGGCGAACAGGCCGGCGTGTTTCAGGGTCAGCTCGGCCGCGCGGTTGCGCACGTCGAAGGACTTGTGCGCGTACGCCGTGGTCAGCGCGGTCACGAAGTCGGCGGCCGCCTCGGGCGTGGCCCGGATCGCCCGGTCGAGCCAGCGCAGGCCCGTGGCGGCGAGCTTGGCCTCGTCCCGGAAGGTGAGCGCGTCGAGCGCCTCGACCAGGTCGGCGTGGTCGAGCGGCATCGCTCCGCGTACCTGCCCGGCGGCCAGCTCGGCGACCGTGCCCGGGGCCGACGGCAACAACCGCAGGTAGTCGCGCAGGCGGGGCGCGGACTCCGCGGGCGTGGGGTCGAGCAGCGTGTGCAGCCGGACGAAGAACCGCAGGTCCTGCGCCTCGCCGCCGCGCAGGAAGCGGCTCACGCAACCGTCGAGCAGCTGCTCCCTGGGCAGCTCGCGGGCGGTGGCGGCCAGCCAGCGGGTCGGCCGGGGCTCCAGCCGCTCGTCGCGGAGGACGCGGCCCGCGCCGTCGGCGTCGAAGACGCGAGGCAGCAGTACGGGGGTCAGCGGGTCATCGGCCACGTTCGGCGCGGCCAGCCAGGCGGCCACCAGCGGGTCGTGGTCGGGTGGCACGGCGCCGGACTCGCGCAGCAGCGCCACGGCCAGCGGCGCGATGCGGTCGGCGGGACGGCGTACCCGCTGGGCCAGCCGGACCGCGACATCGCGGCGCCACTCCAAGGGGCGGGTGGCCGCCACCCGGCACACCTGGGCGACGTTGAGGTCCTCGGCCCAGCGGCGGTTGACGTCGCGGCTGGTCATCCACGTCACGGCGGCCGCCGGGCCGGTGATGACGCCGACACCGGTCAGCAGCAGCGCGCCGGCCAGTTTGTCGAGCAGGTCGCCGACCTCCCAGGAGGCCTCCTCCTCGAAGTCGTCGGGATACTGGGCGCGTACCTGCTCGGTGCGGGCGCGGCGCAGCTCCTTGACGAGGCCGGGCAACCGCCCGCCCAGCTCGGCGCGCTCCTCCTCGGTGAGTGTGACCAGCCGGTCGGTCAGGCGGGTGACCTGGTTGCGAGTGACCAGGTCGCAGATCTCCGTCCAGAGCGTCATCGGGAGACCTCCACGGCGGCGCGGGCGACGATCCGGGCGGCCAGCACGTGTTTGCACGGCCCGCGGGAGCCGCGATGGTCCCACCACCACTCGCAGGTGCAGGAGCCGTCGGTCAGAGAGACCCGGCGCGCGCCGCCCGAGGTGTGGACGGTGGCCAGCTCGCCTTCGAGGCGTACGGCGCCCGCGTCGACGAGCTTGCGCGCCTTGGCCAGCCGTGGGTTGAGCAGGAGCACGTTGTCCTTGTCATAGGGCAGCTCACGGTGGAAGTGGGCGGCCTCCGACAGGTCGTAGCCGACCCGGCCGGCGACGCCGAGCTGCGTCAGCGCGGCCCGCACCCGGTCGGCGGGGATGCCCGCGCGGTCGGCCAGCAGGCCGATCTCGATCTCGGGCTCGAAGTTGAGCAGCATGCCCACCACGTCGGCGTCGTTCTCGGCCTCGTCGGTGGCCAGGTCGTCGAGCACCGCGCCTTCGCCGGAGAAGCCGCGCCAGCGCTCGGGCGAGAGGGTGAGCGTGTAGCGCATGCCCGGCAGCTCCAGCTCCCAGGCGCTGGAGGCGCCCTCGGCCGGGCCGTACACCCGTAGGGACTTCGCGAAGCGCAGCAGTGGCAGGAGGGTGGCGAGCCGGTTGGGGCCGGCGAGCTGGACCGCGCCCGGAACCTGACGGTCGGAGGCCTTCAGCTCACGCCCCGTCTGCGCCACCCATACCGTCTCTCTCTTGGGCAGCCCGCGCAGGAACCGTACCGCCGCCATGCCGGTCAGCTCACCGCGCTGGTCCATGCCCGAGGCGATGACCTGCACCTCGGCGAAGCCGCGTAACCAGCGCTCGGGCAGCGGCACCTTCTTCTCCACCACCGCGCCGTCCATCGTGGTCACGACCAGCTCGTCGAGCCCGACTCCCAGGTGCAGCGGGTCACGCGCGCCGATGCGCGCCAACGCCTCCCGGAGCGGCGCGTTCACGTCGACGTTGGTGGTGCCCCGGTCGAACACCTCGCCGTCGAGCGCGCCGTTCAGCAGGTCAAGCCGGGCGTACACGCCGCCACAGGCCGAGAACGACTCGAACCGCAAGCGGTCTCCGTTGCACGTCACCACCGGGTCGCGCACCCAGCCGGGCCGCGCCTGCGGCTGGTGATAGCGGGCCAGCGCCACGTCGGCGACGCCGAGCAGGGCCGCCGCGGCGGGGGCCGCCTGGGTCACCACGCCGCTGAAGAACCGCGGAGCCACGGCCGGGCCGGACAGGGCCCGCCCGCCGGAGGTCGCCAATCCGAGACGACCGTCGACAAGGGAGGAGGGCGCGGCGTAGGTGTACGCCTGCGTCGTTGAGGTCATGGCCGGGACACTAGATCGCCCCACCGACAAACCGGCGCGGCAGCTGCCGAGGAGATGAAAGCTCCCGCGGACATCCACCCCCTCGCCGGACGAACGGGGCAATTTGTCCTGCGTGACGGAGCTACGAGAAGCACGTCCGCGTTTCCGACGGCGAACGCCTGTGGGATTCCAGGTAAACACTTCGCGAGGATGCGCGGCGCACCCCTCCAGCCGCACCCGAGGTCCTTTTCGGCCGCCACCACGGACCTTTCCGGACGGAAGTTGCTCGCCGCCGGAATTGGTCGCGACTCCATCGCCTGGAGGCCGGCGCAGGCTGATGATCGGCACACTGTGAGAGGACGGGGCCGGGCAGGCAGTGGCGGCTGCGCGGGTGCGTCAGTAGCGGTCGTGGCGCGCCGCAGAAGATCACCGCCTAGATCCACGCGCCAGTATGAAAGCCCGAGGCGCAGCCACGCTACACGATCATCCACCAGCCTCTTCTGCCGGCTCACGGCGAAGTGTAAGCGGTGGTCCCGTGATGAGGCTGAATGATGACGGTGAGCAGATGAAATCTCTGGTCATCGGTGGCGCAGCGCATGCCTTCAGGCAAGCCGTCGACATGAGGTGACGGAGAAGATGCAGGATTTGCACGACCTTATTCGGAAATTAGCCCTTCCTCTGTGATCTCCGTCACAAAGAGTTGTCGGCCTACCTGCGTTGCGGGCACGTGAGCTGCCCGGATCCCTGGAGCGGTTCATTTGCCCGGTCTCGTCACCAACTCTATTGACTTGTCAAGATCTATTCCTGGTTCGTCTTATCTGTGTATATCTGTGACGTTCTTTATGCGGCGCTTATGGGGATGCGCCTGGGGCCCTTGGTGTTTCCGGTCTACGGGGGAGTGTGGGTGGCCATGCGGCGTGCTCAGGCAGGCGCGAGTGTGCTGGGTCGGAGCCGGTTCGGGCTCGGACGGAGTGGACCACCGAGGTGGGTGAGCCGCGTCGCCTTGGCCGTGACCGTGGCTCTCCTGCCGAGTTTTCTCGCGTTGGAGGCGCAGGCAGTTGCCGCAGACCCCTCTCCGACCCGGCTGGCGATCCCCGGTTCTCCATCTTCAGGCTCCGTCAGCGGTGTCCCTGTCCAGGATTCCGGGTCCGCGGAAGGGCTACCGCACCTCGCCGGCCCGGCCGCCACTCAGCCGCAGGGCGAGGGCAAGACTCGTGACGATAGCAAGCGGCCCAAGGGTTCGCTTCCGCTAGAGACACCGCGCGAGATGGTGGACGAGCCGGCCACGAAAGGGCTGAACACTCCGCCGCCGCTGACATGGGAATCCTCCCCGACTGTCACTGGATCAGCACAAGCGGCGAACGACAGCCGGCTCGCTGGTGTTCGCGCAGAGGGCGTAGGTATTCACAAGGGCTCTCCGTGGACGCTTAACAACCAGGGAAGCGCGGAGCAGGGTGACCTGAAGCCGGCTGGGGCATCCGACTCTTGGGCGCAGGCCGTGTCGGCTGTCACGGCTAACGCACTCCCGGTGGTGTCGGGGGTGTCGGCGTATCCGGGTCAGTTGGTGTCGGGGTTGTGGACGTTGTCGTCGTTGCAGCCGATGTTTTCGGGTCAGGGGGCGGATCCGGAGTCGCGGGCGTTGCGGTTGGAGGCGCAGGTTGAGCATGATCCGTCGGCTGCTGGTCAGGGGTCGGGGCTGATCTGGTCCGCCACGGGTGCGGTTTCTGGTGGTGCGTGTTCGCCGTCGTTCGGGTGCCGGGTGGAGTCGCCGGTGGTGTCGTCGGGCAAGTTGAAGGATGGGTGGTTGATCCGCTGGCGGGTGCGGGTGTCGACCGCTGGCGGGGTGGCGGGTTCGTGGTCGGAGTGGCAGGCGGGCCGGGTGGATACCTCTAAGCCGGTGGTGTCGGGGGTGGCGGCGTATCCGGGTCAGTTGGTGTCGGGGTTGTGGATGTTGTCGTCGTTGCAGCCGATGTTCACGGGTCAGGGGGCGGATCCGGAGTCGCGGGCGTTGCGGTTGGAGGCGCAGGTTGAGCATGATCCGTCGGCTGCTGGTCAGGGTTCGGGGCTGATCTGGTCTGATGCTGGTGCCGTGTCGTCTGGTGGGTGTGGCACCTCGTTTGGGTGTTCTTTGGAGTCGCCGGTGGTGGCGTCGGGCAAGTTGAAGGATGGGTGGTTGATCCGCTGGCGGGTGCGGGTGTCGACCGCTGGCGGGGTGGCGGGTTCGTGGTCGGAGTGGCAGGCGGGCCGGGTGGATACCTCTAAGCCGGTGGTGTCGGGGGTGGCGGCGTATCCGGGTCAGCAGGTGTCGGGGTTGTGGATGTTGTCGTCGACGCAGCCGACGTTTTCGGGTCAGGGGGCGGATCCGGAGTCGCGGGCGTTGCGGTTGGAGGCGCAGGTTGAGCATGATCCGTCGGCTGCTGGTCAGGGTTCGGGGCTGATCTGGTCCGCCACGGGTGCGGTTTCTGGTGGTGCGTGTTCGCCGTCGTTCGGGTGCCGGGTGGAGTCGCCGGTGGTGGCGTCGGGCAAGTTGAAGGATGGGTGGTTGATCCGCTGGCGGGTGCGGGTGTCGACCGCTGGCGGGGTGGCGGGTTCGTGGTCGGAGTGGCAGGCGGGCCGGGTGGATACCTCTAAGCCGGTGGTGTCGGGGGTGGCGGCGTATCCGGGTCAGCAGGTGTCGGGGTTGTGGATGTTGTCGTCGTTGCAGCCGATGTTCACGGGTCAGGGGGCGGATCCGGAGTCGCGGGCGTTGCGGTTGGAGGCGCAGGTTGAGCATGATCCGTCGGCTGCTGGTCAGGGTTCGGGGCTGATCTGGTCTGATGCTGGTGCCGTGTCCTCTGGTGGGTGTGGCACCTCCTTTGGGTGTTCTTTGGAGACGCCGGTGGTGGCGTCGGGCAAGTTGAAGGATGGGTGGCTGATCCGCTGGCGGGTGCGGGTATCGACCGCTGGCGGGGTGGCGGGGTCGTGGTCGGAGTGGCAGGCGGCCACGGTTGCGGTGAGCGGGACGGCGGGCAATGGCCTGGGCGCGGTGCCGGCCACGCGTGGCACCGACGCGTGGACGTTGGCCTCGACCACGCCGTGGCTGTATGCGAAGGTGACCGCTGCCGGCGGATCGAAGCTGGTGCTGGGCGCGGAGATCGAGCACGATCCGGCCGCGACAGGGCAGGGCTCGGGGCTGATCTGGTCCGGTAAGGGCACCACCGCGTACGCCTCGGGTGGCAACGCCTGGGTGCAGGTGCCGACCGGGAAGTTGGCCGACGGGATGAAGGTCCGCTGGCGAGTGCGCGGCGTCACCACCGCGGGCGCGGAAGGCGAATGGTCACCCTGGCAAAACGCCACTATCGATGTGACTAAGCCGGCTGCTTCCGATGCGGGGTTGACTCCGGCTACCAAGGGGGCGACGTCGTGGACGGCTTCGTCGGTTACGCCGTGGGTGTATGCCAAGGTCAGTGATCCTGACTCGCGTGCTTCACGGTTGTGGGTGCAGATCGAGCACGATCCGGCCGCGACCGGGCAGGGCACGGGTGTGATCTGGGAGGGCAAGGGGGCCACCGCATACGCCTCTGGCGGTAATGCGTGGGTGCAGGTGCCGGCTGGGAAGCTGACGGATGGGATGAAGGTTCGCTGGCGGGTGCGTGGTGAAACCACCACTGGTGCTCTCGGCCCGTGGACCGACTGGTCCACTACCGGCATCGACCTCCGCAAACCGTCGGTGGCGGGACTGTCAATGACGCCGGCGACCTGGAATGCCGGGGCATGGACAGCGGCGGCAACTTCGCCATGGCTGTATGCGAAGGTGACCGACCCGGAGAACAGAGACTCCCTGCTCGCTGTGGAAGTCGAGTACGACCCGGCAGCGACCGGCCAAGGCGGCGGCTTGATCTGGACTGGGAAGAGTGCTCAGCCGTACCGCTCTGGCGACAATGCGTTGGTGCAGGTTCCGGCTGGGAAGCTGACGGATGGGATGAAGGTTCGCTGGCGGGTGCGCGGTGAGACCACCACTGGTGTTATCGGCCCGTGGTCGGATTGGACCCAAGCACGCATTGATCTCAACAAGCCGTCGGTTGAATCGTTGGGTATGGATCCGGCTTTGCCGGGTTCTGCCTCGTGGACGGCGGCGTCGTTGACGCCGTGGCTGTTTGCGAAGGTGACCGATCCGGAGAACCGGCCGAGCAAACTGAATGTGGAAGTGGAGCACGACCCGGCTGCGGGGGGTCAGGGCACGGGCCTGATCTGGTCGGGGGTTTCTGATAAGGAGTATGCGTCGGGAACCAACGCCTGGGCGGCGGTGCCGGCCGGGAAGCTGGCTGATGGCTGGCAGATTCGCTGGCGGGCGCGGGCGACGACCACGTCTGGGATGTCGGGGCCGTGGTCGGATTGGGTGTCGGCTCGTGTGGATACGAAGGTGTTCAACACGATCCCGCCAGGGCCGGTGGTGAGCGAGGCGTCCGCATCTGGCGGTCAGCTGGTCTCAGGGGTCTGGGTTCTGCCGAGTGCCAGCCCGGTGCTCACCGCTGCGATCTCTGATGTTGATCGGCGGCTCGGTGTGCTGGAGGCGGAGGTTGAGCATGATCCGTCGGCTTCTGGCCAGGGGTCGGGGCTGATCTGGTCGGGGCAGGGCAAGACCTTTGGAGAGACCTGTTTCACGGGGCAGGCGTGCTCGGCCACGCATCAGTCGCCTGCGGTGACGGGGCTGCAGAACGGCTGGTTGATCCGGTGGCGCGTGCGTGCGGTGGTGCAGTCCACGGCGTCTCCCGGCGCGCTGGTGGCGGGTTCGTGGTCGGAGTGGCAGGCCGGTCGGGTGGATATCTCCAAGCCGGTGGTGTCGGGGCTGTCGGCTTATCCGGGTCAGCAGGTGTCGGGGTTGTGGACGTTACCGTCGACGCAGCCGATGTTCACGGGTCAGGGGACGGATCCGGAGTCGCGGCCATTGCGGTTGGAGGCGCAGGTCGAGCATGACCCGTCGGCTGCCGGTCAGGGTTCGGGGCTGATCTGGTCTGATGCTGGTGCCGTGTCCTCTGGTGGGTGTGGCACCTCCTTTGGGTGTTCTTTGCAGACGCCGGTGGT
>NZ_JBFAVX010000042.1:0-111624 GCF_040680095.1 Nonomuraea sp. NPDC052129 | reverse complement strand
CGATACGGACCGCGCTGGAGGACATCGAGCTCGGCGGGGAACTGGTCAAAGCGGGGCAGACGCTCGTCGTGTCGATACCCGCGGCCAACCGCGACTCGGCGCGCTTCCCTCACCCCGACACGCTCGACCTGCGCCGCCAGGCCACCGGCCACATGGCGTTCGGCCACGGCATCCACCAGTGCCTGGGCCAGCAATTGGCCCGCGTCGAGATGCAGGTCGCGTTCCCGGCGCTGTTCCAGCGGTTCCCGACCCTGCGCCTGGCCGTCCCACCCGAAGAGGTCCCCCTGCGCACCGACATGGCGATTTACGGCGTGCACCGCCTTCCGGTGACCTGGGACGAGCCCTAGTTCAGGCGTCGCCGAGGCGGACGCGGGAGCCGTACACCTCCAGCAGCCTGTCGTTGTACGCGTCCCCGCCGGGTGTGTTGGCGGACCTGAAGACGGGCGGGGCTTGCCCGGCGGCCAGGAAACGGCCGGCCACCTCGGCGACCAGGAGCTGGGCGATCAGCACGCCGGTGAGGTTCGAGACTGGGCAGATGGCGCCGCCGCCGGGCAGGGGCAGGGCCGCGTCCCCGTACGGGGCGCCGTTGTCGATGACCACGTCGGCCAGGTCCGCCAGCCGCTCGTCCACGGAGAGCTCGGCGGTGTGGGCGCGTGAGGTGATGGCGATGACGCGGTGCCCACTCGTCCTGGCCAGGCGGGCCATCTCCACGATGGACGCGTTGCCACCAGAGTTCGAGATGATCACGAAGATGTCCTCCGGCCTGATGTCGGCCAGTTCCCAGATGCGCAGCGCGAGACTCGGCTCACGCTCGATCTTCGGGTCGAGGATGTCCCGCGGCGAGGCGTCACCGTAGTAGGCGACGTCGCGGATGCCGAGCTGATTGGCCGGCACCAGGCCGCCGGCCCGGCCCACGAGCTCGAGCGCGACCGACCTCGAATGACCGGTGCCGAAGGCCTGCAGCACTCCGCCCGCCCGCAGCGCCGCGAAGATCAGGCCGCCGGCCTCTTCGATCACGGACCGCTCCGTGTCGAGCAACCGGTTCACGGCGTTCCGTGCGGTTTCGGCGTACGCGTTCTGGTCGATCAAAATTCCTCCAACAGGTGTCGTGCGGTCTCGGCGAGCAACTCGGCGCTGCCCGGGGCCACCGGGCTGGCCAGCACCTCGTACTCGGTCCGCTGGTAGGCGTCGATGGTGGGCAGGTAGCCGGGATAGCCGTTGACGTAGCCGAGGACGACCACCGGCTCCCGGTGATCCGGGGCACGGAGGCTCTCGGCGACGGCGAGGAACGGCTCACCGGGCAGCCCGACCATGGTTAGCCCGCCTAGGCGGGCGGCGTGCACGGTCACACCGATCAGGGCGGGGGGCGCGCCCCCCGGCCCGCTGCGTGCCCGTACGCCTTCCAGCCTGCTGCGGGCCAGGCGGGTGGCGACCGGGTCGCCCGCGGCCAGCGCCGCCTCGTAGTCGGCGGTAAGCGCCGCTGGGTCGGTCGCCACGGAGGCGGGCTGGAGCGTCAGGCGCCGGTCGGCCGAGGAGATCCGCGAGTCCGCCGACCAGCCCTGGGTCGCGGGCCCGGCGAGCAGTTCGGTGCAGCGATCCGCGACGACCCCGCCGAGTCGGTCCAGCTCGGCCGGGTCCTGACCCCGCCGGGTGTGCCGGGTGCTGATGTCGCCGGCCGCGCCGGTGGCGACCACGACCCACACGTCCTCGCCGAGCCGTTCCCGCAGGCTCCGGCGTACGGCCCCCACCAGGTCGGCACTGGTCAGGCGGTTCGCCGCAGGCAGCACGGTGGGGTGGACGGGTAGCACCACCAGGACTCCGGCGAGCTCATCTGTTCGGATGGCGACCAGGTCGAGCGGCACCGCCGCCTCCGCCGACGGTCTGCTCCGGTCGGCGCCGACCCCGCGCAGCTCGCCGTGGTGCGCCGTGCCCGCGCACGGCTGCTCGCCGTCGATCGCCTGCCGTACGGCGGCTCGGGTCGCCTCGGCGATCCGGTCGAGCCACGGCTCCGGCGTCGGCCCGCCGCCGGGCACGCAGCCGGTCTCGGGTCCCGCGTGCGTATGGCTGGCGGCGAGCCACAGCTCACAGCTCGCCAACTGCCTGGCTCGCCGGGCCAGGTCCTCGTTCACGCAGATGACGTCGGCGGTGGCCAGTGCGAAGCGGCGCTCTCCGTCGAACCAGGTGACCGCGCTGACCTCCAGCGGGTCGAGCCGGCCGGTGGACGGTCCGGGGCGGTCGAGGTAGCCGCCCATCGGAGTGCCGTCCGGCACGGTGAACTCGACTCTGCCGTATCCCACTCTCATCGCCGTACCGTCCTGATCATCGTGTTGTAGCGCCCGGGGTCGTCGGCGGCGGCCAGCAGGGCGGCGCCCGCGAGGCTGTCACCCGTGGGCGGTCGCAGGCGGGCCTGGGGCAGCCGCCGCGCCAGCTCGGCCTCGAACCCGGCACGCAGCACGGGGTCGCGTAACAGACGGCCGGTCCAGGCGACGGGCACCGTGGCGCCCGCCGGGAAACAGCGGGCGGCGGCGGCCACCGTGCTCGCCAGCTCGCGGCCCGCCTCCTCGACGATGGCACGGGCCGTAGGGTCTTCGGTCAGGTCCAGGACGTGCACGGCGAAGCGCGCGACCCGCGCCACCGCGTCCGGAGCCAGGTAGAGCTTCGCGGGGAGTTCGGCGAGGTCGCCGAAGACGGCGCGGGCGCGCTCGGTGAGCGGGCCCGGCGTGGAGCGGCCGTCGAACCCTCGGTAGGCCGCGTCGAGCCCGCGACGGCCGATCCAGAACCCACTACCCGCGTCACCAAAGAGGTAGCCCCAGCCATCCGCCTGCCGGATCTCGCCGCGCACACCCGTGCCCGCGCCTTCGCCCACGCCCACGCCCACGCCCATGGCGATGGCGCCGGTGCCTGCGGCTAGCACCACGCCCGGCCCGCCGGAGAACGCGCCCGCGTGTGAGGTGACCACGTCGGTGGTGATCAGCACGCGCCGGGCCATCGTGAGGAGGCGGGCGGCCAGCTTGTCGGGGTCGTCCAGGATCGTGGTCAACCCCAGGCAGATCGTGTCGACCTCGCCCCAGCCCGCCCCGATCCGGTCGGTCGTACCCCAGTCCGTACCGCTCCGATCAGCGGCCTCGCCCCAAGCCGTCTCGATCCGGGCGAGTACGGACTCGACCGGCGAGCCTGCCGCGTACGACAGGCCGGGGACCTCTCGAACCTCCCGGACCTGTCCGGCCACCGCCAGGCCCAGCCGCAGCCCCGTCTGGCCGCCGTCGATCGCCACATCCATCTTGGGCCTCACTCCCCGGTCACGGTCCGGACTGGAATCTGTTCCGGCGGTACTCCGTCGGAGAGCAGCCGACGTGTCGCCGGAAGGCGGCGCGCAGCGCCTTCGTACTCGGATAGCCGGTGTGCGCGGCGATCACGTCGATGGGCAGGACGGAGGTGGACAGCAGCCTGCGCGCGTGCCGCAGCCGCAGCCCGGTCAGGTGGCGCAGGAACGTCGTCCGCCGCTCCCCGGCGAACAGGTGCGAGATGTAGAACGGGCTCGCGCTCACCGCCCCGGCCACCGTCGCCAGGCGCAGGGCCGGGTCGGTGTAGTGCTCGGCCATGTACGCCTCGGCCAGCGCCAGCACATCCCGGCGGGACGGCGGCGGCATCAGCCGTCCCAGCGTCTCCCGCAGCCAGATGTGCAGGTACGAGCGCTCGTGGATGTCACCGACCATGAGGATGTCCTCGATCGGCAGCCGGGCGCAGGCATCCACCCAGTCCGTCGACCCGTCGGCCAGCCTGGCCCGGTTGGCCACGTCCGCCACGAAGAGCAGCTCACCGATGAGCCAGTTGCGCAGCGTCCGCGGGTCGACGTCACGTTCGCTCGCGCATCTGTCCACCCACCTGGCCAATAACCCGGCCGCGCCGTTGCGATCGCCGGCCCGTACCGTTCTGGCGAGTTCCTGCTCGATCCGTACGGGAGGCGTCAGGGCGGCCGTACCGTGCGGGGGAGGGGGGATCACCCGGTCGCCGCCCAGGACGAGCTTGTAGTCGTTGACCCGCCTGGCGTCCTGTTCCGCCGCTCCGGAGGCCAGGCTCGGCGCGCCCAGGCTGACCGTGGCGGTCCACACCGTCTCGCGGACCATCCGGGCGCGTACCTCCTCGGCCAGTTCGGCCGCGTCGGACATCAGCGCGTCCGGATCGTCGCCGGTCAGCAGGACCAGCCACTCCTCCGGAGGTTGCGGACGGCACATCGCTCCCGGGCGCCCGTTCGCGGCGGCCCGTACCACCTGGTCGGCATACCCGAGTTGGCGGCGCGCCCACGGCCGCCCTCGGGCCTGCTCGGCAGCCATGAAGTCATCGAGATCCACGAGCGCGGCCACGGCATAGGTCATGGCTCTACTTTAGGCGGACCGAAATTGGACCGTATTCACGAGAGTGCCGACTCCGGCCACCGTCGCCCGCATGGTGTCACCGTCCTTGAGCGGGGCGATGCCGGCTATGGTGCCGGTCGCGATCAGATCGCCCGGCATCAGCGTCATGCCATCGGACAGGTCGGCGATCAGCCGGGGCAGGCCGAAGACCATCTGCCCGGTGTTGGCCCGCTGCCTGATCTCGCCTCCCACCTCCAATGTCAGCTCCAGTTTGTGCGGATCGGGCACCTCGTCCACCGTGGCCAGGTACGGACCCACCGGCGCGAAGGTGTCGAACCCCTTCGACTGGTCCCATGGCACGTTCCGGGAGATATTGGCCAGCTGCAGGTCGCGGGCCGTCATGTCGTTGATCACGGTGTAGCCGGCGACCGCCTCCTGCCACCGCTCCGCCGGCAGGTCCCGGGTCACCTTGCCGATGACGACCGCCAGCTCCACCTCGTGTTCCAGGTGACGGGTACGTGCCGGGGCGACCACCGGCTGGTTGTGTCCGGTGAGCGCGGACGGTGGCTTGAAGAACAGCACCGGCTCCGGCGGCACCTCCATGCCGCTCTCCTGCGCGTGCGCGAGGTAGTTCAGGGCCAGACAGCAGATCTTCGTACAGGTGGCCACCGGCGGCTCGAAGAGCACCGCCGATTCGTCGAGTGTCGGGCCGGAGGACCAGCGCCGGTCCACTTCTTCGGTGAGCCGCTCAAGCCCGAGGGAGTCCAGCAGGGCCACGGGGTCGTCGCCCAGGCCGGAGAGGCTGAGCAGTTCGCCGCCGGCGCGCCGGGCCACCAGCTCGACCGGACTGGATGGAGCCCGTCGAATACGTCCGAGAAACATGCCTGCAAGCCCACCAAGCGCCCGCGACCTCCACAAGCACCGAAATTTGCACTCTCGACCCTCTTCTTGTCCTCTTTCTTGTCGCCGGGCGATATGTCGCCGTTTGATGATTCCCATGACCCGGAATCTGGACGTCAGCCGCGACCTGTACGCCACCGCCCAGCGCTTCATCGCGGGCGGCGTCTCCAGCGATGCCCGCCGTACGGCCGGTGTCCCCCTCTACGTCGACCGAGCGGCCGGCGCGCGGATCTGGGACGTGGACGGCAACGTCTACCTCGACTACGTACTCGGCCAGGGCCCCGCGCTGCTCGGCCACTGCCCGGCCCCGGTGGCGGAGGCGGTCGCCGCGCAGGTCGCCCGCGGCATCGTCTACTCGGCCCAGCACGCGGCCGAGGTCCGGGTGGCCGAGCGGGTGTGCGCCATGGTGCCCTCGGCCGAGCGGGTCCGCTTCAACACCGTCGGTTCGGAGGCGGTGCACGCCGCCCTGAGGCTGGCCCGTGGTTACACCGAGAGGTCCAAGATCCTCAAGTTCGAGGGCCACTACCACGGTTGGCTGGACCCTGTCCTGTACAGCGTGCACCCCGCCGTCGACCTGGCGGGTCCCGCCGCCGCGCCGGTCGCCGTGCCGGGTACGGCGGGTCAGCAGCACGGCCACTCCGACGACCTGATCATCTGCCCGTGGAACGACCTCGACGCCCTCACCCGCCTGATGGACCAGCACGCCGGCCAGATCGCCGCCGTCATCACCGAGCCGGTGCTCTGCAACACCGGGGCCATCGAACCCGACCCCGGCTACCTGCGGGCGGTACGCGAGCTCTGCGACCGCCACGGCACCCTGCTGATCTTCGACGAGATCATCACCGGCTTCCGGCTCGCCCCCGGCGGCGCCCAGGAGTATCTCGGCATCACCCCCGACCTCTCGATCTTCGGCAAGGCCATGGCCGGGGGCATGCCGGTGTCCGCGCTGGCCGGCAAGGCGGCCGTCATGGACCACATCTCCGCGGGGAAGGTCGCGCACGCGGGTACCTTCAACAGCCAGCCCGTCGGTATCGCGGCGGCCGAGGCGACGCTGCGCATCCTGGACGAGCGGCGCGAGGAGGTCTACGGCACTCTGTTCGCACGCGGGGAAGCGCTGATGGACGGCCTCAGGGCGGCCGCGGACAAGGCGGGTGTGCCGATGCTCGTGGCCGGGCCGGGGCCGGTCTTCCAGACGTACTTCACCGACGCCCGTGCCGTACGCGACTACCGGGACTTCGCCGCCACCGACCGGGCCATGATGACCCGGCTGCACGCGGCGCTGCTCGAACGAGGAGTCAACATGGTGCCGCGTGGCCTGTGGTTCATGTCCACGGAACACACGGAGGCGGACATCGCCGCCACCGTCGACGCCTTCACCGACGCCCTCGGGGCCCTCTGAGCCCCCCTCGGCGACGATCTCGGGACTCTGCGACCCTCAGCGCCGCGAGGCGGGCTCAGGCCAGAACGTCACTTCGGGGAAGTCCTTCGACGGCTTGTCCAGCAGCGGCTCCCGCTGCTGGCGCAGGTGCTGGGCGAGGAAGGCGCCGACGTACGCCCGGGTGATCGACACGGCGCGCTCACCGTCCAGCGCCGGTGCGGGCAGGCCCACCTGCGGCCTGATCACCGCGTAGTCGGTGAACGAGGCGTGGTCCGTGTCCGCGACCGACAGCCAGCGCTTCCACCCGTTCACCTTCGGCCACCAGTTGACCCACGACACGTCACCGGCGGGCGTGTGGTTCTCCTTGGTGCCCATCATGAGGAGCGGCCCGCGTACCGTACCCGTGGGCTGCTTCGGGTTGTAGCTCCCGTCGAGGTTCACCCCGGCGCGCACCCGCCTGTCGGCGGCCATGAGCTGCGGGGCCGCGTTGCCGCCCGCCGAGAAGCCGACCAGGCCGATCCGCGACCTGTCGACCAGTCGCCCCCAGCCGCTCTTCGCGGTGAGCCGGTCGAGCACGAACGACAGGTCGATCACCCGGCTCTTCGCGATCGCGGCCCCTCTCTCCTCGGTGTTCTCCCCAGCGCACGCGGCGCAGGTCGTGGTCCGCCCGTCGGGGAACGTGGTGGCCACCGACTCATAGGTGTGCTCGACGGCCGCGACCAGGTACCCCTTGCTGGCCAGGTCCTCCGCCAGCGAGGTCATCGTCGCGCGGGGGAAGCTGAAGCCCGGCGACACGAGCACGAGCGGTAGGCCGTGGCCTCGGGGCTTCGCGTTCACCGTGGCGTATGTCCGGGTCTTGGCCAGTGTGTCGGCGGGGACGTTCGGATAGGGCTTGACGATCAGCGCCGACTCCTGCGGCGTCACGTAGGGAGCCGCCCGCGTGCCCGCCTTCGCGGCCGGGTACCACAGGGAGACCATGAGCTGCCGCGGCCCGTCCTGCGGCACCCACGGATCGGGACGATCGGTGTCGACCAGATGCAGGGAGGCCAGCCCGACGGGGTACTTCCCGGTGGGCGCGGGCAACGAGGTGCCCGCGGTCTCGGCTTGTGCTTGTGCCTGTCCGGTCGGCGTCGCCAGCAGGGCCACGCCCAGGGCCACGATCAGGTGTCGTTTCATGCGGCCCAGCCTGGGCCCGCACCCACCGTCCCGGCTTGCCCGGGAAGTCGACCGGCACCCCCTCCTTTCGTAGCGGTCCCGATCGACGATCGGCTCGGGCGGCGGCCCCGCGTCGCCCCATAGGCTGACGAACATGCAGGTGAGCAGACGGATCGAGGGCGGCTTGCCGGTGTTGCTCGGGCCGTCCGTGTTCGTGGTGTCCGCGGTGCCGTTCGATCAGACCGACGGCCTGACGTCGCCGGTGTTCGTCACGACGGCGGCCGCCGCGGGCGTGGCGGCCTGGTGGGCGCGGCGGTCGTGGTGGCCGCTCGCCGTGCTCGGTGCCGTCTTCTACGTGTGGCTGGTGATGTGGCCGCCGCTGATGGTCGCCTCTTACTACGCCGGTACGACCCTGCGCGGCACCCGCGCCATCGCGAGCTACCTGGGCGGCACCGCCGTGGCGCTCGGCGCGGCCGTCGTCGTCGGCGACCTGATCGGCGGACGCCGGGAGATGGTCACGGCGACCCCCGCCAACGTGGCGCTGATGGCCATGGCCCTGGTGGGGCTGCCGTTCGTGTTCGGGCTCTGGACCCGGGCCCGGCGCGACGTGCTGGCCGCCGCCAGAGAGCGGGCCGACCGGCTCGAACGCGAGCAGGTGATGCGGGCCGAGCAGGCCAGGGCCCAGGAACGGGCGCGCATCGCCAGGGAGATGCACGACGTGGTCGCGCACCGGGTCTCGCTGATGGTGCTGCACGCGGGGGCCCTGGAGGTACGGGCCGCCGACGAGCCCACGGCCCGTACGGCGTCCATGATCGGCGACATCGGCCGGGAGGCGCTCGCCAACCTGCGCGAGTTGCTCGGCGTACTGCGCTCGAACCAGCTGCCCGCCGAGCTCAGCCCGCAGCCCACGCTGGCCGACCTCGACCGGCTCCTCGACCAGTCGCGCGCGCTGGGCATCTCGGTACGCAGGCACGACCATGGCCGGCCACGCGCACTCGGCTCGACGGTGGAGCGGACCGCCTACCGGGTGGTTCAGGAGGCACTCACCAACGTGCACAAACACGCCCGCGACGCCCACACCGACGTACACGTGCGCTTCCTGAACGACACACTCCAAGTGGAGATCCTGAACCGTGGCACCGCCGACGGGCCGGGCGCGGAGCAAGCGCTGTCCGGGGCGGAGCGGGCGCTGCCCGGGGCGGGGTGGGGGCTGGCGGGGTTGCGTGAGCGTGTCGAGCTCCTCGGGGGATCGCTGGCGGCGGGCCCCAGACAAGAGGGCGGCTACCGCGTCACCGCCGACATCCCCGTGAGGGCCGCGGCATGATCCGAGTGCTGGTCGTGGACGACGAGGCCCTGGTCAGGTCCGGGTTGCGGATGATCCTGGAGACGGCCGACGACATCGTGGTGGTGGGCGAGGCCAGGGACGGCGAGGAGGCCGTCGGGGCGGCGGCCCGGCTCAGGCCGCACGTGGTGCTCATGGACGTACGGATGCCCGGCACCGACGGCCTGACCGCCGCCGCCCGCGTGCTGGCCGCCCCGGACCCGCCCAAGATCGTCATGCTGACCACGTTCGACCTGGACGAGTACGTCCACGAGGCGCTGCGGCTCGGCGCGGTCGGCTTCCTGCTCAAGGACACGCCGCCGAGAGACCTGACCGCCGCCGTCCGTACGGTGGCCGCCGGCCAGGCCATGCTCTCCCCGTCGGTCACCAGGCGGCTGATCGACGCGTTCGTGGATCGGGCGCCCTCGCGGTCGGACTCGGCCCGCAGGCGGCTCGCCGCGCTCACCGGCCGCGAGGAGGACGTGATCAGGGCCCTCGCCCGCGGCCTGTCGAACGCCGAGATCGGCCGCGACCTGCGCCTCTCGGAGGCGACGGTCAAGGCGCACGTGAGCCGGGTACTGGCCAAACTCGGCCTGACCAACCGCGTCCAGGCCGCCATCCTCGTCCACGACGCCGACCTCTGAACTTGTCTTTCAGTCCTTGCGCGTCCACGCAAAATACACGGGGCGCTAAGTGACATCTGTATCTGTTTGTCCTGGCCGGCTGGGGTGCAGGGTTGGGTTCATCACCCACTTGCCAGGGAGCAGACCATGACTTTGGCCAACGAGAGCGTGCGCATCACGCGTACCTACCCGACCACCCCCGAGCACGTCTGGCGGCTGTGGACCACCCCCGAGGGCATCGCCTCCTGGTGGTCGCCGGACGGCTTCACCGTCGAGGTCGGAAAGCTCGACCTGCGGCCCGGCGGCGACCTCATCTATACGATGACCGCCACGGCGCCGGAGCAGATCGCGTTCATGGAGAGCCACGGGATGCCGCTGAGCACCGAATCCCGCAAGAAGTTCGTCGAGGTGTCGGAGCCGGGCAGGCTCTCCTACACCTCGCTCGCCGACTTCATCCCCGGCGTGGACCCGTACGACTTCCTCACCGTGGTCGAGCTCGAGACCGTCGAGGGCGGCGTCCGCGTCACGATGACGGCGGACGCGATGCACGACGAGGAGTGGACCCAGCGGCTGGCCGCCGGCCGCGCCAACGAGCTCGACAACCTCGGCCGTGTGATCGACGCCGACGAGGCAGGCGCGTAGGCATGGCCAAGCCATGACCCTCCTCCTCTCCCCGGCCAGGCCGCCGCTGGTGGCCGCCACTCGGCCGGGCCACCTACCCTGGTCAGCCGGGACACGTGGACGGGGGGTGGTTCGGCTGGTGGCGTTCTGGCGATCCGACCGCGTCGTCCGGCTGGCTCCGGTCGGCGCGGTCGCCTGCAGCGGCCTGCTGCCCGCGCTGCAGGTCGCGCTGTCGTTCAGCTATCTGGGCAACGACGCCCGCACCGGATTGTGGAGCCTCGCGGCGACCGCGGTGTACCTGCCTCTGCACCTGCGCCACGTCTGGTACGCGGCACGCGCCATCCGGCCCTCGGCCGGCCACTGGACATTCGCGGTGATGGCCGTCATCATCCTCGCCATCACTCCACTGGCCGGGAACATGTGGCCGCGCACCTACGCGAGCCTCGCCGTGTCGGCCGTCCTGGTCCTTCCCGGCCCGTGGTCCTTCGTCGCGTACCTGTCGCTGGTGATCGCGGGGGCACCCGCCGCCCTGCTGCTGGGCCTGCCATGGAACGCCGCGCCGTGGCTCACTCTCTCGGAGCTCTGCGGCAGCGGGGCCGTACTCCTGCTCGTCTGGCTCTCCGCCGCCCTCGTCCGCCTGCGGTCGGCCAGGGAGGTGCTCGCCCAGCGGGCGGTCGCACAGGAGCGGCGCCGCATCGACGACGACCTCCGCCGTACGCTCGGCACCGCCCTGGAGTCCCTCGCGGCCCGCGGCGCACGCACCGCCGACCTGCTGACGACCCCGCTCGACAAGCGGGCTGAGCTGGAGGCGGAGCTGTCCGGGCTCGCCGACGACTCCCGGCGTACGCTCGCCGAGGCCAGACAGCGGGTACGCGGCTACCGCCAGCCGTCCCTCCGAGCCGAACTCGACACGGCCGCCACCCTGCTCGCCGCGGCCGGCATCGAGACCCGCCTGCAGCTGCCCCGCACGGGCATCCCCGACACGATCGCACCGCGGCCCCGGGCGGCCCTGCGCGCGACGGTCACCGGCCTGCTGCGCACCGACGGCGTGAGCACCTGCACGATCACGGCGACCGTCCTGACCAGCGGAGTACGCCTGGAGGTGCGCGCCGACGACACCATCGAAACCATCGACGTGCGGCCCCACATCCATACGTCCGAGGCCCGCCCATGACCCCGCCGGTCGCGCCGCGATGGGTCGTGCGCCACCCCCTCTGGCCGCTGATCGCCCTGCACGTCCTGCTGGCCGTACAGGTCCCCGTCTACACGACCCTCGGCATGGACGGCCCACCCGGCAACCCGGTCGCTGCCACCGTCGCCTGCGCCCTGGCCCTCTGCCTGAGCCTGCGACACAGCCTGGCCGCCTCCAGAGGCGAACGCCCGGCGGGCTGGCCCTGGACCCTGGCGGCGCTCGCCATCCTCGCCAACGTCCCCCTGTGGTGGTTCGGCTCGAACTGGCAGGCCTTCACCACCTTCGCCCTCGCCTCGATCGTGATGCTGCTGCGCGGTCGTCTGATGCTGTTCGCGGTGATCGCGCAGCTCCTGCACAACCCGGCGAAGGAGGTGATCGCCATGCTGCGCGACGACGCCCACACCATCCCCCAGGCACTTCTCCTGGGCGCGTATGCCCTGTTCAGCCTCATCCTGTACGCCGGCACGCTGGTCGGCGGCGCCCGCCTGGTCCGGCTGCTGAACGAGCTGGAGGCCACCCGCACCGAGCTGGCCGCCACCGCCGTCGGCGAGGAACGCATCCGTGTCTCCCGCGACCTGCACGACCTGCTCGGCCAGAGCCTGTCGGCCATCTCCCTCAAAGGCGACCTGGCCCTCCGCCTGCTCGCGAAGGACACCGCCGCCGCCCGCGCCGAGGTCGAGAGCCTGACCGGCGTCGCCAGGGACGCGCTGCGGGATGTACGCGCGATCACCCGCGACGAGCACTCCGTATCGCTGCGCACCGAGATCGACGGCGCCGCGGCCCTGCTCGGCGCCGCCGGCGTCGACACCCGCCTGGACGTGGCCGACCTGCCGCCCCTGTCCGGCCCCGCCCAGAACGCCCTGGCCTGGGCGATCCGCGAAGGCACCACCAACCTGCTACGTCACAGCGACGCCCGCACCTGCGCCATCACCCTCACCCACCACCAGGGCACGGTACGACTGGAGATCGTCAACGACGGCGCCCAGCCTCCTTCCGGGGCAGCCGACCTGACCCGCACCCCATCCCACCTCGCCCCGTCCGGCACCGGGCTCTCCGGGTTGGCCGAGCGGACCCGCGCCGCCTCCGGCACGTGGCTCACCACCGCCCACGACGGCCTGTTCCGGCTGTCGGTAGAAGTCCCCGAGGAGGTCGCGTGATCCGCGTGCTGATCGCCGAGGACATGCACATGATCCGTTCAGCCCTGGTCGCCCTGCTGTCGCTGGAGGACGACATGGAGGTCGTCGCCGAGATCGAACGCGGCGACGAGGTCCTCGCCACCGCCCTCCGCGTCCACCCCGACGTGGCGGTCCTCGACATCGACATGCCCGGACTGGACGGCCTGTCCGCTGCCGAACAACTGTCCGTCCGGCTCCCCGCCTGCCGCACCCTCGTACTCACCGGCCTCAGCCAGCCCGGCAACCTCCTGCGCGCCCTGAAGGTCCACGTCAGGGGCTTCATCGTCAAGGACGCCCCCGCCCAAGCCCTCACCGACGGCATCCGCCGCATAGCCCGCGGCGAACGCGTCATCGACCCCGAACTCGTCGCCGCCGCCCTGGAAACCGGCAGCAGCCCGCTCACCCCTCGCGAGACCGAGGTCCTGCGCGCCGCCGCCACCGGCATCCGCGTCGCCCAGATCGCCACCGATCTTTCGCTGTCGCAGGCCACCGTACGCAACTACCTGTCGAACGCGATCAACAAGGTCGGCGCCCGCAACCGCATCGACGCCATCCGCATCTCCCGCGACGCCGGCTGGCTCTGAACCCCGTCCTACTCACCCTGAGGTTGGTGACTTTCCGGCTGTGGATCCTCGGTCGGAAAGAAGATCGTGCTCAGCAGGTGGTGGCTGCGGTCCGGCGCGGGTTCGTTCCGCAGCCGGGGCATGATGACGCCGACCATGTCGCTGATCATCTCGGTGCGTTCGTCCTGGTTGAGCCAGAGCGGGAACTGCCGGTAGGACACCGAGTCCGCCGTCGGGTCGGCGTTCTCGCGGTCGAGGTAGGCGTTGAACTCCGCGAGCAGGGCCGCCATGGCCGCGGCGAAGCCGTGCCGGTGGTCTTCCAAGGACATCGACGCGGCCGCGTCCTGATCGATCACCGCCCGCGTCCGGCGTAGCCGGTAGTGGCGTTCGACGGCGCCGTGCACCCGCTGCTCGCCCTCCACCTCCAGCACTCCCGCCTCGGCCAGCAGGCCCACGTGCCGGTACACCGTGGTCTTGGGGACGTCGGGCAGGCGAGCGCACAGGTCGGACGTGGTGCGGGTCAGTCCGCCGGACATGGCGTGCACGATGCGCAGCCGGACCGGGTGCAGGAGCAGATCAAGCGTGTCCATCTGGGTACGATCCCATATCTGGTACTGTTCCCAAACTTGGGAAAGCAACGTACAGGAGGGGTTCAGCGATGAAGGACTACCAACCGACGCTTCCACTCGGGCGGTTCTACGAGGTGGGAGGGCGGCGGTTGCCGCTGCATCGATCGGGCGACGGGAGCCCGGCGGTGGTGTTCCTGCCTGGAGCCGGATCGTCCGGCATGGACTTCCTGAACGTCCAGGAGCGGGCCGCCGAGCTCACCACGAGCGTGCTCTACGACCGTGCCGGAACGGGGTGGAGCGACCGGGCCGAGCTGCCGCGCACCTCCACCGAGGTCACCGACGAGCTGCGCGAGCTGCTGCGGGTCGCCGGCGTGCCCGCGCCGTACCTGCTGGTCGGCCATTCCCTCGGCGGCCTGTACGCCCGCCACTACGCGCAGCGCTTCCCCGGCGAGGTGTCGGGCCTGGTCCTGGTCGAACCCGAACACGAGGACTACGACGCGTACATGCCCCCGAAGCTGGTCGAGACCTGGGCCGAATGGGACCCCGACCAGGCGGTTCCCGACGAGCTGCCCGACGAGGTCATCCAGTTCTACCGCGGCCTGTTCACGCAGGTGCTGGCCGACTGGCCGGCGGCCACCCGCGAGCTGCTCGTCGAACGCCATGTCAGCCCGGAATGGATAGGGATCGGCGCCCAGGAGGCGGCGAACCGCTACCAGCTCCACGACGAGGTACGCGGGGCGGGGCGGCTGCCCGACGTGCCGCTGATCGTGCTCACCGCCACGGGTATCGACGCCTTCAAGGAAGCGGTGTCCCAGGGCACCCCCGAATCGCTGCTGCGCGAGGAGATCGACGGCAAGCGGCGACTGTATGACGCGCTGGCCGCATCGGTGTCGCGTGGCGAGAACCGCCTGGTCGACGATGTCGGCCACGCCTCTATCATCTTCCGCCGGCCCGATGCCGTCTTCCAGGCGATCCACGACCTCCTCAACAGGTGACCACGACCTCCATGGCCTCCTCGGCAGGTGACAGCGGGCGCCGCGCGGCCCGCTAAGGTCGTCAGGCGTGACGAACGAGTTGGAGCCACTCGCCGAACGGCAGCGGGAGTTCGCGCGTGCGCGAGACTGGGAGCAGTTCCACACGCCGAAGAACCTCGCCATGGCACTGGCGGGGGAGGCAGGGGAGTTGCTGGCGGAGTTCCAATGGCTCACCCCCGACGAGTCGGCCGATCTCGACCCCGAGGCGCTCGCCCGGGTCCGCTCGGAGCTCGCCGACGTGACGCTCTATCTGGTACGGCTGGCGGACGTGCTCGGCGTCGACCTGGTGGCGGCCGCCAACGCCAAGCTCGACGAGGGCGAACAACGCTATGACGCCGACCTCTACCGCGGCTCCGCCAGAAAGGCACCACCCCTCAACCGGTCTCCTCGCGAGAGCCGGCCTCCTCGCGAGTGAGCGCCGATGCCGTGGCGTCGGCGACGGTCGTGGCGAAGGCGGGCAGGTCGGATCGGTCTTCGAGCAGCAGGAACAGCCAGGCGAACACCGGCCCGAGCAGCAGCGCGTGCACCACGGCCGGTTCGGGCCGCCGCGCCAGCTCGCCCCGCCCGACCGCCCGGTCGAGGATCTCGACCAGGCAGCGCCGTTCGGCGGCGACGAACGTGGCGGCGAACTTGGCCGCCAGAGCCGGATCCGCGTGGACGTCGGCCAGCAGGCCGGGCACCACGCCGGGCGGCGGCGCGGCCAGCTGGTCCACCATGAGGTGGGTCAGAGTGGCGAGGTCGGCGCGGAGTGAGCCCGCGTCGGGAGGCGTGTCGAGCTCCAGGTCGTGCAGCGCCACCGCGAAGATCATCTCCTGCTTGGTGGCGTACCGCCGGTAAATGGCGGCCTTGCCCACGCCCGCCCTGGTCGCGACCGTGTCAACCGTCAGCTGCGCATAGCCGTGCTCGGCGATCAGCTCGCGCGCGGCGGTGGCGATGGCCTTGTCCACCCGGTCGTCCCGGGGGCGGCCCAGGGGCTGCTTTCGTTCCCGCATGGCGGCGAGTATACGGAACTCATAGTTCCGGAAAAGGCTTGCGCGCAGGCGAAAGGAGATCCATGATACGGAACTATGAGTTCCGAAACTGATGTTTCCGTAAGAGGAGTGGTGTGGGCGGGCGGGATCATCATGTTCCTGGCCGCCGCGCACCTGCTGATCACCGGGGTGATCAGCGCCCAGCACCTGCCGGACTGGTTCAGCGGTGCGCTGTGGCTGGGCGCGGACGGGCTCGACAGCCTGCGCGATCCGGCACCGGCGGCGGGCGCCTTCTGGATGGTGTGGGGCAGCTTCGCCGTGCCGCTCGGGCTGGTGGGGGCGTTGGTGTTGCGGTTCGGGCGGCTCGGACAGGTGCCGCCGCCGTACATCGCGATCGGGGTGGCCGTGTGGGGCCTGGTCGCGGCCGTGGTGCTGGAGCCCACGCCGTTCGTACTCGTCGTGATCCCGGCGGGCATGCTGCTCGCCGCCCAGCGCGGGCGCCGGGCGGCGACCGCGTGAGCTCAGTGCCTGTCGGCCGTGGCCAGCTCGGACAGGTTCATCGCCATCGTGTGGTGGACCGCCGGGATCCAGTCCAGGGCGCGCAGCGCCGTGTTGCGCAGGACCCGTAGCGGGGAGTTGCCCACGGTCGCGATCTTCGTCATCTTGTGGGTGAACGCGACCACTTCCTCGGCGACCGGGCGACGCTCCGCTTCGTACTCGTCCAGGACCGTCTCCGGAGCGCCCTCGCGCAGCACCGCGGTGAGCTTCCCGGCCAGGTTGAGCGCGTCCTGGATGCCGGTGTTCATGCCCTGGCCGCCGGCCGGGCTGTGGACGTGGGCGGCGTCTCCGGCCAGGAAGAGCCGGCCCGCCCGGTAGTGGTCGGCCAGCCGGTGGTGGACCCGGAAGCGGGAGCTCCAGACCAGACCGGTGACCGTGGACCGGTGAGCGTGGGGACCGCGGGTGTCGAGCAGCGCCTGGATGTCGGCGACAGTGGGGTGCTCGGGAGCCTCGTCGACCGTCGCGACGATCCGGTGGCGGCCGCCCGGCAGCGGGGCGACCACGGTCACCCCCTCCGGGGCGAAGTACAGCGCCACCTCGTCGGCCGGTCCCGTCCAGTCGAGATGGACGTCGGCCAGGATGAACGACTGGGCATAGGTGTCGCCCGTGAAGGAGATCCCGCTCTGCTCGCGGATCGTGCTGTGCATGCCGTCGGTGCCGACGACGTACGAGGCGCGGATCAGCCCGCCGTCGGAGGTCTTGGCGGTGACGCCTGCGGGCTGCTGCTCGACGATCGAGATCTCGTGCGGGCGATGGACCGTGCCGCCCTGGCTGAGCAGCCGGTTCAGCAGTACCTGCTCGGTGATGTTCTGGGGGACCAGCAGGGTGTACGGGAAGTCGGTCGGCAGCTTGTCGAAGCCCACCGTCAGCAGGACCCGGTCACGGTCGCGGACGGTGAAGCGGGGCACGGTGACACCGGCGGCCACCAGTTCGTCGCTCACGTCTATCGCGCGCAGCACCTCCAGGGTGCGGGCGTGCACGACCGCCGCCCGCGAGGTGTTCGCGCCTTCCGGCGCCTTGTCCACGAGTACGGCGTCCACCCCCTGCCCGGCCAGCGCCGTGGCCAAGGAGAGACCGGCCGGGCCCGCGCCGACGATCAGGACATCCGTACTGGCCGGAAGCTTGGCATTCATGTTGTGGAGTCCCCTCAGTAGTAGTGACGCATCAGTTCGGTCGCCCAGGCCGGCTGTACGACCTCGCCCTGCGGGCCGAACTCCGCCATATAGGGCTTGAGATCGAGGACCGGGCTGCCGTCGATGGCGTCCAGACCGCGTACGCGTACGTCGAGGCCGTCGACGCCGAGCAGGCGACAGCGGGAGACGCCCAGCCGGTTCGGGCGGTTCTTGCCGCGCTGGGCGAAGATGCCCACCAGCGGCCAGTCCGGGTTGCCTCTGGGACGGCGGGCCGAGGTGTTCACCGAAGCGGGGTCCACGAGGTGGAACTGGAACACCACCTCCAGGTGCGAGAACGCCTCCAAACCGGCCAGGGAGTCCGGCGCGAAGCGGCTCCCGTCGAGCCGGATCACGGCCTCCTCGGTGTTCCAGTCGTCGTCGAACGCCTCGGTACGCCCGCCGACGACGGTCCCCACCGGCTGCAGGCTCACATGTTCCATAGCTCAGGACCGTAAGGGCCGCGCCGCCCCGGCCGAATCCGTCACGGTGACCGGTACCTGGGAGGGCGGCTCACGGGATTCGGTCACCGGTTAGGTAGGGTCGGGCAGCATGATCGGCCGACATGCGGAGATCGCCCTCCTGCGGAGGATGATCGCCGAGTCCGGGGCCGGCCAGGGCAACGCCATCGTGGTGTACGGCCAGGCCGGGATCGGCAAATCGGCGCTGCTGGCGGAGGTCGCCCGGACAGCCGGCGGGGACCCGCTGGTGCTCCGCGTCACCGGCGTCGAGGCCGAGGCCGAGCTGCCCTTCGCCGCCCTGCACATGCTGCTGGGGCCGGCCCGGCAGCTCATCACGGAGCTCCCGGCCGCCCAGCGGGACGCCTTGCGCGGCGCGTTCGGCCAGAGCGAGGGCGGGGCCCAGGACCGGTTCCTGGTCGGCCTCGCGGTGCTGACCCTGCTCGCCGACCTCGCCGGCGAACGCCCCCTGCTGTGTCTCGTGGACGACGTGCAGTGGCTGGACCGTGCCTCGGTGGACGCGCTGGTGTTCGCGGCCCGCCGGCTGGGCGCCGAGCGGATCACCATGATCCTGGCCGCTCGCGACGACGGTACGGAGCGGCCCGTCGACGGCGTACCCGAGCTGCGGCTCGCCGGTCTCGCCCGGCCCGACTGCGAGGCGCTGCTGGCCGAGGTGGCGGCCGATCTGGTGCCCGAGGCTCGGGACCGGGTGATCGAGGAGGCCGAGGGGAATCCCTTGGCGCTGCTGGAGTTCGCCGGGACCCTCACTCCCGAGCAGCGGGCCGGCCGGCTGAGCCCGCTGCCCCTGCAACCACCCCGGCTCTCCCTGGCCGGCCGCCTCGAACAGTCGCTGCGCGCCGCGATCCGGCTGCTCCCCGAACGCACCCAGCGGCTGCTCCTGATCGCTGCGGCCGAGGACTCCGGCGACCTGGACCTCGTCCTGCGGGCGGCGCAGAGCTTCGGGGCGGCGGAGGGGTTCGGGACCCGGATGGCGGATGGCGTTGGGGCCGGGGCGGCGGAGGGCTTTGGAGCTCGGACGGCGGAGGGCCTCGGGGCGGGGACGGCGGTGGGCTTCGGGGCCGGGTTGGCCGATCTGGAACCGGCCGAGCGCCGTCAGCTGGTGCGGGTCTCGGAGGATCGGCTGCGATTCCGCCACCCGCTGGTCAAGACCGCCGCGTATCGCGAGGCGCCGCTCGCCCATCGGGTGGCCGCCCATCACGCGCTGGCGCGGGTCCTCGACGGCGACGAGCAGGCCGACCGCCGCGCCTGGCACCTGTCCGCCGCCGCGGTCGGGCCGGACGAGGAGACGTCGGCCGTACTGGCCGCGACCGGGGACCGTGCCCGGCAACGCGGCAGCCACGCCTCGGCCGCCACCGCGTACGAGCGGGCCGCGCAGCTGACCGTCGACCGGCGGCTGCGGGCTCAGTGGCTGGCCGCGGCCGCCGAGGCGGCGATCGGCACCGGGCAGCTGGCCCGCGCGGGCGCCGCCGCCGATCGGGGACGGCGCCTGACCGGGGATCCCGCGGTGCTGGCCCGGCTGGCCGCCGTACGGGCCGCGGTCGACGCCGAACACGGCGGACCGACGCCGGCCGCGCACACTCTGATCGAGGCCGCGGCGGGCATCGCCGGGAACGCGCCGGACGACGCGGCCTCCCTCCTCGCGACCGCCGCGGGTGAGGCCTGGTTCGCGGGCGACCGTGCCGCGCTCGGGCAGATCACGGAGCTCCTGGCCGCTCTCGGCCCGGGGATCGACGACTCCCTCGCGACGGTGGCCGGAGCGGTACGCGGCATGGAGCGGGTGGCCGCGGGAGACCCGGCCGCCGGACTCCCACTCCTGCGCGCCGCCATCGTGCCGTTACGCGCGGTCCTCCCCACAAGCACCGCGACCCTCGGTACAAGCACCGCCGTCCCGCCGCCGCACGCGAGCCTTCCCACACCCGCCGCCGCCGGCCGGGTCATCGGGACGTACGCCGTGTTCAGCGCCCTGATGACCGGCGACGACGACGCCGCCTGTGAGATGGCGGCCGCGCAGGTGGACACCTGCCGCGAACAGGGCCTGATCGGCGCTCTGCCGCACGCCCTCCAACTCCTCTCCCAGGCGCAGATCCTCCACGGCCGGCACGCGGAGGCGGCGGCCTCAGGCGCCGAGGCGTGGCAGATCGCGCATGACACCGGGCAGGCCGGGCGGCTGCGCCACCTGCACGGCATCCTGGCCCGCCTCGCCGCCATAGAAGGCGACGACGAGAGGTGCGTACGGCTCGCCCAGCAGGCCGAGGGCGCCGCCCAGGAACGCAACGGATCCGGCTGGGGCGGCTGCGCGCTGACCCTGCTCGACCTCGTACGCGCTCGGCACGAAGCGGTGGCCGAGCGGATGGCGCGGGTCCTCGACGGACCGCTGGGCCACACCGTGATCGTCACCTTCGCCATAGCCGACTACGTCGAGGCCTGCGCCCGCCTGGGCGAGCCGTCACTGGCCACTGAGGCGTTCGCCCGGTTCGACGCCTGGGCGGCGGCCAGCGGCCAGCCGTGGGCCGACGCCGTCGCGTACCGCTGCCGGGCTCTGCTCGCCCCACCCGGCGAGGCCGAGGTGCACTACACCGCCGCGCTCCAGCGGCACGCCCAGGGCGGGCGGCCGTTCGAGCGGGCCAGGACCGAGTTGCTGTACGGCGAGTGGCTGCGGCGGGGCCGCCGGCGGTCCGATGCCGGAGTGCGGCTGCGTGCCGCGATGGACCGGTTCGCCGCACTGGGCGCGACCCCCTGGGCCGAACGCGCCCGTACGGAACTGGCCGCCACCGGCGCCCGCGCCGACCTGCCGGAGCCCGGCGGCCAAGCCAGACCGCTCGACACGCTGACCCCTCAGGAACTGCAGGTCGTCCGGCTCGCCGCGACGGGCGCCACGAACCGGCAGATCGCCGCCCAGCTCTTCCTCAGCCCGCGGACGGTGGGGTTCCACCTGTACAAGGCGTACCCGAAGCTGGGCGTCTCCTCGCGCACGGACCTGGCGGGAATCGACCTGGGCTGGCCCGCCTGACCGCAGCACCGGAGACACCAGAACACCGGACCGGCTGATCCAGCCGATCCGGTGTCTCATGGGATGAGGGCATCATGCGGCGGTCAGCACCTCAGGCCCGTCCGACGAAGCCCTGTCCGACGAAGCCCCGTCCGCCGTGGCCCCGTCCGCCGTGGCCCCGTCCGCCGGCGCGTCGTGCGCCTGCGCGGCGCGGTCGTGGTGGCGGAGCACGGCGATCGTGACGGCGGCGAGGACGAGGAAGACCACCACACCGACCGCCGCGACCGCGTTCAGCCCGGTGGTGAAGGCGTCCCTGGCGACCTCCAGTACGCCGGGCAGATCCTTGGCGACCGTCACCGCCGCGGTGATGCTGTCACGGGCACCCTCCACCGGCAGCGTGTCCGGCAGCCGGCCACGGTAGACGGCGGTGCCGAGGCTGCCCAGCACGGCCACGCCCACGGCCACCCCGAACTCGCCGGAGGTCTCGCCGAGCGCCGCCGCCGATCCGGCCTTCTCCACCGGGGCGGCCGTCATGATCAGGCCGTTGCCCGCGCCCATCGGCACCGCGATCCCGGCGGAGGCGAGGATCAGACCGGCCACGACCAGCCACGTACCACCGACGCTGGGCACCTGGGTGTGCACGAACAGCCCCACGGCGCCGACCACCAGCCCGCCCGCCATCGCGTACGCCGTCCCGAACCGGCGGGCGAGGACCGGGGCGAGCGTCAGAGCGGCGATCATCACGATGTTCTGCGGCACCAGCCACAGCCCGGCGCTCAGGGGCGACAACCCGGCGACCGTCTGCAGGTACGTCGTGGACATCAGCGTGGTGCCCGCCATGACCACGCCGCCGAGCAGCATGATCCCGAGGGTGGCGGCGAACGCGCGGTTGCCGAACAGGCGCAGGTCGAGCAGCGGGCTGGCCAGACGGCGCTGGCGGCGGACGAACACCACGCCGACGCCCACACC
The DNA here is from genome assembly GCF_040680095.1 of Nonomuraea sp. NPDC052129. NCBI lineage: Bacteria > Bacillati > Actinomycetota > Actinomycetes > Streptosporangiales > Streptosporangiaceae > Nonomuraea > Nonomuraea sp. NPDC052129. Next base: position 89,603 of record NZ_JBFAVX010000042.1, on the reverse strand, counting down.
GATCACGACCGTGGCGACGGCCAGCGGGTTGACGCCGTTCCTGGCGACGTCCTTGAGCCCGTAGATGAGCGGCAGGATGGCGGTCAGCGACAGCGCGACGCTGGCCGGGTCGAGCCGTCCGGCGGCCGGGTCGCGATACTCGGGCAGCAGCGCCCGCCCGGTGGCCAGCAGCAGCACCATGAACGGCACACCGAGCAGGAACGCCGAACCCCACCAGAAGTGCTCCAGCAGCAGGCCACCCACCAGCGGGCCGAGCGCCATGCCGACCATGAAGCAGCTGAACCAGATCCCGATCGCGGCGCCCATCTGCTTCGGATCCCGGAACATGTTGCGCAGCAACGCCATCGACGACGGCATCAGGGTGGCCCCCGCGACGCCCAGCAGGGCTCGGGTGGCGATGAGCATCTCGGCGCTGACCGAGAAGGCGGCCAGCACGGACGCGGCACCGAAGCAGGCGGCGCCGATCATCAGGAGCCGGCGGCGGCCGATCCTGTCGCCCAGTGTTCCCATCGTGACCAGGAACCCGGCCAGCATGAACGAATAGATGTCCAGGATCCACAGCTGCTGCGGCGCGCTCGCGCCCAGACCGGCGCTCAGCCGCGGCAGCGCCAGGTAGAGGACGCTCCCGTCAAGGGAGAGAAGCAGGGCCACCGAGGCCAGGACGCCCAGCCCGAGCCATTCCCGTCGTCCGGCGAGGTTGTTGATCGTGTTTCCCATGCCTTCACGGTGCTGGAGCGGCCTTCAGATCCACTTCTCGTCCGCTTAAGGTGGCCCTTATGCGCTTTGGGGTGCTCGGGCCGCTGGCCGTATGGACCGACCAGGGGGAGCCCGTCACGATCCCCGGGCTGAAGGTCCGCGCGCTACTCGCCGACCTGCTGGTGGACGAGGGCCGGCCGGTGTCGACCGACCGGCTCGTGGACGACCTGTGGGCGGGCGAACCGCCGGCCAAGTCCGCGGGCGCGCTCCAGGTGCGGGTCTCGCAGCTGCGGCGCGCGCTGGAGGAGGCCGAGCCGGGTGGCAAGAACCTGATCGTCTCGCGCGCGCCCGGCTACCTGATCAAGGCCGCCGAGGGTACGGTCGACGCCGCGCGGTTCGCCGACCTGCTGGCCCGCGCCGAGACGGCCGAGAGCCCGCGGACCAGGGCGGAGCTGCTGTCCGACGCGCTGGCGCTGTGGCGCGGCCCGGCGTTCGCCGACTTCGCCGACGAGGAGTACACCAGGTCCGCGATCCTCCGGCTGGAGGAGCAGCGGCTGTCCGCCCTGGAACAGCAGGCCGAGGCGCGGCTGGAGCTGGGCGAGCACGGCCTGCTCGTGGGCGAGCTCGGTGACCTGGTGGCCCGCAATCCGCTGAGGGAGCGGCTGCGGGCCGTACACATGCGGGCCCTGTACCGCGCGGGACGGCAGAGCGAGGCGCTGGCCAGCTACGCCGACCTGCGCGAGCGGCTGGCCGAGGAGCTCGGCCTCGACCCCGGGCCCGAGCTGGCCGCGCTGCATCAGGCCATACTGGGCCAGGACCCGGCGCTGAGCAGCCCGGCCGACCGGCCCGTCACGAACCTGCCCGCTTCGCTCAGCGACCTGATCGGCCGGGACGGCGCGCTGGCGGAGGTCCGTACCCTGCTGGAGAGCAACCGGCTCGTCACCCTGACCGGCAGCGGCGGCGTCGGCAAGACCCGGCTGGCGCTGGAGACCGCCACCCGGCTCGCCGACGCGTACGCGGACGGCGCGTGGCTGGTCGAGCTGGCCCCCCTCGACCGGGGGACGCGCTCACCGGACCCCGACGGGCGGGCGGAGGCGGCGGAGCTCGACATCCGGGCGGTGGCGGAGACTGTCGCGGCGGCGCTGGACATCCGGGAGGAGTCCGACGGGACGCCCCTGGACGACCGGCTGGCCGACGCGCTCCGCTCCCGGCAGCTTCTACTCGTCCTCGACAACTGCGAGCACGTGATCGAGCGGGTCGCCGAGCTGGCCGGCCGGTTGCTGCGGGCCGCTCCCGGGCTGCGCGTGCTGGCCACCAGCCGGGAACCGCTGGCGGTGGCCGGTGAGGTGCTGTGGAGCGTGCCGCCGTTGAACGTACCGGCCGGCGCCGACCCCGATGAGGTGGCGCGGTCCGAGGCGGCCCAGCTGTTCGTGGCGCGGGCCGCCGCCTCCGCTCGCGGCTTCACCCTCGACGAGGGCAACGCAGGGGCGGTCGCGCAGCTCTGCCGGCGGCTCGACGGGATCCCGCTGGCTCTGGAGCTGGCCGCGACGCGGGTACGCGCGCTCGGCGTGCACGGGGTGGTGGCCAGGCTCGACGACCGGTTCCGGCTGCTCGCCTCCGGGCAGCGCGGCGCGCCGCCGCGTCAGCAGACGCTGATGGCGGTGATCGACTGGAGCTGGCAGCTGCTCACGGAGCCCGAACGCGTCGTCCTGCGCCGCCTGGCCGTCCACGCCGACGGCTGCACGCTGGAGGCCGCGGAGGAGACCTGCGCGGAGGACGGGCTCGACGTGCTCGACCTGCTCGCGCGGCTGGTCGACCGCTCGCTGGTGGTCGTGGCCGACGGTACGGGGGGCATGCGGTACCGGCTGCTGGAGTCGGTGGCCGAATACTGCCTGGAGCGGCTGGCCGAGGCGGGTGAGCTGGATCGGGTACGACAGGCGCACTCGGCCTATTACACGGCGCTGGCCGTACAGGCTGAGCCGTATCTCTACGGGCACGCCCAGCGGGAGTGGCTGCTGCGGCTGGACGCGGAGGCCGCGAACATGCGGGCGGCGCTCGACGCGGCCGCGGCGGCGGGGGACGCGGCCGGTGCGCTGACGCTGGTGAACGCGCTGGCCTGGTATTGGGTGCTGCGCGGCCGGCTGGCCGAGGGGCGCCGGTCCCTGGAGTCGGCCCTGGCCATCGGGGACGCTGTTCAGGACTTCGGTGTGTCGAGCTCGCCTCGGGCTAGGGCGGGGGCGTGGCGGGCCGGGTTCGCCGTCATGCTCGGGGAGGACGTCGACTGGCGGTCCGCCGTGGATCGGGTGGAGGATCCGGGCGTACGGGCCAGGGCCGAGTGGTTTATCGGCTCGTCGGCGCTCGACATGGTGACCGGGCAGGAATTGGTGACGAGCGCGCTGGCGACGTTCCGGGCCATGGGCGATGAGTGGGGGATCGCCGCGGCCCTGAGCTGCCGGGCGCGGGACGCCTTCACTCGACGGGACTTCGTGGCCCTCGAACGCGACGGTGAGGAGAGTGCGCGGCTGTTCCGGCAGCTCGGCGACCGGTGGGGAGTGCTCCAGGCCACGGAGTGGCTGGGCGGGCTGGCCGAGATGGGAGGCGACGCGGAGCGGGCCAGGCGGCTGTTCGCCGACGGGCTGCGGATGGCGGAGGACCTCGGGCTCTGGCCGGAGGTGGCCGGGCGCACCGCGTGGCTGGGCTGGATGGAACTGGGGGCGGGCGAGTTCGAGCGGGCCATGGAGCTGTGCGGGCGGGCCCTGCACATCGCCTCCGGGCAGGGCCATCGAGAGACCACGATCATGGCCGAGATGGGGCTCGCTTATGCCGAGCGCCGGGCCGGCCACCTCGACCTGGCGGAGCAGCACCTGAACCACCTGCTCGAAGGGATCGCCAGGGGTCCCGGCGTCGAGCCCGCCCTGCACCTGCCGGACACACTCGTCGAGCTCGGCTTCCTCATCGAGCGGCGCGGCGACGTCTCGACCGCCAGGGACCTGCACCTGGAGGCGCTCACGGCGGCGCAACGCATCGGCGACCCGCGCTCGGCGACATGGGCCGTGGAGGGCCTGGCCTCCGCCGTGGCCGCCGGGGGCGCCCACGAACGGGCCGCCCGGTTGCTGGGGCTGGCGGCGGCCGTCCGCGAGCACAACCAGACGCCCGCCGCTCCGTCGGAGGCGGCCGAGATCACGCGGGCCACCGAGGTGGTCGTGGAGGCGTTGGGGGAGGCGGCGTTCGGCATCGCGTACGAGCAGGGCGGCAGGCTGAAACTCGAGGACGCGGCCGACCTAAGCCCGTAAGGCCATCAAGAGCCTGCGAAGCCATCAAGCCCAGCGCCCGGATCGCGCTCAGCGCACGCCCATCGGGATCCGGGCCCGAACCGTGAACCCGCCGCCGGACCGTACCCCGGCGCTCAGCTCACCACCGACCACACTGACGCGCTCCCGTAACCCGACCAGCCCCCGCCCGCTACCACGGCCCAGTCCGGGGCGGCTGGGTCCGTCCGTGGTGATCTCCACGTCCATCCACTCCTTGCCATGGCGCACATAGACCAGCGTGCGCTCGCCCGCGGCGTGCTTCACCGCGTTGGTGAGCGCCTCCTGGACGACCCGGTAGGCGGCCACCTCCGCGGCCTTCTCCATGGCACCCGGCTGTCCGTCCTCGACCAGTTCCACCGGCTGCCCGGCGCCCCGGGTCCGCGCCACCAGATCGGGCAGCCGGCTCACCGACGGCTCGCGGCCTTCGCCGTCCGCGTCCGGCGTACCGTCCAGCGCGCCGAGCAGGTAGCGCAGGTCGGTCAGCGCATGGCGGCCGGTCTCGCTGATCGCCTCCAGGCCGGTCGTGACCCGCTCGGGCTGCCCGGCCAGGAACTGCGCCGCGTCGGCCTGCACCACCATCGCCGTCACGTGGTGGGTGACCACGTCGTGCAGCTCCCGCGCGATCCGGGCGCGCTCCGCCGCGACGACCGCCGCCTCGGTCAGCCGTACCCGCTCCGCCTCTGCGGCGCTCCGCTCCCGTACGACGACACCAGTGGCCCAGCACGCCACCAGGAACAGCAGGAAGGTCGTGTAGTCCAGCGGACGTTCCGGCGACCCCAACTCGTGCAGGGCGACAGCGAGCCCCACATACGCCACCACCGCGACCACGGCCACGGTGAACGACCGACGCCGCAGGTGGGCGCCCACGCTGTACAACGCGACGATCAGCCCGAGCGCCGCGAACGCCGTGGGATAGCGCAGCAGCTGAAACGCCATGAACGCCCCGCCGACCACCGCCAGACACCCGGCGGGCCACCGCCGCCGCATGACCAACGGCAGGCTCTGCGCCAGAATCAGCAGCACTCCCACCGCGTCCAGCGGCAGGTCCGGCAGGTCCGCCAGATCGACGCCCTGATGAGCGATCCCGGGCACGAACGACAACCCGGCCAGCGTCCCCGCCAGCACGACATCCGCCCGCCGACTCCACGGCGCCGCCATCGCCATCAGCCGGAAAGAGGCCGCCAGTCGAGACACGCCCGCCAGCCTAACGGGACCCCGTCCGGCCTGACGCTGTCGCCGACCTCAAGGCGCGAGGCGGGACCTCAGACGAAAGGCGTGGGCCTCAGGGCGAGAGGCGGCGGCTCAGCCAGGCCAGGGCGAGCGGGTAGCGATACTCGATGGCGCCGTGCCCGGCGTCGAAGAGCTCGAAGTAGATCCGCTCATCGGGCACCCCCGCCACCTCCAGCGCCCGCCGGAACGCGGTGGCGCCGAAGTCCAGGAAGTACTCGTCCTTGTTGCCCGCATCCACCCAGATCGCCCGCATCGACCGCAGCGCCTCGGCGTACTCGGGCCGCGCCGCCATGAGCACCGGGTCGCGAGCCAGCCAGCGCTCCCATACCTCGGGTATGACGGCGCCCGTGTCGTCGAATGGCAGGCGGACCGTGCCGTCCTCGTCGGCCGAGTACGCCGCCGCGTAGGCGTACATCTCCAGCAGTTCGAGGTCGCCGTCCCTGGTCCCGGCGATCCTGCTCCGGAAGTCGGACAGGAACTTGTCGTACGAACCGCCGTACATGTCGCGTAGCCGCCGCGCGACGACCGGCAGCCCGAACCGGAAACTGACCTCGAACAGCGAGTCGCCCGCATGAGTGGCCAGCGCCCCGAACACGTCCGGCCGCAGCATGGCGGTGACCATCGCCCCGCCGCCCCCGCTGGACTTGCCGGTGACCGCACGGTGGTCGCGGCCGGCCAGCGTGCGGTAGTGGGCGTCCACCCACGGCACGACCTCGTTGCACAGGTACGAGTGGTAGCGGCCGGTCGCGGGCGAGTCGAGATACTGGCTGCCGCCCAGCGAGGTCCACGCGTCGACGTAGACGACGATCGCGGGCGGCACATCGCCGGCCGAGAACACGCCGTCGGCCAGCTCCGGGTACGTCCGCCGGAACGGCGTCCGGTTGAACCACATGGCGACATGCGCGGTGTAGCCCTGCAGCACATAGATGGTCGGATAACGCCGGTCGGGCTGGTCGTCGTACCCCGGGGGGACGTACACGTACAGGGGCCGCTCATGCGGATCCCCAAGGGGGTTGCCGCGCAGCAGCGCGCTGTCGATGACGTTGTGGTCGAGGCGACCGGCCAGCTCGTCGGACCAGGGCAGCATGGGCTTCCTCTCGTTGGCCGGTGTCAGTCGGCCGAGATGTCGATCCCCGATGGGCACTTGGAGATCAGCGTCTTGAATTCCCTGTTAGTTCCCTGAAGGGATCAGGCAACTCGGACAGGCGTAGCCTGCTTTGGGCCGCTCCCGTGCTTGGCAAGCGTGAGCACGGGGGTGGCTTTGGCGTGGTGGAAGCCGGTCCGATGGTGGGAGTTCCTGACATGTCCTGTCCGGTACGGCTGGTGCCGTCCCGGCTTGGGTGCATGGCCCGCCGGACGCTGTCCACCGCTGGTGGGCGGTGGGGCGGGCACCGTGCGCCGGTCGGGCACACGGCTGGAGGTCATTGCTTGGTCGGCCGGGTTGTTCGCTGAGTGGACGGCCGAGGTGTCGTTCAGGTTGTTGATCGGGTTGTTGAGGGTGCGGGTGGGTCGTTTTGGGGTGGGGCGGTTCTTGGCTCTGTCGCGTGCCGCTGGGCGGGGGTGCAGGTCTGCTCGGGTGCGGCGGGCGCGCCGGGCCGCACGGGTGGGCCTGCGGGTGCGGCGGGCGCGGGCGACGTTGCCCTCCACGATGGCGTGTATGGTGCGCGCGCCGGTGGAGCGGTGGGTGCGGGTGGCGTTTTGGCCGAGTAGGCCGCGGGCGAGGATCCGCTCGGCCGCTGCCCAGTCCCGGTCACAGGATAGGCCGCAGGCCGGGCAGTACGCCCACCTCCAGCCCCGTTCGCCGACCCGGTCGGGGGCCGGGCCATGCGTGAGCACCGACGTGCCGGCTCCGCAGCGGGGGCAGTATCGGGAGGTGCCGCGCGCCGGGACGGTGACCACCGCGATGGAGTGTCTGGCCGCCAGGTGCCGGATCGCCTCGACGATCTTCCCGCGTACCTGCCCCGACAGGCGCGCGTTCACGCTCCCCCGGCGCCCGCGCGCCTCCAGGGTCGCCAGGTCCTCCAGGTAGATGACCGTCGCCCCGGCGCTCACGGCGTGGTCGACCGCCCAGCGTGCCGCCGACCAGGCCAGCGCCTTGTTCAGGTTGCGGATACGGGCGCACAACCGCTCATGCTCAACCCCGATCCGCTGCCAGGCCGCCCTCAACGCGACGTAGCGGGAATCGGCTACGGTGATGCCGGCCAGGAGCCTTTCCAGGTGCCGGTGTTTGGCGGCCAGGTGCTCACGCTCGGCCCGCAACCGGTGCAACTTGGCCGACACACCGCTCGCGTCGTAGGTGAACGGCCGCCCATCACTGATCACTCGGCCATCGGCCAACTCCCCTACCGTGCCAGCCAGGAGGGTGTTGAGGCCCCAGTCGAAGCCGCACCCGACCGTATGACCCGTGGCGGGCGCGACACCGATCGGGATCCGGAACGGCAGGTCAACGCGCACCCGACCCTTGCTCACTCGCGCAGTGGGCGTCAACAACGTCGCCTCCGGTGTGACGGTCGGCGGCAACGCGACCGGCAGCACATGCCACGCCCAGTCCCTGGCCGATGCGGGAAATTCGACCAGCGGAAGCCGCACCCGCAATCGGGCGCTACGACTGCCAGAACGCTCCAAGGTCACCAACTGCCGGTCGGCCGCCGCCAAAACCACCTGCGCCGCAACGTCCGGCGGCTCCTCCAACTCGACCAGATCAGCCGGGAACGCGCCATACTCGTCGTGATAGGCGCGAACCTGCCGGGTCCGGTTCCGGATGTCCGCTGCCGTCACCCCGTCCGGCAGCAGCGCGCGCAGCGCGTCCCATTCCGCGCCGGTGCGCGCACCCGTAGCCTGCGGCCAGGTCGCCACGATCGCCGCCACCAGCCGGCGCCGGTACAGCGCCAGCCGCAAGGCACGGGCGGCCTGCTCTTGGGCGCACCGCAGCACCCGATCGCACACATGTACGCCCGAGGGCGGACCCACGCCCCAGCCCAGCCGACGCAGGGCCATCCAGCCCTTCGACGGCAACACCCGCCCATCCGGCCCCACCCCGGACGCCAAAGCGTCCAGATCAACCGGATTCCACCGGGCGGCCACCAGGCGGGCGGTCAGGTCGCTGGCCAGAGCGGCCAGCCAGGCCACCCGCCGCGCCACAAGCGGCTGAGGAACGACCTCACCACTCGCCTCCACCACCGCCGCATAGGCGGTGCACGAGGCAGTAGCGGTCAGTTCACTCATGCACCGCTCCGTCTCGGGGCAGGCGGAAGGCAAGACGGGCGGAAGGCGGGGTGGGCGGACGGTGACGCACCGCGCTCGGATCGGCCGCCCAGTGAGCACCGCCCGACAGTCGGCGACCACGTGCGGGCGAGGGCGCCGGCCGGGCGGCGGTCGCGACAAGGGCCGGGTGGCGGTCGTGGCAACGGCCGCACCGCACGGTCGGCGCGGCCCGATCGCAGGAGAGCTGGTATGCCCCCATGTCTGTCTGCACCCCCGCCCCCCGGAACACAACATCACGATCGGCAACCGAAAGATTACCATCGGTTGACCCTGGCGGATAGAACAAGTGAACGACAACACTCCGATCTGCCCGCCCGCCAGGCCAGAACCAGCCGCAGCCCATCGCATCGCAAGCCTGCAGACTCAGCAACACCGCAGACAACCGAGCCGACGAGAACCCCGCCAACCCACGACGCGCCCTGCGAACCGATCATCGGCCCGGCCGCCGCCGACCAAGAGGAAACCTCGACAGATCATGGCGGATGTTCAGGTTTTCCTAGCGAATATGCGCAGCGGTTCATACCCTGCCACCTCCGCTTTGCCGTTGCGCGGACGTCCGGGGCGCCGGGGGTCGCTAGGCTTCCTTCGTGGACAGCGCAGAACTGAAGGACCGGGTACGCGAACTGCGAGCCGAAGGCCGCTCTCCCAAGGAGATCGCCCGCACGCTGGGGGTTTCGCCGTCGGTGGTGGCCCCGCTCGTCCGGGCCGTGGCGGCCGAGGGCAGCGCGGCAGCGGGGGAGCCCGAGGTGGCCGGCTGCTGGATCAACGTCGGCTGGAGCAACGGCCTGACCGTCGACCCCGCCCGAGGCTGGATCGACGAGAAGCCGGATGCCCACGGGCTGGACGGCAAGGTGTGCGTGCTGGTGGCCCGGCGGCACAAGTGGGACCGGATGACGGTCTGCGGCTACCTCGCCGACGTCTACTGCACGGGCGTCAAGGACCTGATCGGGCCGGACGTCATTGACGGCCGGCAGCTCAGCAGGTTCCGCGAGTACTTCTTCAGCGACTACGCGGGCTGGCAGGAGGCGCCGATCGAGCTGGCTCAGCATCTCGTTTTCGGCTCGGTCGACTATGCCCGCACGCTGGGCCTGGAGCCGTTCGTGACCTTCGACTCGGCCTCCCACGTCCTGGGCACCTGGGAGGGCGGCCCGTCGGCGATCACTTTCGGCCGCGACGGAAAGCCGTTCTACGTCCCGGGCGAGAATGACGAGGCCGGCAAGATCGTCAGAATCTTGGAGCGCGAAGTAGGCCCGACGGGCTTCGACTCTTCCGTTGGATGATCCGGTGGTCTGGAGAGCCGACCCGGCGTGCTGACTCCGGCCTCGCCCAGCCGTAGCCGAACAGCCGCGGTTTGAAAGCCCCCTCCCTCGTGGAGGGGGCTTTCTTCTGTCTAGCTGTCCTCGATATACCCTCCGTGGGTATATTTGGGAGAAAACTCGTACAGGGGTGAGCGAAGCGGTGTCGGTCGAAGGGTTCGTTGCGGACGGGTACGAAAGGGTGCACGAGGTCTTCCAGGACTTGGTGCGCGATGGCCGGGAGACAGGAGCCGGAGTGTCGGTCTGGCGGGACGGTCGCGAGGTCGTCCGGCTGAGCGGGGGCTGGGCCGACGCTGTTCAGGGCCGCCCATGGCGCGCCGACACCCTGGTGCAGCCGTACTCCCTGTCGAAGTCGTTCGTGACGCTCGCTGCCCTGGTGGCGGTGCGTGACGGCGCGTTGGTCCTGGACGAGCCGGTATCCCGGTATTGGCCGGAGTACGGGGTCAACGGTAAGGAGCGCACCACGTTGCGTCAGGTGCTCACGCACCGGTCGGGGCAGCCTCGGTTCCCGGCCGAAGCCGCGGGCCTGGACCTGCTGGACGACGCGGGGCTGCGGGAAAGCCTGGCGAGGGCGGCGCCGGAGTACGTCCCCGGGACGTCGCTCGGAGAGCATGCGCTGACCTACGGACATCTCGTGGACGGCATCCTGCGCGCCGGCGCCGGGACCACGCTAGGGGAGGTGTTCAACGAGAGGGTGCGGCCCGCGTTGGGGCTGGACGCCTGGTTCGGGGTGCCGGATGACGCGCTGGAGCGCGTCGCCGACCTGGAGTACGCCGACCCGGAATGGCCCAGCCAGTTGCACGCGGCGCCGTGGCTGCGGATCCCCGACGGGACCCTGGACGTCGAGCGGGCGAACTCACGATCGTGGCGGCAGGCGGTGTTCGGCGCTGTCAACCTGCACACCACCGCGACCGCCATGGCCAGGTTCTTCTCCGAGCTGACCAGCGCGGACGGCCCCGTATACGCGCTGCTCGGGCCGGGGTTGCACGCCGACCTCCTGGCTTCCCAGGTCACCGACTTCGATGAGGTCTTCGGCACCAGGATCACCTGGACGTTGGGGTTCGTACGAGACCGCGGCAAGATCGCCAAGGGTGGGATCGGCGGTTCGGCCGCTTGGTGGTCGCTCAAGCACGGGCACGGCTGCGCCTACCTGACGCGACGACTGGACGATCATTCCCGCGCCGCCGCGATCGCCGCGGCGCTGGACGACGACCTGACCGTGGTAGGCGAGGACTGACCAGGCCCTCGCTTCCCTAGTGCGGGACGACGCCCTCGACCAGAGTCCGCCGATAGTTGGCGATGCGCTGGTCCACGCTGTCCAGGCAGCAGCTGGAGCACTTCGTCTCCTCCATGGAGGTGTAGTACAGGCAGCACGTGTCGCGCAGGTAGAACAGTCCCTTCCGGTTGTCTGCCGTGAGCCGGACGACCTTGCCCAGGCGGTCGAGGTCGATGGTGGACGCGGCCGAGAAGGTCTTGTAGGCGCTCTCCAGCTGATCGACGTCCCCGCCGCGTCTGCTGGCGATGCAGAAGGCCGCCGCGCAGCCATGCGCCACGCCGCCATGAAGCTGCCGGAGTCCGGCTCGGGTACGAACCCGCATGGCCCGCGCGAGCGGCAGAAGATGGTCGTCCAGGACCCATTCCACCAGGGTGGTCACGGGGGCTTCCGCGACACGGGGCTCGCGCAGCCCGACTGCCTCGAAGCCGTGGTGGGGAGACAGCCGGATGGCGACGTTCCCGGGACGCATGTCGATCACCACGCCCTCGACGGCCCAGGCCAGCACCGCGGCCGCCGTCACGGTGCCGGCGTACACGGCCATGACCGTGAGCGCGGTCGCGTGATCGGATACCTGGCCGCTCGCCTGGCGCTCGGCTTCGAGAATCCGGCCCAGCTCCGCCGACCGCGGATCCAGCAGCCGGTCACAGGCGATCCAGTCCTCTCCTGGCGCGAGCCCCTGTTCGAGCCGGAACCGTTCGCCGAAGGACTCCAGTCGCGTGAAGACGTCTGTCACTTGCCGTCCTTGTCTTTCATGTCTGAGCCGCTTCGAGCAACTGAACGGTGTACGGGTGGGAAGGGGCGCGGGAGACGTCCTCCGAGGCGCCGTCCTCGACGACGGTGCCGTTGCGCAGCACGACGATTCGGTCACAGGACTGCACCGCCTCACCGAGGTCGTGGGTGACGAACAGGACCGCCAAGCCGCGCTCCGTGGCCAGAGCGCGCAGCGTGGTGGCGATGCCTGCTCGGGTGGAGACGTCCAGCATCGAGGTGGCTTCGTCGGCGATGAGGAGGATGGGGTCGGCGGCGAGTGCTCGCGCGATGGAAACGCGTTGCCGCTGTCCGCCGGACAGCTGGCCCGGGAAGCGCTGCAGGAACTCGGCGGTTTCGGGCAGGCCGGCAGCGGTGATGGCGTCCCGCACCCTTTGCTCCACTTTCCCGCCTTGCTCCACTTTCCCGCCGGCCAGCACCAGCGGTTCGGCTACGAGGCTCGCGACACGCATGCCGGGATGGAGCGCGTCGTACGGGTCCTGGTGCACGAAGCCGATCCGCCGCTGGAGACGGCGAAGCGCCCGGCCACGTCGTGCGGTCAGGTCTTCGCCGGAGATCTCGACCTGGCCCTCGGAGGGGCGGAGCAGGCCGAGGATGATCCTGGCCAGGGTGCTCTTGCCGGATCCGCTCTCGCCGACCAAGCCGACGATCTCCCCGGCGTGGATGTCGAGGTCCACGCCGCGCAGCGCTTCCACCGTTCTCGAACGGGTCCTGTACGCGTGCCGGACCTGGGTGACGCGCACCACCGGCGGTCCCTGGGCATGCTCGGCCCGCGGCACCACCGGATAGGCCGCTTCCTCCGGGTGATGGCAGGCGACCTGCGCCTCGCCGTGTGGACGAAGGCGCGGTTGTTCCGAGGTGCAGCGGTCGGTGGCGAGCGGGCAGCGCGGGGCGAACCTGCAGCCGTCCGGCAGCAGGTCGAGCGCGGGTGCCGAGCCGGGGATGCTGCCCCACGGCACCTGCCGGTCGGCGACCGGTGTGGCGGTGAGCAGGCCGGCGGTGTACGGGTGGGCATGCTCGCGGGACAGTGTGCCGGCGGAGCGGACCTCGGCCAGCCGTCCCGCGTACATCACCGCGGCCCGGTCCGCGTACGGCATGAGCCCGGCCAGGTCGTGCGAGACGATCAGCGTGCTGATGCCGAGCCCGGACAACAGCGCGAGGACCTGCCGCTGGGTGATCGCGTCCAGCCCGGTGGTGGGCTCGTCGGCGATCAGCAGGCGGGGCTCGCCGGCCAGGGCCAGAGCGATCGCGACCCGCTGCCTCTGCCCGCCGGACAGTTCGTGTGGGTAGCGGCGCAGCATGCCGTACTGGAGGCCGACGCGTTCGAGCAGGTCACCGGGCTGCGCCTGGCCGCCGTGCAAGGTGAGCATCTCGGTGAGCTGTGCTTCGATCCGGTGGACGGGGCTCAGGCCGGTCATCGCGCCCTGTGGCACGATCGCCACTTGGCTGCCGCGTATGCCTCGCCAGTCGACGCGGCCGGTCAGCTCGTGCTCGCCGTCGAGCAGGGCGGAGCCGGTCACCGTGGCGGTGCGGGGGAGCAGCCCCAGGAGCGCGCGGACGAGCGAGGTCTTGCCGCAGCCGCTCTCGCCCACCAGCGCCACGATCTCGCTGTCCGCGACGTCGAGGTTGATCCCGTCCACCGCGGTCAGGCCGCCGTAGCCGACTGTGAGCTCGTTCAGCGCCAGGGTCATCGGGCGGCCTCTCTCAGCGCGGGGTTGAGACGCTCCTCGACGGCGGTGCCGATGAGGGCGAGGGCGAGAACGGTGAGCGAGATCGCGGCACCGGGCGGGAGCGCCCACCACAGCCACGCGTCCGACAGGAACACGCCGTTGGTCTGTACCCAGTACAGCGTGGTGCCCCAGCTCGGCGCCGTCGGGTCGCCGAGCCCGAGGAAGGACAGGGTGGCGTCGTAGATGACGGCCCGCATCGCCGTACGCACGAAAACGGGGATGAGCAGCGGGCCGATCAGGTAGGAGCCGTGCCGCAGGAGGAGCCACCAGCGCGGCGCTCCCATGGCGCGGGCCACCTCCAGATGTCCTCGTGACCACGCCGTCAGTACGGCGGCGCGCAGCACCCGGGCGGGGACCGGCCAGAGAATCAGCGCCAAGATCGCCACCCGCATGCCGAACGACTGGCCGAGGAAGGCCGCCGCGAGGATGTAGAGGATCAGCTCGGGCAGCACCAGCATGATGTCGGTGCCGCGCATCAGCGTGGCCGACAGCCAACGTGGCCCGATCCCGGCGGCGCCCCCGACCAGCGCGGCGAGCAGTGTGGTGGCCGCGGCGACGATGAACGCCAGGCTCAACGAGGTGCCCGCGCCCACGATGAGCTGGTCGAGCAGGTTCCTGCCCAGGTCGTCCGTTCCCAAGAGCAGCCCGCCCCCGGGAGGGGCGTACGGCTCCGCGACCCGGGCCCGGCCCGCGTCGTCGGGAAGGGTCGTCCCGAACAGGGCGACTCCGAGGACGACCGTGAGGATCCCTGCTCCGATCAGGCCCTGGACTCCGAGTAGCCGGCGGCGTGGTGCGCGTAGGAACATCATCGGCGGGCCCGGGGGTCGAGGAACGGGTACGTGGCGTCGGCCAGCGCGTTCATGAGCACGACCAGCAGTGTCAGTACCAGGAACGCGCCCTGCATCAGCGGGTAGTCACGGGCCGAGATCGCGCCGAACGTCAGCCGCCCGAGCCCGGGATAGGCGAAGACCGTCTCCACCACGATCGAGCCCGCGGCCAGGAAGCCGATCTCCATCATGAGAATCGTGTGCACGGGAAGCAGCGCCGGACGCAGCGCGTGCCGCCGGACGAGCCGCCCGTACGGTACGCCCCGGGCCTGCGCGTGCTGGATGGGTTCGCTGGTCAGCACGGTCAGCAGAGAAGAGCGGGTGTACAGGAACAGGTAACCGAGGCCGGTCAGCGTCAGCGTACTGACCGGCAGGATCAGGTGCAGCAGCACACCCTGGACGGTCACACCCTCGATTCCCGACACGCCGAAGGTCGGCAGCCACTGGAGCTGCACCCCGAACAGGACGATGAGCAGCATGCCCAGCCAGAACTGGGGGAGCGAGTCCAGCACGATCGCGGTGCTCAGCAGGCCAGAGCCCTTGCCTTCGCGCCTGCGCAGCGCGCCCACCACACCGAGGGTGACCCCGAGCAGCGCGGTCACCACGGTGCTGGTGCCGACCAGCAGCAGCGTCCAGGGGAGCGCCTCACCGAGCGCTTCGGTGACCGGGCGGCCGTCGGACAGCGAGGTGCCCAGGTCGAGGGTGAAGACGCCGGTGAGGTAGTCGAGGAACTGTTCGGGCAGGGGCTTGCCGAAGCCGTACTGGGTGGCGAGCTGGGCGCGTTCGTCGGCGGTGAGCCGGGCCAGCGCCTCAGGGCTGCCGAACAGCTTCAGCGGTCCGCCGGGCAGGGCCCGAGGCAGCGCGAAGTTGAGCGTGAGCGCCACCCCGAGCACCGCCGCGTACTCGCCGAACCGGCCTGCCGTGTATCTCCAGCTCATGAGAGCTGGAAATCGACGAGCGAGAACTTGTTGAGCGCCGCGGAGCCGTTCTGCCACATCCAGCCGCTGTAGACGTCCTTGCGGAAGGCGTAGGCGCCATTGCGGTAGTACAGGGTGAGGAACGGCAGCTGCTCCGCGATCTGGGCCTGAAGCTGCTTGGCCGCCGCCGTCCTGCCCTCCATGGTGGGGGCCGAGGTCAGCGTCCGTATGATCTCGTCCACCTTGTCGTTCTTGAACCCGACCACGTTGAGCGAGCCGTCCTCCGGATCGGAGGCGAGAAGCTGGGCGATCGATCCGCTGCTCAGCATGACGGGCGCGGACCAGCCCCACATCGACATGTCATAGTTGCGGCCCTTGCTCA
Source organism: Nonomuraea sp. NPDC052129 (assembly GCF_040680095.1). Classification (NCBI taxonomy): domain Bacteria; kingdom Bacillati; phylum Actinomycetota; class Actinomycetes; order Streptosporangiales; family Streptosporangiaceae; genus Nonomuraea; species Nonomuraea sp. NPDC052129. The sequence continues at coordinate 73,886 of NZ_JBFAVX010000042.1, read as the reverse complement.
CGTCGTAGTCGGGCCACACCTTGGCGTCCAGGGAGTCGGGGTCGAGCGCGGTCACCTTCACCGCGACGCCCACCGCCTTGAGCATGTCCCGGATCAGCTCCGCGCTGCGCAGCCGGTCGGTGGAGGTGCTCTGGACCAGCAGCTCGTACGACATCGGCTTGCCGCCGAGCACCCGGATCCCGTCGGCGCCCGGCCTGGCGCCCAGGGCGTCGAGCTCCCGTTTGGCCGCCTCGACGTCGTAGAGGGGAGCGAGCTGATCGGGCTTGACGGGCGAATCCGCGTGGATGAAGCCGGGGTTGCCGGGCGTGCCCTGACCCAGCAGCGCGGTTTTGACCAGGTCGGTCACGTCGATCGCCTTGGCCAGCGCGCGGCGTACCTCGGGCTTGTCGAACGGAGCCCGGCCGGTGTTGAAGGCCAGCAGCGTAGAGGCGAACTCGGTGCCCTTCACCACGCCGATGTTCGGCTGCTTCTCCAGTGCGGAGAGCTGTTGCGGCGGGACGATCCTGGTGGACATGTGCACTTCACCGGTCCGCAGGGCCGCGAACTGCGTTGACTCCTCCGGAATGACCACGATCTTCACGGTGTCGGCCTTCGCCTTGCCCATGGGGTACGAGGTGTTGGCCGTCAGGGTGTAGCCGCGGGCGTTGTCATACTTGGTCAGCTTGTACGGACCCGTGCCGATCGCCTTGTCGGTCCCGGCCTCGCTGACCTTCGCCACCGATGACCACACGTGTTCGGGCAGGATCGCCATGTCGGCCAGGATCCGCCGCGGGAACTCGGGGTCGGGCGCTTTGAGCGTCATCGTCACCGTGTCGCCGGACACGGTCACGTTCTCGATCGGGCGTAGGTCGATCGAGGAGTCGCCCTCCATGTGCTTCTTGTAGAAGTCGACGCTGAACGCGACGTCTTCGGCGGTCAGCGGTTTGCCGTCGTGCCAGGTGACGCCCTGGCGGAGTGGCATCGTGAACACCTTGTTGTCGGTGGTCCGCAACTCCCTGGCCAGCAGCGGCGTCACCCCGTCACCTTGGACGACGACCAGCGTGTCGAAGAGCAGCTTCACCAGGTTGTTGCCCGGGTAGCCGGTCTGGTTGGTGAACGGGGTCAAGGTGCCTTCGTCGGAGGAGATGGCGATGGTGAGGCTCTTCGCCGCTGCCGAGGCCTTTCCACTGGCGGGTGGCGCGGTGCCGGTGCCGCAGCCGGCCAGCGCCGTCAGCGCTGCTGCCGTAGCGATCAGACTCAGAAAGCGGCGATGCACAGAAACCTCCGGGGGGTATATGAGGTCGAGACGTCCTGGGTGTCAGGGGCGGCGTTTCAAGCGACTCTATAGGCATTTTCCGTAGATACAAGTGCCAGTTATGTAAACACCGTAATTCGCCGGAGGGGACACCCGTAGTCGGCTGACCTGCGAATACCGTGGGCAGGATGTCGATGCGGCCGCCTGGACGGCGGCCGCATCGATGTCCACCGTTGCGCAGCGGCTCGCTGGCTACGAGGGTTCGTCGTAGGTTGCCCTGAGTTCGATCAGTGGCTCGGTCAGGTTTGCTGGTAGCCGAGCAGCGTCATCATGCCGGACTCGGCGTGGTAGACGTTATGGCAATGGATCATCCAGATGCCCGGGTTGTCGGCCTGGAAGTCGACGTCGAGGGTGCTGTTCGGCAGGACGATCGCCGTGTCCTTGCGGGCGCCGCTCGGCAGGGCGAAGGTGTGGCCGTGCAGGTGCATGGGGTGCCACATCATGGTGCGATTGACGAACGACAGGCGAACCCGTTCCCCGGACCGAATCGGCATGATGGTCTTGGGGTCGTACTTGCGGCCGTTGATCGCCCAGTCGTAGGCCATCATGCTGCCGGTGAGCTCCAGCTTGACGGTGCGGTCCGGCTGCTTGGACGGCAGCCGCGCGGAATCGTCCGCCTGGAGGCCGTCATAGCGGATCACCGTGCCGTCGAGCTCGCGAGGGCGCTGGTCCGCGCGTGGAGTTGAGGACTGCTTGCTGGTACGGATCAGGGCGCGAGCGATGGCGTTCTTGCCTTCGGCCAGCGCGACAATGGGGAAGACGCCGTCCTTGAGGGTGACGAGCACGTCGTAGCGCTCTCCCATGCCGATGAGCAGCGCATCCGTGTCGGTGTGCCGTACGGGGAAGCCGTCGGTGTGGGTGACGGTCAGGCGGTGTTCGGCCAGGGCGACGCGGAAGGCGGTGTCGCCGCCGGCGTTGATCAGGCGGATGCGCAGCCGGGTGCCAGGCTTGGTGGAGAAGGTCGCCGGTTGGGTGGGGACGCGGCCGTTGAGCAGGAAGTGCGGGTAGCGGACGTCGCCCGCGTCGCCGCCGAGCAGCGGGCTCGTCGCGCCCATCAGCATGTGGCCGCCCTTGCCCGGCGAAGGGCTGGACGAGGGATCGCCGCCCATGCCGCCGTGGTTCATACCGCCCATGCCTCGGGAGAGCTCGGCCAGGACGTCCTCCGGGGTTCCGGTGACGCCGTCGAGCCAGTCGTCGAGGACGACGACCCACTCCTCGTCGTAGCCGAGCGGCTCGCGCGGGTCCTCGACGATCATCGGCGCGTACAGGCCGCGGTCGAGCTGGGTGCCGGAGTGCGGGTGGAACCAGTACGTGCCCGGGTCGGGCGCGGTGAACTCATAGACGTACTCCGTGCCCGTTTTGACCGGCTGCTGCGTGACACCCGGAACTCCGTCGGCGTCGTTGCGCAGCGCCAGGCCGTGCCAGTGGATGCTGGTGTCGGCGGGAAGTTGGTTGACCAGGCGGGCGCGAACCGTCTCGCCCGCGTTCACCCGGATCGGCGTGGCGGGGATGCGGCCGTCGTACGCCCAGGTCCGTACGGTCAGGCCGCCGAGGTCGGCCTGGGTTTCGGCGGCGACCAGGCGGAAATCCCTGACAGCGCCCGGGCGGCGGGCCTGCTCGGCGGCCCGCACCTGCGGCCCGGCAGGGGTGACGAAGGAGGGGGAGCCGAAAGAGGGGGAGGGGGTACGGCTCGTGCCGCCACAGGCTGTGAGGACGGCCCCGCCGAGCAGGCCGAGGCCGGTTTTGAGCAGGGTGCGTCGATCGATGGTCATGGTGATGCCTCGCTTGGAAGGTCGTACAGGGAAGGGATCGAGAGCTGGTCCGGGGACGCTCTAGATCCGCAACACGACCGTGCGAGTCGGTGGCGGGCCGCGCAGAACCTGTGACCAGAGCCGCAACCAGCGGCCGGTGCGAGAGGGCGCGCCGGAGGCGCGGCGACGGCGCGACTCCAGCCAGAGCAGGAGCACACCCATGCCGATGATCGCCAAGCACACCCAGCCCGCCATGGTGGGGTGATGGTCGGCAGGAGGCTGTCCGGTGTGGGAGAGGCTGGTGGCCTGCATGGCGGAATGGTGGGTGTCGAGGGACATGCCGGGTTCGCTGAGATGGCCCAGGGAGTGCATCGCCACGACGCCGAGCGCCAAAGCCACGAGCAACATCAGGCGCAAGACCATGCGATGTGCTCGGCTCATGCCTCCAGGATAAGCACCGTCGGCGAGCTTCCTCACTTGCATGCCAAACGCGGCTCGGCGGCGTAGACGGTGTGGAACTTCTGCCTGCGCACTTCCTTGCCGTCTTTCTTGAAGATGCGCCAGACATCGATCGCGAAGCCCTCCGCGCCGCCCATGGGAATGCAGTCCTTGCCGGAGTCGGTGAGGGAGGGGGCGGTCTTGACGTCGTAGCGGGCCGAACTCTGGGCGGTGACGTCGTAGCGTTTGGTGCTCCAGAAGTCCACGGTGATCGACGTGCTCGTGTAGGAGGTCTTGATCAGCACGCCGTACGGGGAGTCGTTGCGCCAGCGGAAGTCCGGCTGCGGATAGGAGACGGTGGACTCACGGCCGGCTGGATAGCGGGTGATGTAGTACTGGTGCGCCATATGTTGCACGTCCTGGAATCCGCCGAAGAACACGGCGTTGAACATCGTGGTGGCGAACTGCGACACTCCGCCGCCGACGTCGTTGACGAACCGGTTGTTCAGGATCATCGGCGCCTCGACGAAGCCGCGCGCCTTGTCGCGCTTGCCGACCAGGCCGTTGAGCGAGAACGTCTCGCCGGGCATGACGACATGGCCGTCCACAATGTCGGCGATGCGGTGGATGTTGGTCACTCGTGGCGCGCAACACGGGTAGCGGGTGGTGAAGGTGCTGACCTTCTCCTTGACCTCCAGCTTCCCGGCTTGCTCGGTGGTCAACCGGGGCCGCGCCTCGGCCACCGGCACCTTCACCACACGTTGGCCGGCCGCCAGGGCGGCGGAGACGGCCCCGCCGAAAGCCTTCGCGTCGATGCCCCGGCCGGGACGGGCGGGGACGACGCGCGGCTTGCCCTTCACGATCTTGAAGGAGGCGTCTTGGGGCTGATGGCTTGCCGGGACGAGTTGTTTCTGCAAGTCAGGGAGGAGTTCTCCGCCGCGGAAGGAGGGGCGCAAGCTGCCTTGGCCGTCGGAGACGAAGCGAAGCCCGGCGGCCAACTGGGCGCGGGTCAGGCCGGCTTTCCTGTCGCCGTTGACCAAGGTCAGCGGACCGGCGACCGCCGCGGTGGCCATGGAGCCCGCGACGCGACGCACCTCGGCCGACGAGATCCGGGGCGGTAGCGTGCGGAGGGGCAGCGCGACCGTAGCGCGGTTTCCCAGGAAGGACTCGCGGACCAGCCGTGCGGCGGCGTCGCGGTCGAGGGCGCGGCCCGACTTGGCGGGGATCACCCGCGGTTCGAGGCCCTGGTAGCGCACGCCGCCCTCGCGAGGCTTGAGGTCGATTGTCTCGGCCAGAACGGCGAGTCGGGTGGTGAGGCGGGATTCGTCGGCCGTGATCCGTGGCTGGAGCTCTCTGTCTTCGCCGAACAACGACCGGACGACTCCGGCCGGGCTGCCCGCACCGGCCAGCGCCGCCTCGAGTGTCGCCGGGATGTCGAACCCCAGCCCGAGCTCGGCGGGGGTCAGCCGTGTCGTCTTGCCTGCCGCGGACAGCGCCATCGGCCGGGTGGCCCGCTTGCCGAGCTCACGCTCCAGCCGGGCGCGAGCGTCCGCCTCCGGCAGGCCGCCGACGTCCACGCCGCCGATGCTGGTGCCGGACGGCACCTGACCCCGCAAGGCGATCGCGGGAACGGCATAAGCCGCGACCATGACGGCGACCGCCGCGACCGCGACGAGTATCCAGCGACGTCGGCGCCTTCCCGCGCGGCCGGTCTTGGGCGCCGTCTGCTGCGCCAGAGCGGCGCGCGGGCTCATCGCAAGGCCCCGCGAGATCGTGGATCGACATGGCACATGGCGCGAAGTCTAACTACCCTACTAGCGCAAGTCGTAGATAGTTAGGAAGCCTGCCATCGCCCTGCTGCCACAGCGACCCCGCTGATCTGACGCTCATGGGGGCGGACGAAGCTCCCGTTCCGGTAATGGCCACGTACATGCGTCGTTGTCTATGCGGTGTTGGTCGGCGAACTCAGACGGTGCGAACGCAGGCGCACTGGCATGCCGCGAGAGTGCCCTCCGCAGCCTCCGCGACTTCCCGCGTGGCGACTTCGGTCCTGGCGGAAGCAACCGCCGCCGCGGCGCGGCCTCCGGCCTCGGCCTTCCTGGCGCGCGCCTGGACCGCCGCTGCCGTACGCCCTCCGACCTCGACCTTCTCGTCGCGCGGCCAGACCGCCAGTGCCGCGACAGCTCCGACTGCCGCCAGGCCCGCCAGCACGGTCCAGGTGATCGTGAAGCCCGCCTGCGTGGCGACCCATCCGGCGATGGGATAGGTGACCAGCCAGGCCAGGTGGGACAGCGAGAACTGGGCGGCGAAGACCTCGGGAATTCCGGTGGGATCGACCGCCCGGCGAAGCACCCGCCCGGTCGGCGTGATGATCAGCGCCATCCCGCCGCCGATCGCCACCCAGATCACCACGGTCGGCAGTGATGCGGCGACGCTCGCCGCGGACATCGTGACCGCCGCGCCGACCGCGAATACCAGCACGGCGGCGCCGATCAGCATCACGAACCGGTCCGCCACCCGGTCCAGGACGCGCGGGAGGATGAGGGCCACGAGCAGCGTCCCCGTTCCGGACGCGGCGAGCACCCAGGCCACGTCGGATTGGGCTCCGCCGAGAACGTCGCGGACGTAGTTCACGGTGTTGACGACCACGATGGAGCCGACGGCGGCTACTACGAGGTTCAGCGCCATGACGCCGCGCAGACTCGGGGTGGCCGCGAACGTGCGGATCCCCGCCACGGCCCGGTCCCAGGCGTTCGTGTGCGAACTGGGGCGCGCGTTGGGGATGCGCGTGGACAGAACCAGCAGCGCGGACACGGCGAACCCCACGGAGGTGCCGATGAACAGCAGGTTGAACGACATGAAGGTGAGCGCCACAGCCGAGAGCACGGGGCTCAACAGGCTCTCCATGGTGTAGGCCACCTGCGAGGCGGACAAAGCGCGGGTGTAGTCGGCCTCCTTGGTCACGATGTCGGGGATGACGGCCTGAAACGTCGGGGTGAATGCCGCCGACGCGGTCTGGAGAATCCCGATCAGGACGTAGATGTGCCACACCTCGGTGACGAACGGCAGCGCGATCACCACCAGAGCGCGCACCACGTCGAGGATCGTGAGAAACCAACGTCTGGGCAGCCGATCGACGTACGCGGCCGCGAGCGGTGCGACGACCACGTACGCGACCATCTTGATCGTCAGCGCGGTGGCGAGAACCGCACCGGCACGCGGACCCGCGAGCTCGTACGCGAGCAGCCCCAGCGCGACGGTAGCCAAACCGGTGCCGAACAACGCGATGACTTGAGCGCTGAACAGCCGCCGGTAGTCGCGAATCGCGAACAATCCCATGTCCGTCTCCTCCCGGGCAACCGCAGTCACCATCAAGCTATATACCCCTGGGGGGTATTCACATCAAGATTGTTTTATACTGGGTTGGGGTATATGTCAACCCATGAATTTGAGCTCGGCAATCTCCTCCTCCGCACCGGCCGTAGGGCTGCGCCAGCTCGGTGAGATTCCCCCGACCTGCCCGACTTCTCCGACACCGACGACCGGGAGGAGGAAAGGACGTAAGGCCGCTCCGGTCAGACAGCCCGGTGTTACTGCTCGGTGCGCGGCCGGTCGGCCACTGCGCTCGTGGGGGCGGCGGGCGCGGAGGAAGAGATGCGGGATAGCGCGCTCTGGCCCGTGGAAGGAGGCGGGCGGTGGGTCAGTTCGCGGGGGCGAAGGCTGTGGTGAAGGTCTTGCCGCCGTCCTTGGACTCCAGGATGGTGCCGTCTTCCAGGGCGGCCAGCAGGCGTTGACGGTCCACGGCCGTGAACGCGGTGGCCTGGCCGGGTAGCTTGCCGACGGCGGTCCAGGTCTTGCCGGCGTCCTGGCTGGTGTGGATGCGGCCGTCGGCCCCTGCGCCCACGATCAGGCCGGTGACCAGGACGTCCACATGGCTGAGCAGCGGGGCCGTCGTCACCTCGACGAAGTTCCCGCCGCCGTCCTCGCTCACCTTCAGGCCTTCCGGGGTGGTGGCGTACAGGCGGGTGGGCTCGTTGGCGCTCACGCCCAGGTCGAGGATCTTGTCCTTGGCGCCTTGCGTCCAGGTGGCGCCGCCGTCTCCGCTGCGCCAGACCTTCGAGGTCTGGCTGTCGAAGGCGTACAGGCTCTCGCCGGCGAGTTGGAGGGAGTGGAAGTCGGCGGAGCCGTCCTGCGAGATCGTCTTCCAGGTGAGCCCCGCGTCGGTGGAGCGGACCAGTCCGAGGTGCGGCGGACGATCCGAGGAGACGTCCTCGGCAGCGGGATGGCCGCTGGCCAGGAAGGTCTTGGGGCCGGTGATCGTGAAGCCCATGTGGTCCTGGTCCCGGTCGGCGACGCGGGCGACGGTGGTCGAGGAGGTGACCGTGAACAGCCCGTAATGCCCGGCGACGTAGAGGACGCCATCGGCCGGATCGACGCCGACGCCGTGGACGTGGCCGACCCCGAGGTCCGGCGACCCGCTCGTTCCGCCGTGCTCTGGAGCCGCCTGTCCGCACGCGACCAGGGCGAAGCTCAGTGCGGCTGCCGAAAGCAGCCGCCGACCCACATGTTGCATGGCCAAATACTACTATTGGCTATCGTAGATAGCGTCCTTGGGTCACACGACAGCGTCCAGGTGGTCACCCGCGGCGGTGGCGCGCTTGAGGCGGATCAGGTCCTTGGGGGCATTGACGGCGACGGCGCCGACGAGCACACCGTTCCTGGCGAAGGCGATTGCGAATCGGTCCTCGTCCGGCTCCCCGGCTACCAGGCGGCTCTCGTCGGCCAGGTGCGGCAGTCCGGCGGTCTGGATGCGGGCGCCGTGCATGTGAGTGGCGAAGGAGGGGAGGTCGGCGTACGGCTTGGCGTTCTCCGGGCCGGCCAGGAGGTTGAGGGCGGCGAGGGCGCCCTGGTCGTTGGCGTTCGCCCAGTGCTCGACGCGTACGAGTTCGCCGCCGAACAGGCCGTGCGGCCAGCGCGCGACGTCGCCCGCCGCCACCACGTTGTCGGCGGCGTACAGGGTCGCGTCGCACACCACGCCGTCACTCAGTGTCAGGCCGCTGCTCTCCAGCCAGTCGGTGTTCGGGGTGACGCCCATGCCCGCGATGACCAGGTCGGCGGGCAGCGTCCGGCCGTTGCCCAACCGCACGCCCGTCACCCGGCCGTTGCCCTCGAAACCGGTCACGCGCGTGTCGCCGACCAGCTCGACGCCGTTGTCGCGGTGGTGGCGTGCGAGCCAGCGCGCCGCTTCGGCGCCCAGGACATTCGTCATGGGGTGAGGGGAGGCGTCGACGAGGGTGACGCCCAGGCCGAGGGCGCGGGCGGTCGAGGCCACCTCGCCGCCGATGAAACCGCCGCCGATGACCACGACACGCTCGTGCCCGGCCTGTAGCTCGGCGCGCAGGGCCAAGGCGTCTTCGATGGTGCGAAGGGTGCGGACGCCGTCGGGGTGGTCGGGCAGGCGGCGCGGGCGGGCCCCCGTGGCGATGACGAGCCCGTCATAGCCGAGCTCGGTGTCGTCGTCCAAGGTGAGGCGCCGGGCGGAGGTGTCCAGGCGCACCGCTTGGCGGCCCTTCAGCCACTGGTCGCCGAGCTCCTCGGCGCCGGGCAGGGTGATCTCTTCGTCGCCCCTCAGCATGCTCTTGGACAGGGGCGGGCGGTTGTAGGGCAGGTGGCGCTCGGCACCGATCAGGGTGATGTCGCCCGCGAAGCCCTCCCGCCTGAGCGTCTGCACGGCACGCAGGCCGGCCAGGGAGGCACCGACGACGGCAACGGTGTTCAGCGTTCTCATGGTCGCGGACTATACCTATAGGGGGTATATGATGCAAAATACCCCCAGGGGGCTTAACTGAACCAAGAGGAGATGTCATGAGCAGCACGTACAAGGTGAGCGGAATGACCTGCGGCGGATGCGCGGGCAAGGTGAAGTCGGAGATCTCCAAGGTGGACGGGGTCACCGACGTTGAGGTGGACCTGACCAGCGGCACGGTCACCGTGGCCGGAACCGCCGAAGAGGCCCTGGTTCGCGATGCCGTCGAAGAGGCGGGCTACGAACTGACCGCCGTTTGATCGGACCGTCCGCGGCTCGTTGGCGAACGGCATCCTGCCGGGTTCCGTACCTCTCCTTGGCGGCACCCGGCAGGATGCTACGAGGCGGCCGGTCTCAATTGGTCACCGCCAGCGGACGAAGGCCACCATGATGCCCATCGCGCTGTCATAGGCGGCCGGCTCGTTGTACTGGGTGTGCACGCGGATCCGGTCGCCGAGAGAGAAGGACAGGTTCGGTTCGCAGGGGCTGAAGTCCGATACCGATCCCATGTATGCCATCAGCGGTGCGTTGGGATGCCCGTCCGTGGTCACAGTGTTCGCGCTCGCCGGATGCCCGTCCGTACCGGCTCCCGGTCCCGTCGGCACGTCCATGGAGTCCGGCGCGTACCCCGCGACTGACGTGCAGAAGTAGCGGTTCTTGGTCGCGTTCTCCAGGGACACGCTGATGCTGTGGTCGTGGGCGTGGCCGCCGACCGCCACCAGGGTCCCGGCGCGCGCCGCGATCGTGGTCCAGTGGGAGTCGGAGTAGCCGGCCGGGATGGAGCGCTCGGAGTCGCCGCACTGGTCGATGTCCAGCCAGACCGGGTCGACCCGGGTGGCGTTCGGGACCCAGCTGAAGGTGTACTTGAACTCGACGGTGATCGGCCGCTCGGTCATGTTCATCAGGTCGTAGATGAGACCCCACTTGTCACCGGCCTTGACGTAGTAGCCGTTGTTGCCGGTGGTGTAGAGGGTGTTGAGCGTGCGTTCGTTGCCGGCCGCGAAGAAGCGTTCGTTGCCGCCTTGGAGCAGGCCGAGGCGGTTGATCGAGTCTCCCAGGCCGGGTGGGCAGGTGGCGTCCCAGCGGCTGAAGTTGACGTTGACGGCGTGGTGGAGCATGCCGCCGGTGTCCATGTTGACGCCGGTGTTCGTCCCGGCGAAGACGAGGTCGGGCATGATGCCGGTGATGTAGCAGTTCTCGCACGGCTTGGCGATCTTCATGCTGCGGCAGCTGGTGATGATGCCGATGAGCGGGTTGCAGTTGCCGTCGAGCGCGATCTCGTTCTTGATCTCGCCCACCTTGCCGCCGGACATGGCGGGAATGGTGATGGGGCCCCAGCGGACGGTCGTGACGTTCTGACCGGCGGGCGGATTCCAGGCGGGGGGCTCGTACGACGCCGCGCCGACCCTGACGGGCGCGGACATCACCACCAGGAGGAGCGCGCTGACCAGCACGACGAGGGTGCGATTTCGCATGTGCGTCTCCCTTGTTTCAGCCAGGAAGTATGAGCCTGCTCAGCGGTTGCCGTTCAGGCCGAAGGCGACGAAATCGGAGAGGAACTGCTTGATCTGCCGGCGGGAGTACCGGTCGGGGTGCTCCAGCCAGAGGGCGGCGATGTGCTGGTTCAGGGCGAGCATGGCCTGCGCGAGAAGGTCCGGGTCGTCGCGGCGGATCGCCCCTTCACTCATCGCCGTCTCCAGGATGGGCCGCAGGTCGCTCGCATGTTGCTCGAAGGCCCACGTGGACAGCGGGCCGATGGTGGTCTCGATGTTGCCGGCGTTGCGGAAGTGCAGGAAGCCCGGGCCGGTGTCGGTGACGAAGTCGAGGTAGGCGTCCAGGGCCCGGTCGAGGCGGTCCTGCGCGGTGCCTTCTGCGTCGTATGCCTCGCGCAGCCGTGCCTGCAGCCGTTCGGTGTGCTGGATGACGAGCTGGACGAACAGGTCGGCCTTGTTGTCGAAGTACAGGTAGAACGTGCCGACCGACAGCCCGGCACGCCGGACGAGGTCCTCGATGCGTAGGGCCGGCCAGCCATCTGAGGCGATGATCTCCCCCGCGGCAGCGAGCAACCGCCGCTGGACCTCGGGGTTCTCAGTGGCCAGCCGCCGTCGTCCGCGCCGCTCGCGGCGCACAGGTTTGATGTCCATAGCGTGAGAATGAGTCGGTGAATTGGTTTTAATTCACCAACTTACGATGGTCAATCCCCTTCGGTGGGATTGCTGCGCCTGACCGTTCCTACTATCTATCATCGTAGTAATGTCTGATATGGCGTCATGGACGGGAGCGGTGTGGCTGAGGCCGGGCGCTTTGGTGTACATCGGCAGGCTCGGCGACGCGCACGCTCACGCGCATGCCGCCGTGCAACTGCTTGTCGTCAGCTCCGGCCGCGTCATCCTCACCGACGAGCGGGCAGCCGAGAGGAGCGTGTCGGCAGTGGCGATACCCGCCGGTGTCCCGCACGCCATGCGCGCCGAGGACGCGTTCGGAGCGTCCGTCTATCTCGATCCGGCTCTTCTGGAGAACGACGGGGCGAGCCTGGTGGCCGGCCTGCTGGCGCTTCCGGTTGATGAGAAGTTCGCCGATGCGGCGCTGGCGTTGCTGAGCGAGGTGCGCGCCGCCTCTCCGGATCGGGTGGTCCGGCAGGTGATGGAGCTGGTCGGGCGGGGCATCGCCGGTCCTTTGCGGCTGCGCGACCTGGCGGCGCGGGTGGCCCTCTCTCCCAGCAGGCTGGGGCATCTGTTCAGTGAGCAATGGGGGTTGCCGTTCACGGCGTACGTACGGTGGGCGCGGCTGCGCGCGGCGATGGACACCGTACGCGCAGGCGGCTCGCTGACAGATGCCGCGCACGCCGCCGGGTTCACCGACAGCGCCCATCTGACCCGGGTGACGCATGCCATGTTCGGACTGGCACCCTCGGTGCTGGCTCGCGGGATGAGCTGGGAGTGAAGGACAGCCGCTCCGTACAAGCAATCGAGGAGGCAGCAGGGCCAGGCTGACGGCATGACTGATGACATGCCGGACGACGGAGCGCCACAGCGCCTTTCTCCCGCTGCGGTCGTCCTCGTGGTGGCGGCCGGCTTTACCTCGCTGTTCGCCACGTATTGGGACGATGCCTGGCACACCGATATCGGCAGGGACGACGCGCTGATACCGCCGCACCTGCTGCTGTATGGAGCGGTGGCCGTCGTGGGGCTGACAGTGGCGGGCTGGGGTCTGCTCACACTGTGGCGTACGCGATCGCTGATCGCCGTGCTGAGACAACCTCCGCTGCTCATCGCCGCTGTCGGCGGCGTGGCCACGCTGGCTTCCGCGCCCGTCGACGCACTCTGGCACGACGCCTTCGGCCGGGATTCGGTGCTGTGGAGCCCGAGCCACATGCTGACCGTGTTCAGCACACTGGCCCTGATCGGCGGGGTGCTCGCGGGCATGCGGCCGGACAGCCCTCGACCGCTGTGGTGGGCCGGCGGGGCATTGCTGCTGGGCAGCGCTGTCACGTCGGTGATGGAGTTCGAGACGGACGTGCCGCAGTTCTCCGAGGTGCTGTACTTCCCTGTGCTGCTGGTCTGCTCGATGTACGCGGCCGTGCTGCTGCGGGCGCTGGCACCGCGCCGGCATCTCGTGGCGGGAGCGGTCGGCGTCTACGTGCTCGCGCGGCTGGTGATCACCGGGCTGCTGCCGGCCCTCGGGCGTACCAGCCCCGACCTTCCCCTGGCCGTCGTCGGTCTGGTGGCGATCGACCTACCGTGGCGGCGGCCCGTGACCGCTTACGCGGCAGGAGCGGCGGGCACCGCCGTCACTTCCTACCTGTCCTCCGTGCTGGGTATCGGCAGTGTCAGTCCCGACGCCGTGCTCGTGCCCGCGTTGGTGGTGGCCGCCCTCGGCGCGGTTGTGATCTTGGGCGAGCGCCGGATGCGCGGCGCGGTCGCGGTCGTCGCGCTGCTGCTGCCGCTCGGTCTGACCGTCCTGGATCCACAGCCTGCTTCGGCGCACGATCCCGGACAGGGGCAGGTCGTCGCTACGGCCGTGCTGACCGGCACCTCGGACGGCTCTGGGGGGATGACGCTCACGGTCGAGGGGTGTAAGGGTATGACGCCGCTCAGAGTGGTCGCTCGCCGGGCCGGAGAGGAGATCGCCGGTCCGCTTGGTTCGACACCTGGTGGATGCCGTGGCCAGGTACGGGTCGACCAGGCGGGCCGGTGGTTCCTGTACGCGGAGATGCGTTATCGGGGCGGCGTGGTCGAGGCCTGGCTACCCATTGACCGCGAGGTCGTGCGGCAGAGACGTGACATCTACCTTCCAGCAGGTCAGGCGGTAGTGACCGGCGGGCAGATCGCAGCGGGCGTCGGCTTGTATCTGGCCGGGCTGGTCATGCTGTCACTGACCGTGTACCTGGCCGGACGAAGCCGCGCGTGATGTCGATCGGAGATCGGCTTCGGCGGTCACCGGTTGGGCGTACCGCTGTTCGAGCTTGGCGAGCTTCCAGTACGCGACACTGCCCAGCCAGGTCAGGAGGAAGACGCCGACGATCCCGTACCCGATCGTGTTGAGGTCGATGGCGGCAAGAGCGGCCCACGGCTGACGGTCGGCCAGGCCGAGTTGGTCGGCGAGGATACCGAGCAGTTCGACGGTGCCGACGGCGAAGGCGACGAAGATGGACAGGCCGGTGGTGGAGAGGTTGTAGTAGATCTTGCGGAGCGGGTTGCTGAAGGCCCAGTTGTAGGCGTGGGCCATGAACGCGCCGTCGAGGGTGTCCCACAGCGACATGCCCGCGGCGAAGATCAACGGCAGCGAGATGATGGCCAGCGGAGGGAGTTGACCGCCCGCGGCCGCTCCGGCGGAGACGCCGATCAGGCCGACCTGGGTGGCGGTGTCGAAGCCGAGCCCGAACAGCAGGCCGACCGGGTAGATGTGCCAGCTGGCGCTGATCAGCCGGGTGTAGCGGCCTTTGAGCAGGCGGTTCAGCAGGCCGCGTTCGGCCAGCAGGCGTTCGAGCCGCTCCGGTTCGTAGGCGCCTTGGCGTACCTGTCGCCACATCTTCCAGATGCCGGCGAAGATGACCAGGTTCAGCCCGGCCACCAGGTAGAGGAAGGCGCCTGAGACGGTCGTGCCGATGATGCCACCGATGTCGGCGAACGAGCTCTGGAACCGCACGGCCGCCTGCGTGGCGAACGCGACCGCCACCGACAGTGCCAGCACGACGGTGGAGTGGCCGAGCGAGAAGAACAGCCCCACGCCCTGCGAGGGCCGGCCCTTCTGCAGCAGGAGCCGGGTGGTGTCGTCGATGGCGGCGATGTGGTCGGCGTCGAAGGCATGGCGCATGCCGAGCAGATAGACGATCCCGGCGGCGGAGGCGAAGACGAGTTGGCCGCGGCCGTCGGTCAGGTTGTGGTAGGCGGGCTGGGCGTTGTAGTAGGCGAACAGCCCGAACCCCGCGACGTGGAGAGCGGCGACCACGCCGAGCAGGGGGACCAGGCGTAGGACGTCGGTCCGGGTGAATCGTCGGCTGCTGGTCTGCATGGGAGCCCTTCATCGCTTTTGCACAAATCTAGCAACTGCCGAATATTTGCTACTAGATGGCATAGCAGATGAAGCGGTGTTCGCGGTGCCCGGGGTCAGCTCCCGGGCACCGCGAGGTCGATTACGTTCGCTCCACGTTCTCGAGTGAAGGGCGGCCGTTGTGCGAAGGGCCGATGAGGCGCAGGAACGCCTGTACGCGGGGATGTGCGGGCGCGGTGAAGAAGCGCTGCGGGGGAGCCTCTTCGATGACGTTCCCGCCGTCCATGAACACCACCCGGTCGGCCACATCGCGGGCGAAGGCGGTCTCGTGCGTCACGATGACCATGGTCATCCCGTTTCCGGCCAGGTCACGGATGACCTGCAGGACCTCGGCGTGCAATTCGGGGTCCAGCGCGGAGGTGGGCTCGTCGAACAGGATGACCTGCGGCTCCATCGCCAGTGCCCGGGCGATGGCGACGCGCTGCTTCTGGCCGCCGGACAGCGTGGCGGGGTAGCAGTCGCACTTGTCGCCGAGGCCCACCAGCGCGAGCAGCCGCCGGGCGAGCTCGGTCGCCTCGGCGCGGGGCACGTTCCGTACGGAGATCGGGCCTTCCATGACGTTCTGCAGCGCCGTCAGGTGCGGGAAGAGATTGAACTGCTGGAACACCATCGCCGAATGCCGACGGATCTCGCGGATCCGGGCGGCCCTGGCGCGACGCCCGCCCTGGCGCGTGCCGCAGTCGACGTGGTTGCCGCACAGGCGGACGGTGCCGGAGTCGGGCTCTTCCAGAAGGTTGAGGCAGCGGATCAGGGTGGTCTTGCCGGAGCCGGACGGCCCCATGACCACCACGACCTCGCCCGGCCGCACGTCGAGGTCGATGCCCTTGAGCACCTCGTTGTCGCCGAAGCGCTTGGTCAGCCCGCGCACGCTCACGATGGGTTCTGAGCTGGTCATGCGTAGGCCTTTCTCATCCGGCGTTCGAGAGCCTGCTGGCCGACCTGCAGGAGGGTGTTGATCAGCCAGTACATGAGTCCGACGATCAGCAGCGCGTCCATGTAGCGGAAGGTGGAGGTGCCGATGCCCTCGGCCACCCTGGTCAGCTCCACCACCGTGACCGCGGAGGCCAGGGAGGTGTCCTTCATCAGGGCGATGAACCGGCTGCCCACGGGCGGCAGGGCGATCCTGATGGCCTGGGGGAAGATGACGCGGCGCAGCGTCTTCCCGTACGGCATGGCCATCGAGGCCGCCGCCTCCCACTGTCCCTTGTCGACGCCGAGGATGCCCGCGCGGAAGTTCTCACTGAGGTAGGCGGCGGTGAACAGGGTGAAGGCGATGATCGCCGACGGGATGGGCGGAATCTCCAGGCCGATCTGCGGCAGTCCGAAGTAGATGATCATGATCTGGATCAGCAGCGGCGTGCCGCGGAAGACCGAGACGTACGCGGTCGCCACGGCGGAGAGGACGCGGTTGCCGGAGATCTTCGCCAGCACGATCGCGGCCCCGAGGACGCTGCCCAGGATGAAGGAGACCACACCGAGGAGAAGGGTGATCACCATGCCGGTGAGGAGATCGGGAAAGGAGTCGACCAGTAGATCCATGAGTACCTTCCCTGCTCAGCTCGCCGGAACCTTGGCCAGTTCCTGCGTCATGTCGAGACCGCCCAGCCACTTGCGGGAGATGGCGGTCAGGGTGCCGTCAGCGATCATGTCGTTGAGCGCCTTGTCGACGGCCTGCTTGAAGCTCGCCGAGCCCTTTGCGAAGGAGATCCCGTTGACCTCCGATTCGAGCAGCGGCCCTGCGGGCTTGACCTTCAGGTTGTTCTTCGCCGCCAGGAACGCCCCTTGGAACCGTGACGCCAGCACGGCGTCGGCCCGCCCCCGCGCCACCTCGGTCAGCCCGAGTGTGGCGTTGTCGTAGGTCTTGATGTCGGCGTCGGCGATGCTCTTCTTGGCGAAGGCCGCCTGCGTGGTCCCGGCCGTCACCGCGATCTTCTTGCCCTGGAGGTCGGTCAGCCCCGTGATGTCGGAATTGGCGTCGGCCACGAAGATCGAGATCCCGTTGACCTGGTACGGGCGGGAGAAGTCCACCTGCTTGGCACGTTCCGGGGTGATGGTCTGGCCGGCGACGACGGCGTCGAACCGGCCGGCCTGAACGCCGGCGATGAAACTCTGGTAGTTGGAGGCGACGAACTCGACCTTGGCGATGCCGAGCCGCTTGGCGAGCTCGTTGGCCACGTCGACGTCGTAGCCCGCGGGCTTGCCGCCGTCCAGGAAGTTCCACGGCGGATTGGCCTGCGTCTGGGCCACCCGGAGGGTGCCGGACTCCTTGACCCGCCGCAGGAGGTCGGCGGCGTCCGCGGAGCTGTGGCCGCACGCCGACAGGGTGATCGTCAAGGCGGTGGACAGGCCTGCCGCCAGGAGGGGTTGAATACGTATCTTTTTCGCCACAGTGGGCTCCTTGTCACGCAGCAGTCGCCCGGCTCTGAACCCCCGCGAACCGTGGACATCCCCAGGTTGGGGCTTATATGTCCATGGCGTATACGGTGGGCCATTATGTCCGAAGCGTCAAGTACCCCCCTGGGGTAATTTTCCAAACCTCCTGCTCGGAAGGGGGTAGTTGACGGCTTCTGCGAGCGATCGCTGGTGAAGGTGCCAAATTTACGGACATCCCGGTGTCCGCCGTCTCATAGCCGTACGTTGGTCACCCGGGAGGTTTCCGGGCGGCCAGCCGTTCGACGATGCCGAGCTTGAACCGGTCATGACGTTCAACGGTCAGGCCGTGATCAGGTAGCCGCTCGATGGGGCGGCGCAGGAAGTGCTCGCCTCCCAGGGGCACGGTCACCAGTTCGATCAGGCGTTGAGCCACCCGGACCGGCCACCCTGACGCGGCCACATGGTCACCGAGCAGCAGAACGCCGCCGGGCCGGAGTACGCGCACCATCTCGGCGATCGCTCGCCGATCATCAGGGATCGCACAAAGGGAAAAGGTGCCGACAACCGTGTCGAAGCTCTCGTCCGGAAAGTCGAGCGCCTGAGCATCCCCCTCACGCAGGTCCACCTCCCGGCCCAGGGAGGCGGCCTGGCGCCGGGCGATGTCCAGCATGGCCGGGCTCCAATCGATGCCGGTCAGCCGTACGTCCTCCGGGTAGAGGGGGAGGTTCAGGCCCGTCCCGATGGCGACCTCAAGGGTGTCGCCGCCGGCCTGCCCGCAGATCCACGAACGGGTGTCTCCGAACACCTTCCGGTCGAGGAAGGTCATCTGCTTGTCGTAGGAGCCGGAGTGCTTGTCCCAGTAGCGGCGCAACCGTTCGTCGCGTGGCCTCGATTCCATCCATCTCACCTCTCGCCGGTCTCAATATCGGGAGCTCATCCGGGGCGTCGAGCGGTGACCAGCCAGGCCGCGCTCCTGAGGAAGACTCCGGCCGCCGTCTCGTGCGAGGCGAGGCGCTCATGGAGGGCGTGGAGCATCTTGGCTCTCGTCTCTTCGTCGGCCTTGTCGAGCAGGCTGCTGACCAGGCCCATCTGGGAGACGAAGTCCAGCACGTCGTTCGCGTCGTCCCCGAGTCTCATGGCCTCGTCCACAGGGTCCACGCTGATCTGGGTGTAGCCGGCTGTATGCAGGAGATCGGTGATCCGACTGGATGCCGCCAGGGAGAAGGGCCCCGGGCCGTCGTTGTCGAGGGAACCGGACAGGGGGACGTACGAGGCCAGGACCGCGCCCAGTTCGGTGATCCATTCGTTGTCGAGCGGCTTCCGCCAGCACAGGAACGCCAGACGCCCATCGGGGCGAGTCGCCCGTGCGATGTTGGTGAAGGCCGCCACAGGATCGTTGAAGAACATCACCCCGAAACGGCTGATCACCACATCGACGCTCGCCGCGGCGAAGGGGTGAACCTGTGCGTCGGCCAGTTCGAAGCGCGTGTTGACGAGGTTCTCGCCCTTGGCTCGGTGCCGGGCCTCCTCCAGCAGGGGAGCGGACACGTCGATGCCGAGTGCCTGGCCGTCCTGCGCGCCCCGAGCGGCCGTGCAGGTGGTCTGGCCGCTTCCGCACCCGATGTCGAGCACGTGGTCCTCGGGGGCGATGGCGGCCGCCTCGAACAGGTGGGAGCTGATCCTTTCCATCATCTCGTCGTAGCGATCCCGGTGGGCGACCCAGTGCCGGCCGTCGCCCTCGTTCCACGCCTTGGCCTGCTCGGGGTTGGCGACAGACGCACGTTCGGTGCGCGACATAGAAGCTCCTCTGGTTGGATGATCTACTATTCATAGATAGTACTCACAGTGGATAGTAGTATGACGTCGTGCAGGATGAACTGGATCGGGCGGTCGCCGTTCTCGGCCCGCTGGAGGGCCGGCTCATGCGGGCCGTGTGGACTGGAGCGGTCACTGAGCCGTTCGTGGTCCGGGACGTGCAGGGATTGGTGCCGGAGCTGGCCTACACCACCGTGATGACCACGTTGCGACGGCTGGCCGACAAGGGAATGCTGGCGGCTCACGCCGAGCCGGGTCGCCGAGCCCATGAATACCGGGCCGCGGTCACGCCCGCTCAGTTCCTCTCCCAGTCGAGCCGGCAGGCCGCCGCGGGCTTCGTGGACAAGTACGGCGACGCCGCACTGGTCGCCTTCGCCGCCCACCTCGACGGCCTGCCGCCCGAGCAGCGGCGCCGCCTGCGGGAGCTGACCGAGTGATCGTCTACCTGTGGCGGCACAACCGCATCGGCCTGGCAGTGCTGGCCGGACTGATAGGCGTCCGCCTGGTGTGGCACCCCAGCGTTTCCGCCGGGATGACGATGGCCCAGTGCTGGCTCGTCTCCATCGCCGTCGTGGCCGGGGCGAGCCTGCTGGCTGTCGCCGCCCGCGCCACCTGGCTCGGCGTCGCCGCCGCCCGCAGTCTGGCCGCACTCCCGCGGGCGGCCGAGCCGGCCGATCTTGAGGCCGCGGTGCGGCGAAGCGGCGTTCCAGGTGTCGTCTGTCTGGCCGGTGCGAATCCGGCGGCCTTCTGTGCTGGAGTGCTGCGGCCACGCCTCTACCTCACCGCCGGGGCCGCCGGGGCGATCCCCGCCGAAGAGCTCGACGCGATCCTCGTCCACGAGGCCGCACACGCGCGGCGCCGTGACCCGCTGCGCCGTCTCATGCTCCGCGCCGCCGCTGACGTCCTGTTCTTCCTGCCGTTGGCGGGATGGTGGTTCGGGCGGCAGAGCGAACGGGCCGAGCTGTCAGCCGACCGGGCCGCGATCGACCGGCTGGGCGCCAAGGCGGTGGCACGGGCACTGACCCGGATGGACGGCGCCGGCCCCGCGCCGGCGACAGCCGCGGCTTTCGACGGCGCCGCCGAGGCCAGGATCGCTCAACTGCTGGGCGACGACCTGCCGATCCGCAAACCGTCCAGGGCCGGAGTGATCTTCTCCCTGACCGGTCTCGTCGTGGTCGTCAGCCTGGTCATGTGCATCGGGCAGGCATTGTGGGGCGCCTTGACGGCGTGACGGCACCCGTGCGGGCGCTGCCGCAGGAGGCCATCACCGTGCTCCGCGCCCACGCCCATTTGGGCAACACCGTCGCCGTCAGACTGCTGGCCGACCGCGATGTCATGCCTGAGCGAAGGCCAATCGCTTGACATTAATCACAAGGGGAAATGTCCAGTTTTGCGTGACAAGTCCGGTAATGGGGCGACAGAATGCGGGACCACCAGCCGCTCCGCCACTGGAGGAACCCATGCTGAGACCCCTGGGGGTACTCGCCACTGTCGCCAGCCTCGCCGCCTGCACCCCGTCCGCCGACCTGCCGCCGGGCGGAGCGGCCGGAGCGGTGCCCGAGGCGACCGTGCCCGCGGACGGCGCGGCACCGGCGTCGACGCCGGCGCAGCCGGTTCCCCGGCCGACCCCTGGATCGGACGAGTGCCACGTGAGCGTGGTCAGGCCGGACGTCTCCGCGCTCAGGATCCGGACCTCGGCCGCCCGCCGTGGCTGTGTGCACCCGGCACTGTTGCGCATCCGAGTCAAGCGCGCCGTCCCCGGCGCCGATCCGGTGGTCAAGAGCGGCGCCACCAGGAAGGGCCGCATCGCCCTGCAACTGCCCTGCGCGCCGGGTACGTACTACGCGGTCGCCACGGACTACCGGGGCGGCACAGCCAGGTCCAAGGCCGTACGGCTGGCGTGCGTCACCCCCACCCCCACCCGCGCAACGCGGGAGACGAAGGCGCCGACGGTTCCTGAGGGAAAGGCGTCCATCGCGTCCGTCGGCACGGCACTAGAGAACGACGTCGTCCGGCTGACCAACGCCGAGCGGGCCAAGGGCGGCTGCCACCCCCTCAAACACGACGCGCGACTGCGCAAGGCCGCGTTCGGGCACTCAGCCGACATGGCGAAGAACGACTACTTCGACCACGACTCTCAGGACGGCCGCGACATGGTCGACCGCATGCGCGCGACCGGCTTCACCGGCTCGTCCTGGGCCGAGAACATCGCCATGGGTCAACGATCGGCGGCCGAGGTGGTCAAGACCTGGATGAACAGCGCCGGCCACCGGCAGAACATCATGAACTGCTCGTACACCCTCATCGGGGTGGGCGCGGTCAAGGACGCGCAGGGACAGGTCTACTGGACGCAGGACTTCGCCGCCCGCTGACGCATGGGCGTTTCCGGGGTCAGACGGCGAGGGTCGAACCGCGTACGACAAGTCTGGTGGCGAGTTCGATGTGGCTGGATTCGATTTTCTCGCCGGCGGCCAGGCGCAGCGCGGTGCGCAGGGCGACCGCGCCCATCTCGCGCAGCGGCTTCACCCGGTTGCCTGGTAGGCGGTGGTCCAGAAGTCGCGGTGGAGGCGGGGCGTGTGGACGGAGTCCATCGCGCCTGCCCCACGACACCCACCGGAGATAGGCGGCCTCCAGGCCGTCCCAGAGATTACGGGGTCCGCGCTGTAGTGCTGCCACGCCCTTGTAGTCGTGGGCATAGTGCATCTGAGCGTCGGAATCATCCGACCACGGCGACAGATGAAATTCACGCCTTCTTGGTTTTCGTGCGTGCCGTACAAATCCGGCAGCATTCCCGCGATGGCGGCATCCGCGCAACCACCGGTGCGGGTTGTTGAATGGTGATCACCAGACGAGCTTTCTGGAGGATGGCATGGTCCTGATCGAGGCAGCTCCAGAGGCGTTACCGAAACAGCGAAGCAGGTGGCCGTTCTTCGTGGGCCTGGCGCTCCTCGCCTCCGTCGTCGCCTACGTCCTGGTGTTCGAGGTCCCCGAGTGGCGCAACGACGAGAAGCTGGCCCGGCTGGAGGAGCGGGTGAGCATGCTCCCGCTCCCGCCCGACACCGAGCAAGGTGATCCCAGCGTGCAGGGCACGGTGGGTATTCAGTCGGGCAACAGCAATCATTGCGACTATCTGGTCCGCATGTCCCTGCTCACCAAGCTGCCGGACGCCGAGATCGCGCGCTTCTACGAGTCCGCTGCGGTCGAGGGTGTCGAGGGTCGCGAGCTCTCCGGCACGGTGTACGTCAACCCGAGCGGATCATGGCGGGACGGGTATAAGGGCGTCATCGTGGAGTTCTTCGACGGATATCACGAAGCCGGGTTCGACATGCGCTGCCATTGACGGAAAGCGCCCTGGCAGCACTCCGTCATAGACCGGTCACCCGCATGGTGATGTTGAGGCGGCCCGAGGTCAGTCCGGTGGCGGGGTCTCCGGTGCCTGGGTAGACCTTGGGCACGCCGTGGTAGGCGAAGCGCGAGGGGCCGCCGAAGACGAACAGGTCGCCGCTGCCGAGCCGCACGTCGGTGTACGGCCTGCCGCGCGTCTCCGTGTTGCCGAAGCGGAACAGGCAGTCGTCGCCGATGCTCAACGACACCACCGGGGCGGCGGATCGTTCGTCCTTGTCCTGGTGCATGCCCATTCTGGCCTGGTCGTCGTAGAAGTTGATCAGTGCCGTGTCGGGTGTGTAGTCGTCGCCGGGTTCGCCGTACGCCGCTGTGAAGGCGCGGCGGCCCAGGGCGACCATCCAGTCGGGGAAGTCGGCGACCGGGAGGCCGTTCACGTCGCCCGCCACGCGCGTGTACTTGTACGGCTGCCAGTGCCAGCCGACGCATACCGTCTGCACCGACATGACGCCGCCTCGGGGGAGCACGGTGTGCCGGATCGGCACCGGGCCCACCGCCCATTCGCGGCACGCCCGTACCAGGTGTCGCTGTTCGTCGAGCGTCAGCCAGCTGGGCACATGGACCGCGCCTGGCGCGACCTCCCGCATCGGCAGCGGCATCATGCGGGCTCCCGGTGGATCAGGTTGCGGCCGATTCGCCAGGTGGTGCCGTCGGTGTCCGCTCCGCGCATGCCCTCCAGTGTTCCAGGCGGGGCCAGGGCGACGGCTTGCGCGGTGGAGGCGAAGCCGAACGTACGGCCGGGGTCCCAGTCGGTGCTCTGACGGAGGCGTTCGCTCATCCGGGCCCAGCCCAGCGGCGCCCCCGCCACCACCCACGCGTCCGGCGGGCCCGCCACGAACCGCCTGGCCTGGCGAAGCCACGACGCCGCCTCCTCCGGCCAGTCGACCACCGCGAGCACGGTCCCTTCCCACGCGATGTCCATTTGTGCGCCGCCTTGCCACGGGCTGCCTGTCTCTGCGGCGCCTTCCCACGGGCTGCCTGGCTGCGGGCCGCTTTCCCACGCGGCGGCCAACGCCTTCGCGGAGAGGGCGGCGTCGCGGCCGTGACCGATCACGATGGCCGTCACGCGCGGCCGGGCCGCGGCCAGCTGGCTGAGCAGCCCGGCAAGCTCGGCCGCCGTATGACCAGCCATCGCCTGTTCGGCCGCTGTCTGTTCGGTCTTCCATACCTGGTACGCCTGCGGCAGACAGACCGCGCACGGCCGGTACCCCGCCGCGATGGCCGTGACCTCGTCCGCGAAGAACACCCGCTCCCGCACGTACCCCCCACGTGAGATCGCCCGCAGCGCCGACGGGCAGTCCAGCCGCCCGTACAGCCGCGCCCGCCGATGCCCGCCCAGCGTCCCGGGCAGCACGCTGACGTACGGCCAGCCGTCGGCCCCGATCAGCGTGTACGTCACGAGGCGTCGTGGAAGACGAGGCCCAGCGTGTGCCGCAACCCCGAGCGGACGGTGCTGACCCCGTGCCGCACCGGCGACGCCGACCACCCGCGCGAGGACCGCACGGGCCGGTCCCGGGTGGTGAAGATCAGCCCGTGTCCCTGCGGCAGCAGGGTCACCGTCCCGCGCGACTGCGCCCGGGGGCGCTGCTCCACCAGTAGGAACTCGCCCCCGGTGTAGTCGTCGCCCGGCTTGTCGAGCCCGATGACCACCTGCAGCGGGAACACCAGGTCCCCGTACAGGTCGCGGTGCAGGGCGTTCCAGTCGCCCTCCTGGTAACGCAGCAGGATGGGCGTCGGCTTGGTCTGCCCGGCTTCGTGGCACATGTCCAGCCACTCGGCGAAGTCGTCCGGCCAGGGCGCGGGCTGTCCCAGGCGGGCGGCCCAGTCGCGGGCGATGGGCAGCAGATGCGGGTAGAACGCCGCCCGCAGCTCCGCCACCAGCGACGGGAAGGGCTCGCGGAAGTAGCGGTACTGCCCGCGGCCGAACCGGTAGCGCTCCATGTCGATCGTGGAACGGAACCGGCCGACCTCGCCGTACAGGTTCGCGATCTCCTTGCAGTCGGCCGGAGAGAGGACCGGTGGCGTCAGCGCGCAGCCATACGCGTTGACCTCCTCGGTCAGGGCCGTCCAGTCAGCCTTCATCTGAATGGTGGCGCGGAGACCCGGTCCTTCAGGGCCGGGAGGAGGCGCCACTCCTCCTTTCGAAAACAGTATGGAAAGTCTCGGTCACGTTCGGTAATGTGTGCGGTGGGTGAGGCCACTGTGACAGGAGGTGCGCGATGGCGATCCGCCGCTCCGCCACCAAACGACACGGCCTGCCCACGGTCGTACAGCTGCGGCTCGCACCCGCCCCGGCCCAGGGCGACGCTCTGGCCGCAGCGGTGCGGCTGTGTAATGAGGCGGCTACTGTCGTCTCCCGTCTGGCCTGGGAGCATCGCACTTTCGCTGTGGTGGAGTTGCATCGGCTGGCCTACTACGAGGTGCGTGGGCAGGTGGCCGGGTTGGGCGCGCAAGCGGCCGTGCGGGCGATCGCCCGGGTCGCCGGCGCCTATGCCAACCGGCGCGCCAGCAAGAAACGCGCGCACATCTTCCGCCCGCGCGGCGCCGTCCCTTACGACGCCCGGTTGATGAGCTTCAACCGTGACGCCCGCACGGTGTCGCTGTGGACCCCCACCGGCCGCGTCACCATGCCCTACACCGGCAGGCCAGAAGACCTGAAAGCCGTGGATACGCTGCCGGTGGGAGAGGCCGACCTGATCTGCCGACGCGGTGTGTGGCTGCTGCAGGTCCCCGTAACCCTGCCCCAGCCGGTGGTGCGTGAACCGGTCAGCGGGTTTGTGGGGGTGGATCAAGGGGTGGCGAACCTGGCGGTCACCTCCGATGGCGCGGTGCTGCCCGGCCCGGCACTGCCTGGCCCAGTCGGCGGTAACGGCCACGTCTGCACCCTGCGGGAGCGGCGCCATCGCCAACGCCGCCGATTGCAGAAGAAGGGGACTTCTGCGGCGCGGCGGGTGCTGCGTCGCCTGTCCGGTCGTGAGCACCGGATGATGACCGACCTCAACCACCAAATCTCGACGTTCGTGGTGCGTGAAGCCGAACGCACCGGCCGTGGGATTGCCCTGGAGGATCTTCAGGGCATCCGCGGCCGGGTAAGGGCTCATCGGTTCCAGCGGCGCACCCTGCACGGCTGGGCGTTCGCCCAGCAGATCGCCTTCACCCGCTACAAGGCCGCCCGAGCCGGGATCGCCTTCCTGCTGGTCGACCCCGCGTATACGTCGCAGGTGTGTCCGGAGTGCGGGCATGTCAGCCGGGCGAATCGGCCGGCGCGGGGCCGGTTCGTCTGCACCAGGTGTGGCCTCGCTGGGCACGCCGACCACATCGCGGCCCGCAACATCGCCACACGCGCCGTCGCGGGCTGGGCTGCCATCAACCAGCCACACGCTACCGGCCTCCCTTCAGCCAGACGGGACCGTGAGAGCGAACCACCAGCTTCAACCGGTGGTAGTTGATGATGACCTCCATCAGATGAGCTGCGGCTGCAGCGCGCCTTCGAGCGTGAGCAGCGCGTGCTTGCGCTCGACGCCGGCCGCGTAGCCGGTCAGGGAGCCGTTCGCGCCGACGACGCGGTGGCAGGGGCGGATGACGAGCAGCGGGTTCGCGCCGATGGCCGCGCCGACCGCGCGGATCCGGTC
Organism: Nonomuraea sp. NPDC052129; assembly: GCF_040680095.1. Taxonomy (NCBI): domain Bacteria; kingdom Bacillati; phylum Actinomycetota; class Actinomycetes; order Streptosporangiales; family Streptosporangiaceae; genus Nonomuraea; species Nonomuraea sp. NPDC052129. The sequence continues at coordinate 47,822 of NZ_JBFAVX010000042.1, read as the reverse complement.
GCGTGTCACGCCGATGCTCGCGGCGAGCTCGCCGTACGTCGTGGTGGTCCCGTACGGGACGGCGTCCACGGCGGCCCAGACCCGCTCCTGGAAGGCGGTGCCGCCGGAGGCGCGGTCCAGGTCGAAGGCGGTCCGCTCGCCCGCGAAGTACTCGCGAAGCTGACGCTCGGCCTCGGCGAACGCGCCAGGCTCGCGCTGCCACTCGGGACGTACGGCACCACCGAACGCCACACGGGTCAGTACGGGGTCGCCTACGAGCAGGATCTCGCCCAGCGGGCTGTCGATCGTTGTGTAGATGCTCATACTCTCTACAACACCGTCGCCAGCCAGAAAGTCAGCGGTTTTCGGACCTTTGGGCATACCGATGCCCGCACGTTCGCAGGCATGGACGGGGACGGTATGTTACGCGCGTGCCCTCCACATCGCGTCCGGACGACCGCGTCGCATCCGCCTTCCGATTCGCCACTGAGCTGGTCGCCTGGGTCGCGACTCCGTGGGCCCTGGCCGCCCATTCGGTGCCGCTGGCCGTGCTGTCGGTGGTGGTGCTGATCGGGTTGCCGACGCTGTTCTCCACTCCGGGTGACAAGCGGAATGTGATCGTCGCGGTGCCGGGGGCGGTGACGATCGCGCTGGTCGTCCTGCAGGTCGTGGCCGCTGTGGTGGCGGCGTGGGTCGCCTGGCCGGTGTTCGTCGCCGTGCTGGTCTCCGTGCTGGCCGTGGTCACCGTAGTGCTGGAGCTGCCGCGCTGGCGGTGGCTCGTCTCAAACGCTCGCGTTCACGGCGCTGTTGATGATGGCGGTCGTGAACGGTGAGGGCGAGGCCGTCAAGGGCGGAGTCCGTCCAGCAGGACGGTGAGGTAGGCGTCGGCGAGCTCCTGGGACGGCGGCTGAGTACGAGCGACCGCTAGGGCGGTCTGGCCGATCAGAGCCGTGATGATGGCGGGGTCGATGTCGGTGCGGACCGCGCCGTCGCGGCGTGCCCCGTCGATCATCTCCTCGACGGCGCGGACGAGGTCGGCGCGCAGGGCCGTGGTGGCGGGTAGGTCCAGGCCACCTAGCTGGTCGTTGATGGCGTAGTGCGCGGCCTGGAAGGCGATCAGCTCGCGGAGGAAGATCCGCAGGGCCTGCGTGGGCGTGGTCTCGGCGAGGAGGTCGCGGGCGTGCTGCACCACCGGTTCAAGGAGCCGGGACACAGCGGCGTCCAGGAGTGCGTCCTTGCCGCCGAAGGCGCGCACGACAGTCGCCGCCCCCAGGCCCGCCTTCTTGGCGATGGCCTCGACGGTTAGCGATACGCCCGGCTCGGTCAGTAGCGCGGTGGCCGCGTCCAGGGCGAGCCGGCGATTGCGAACGGCGTCGGCCCGGCGCGGGGGTTCAGTGGATGTTGACAACTGGAATGCTCATTTCACATAATCAAATGGAACGTCCATTTCAGTTATCGTAGCGCGAAGGAGCCCCCATGAACGAGCGGATCCTGATCTCCGGCGCGAGCATCGCCGGCCTGACCCTGGCCCACTGGCTGGCCCGGCACGGCTTCAAGCCCACCGTGGTCGAGCGCGCCCCGGCGCTGCGCCCCGGCGGCAACGGGGTGGACGTGCGCGGCAACGCCGTCGAGGTGATCGAGCGGATGGGACTCCTGCCACGGGTCCGCGAGCTCGCCACCGACGTACACGGCATGAAGTTCGTCGACGCCGCCGACCGGGCCGTCGCCCGGATCGATACCCGGGATCCGGCCTCCGTCGAGATCATGCGCGGCGACCTGGTGGCCCTGCTGCACGAGGTGACCGACGCCGAGTACTTGTTCGGCGACTCCATCCTCGGCCTGCGGCAGGACGACGACGGGGTGACGGTCACCTTCGAGCACGCGCCTGCCCGCCGCTTCGACCTGGTCGTCGGCGCCGACGGCATGCACTCCAACGTCCGCCGTCTCGCCTTCGGCACCGAAGAGCAGTTCGTCCAGTTCAAGGACCACTACTTCGCCTTCGCCAATGCCGACGCCTCGCTCGGTGAGGACCGCTGGGTGACGATGTTCAACACGCCGGGCAAGATGACTGGAATCTACCGATCCGGCAACCACGCTCAGGCCAAGGCGTATTTCATCTTCCGCTCCGCGCCGCTGGAGTTCGACCACCGGGACGTCGCCGAGCACAAGCGACTGATCGGCGAGGCGTTCGGGGACGACCCGTCCTGGCGGGCCGGGGAACTGCTCGACACGGCCCTGGCCGACCCCGACTTCTACTTCGACGCCCTGGGCCAGGTGCGGATGGACTCCTGGTCCAGCGGCCGCATCGCGCTCGTCGGCGACGCCGCCTGGTGCGCGTCCCCCGCCTCGGGCGCGGGCGCGGAACTGGCACTGGTCGGTGCCTACCGCCTCGCCGGAGAACTCGCCGCCGCAGGCGGCGACCACCGCATCGCCTTCACCCGCTATGACCTCGCCCACCGTCCGCTGGTCGACAACAAGCAGCAGATCGGTCCTAACGTCCGCCTCATGGTGCCCAAGACCGAAGGCGGCCGGTGTGTCCGCGACGTCGTCGCCCGCCTGCCGTTGATGAAGGCGATCGGCGCGGTGGAGCGCCGGGTGCAGGCCAGGAACGCCCGGCCTCTGCCGGAGTACGCCCCAGCCCGCTAGGTGGTGTGGCTGCGGTCGGGCTGGCCTGGCGGCCCAGGGGGCGCCGGCCGCCGCTGTCATCGGGGATATGGCCGAGCTTTGACGTCTACGGCCTTTCGGTTCGCCACTGAGTAGCCGTAGACGTGATATGTCGCTGTTGTATAGCCTTTCTGGAGGTTCTCCCGGGACTCAAGGGGCCTATGAACAGGCTGGCTGACGAGGACTTGGCGCTGCTGCTGCTGATCCGGTCCTTCGAACGGAAGCTGCTCGCGCTCTTCGAGCGGGGCGAGCTCAACGGCACCACCCACACCTGCCTCGGGCAGGAGTACGTCCCCGTCTCCCTGCGCCCGCTGCTGCGTGACGGTGACTGGGTCTTCAGCAACCATCGCGGTCACGGCCACTATCTGGCCCGGTTCGAGGATCCCGAAGGGCTGCTGGCCGAGATCATGGGCCGGAAGGGCGCCGTGTGCGACGGTGTGGGCGGCAGTCAGCATCTGCGCCGCGACCGCTACCTGTCGACCGGGGTACAGGGGCAGAGCCTGCCGGTGGCCACCGGGGTCGCCCTGCACCTGAAGCGGCGCGAGCCCGGCGGGCTCGCCTGCGTCTACATCGGTGACGGTACGTGGGGCGAGGGGGCGGTGTACGAGGCGTTGAACATGGCGCAGCTCTGGCGGCTGCCACTGCTCGTGGTGGTCGAGCACAACGGCATCGCCCAGTCCACGCCGACGGAGCTCCAGATGGCGGGGACCATCGCGGGGCGGGCGGCGGCCTTCGGGATCGAGCACACCCGGGTGACTAGCTTGGATATTTCCGAAATAAGGCGGCATCTCGCGCCTTTGGTGGAGACGGTCAGGGGAGGTGCGCCGTTGGTGGTGGAGTTCGCCACACACCGCCTCGGCCCGCACAGCAAGGGCGACGACACCCGCCCGCCGGACGTCGTACGGCCCGACTGGTACGCCGCCTACCAGGCCGAACACCCCGAACAGTCGGCCGGCCTCGAAGCGGCGGCCCGTGCCCGCGTCGACATGATCGCCGAAGAGGTGGCCGCCCGGCCCCCAGCCGTCTGGAATCCCACCGCCCGGCCCTCAGCCGTCGGGACGCCCGCGTGAGGGTCGGTGAGAACCTCAACCAGGCCCTGCACGGTCTGCTCGGCGACGACCCCGCCGTCTACATGCTTGGCGAGGACCTTCTGGACCCCTACGGCGGCGCCTTCAAGATCACCCGTGGCCTGTCCACCCGCTTCCCCGACCGCGTCCTGACGACGCCGCTGAGCGAGGGCGCGATCGTCGGCGCCGCCTCCGGCCTCGCGCTGGCGGGGGAGAAGGCCGTCGTCGAGATGATGTTCGGCGACTTCGCCGCGCTCGCCTTCGACCAGATCGTGAACTTCGCCGGCAAATCGGTCTCCATGTACGGCCATCGCGTCCCGATGCCGCTGGTCATCCGCTGCCCCTCGGGCGGCAACCGCGGCTACGGTCCCACCCACAGCCAGAACCTCCAGAAGCACTTCATCGGCGTGCCCGGCCTCTCGCTGTTCGAGATGTCGCCGTTCCACGACAACCGCGCCGTCCTCGACCGCATGCTCGCCCTGGAAGAGCCCTGCCTGCTCTTCGAGGACAAAGTCCTCTACACCCGCCGGATGTACGAGGTGGACGAGCTGTTCTCCTGGGACCTGGTCGAGGACGTGGCCGTGGTGCGGTTCGACGGTGACCTCGACTACGTGGTGATCGCCCCTGGCGGCGTGGCGCACCGGGCCATCGCCGCCATGCGCACGCTGCTGCTCTCCCACGACCTCGCCGGGGCGGTGCTCGTCCCGTCGCGCCTGTACCCGTTCGACCCAACCGCCGTGCTGCCGCTGCTCGGTCAGGTGGGGCTAGTCTGCGTGGCGGAGGACGGCAGCGCGGGCGGCACCTGGGGCAGCCACCTGGCCGCCGACCTGCACACCAGGCTGTGGGGCTCGCTCCGGCGGCCGATCCGCCTGGTCAGCTCGGCCGACAGCGTGATCCCCACCGCCTCGCACCTGGAGCGTGCCGTGGTGCTGCAGGACAGCACGATCAGCAGGGCCGTACTGGAGGCGCTCGATGGGTGAGATCCGGGTCCCGAAGCTGAACAACAACGACTCGGAGTACACGCTGCTGGAGTGGCTGGCGGCCGACGGCGCGCGGGTGTGGCGGAATGACCCGCTGGTGACGCTGGAGACGTCCAAGGCGGTGGAGGAGCTGGTCAGCGAGCAGGACGGGGTGCTCACCCAACTCGTAGGGGCCGGCGCGTCATGCGCCCCCGGCCAGCTGATCGCCCGAATCGGCCCGAAGCCGACCCTGCCCGATGCGGAGGAGCCGGTGCCCGCCGTCGAAGGCGGGCCGATCATCACGGCACCGGCCCGCGCGCTGCTGGACGAACTCGGCCTCGACCCCGCGCTGGTGGCCGGGCTGGAGGTCAAGGTGGTACGCCGAGCCGACGTGGAACGGCTCGCGGCAGCACCTCCCAAAAGCGGCCAGGCCCACACGCTCTCCAACCACCAGCGCGCAGTCGCCAGGACCGTGACCCTGTCGCACCAGACCATCCCCGCCGGATACACCGCGATAAAAGTAGACGTGACCCCGGCCCAGAAGACGGCCCGGGCCCTGACCAGACGGCTACGCAAGCTGATCGGCCTGCCCGACCTGCTCGTCGCCGCCGTCGCCCGGCTGCACGCCGACTTCCCGATGTTCTTCGCCGAACTCATCGACGACAGGACTGCCCGCATCCCTGACCAGCCACGCGTAGGCGTCACGATCGACATGGGCGCCGGCCTCTACGTGCCGGTGATCCGCGACCGTCTGGCCGTACCGGACATCGCCGACCGCCTGGCCGAATTCCGCGGACTCGCCCAGCACGGCGGTTTCACCGAGGCCCACCTCACCGGCGGGAACATCGTCGTCACCCTCCACCACGACGCCGACATCATCATGGCCATTCCGATCATCTTCCCCGGCCAGACCTGCGCCATCGCCCTCACCTCACCGCAGCCGGACGGCGAGCGGATGGCAGCGGCGATCGGCCTGGCCTACGACCACCGGCTGATCAACGGCAGGGACGTCGTCCTGTTCCTCCAGGCGTTGAAGGAGACCCTAGAGACTGCGCCCGAGGGCCTGTAGTCCGACCAGGTCGTCCGGGGTCGCGTCGGCGCTCTGGTCGAGCAGGCCCGGCAGCCGTGACCGCAGCGCCACTGCCGCGAGCACCGCCATCGCCACGGCGAACAGTACGTACATCAGTCCCACTCCGCGCCCGGCGCCGGTGCCGATGAGCGCGCCGACGGTCGGGGCGAGCGGGCCGTGGGGGGCGAGCAGCGGGTCGAACACCGCCGCCCCGTACGGTGCCACGAGCCCGAAGCCGAGCGGCAGTGTGGACCAGGCGATCAGCGTGTTCAGCGCGAACACCCGGCCGTGGAACCGCTGGGGCACCTTCACCTGCACGATCGTGGCGTAGACACCGTTCAGCAGCGTCAGCCACAGCGACATCCCGAACGCCCCGATCCCGATCGTCACCAGATCCGCCCGCAACCCCGTCACCAGGCAGAACGCCGCCAGCGCCAGCGTGCACCACAGCACCGCCCGCATTCGGCCCCGGCTCGGCCCGCCCCAGGCCGTCATGGTCAGACCGCCGAGGAAGACCCCCAGCCCGGACACGAACGAGATCCGGCCCACGTCCTGCAGCGTGCCGAAAGAGAGCACCAGCGGCGAGATCAGCAGGAACAGGGGAGACAGGAAGACGTTCAGCACCGCGAAGTAGAGGAGCATCTGACGGAAGCCCAGGTTGCCCCAGGAGTAGCGGAACCCGGCCGCCATCTCCGCCAGCACCGGCTCCTTCCGGCGCCAGGCCATCGCGGCGGGGAAGCGCACCAGCAGTGTCACCCCGATCGCGAACACGTAACTGGCCACGTCGAGCACCAGGATCCCCTCCAGCCCGATCACGGCCATCAGCCCGACGGCCGCGAGGGGGACGAGCAACTGCGTCATGCCACCGGCCATCTGGACGATGCCGTTGGCGTGCCCGAGGTACCGCTTGGGGACGAGCTGCGGCACCGCCGAGGTGTAGGCCAGCCGCTGGAACGTCAGCGCCACCGACAGCAGCGCGAGGAGCGGATAGACGTGCCAGGTCTGCAGGTTCCCGGTCCAGAGCAGCGTTCCGAAGGCGAGTTGGGTGCCGACGGCGGCGGCGTCACCGCCGAGCATGACGGCCCGCCGGTTCCCGCGATCGACGATCGCCCCCGCCAGCGGCGCCACCACCATCCCCGGCACCAGCCCGACCACCGACAGCAGAGCGAACTGCGCCAGTGAGCCCGTGGTCAGATAGATCCAGATGGGGATGGCGAACCCGGTCAGCGCCGACCCCAGAAGGGACACCAGCTGACCACTGGCAACGGCCGTGAACCGCTTCATGCTCGGCTGCGGCCCGGTCGCGACAGCCCGTTCCCGGTCCCGCGACACCTCCCGCACCCGCCAGCTGACCCCGGCCGGCCGGCTGGGGTCCTCTAGGGCGACGTGGGTACGGGTGACGATCTCGGCGAGCTCGGCCGCCCGATATTTCAGGAAAAAGTGTCCGGCCTCGTCCAGCTCCACCACGGCGGCGGTGGGCGCGAGGAAGTGCCACTCGCGGTACCGCTCCTCGAAGTACTCGGTCGCCGGATCGTGCTCTCCCGCCACGCTGACGATCGGCGCCCGCAGCCGCTCCACCGAGCTCGCGAACAGCCCGGTGAAGTACTCCTCTGCGGCCTCGCTGTCGCGCCGCATGTTCCTGATGATGTGCCGAGCCTGCCCCGGCTCCAGCTCGCCCATGTCGAGCCCCATGGACATCAGCCAGTTGACATAGCTCCGGTCACTACGCAGGAACTCGCGCCTGGCCAGCTTGGACAGCAGCGCCATGGGCCCCTTACCAGGGCGGGCGAAGGGGAAGATCGCCCCGATGTACACCGCTTCGAGCTCGCGGCCCGCCGCCTCCAGCCGTCGCGCGATCTCGACAATCAGGGCCGACCCCACGCCACAGTGCCCGTACAGCGCCACCGGCCCGCGTACCTTCTCCTGGATCTCACTCACGCACCGGGCCGCCACCTCGTCCAGGGGCAGCCGCTCCTCGTCCAGGCCGACGTCGTGCCCGGGGATGGCCACCGACCACAGGGCGTAGGTCGAGGGCAGGGCGTCGGCGAGCGGCTGGTAGACCACCGCCGCGCCGCCGCCGTACGGTACGCACACATAGGTGAGCTCGGCGGGAGAGGTACGGCGTGGCGTCAGCTCGTGCAGGAGCCCGCGCGAGGCGGTGGCGGTGCCGTCGACGAGCGCGGCCAGCTCGCGGACGGTCGGGTGCTTGAACAGGTCCACCACTGCGATCGGCGCGGCGCCGGGCGGCAGCGCCCTGCGCAGCCTGGCCACCACCTTGATCGCCAGCAGCGAGTGCCCACCCATGTCGAAGAAATCGTCGTCCACTCCGAAGTCGGCCATGTCCAGCGCCTCGGCCCAGACCGCGGCGACCAGGCGCTCCGCCTCCGTGGCCGGTGGGACGCGCCGGCCCGGTTCCGCGCCGTCCGCCGATGACGTGGGGGCGGGGAGGCGGCGCCGGTCCACCTTGCCGTTGGCGGTCAGGGGCAGCTGGGGGAGGGGGACGAAACGGGTGGGGATCATGTACGCGGGCAGGCTCTCGGCGAGGTGGCCGCGCAGGCGGGCCGGATCCGCCTGACCCACCACGTACGCCACCAGCTGCGCCTGAGTGCCCGAGCCATGGGTGGTGACCACGCACTCGGCCACGTCCGGATGGCGGGCGAGGTGGGTCTCGATCTCGCCCAGTTCGATGCGGTAGCCGCGGATCTTCACCTGCGCGTCGGCGCGGCCGAGGAACTCGATCGTGCCGTCCGCGGTGTAGCGGCCCAGGTCGCCCGTTCGGTAGAGGCGCTCACCGGTGCGGGGGTGGCTGATGAAGGCGGCGGCGGTGCGTTCCGGGTCACGCCAGTAGCCGGTGGCCACGCCGACGCCGCCGATGTACAGGTCACCGGGGACGCCGATGGGCACGTCACACCGGCCGCGGTCCAGGATGTGGAAGGACTGGTTGGCCAGCGGGCGGCCGTACGGGATGGACGACCAGCCCGGCTCCACCTCGCCGATCGGATAGGAGATGGACCAGATCGAGCCTTCGGTGGCTCCGCCCAGGCTGATGATCTCGGCCGCCGGGGCGAGGGCGCGGATCCGGTCGGGGAGGGTCAGCGGGATCCAGTCGCCGGACAGCAGCACCAGGCGCAGCGAGCTCAGATCGGTGCCTTCGTGCTCGGCGTGGTCGACCAGGAGCTCCATGAGGGCGGGGACCGAGTTCCAGACGGTGACGCGGTGCTCGGTGACCAGGCGGGCCCAGGCGGCGGGGTCCTTGTCGGCCGACGGCTCGCCCATGACGAGGGTGGCGCCGGTGGCCAGGGCGCCGTAGACGTCGTACACGGACAGGTCGAAGCTGAGGGCCGACAGGGCGAGGATCCGGTCGTGCGGGCCGACGTGGAAGCGGTGGTTGAGGTCGCGGACGGTGTTCAGGGCGGCCTGGTGCTCGATCATCACGCCCTTCGGGGCGCCGGTCGAGCCCGAGGTGAAGATCACGTACGCGAGGTCGTCGGGCGCGGCCGGGCAGTCGGGGGGCGCCAGGGGAGCGGACGAGGGACTAAGCGGGGGAGTCAAGGGCGTGGACGGAGGAGTCACTGAAAGGCGGGTCATGTCGGCGGGCCAGGTCAGGTCCAGCCACGGCTGGGTCACCGCGACCCGGCACTCGCCGCGTGCCATCAGCTCGAATCGCCGCTGGTCCGGCAGATCGCAGTCGATCGGCAGGTACGCCGCCCCGGCCATGTTGATGCCCAGCACCGCCACGACCTGCTCCCACCCCCGCTCCATCACGACCGCGACCAGCTCCCCGCGCCCGACGCCCGCCGACGTCAGCTCGGCCGCCAGCAGCCCGGCCCGGCGGGCCAGCTCCGCGTAGGTGATCTCGCCGCCGGGATGGGCCACCGCGACGGCATCAGGTGAATGCGGCACCCGCTCCTTGAACGGGCGGTGGAGGAGGCCGGGGTCGCCGAGGTCGAGCCCGGTGTCGTTCCACCGCTCCCGCTCCTCTCGCTCCGGCGCGGTGAGCAACTCGATCGTGGAGACGGGGGCCGACGGGTCGGCCACGATCCCGCTGAGCAGTGCGGTGAAATGCCCGGCCATGCGCGAGATCCGCTCGGCCCCGAACAACGCGACGTTGTACACGAACAGGAACGAACCATCGCCACCCGTGTACAGCTCCAGATCGAACCGGGTGGCCCACACCCCCGGCGAGAACCCCTCCACGGTCAGCCCACCGGACGACGGCTCGCCGCCGTAGTTCTGCATCGCGAACAGGACCTGGAACAGCGGCGACCGTGACACCTCCCGAGGCACGTTCAGCTCCGACACCAGCCGCTCGAACGGCAGCTCCTGATGCGCGTACGCGTCCATGGCCAGGTCACGCACCCGGTGCAGCAACCCCAGGAACGACGGATCCCCCGACAGATCCACCCGCATCGCGAGCATGTTGATGAAGCAGCCGATCAGCCCGTCCAGCTCCGGCAGCGACCGACCGGCCACGGGGGAGCCGATGGCCACGTCCTCCTGCCCGGCGTACCGGCCGAGGAGTGCCGCGAAGGCGGCCAGCAGCACCATGTACGGCGTGGCGCCGTGCTCCCGCCCGAGCTGCTCCAGCCGCGCGACCAGCGCGGAGTCGATGGTGAACGAGTGCGCCGCGCCGAGGTAGGTCAGCTCGGGCGGCCGGGGGAAGTCCGTGGGCAGCTCCAGCGGCGACAACCCGGCCAGCCGTTCCCGCCAGTAGGCCACATCGGCCGCGTCGCCGGGCCGCTCGCGCTGCCAGGCGGCGAAGTCGCCGTAGGTGACGGGCAGGTCGGGCAGGGGGTTCCGGTCGTAACCGGTCAGGAGTTCGCGGAGCAGGATGTTCGCCGACCAGCCGTCGGCGGCGATGTGGTGGACGGCGATGGCCAGCACGTGGTCGTCGGCGCCCAGCCGTACCAGCAGAGCCCTGATCACCGGCCCGGTCACCAGGTCGAACGGCTCGGCGAGGAAACGGTCGACCAGCGCCCGTGCCTCGTCCACGTCGTCGGCGGCGGCCACGGTGAACGGGACGGCGGCGTCGGCCGTGACTGTCACTGTGGGCTGTCCGTCGTCGCCGACCGGGAAGCGGGTCCGCAACGCCTGGTGCCGGGCGGCGACCCGGTTCAGCGCGTCGGCCAGCACGGAGGTGACGAGCGGGCCGCGCAGCCGCCGCACGAACGGGACCGTGTGAGCGGGGTTCCCCGGCGCGTACTGCTCCATGAACCACAGCCGCTCCTGCGCGTACGACAGCGGCGGCGCCTGGCCGTCCGGCAGCGCCGGAATCGTCGGCACGCTCTTGCGCCGTCGTAACCGCTGGGTCAGCAGCGCCCGCTGGGCCTCGGTCAGCTCGGTCACTACGCGTCCTCCGGGTCGAGCATGCTGAGCGCCTGTTCGTCGGACAGCCCGGCCACCTCCGCCACCAGCGCCTCCTCGACGGCGCGTGCCAGCTCGGCGACGGTACGGCGGGCGAACAGCGTACGGATCGGCAGCTCCACACCCGCGATCGCCCGCAGCCGGGCCGCCACCCTGATGGCGAGCAGCGAGTGCCCGCCGAGCGCGAAGAAGTCGTCGAACGCGCCGACCTTGTCCGCGCCGAGCACCTCGGCCCAGACGTCGGCGACCAGCTCCTCCGCGTCCGAACGCGGCGGCGTGGCGTCCGTGCCGGCGGCGCGGCCGGGATCCGGCAGCGCGCCCCGGTCGAGCTTGCCGTTCGCGGTGAGCGGCAGCGCGTCGAGCACCACCCAATGAGCGGGGACCATGTACGGCGGGAGCCGCCCGGCCACGTGGTCGGCCAGGTCGGCCGTCTCGCCCACGACATAGGCGACGAGCTCGCCGTCCCTGGCGACCACCGCGGCCTGCCGTACGTCCGGACGCATGCGCAGGCAGTGCTCCACCTCGCCCGGCTCGATGCGGAAGCCCCGCACCTTGACCTGCTCGTCGACACGCCCGAGGAACTCCAGCAGCCCGTCGGGACGCAGCCGCACCCGGTCTCCGGTACGGAAGTACCGGTCGCCGCCAGGGAGCCGGACGAAGCGCTGGCCCGTCAGCTCGGGCGCGCCGAGATAGCCGCGGGCGACGCCGGGGCCGCCGATGTACAGCTCGCCGGGGGCGCCGGGCGGAGTGGGCGTGCCGCGCGGGTCGAGGATCCGGACCGTGGTGGCCTGGATGGGGCGGCCGATCGGCGGGTGCGGGTCGTCGCCGGTCAGGTCGGCGGCGGTCGCGACGATCGTGGCCTCGGTGGGGCCGTAGGTGTTGACCAGGCGTACCCGGTCGCCGAACCGTCGCCGCCAGCGGGCCACGGCGGTGGCGTGTACCTGCTCGCCGCCGATGACGACCAGGCGGAGGGCCGTCGGCCAGGCGATCTCGTCGATCAGGTCCACGAGGTGGTGGAAGTACGCCGTCGGCAGGTCGAGGACGGTGATGCCGGGCCGTTCGGCGAGCAGGTCGGGGAGGGTGGCGCCGCCGTCGGGCACCAGTACGACGGTGGCGCCGGTGGTCAGGGCGGGGTAGAGCTCTTCGGCGTGGGTGTCGAAGCTGAGGGAGGCCAGCTGGACGACCTGGTCGCCGGGGCGCAGGCTGTACTCGTGACGCATCCACCGGACCCGGGCGGCCAGCCCGGCGTGCTCGACCGCCACGCCCTTGGGGGTGCCAGTGGAGCCGGAGGTGTAGATGACGTAGGCCAGGCCCGGCGCCTGGGCACGGGGGTCGTCCACAGCGGTCAGGCCGTATGCGGCTGCCAGGTCGTCCGCGGCTCTCTGGGCGTCTGCGGCTCTCCGGGCGTCTGCGGCTCTCCGGGCGTCTGCGGCTCTCCGGGCGTCCGAGACGACCGGGCCGGTGCTGCTCGTGGTGGTCAGGTCGTCCGGGACGATCAGGCGGGCGCCGCTCGTGGCGATCATGTGCTGCAGACGGACGGACGGGTAGGCGGGGTCGAGCGGCAAGTAGGCGGCTCCGACGCGCCAGATCGCCAGCATCGCCACCACCGCGTCGACTGACCGGCCGAGACGGAGGCCGACTATGTCGCCAGGGCCCGCGCCGCGCTGGGCCAGTTCGGTGGACAGCCGGGCCACCCGCTCGGCCAGCTCGCCGTAGGTGACGCTCTCGGACCCGCAGACGACGGCCGTCTCACCGGAGTGCGCGGCGACGGCCGACGCGATCATCTCCGGCACGCCCGGCTCGATGGCCCCCTCGCCACCCGCTTCGATCATCCCGTTGCCAACGTCGCCCCCGGCCGAGGCGATCAGCGCCGAATCGGCCACAGTGAGCATCGGCAGGGCCGACACGGGGGCATGCCGGTTGTCCGGGTCGGCGATCCCGCGTAACAGCACCGCGAACCGCTCCGCCAGTCCCGCCACCGTTTCCGCGTCGAACAGCCCCGTGTCGTACCCGAACGCCACCCGCAGCCGCCCCGGCGCCTGCCACGCCTCCACCACCAGGTCGAACTTGGCCTGCCGATACCCATCGTCGAAGTACGACATTTCCAGATCGTCGGCGAGCCGATCCCGCTCCCCATCGGGCGTCTGGCTGTTCAGCGTCAGCATGGTCTGGAACATCGGCTTCCTGGTGACATCCCGCTCGATGTCCAGCTCCGCCAGCAGCCGCTCGAACGGCACGTCCTGATGCGCCATCGCCTCCAGCACCGTCCGCCGCGTCCTGATCAGCAGCTCGTCCAGCGTCGGGTCGCCCGACAGGTCGCCGCGCAGCACCAGCGTGGTGCTGAGGTAGCCGACGATCGGCCCCAGCTCCACCCGATCCCGCCCCGCGGTGGGCGAGCCGACCATGATGTCCGTCTGCCCGGTGTGCCGGGCCAGCAGCACCTGGTAGGCCGCCAGCAGCACCATGAACAGCGTGCACCGCTGCCGCCGCGCCGTCGCGTCCAGCGCCTTGGCCAGGTCGTCGGGGATGTCCAGCAGGTGGAAGTCGCCGCGCGCCGGTCCCGGCGTGTGCGGCCGGTCGGTGTGCAGCGCCAGCGTGGGCGGGTCGGCGAGGCGCTCCCGCCAGTAATCCAGTGCCGCGCTCCCGTCCTGCTCCCGCTGCCAGCGCGCGACGTCCCCATGCTGTACGGCCAGCGGCGCCAGGCCCCCCGACCCGGCGTACAGCCTGGCCAGGTCGTCCAGGAGGACGGTGATCGACCAGCCGTCGGCGATGATGTGGTGCAGCACCATGCACAGCACGTGGTCGTCCTCGCCCAGGCGGATGAGCGTGATCCGGAGCGGCGGTGCCGCGCCGAGGTCCAGGGGAGCGTTGGTGCGGGCGGCGACCAGCGCGCGGGCCTCCGCCTCGTCACCCGCGTCGAGCAGCTCGACGTCGGCGGGCCGTCCGGCGTGCTCGACGACGGCGACCGGCCGCCCGTCCACCTCGGGAAAGCGCGTGCGCAGCGACTCGTGCCGGGCGAGCAACGCGGTCAGTGCCCGTCGCAGAGCCTCGGGATCGAGAGGGCCGCGGAGCCGGCGCACGATGTACATGTTGTACGAGGCGTCGTCCGGATCCAGCCGATGCAGGAACCACAGCCGCTCCTGGCCCGCCGACAGCGGAGGCAGCGTGCCGGGCGGGCGCGGGGCGAGCGAGAGGCCAGGGCCCTCCGGCAGCCCCTCCAGCGTCGCCGCGAACCCGGCCACCGTCGGCTGCCCGAACAACGTCCGCAACGGCACCGTCGTCCCCGCCGCCGCCAGCCTGGCGATGACCTGGGTGGCCAGCAGCGAGTGCCCGCCCAGGGCGAAGAAGTCGTCGTCCGCGCCGACGTCACCGATCCTGAGCACGTCGCCGAAGATCCTGGCCACCTGCCGCTCGCGAGCGGTACGCGGCGGGCCGCCCCGCCCCGCCACCGGCCCGGCCGGCTCCGGCAGCGACAGCCGATCGACCTTGCCGTTGGGCGTCATCGGCAACGCGTCCAGCACCACCACGACACCGGGCACCATGTAGGCGGGCAACCACCCGGCCGCGTGTTCGAGCAGGTCGGTGGGGTGGTCCGAGGTGGTCTCCACCTCCGGCCTGGTCGCCACGTCCGGGGTGGTCTCCACATAGGCGACCAGTTCGTCCCCGCGGACGACGACGGCCGCCCGCCGTACGCCCGGATGTGACTCCAGCGCGGCCTCGATCTCGCCCAGCTCGATCCGGTGCCCGCGCAGCTTCACCTGTCCGTCGCCCCGGCCCAGGAACTCCAGGGTGCCGTCGCCGAGCCACCGGACCCGGTCGCCGGTCCGGTAGAGCCCGTCCGCGAAGCGTTCGGCGGTCGCTTCCGGCCGGCCCAGGTAGCCGAGCGCGAGCCCGGCCCCGCCGATCGCGAGATCACCGGGTACGCCGATCGGCACCGGTCGGCCGGAGCCGTCGAGCACGTGGACTCGGGTGTTGGCGATCGGCCGCCCGATGCTCACCCGGCCGGGCTCGGCGGGCACCTCCCAGGCGGTGGACCAGATCGTGGTCTCCGTCGGCCCGTACATGTTGAACAACCGCGCCACCCGCCGCCGCAGCCGCCGGGCCAGCGCGAGCGGCAGCGCCTCGCCGCCCGCCAGCGCCACCAGCCCGGAGGCGTCGAGCCCGGCGGAGAGCAGCATGTTCCAGCCCGAGGGGGTGGCCTGGACGTGCGTGACGCCCGACGCGGAGATCAGCCCGGCGAGCGCGGCACCGTCCCGCACGGTCTCGTCGTCGGCCAGCACCAGCCGCCCACCGGTCACCAGCGGCAGGTACAGCTCCAGGCCCGCGATGTCGAAGGACAACGAAGTGCTGCCCAGCCACACGTCCGCGGGCCCGGAGCCGAGCAGGTGCTCCAGCCCGGCCAGCAGGTTCACCAGCGCCGAGTGAGGCACGACCACCCCTTTCGGGCGGCCGGTCGAGCCGGAGGTGTAGAGCACGTAGGCGGCCGACCCGCCATCGGGCCCGACGGTGACGGACTCAGGGGCGGGCTCGGTGGTGGCAGCTGGGAGCCAGGCGTCGGTGTCGGCGGCCGTGAACCGGGAGTCGTCCAGCGTGAACCGGGCTCCCGAGTCCGCCAGCATGTAGGCCACCCGGTCATCCGGCAGCGCCTGGTCGATCGGCAGGTAGGCGGCCCCCGCCATCAGCACGCCGAGCAGCGTGCCGGGCAGCTCCACCGACCGCCGCCCGCGTACGGCGACCACGGATCCGGGCCCCGCGCCGCGCTCCCGCAGCTCCCCCGCCACCCGCACGGCCTGGGCGACGAGCTCCGCGTAGGACAGGCAGTGGTCGCCGCACGAGACGGCGGTCGCGTCCGGCCGCAGCTCCGCCTGCCGCATGACCAGGTCCACCACGGTCGCGACCGGTACGTCCAGGGCGGTGCTGTTCCAGGTCTGGTCGAGCAGCTCGCGTTCGGCGGCGGGCAGCAGGTCCAGCTCCGACAGACGAGCCTCGGGAGCCGCGACGATCGAGGCGAGCAGGGTCTGGAAGCGGGCCACGAGCCGGGTCACCGTCTCCCGGCCGAACAACTCGGCGCTGTAGAAGAGCGCCCCGTGCCAGCCCCTGCCCGACGGCCACAGATCCATCCGCAGATCCACCATGGCCGGCGGCGCCCCGTGCGGGAACGGCAGGCTCTCCATCCCGGCGAACGACTCCGCCTCCGCGTACCCGACCGCGGAGTTGTGCAGCGCCAGCATTGCCTGGAACAGCGGCGTACGCGACAGGTCGCGCTCGATGTCGAGCGCGGACAGCACCCGCTCGATCGGCACCTCGCGGTGCGTCATCGCCTCCAGCACGGTCCGGCGGGTACGGCGTAGCAGCTCACTGAACGGCGGATCCCCCGACAGATCCCCCCGGAGCACCAGCGTGGAGGCGAACAGCCCGACCATCGGCTCCAGCTCCGGCCGGTCGCGTCCGGCGGTGGGCGAGCCGACCACGATGTCGTCCTGCCCGGCATGCCGGGCCAGCAGCACCTGGTAGGCGGCCAGCAGCACCATGAACACCGTCGAGCGCTCGGCCCTGGCCAGCCGGGACAGCGCGCCGGCGACTTCGGGCGGCAGGTCGAAGTGCACTTCGCCGCCCGCGCTGCCGCGCTGCGCGGGACGCGGCCGGTCCGTGGGCAGTTCCAGCGGCGTCGCCCCGGCCAGCTTGGCCGTCCAGTAGTCGGCGTCGGTGTGGGAGACCCGCTGGGTGCCGGCGTACTCGGTGTAGCTGACGGGCAGCTCGGGCAGCGCGGCCGGTTCGCCCTCCGTGCGGGCGAGGTAGTAGGCGGCCAGGTCGCTCAACAGCACGTTCAGGGACCAGCCGTCGCCGATGATGTGGTGCAGCACCACGCACAGCACGTGGTCGTCGTCCGCCAGCCGGACCAGCGTGATCCGCAAGGGCGGAGCGGCGGCCAGGTCGAAGGGCGTGTTGACCCGTTCTTCGAGCAATCGCGCGACCTCAGGCTCGTCGGGGACCGCCCGATCGAGGACCACGAACTCCACCGGCACCACCGCCCCAGGCGGGTCGATCACCGCGATCGGCAGCCCGTCCTGTTCGGGGAACCTCGTACGCAACGACTCATGCCGCGCCACCACATCCCCGAACGCCCCCGTCAGCGCGCCGGCGTCGAGCGCCCCCCGCAACCGCCGCACCGCCGCCACCCGATAGGCCGCGTCCGACGGATCGAGCCGCTGCAGGAACCAGAGCCGCTCCTGGCCCAGGGAGATCATGGCCGCAGCTCGCCGATGGCCGCCGCCACACCGGTGATCGTCGGATCATCGAGGAACACGTCGAACGGCACCTCCACCCCGAGCCGTTTCCTGATCCGCGCGCTGATCTGCGTGATGGTCAGCGAGTGCCCGCCGAGGTCGTAGAGGTCCTCGTCCGGCGCGATGTGGTCCATCCGCAGGACCTCCATCCAGATCAGCCGCACCTGCTCGACCAACTCCGCGTCGACCTCGTCATGCGCGGGCCCGGCTTCCGGCGGCGCCTCCAGAGTGATCTGGGGAACGACCTGGGGGACAGCTGGGAGCAGATCGGCGAGCCGTACGTCCGGATCAGCGGCGACCGCCCGCAGCACCGCCCTGAGGTGGTCCCCGGCCAGCTCGACATCCCTCCGGGGAATGACGTCCGGGCTGTAGTGCAGCGTCAGATGCAGCCCGTCGTCGCCGTCGACGGCCTGGAGGTGGAGCGCGTTCCTGACCGTATGGCTGGACATCTTCCATTCCACCGACAGCTTCAGCCCGGGGAAGATCTGTTCGGGCGCGCGCCGCCGGAAGCTGATGGACACCGGCGCCAGTGCCACCCTCGGCTTGATCCCGCCCACCGCCCTGGCCACGGGCACCTCGCGGAAGGCGTTCAGCTCGCGCAGTTCGCTCCGGATATCCAGGGCCAGCTCACGGAAGGAGTCTTCGGCCGAGAACGACGCGAACACCGGCAGTTCGGTGGCGAACAGGCCGATGTCGTCCCGGGTCTCGGCGGTCCGGGTCGACATGGCCACGGCCACAGGCGTGTCGGCGTTGCCGTACCGGTGAAGGAGGGCGTGCACGGCGGCGAGGAAGACCTCGAATCTCGTCACGCCGGATAAGTCGGGCATGTCATCAGTCAGGGTGAGCAGGACGGTCTCGCCGCGCTCGGCCAGCCGCGGCGAGCGCGTCACCCCGTTGATCACCACCTGCGGCACCTCACGCCAGCGCGCCCGCCAGTACGCCTCCGCCTCCGGCGACGGCTTCTCCTCCGCCCCGTACGGCATGGGCAGCGGCGGAAGCGGCGCCCCGGAGTAGGCGGCGGCGAGATCCCGTACGAGCAGATCCTTGGACATGCCGTCGAAGACCAGGTGATGCGCCACGAACAGCAGCAGGTGCCGCGACGGCGAGACCTCCGCCAGCGTGAACCGGGCCAGCGGCCCGGCGGACAGCTCGAAGGGCCGCGCGATCTCCCGCTCGATCAGCGCCTCCGGGTCCGGCTCCACGACGAACGCGACCGGCGGGAGCTCCCTGGCGGGCAATAGGTGCAGCACGCCGTCGCGCTCCTCGAAGGCGTGGCCCAGCACCGGGTGCCGTGCAAGCACCGTCCGGCACGCCGCCAGCATCGCCTCCCGCTCCAGCGGTCCGTCGAACCACATGGCGAACGGCATGTGGTACGCCGTGCCGGTGCCGTGCAGCACCTCGGTGATCCACATCCCGTGCTGGGCCTGTGACGCCAGGACCATGCTCACCCCTCTGCCATACTGCGCAGTTCTCGCTTGATCACTTTTCCGGCGGCGTTCCTGGGTAATGTGTCCATGCACAGCAGCCGGGTCGGCAGCTCGTGCTGGGCGAGCCGCTCGGCCAGGAAGGCGCGTACGCCGGCCAGCGTCACCGGCTCGCGGGACACCACCGCCGCCGCCACCACCATGCCCATGACCGGATGCGTCACCCCGAACACCGACGCCTCGGAGACGGCCGGATGCTCGTGCAGCGCGGCCTCGACCTGGAGCGTCGAGACCTTGAAGGCGCCCGACTTGATGACGTCGCTCTCCCGGTCGACCAGGTACAGGTAGCCGTCGTCGTCCAGGTAGCCGAGGTCGCCCATGCGTACCCAGCCGTCCTGGAAGGTGTCCTGCCGCTGCTCGCGGTAGTAGGACCGGGAGTGCGCGGCGGCGCGCAGCCACACCTCGCCGGTCTCGCCGGGCGGGGCCGGGTCGCCGTCGGCGTTCATGATCCGCAGGCTGCCGGCGGCGTGCCCGAGCGCGCCCGGCCGGTCGGGGTCGTAGATCATGACGGTCTGGGCGGGCGCCGCCTCGGTCGAGGTGTAGTAGTTCGCGACCGTCGCGTTCGGGAACGCCTCGGTCAGCTCGGCCGCGACCCTCGGTGGCAGCGCGGCGGCGGCCGAGCCGAGCAACAGCACGCTCGACAGGTCGTGACGGTCCTGGACACGCGCGCCGAGTAGTTCGATGGCCATCGCGGGCACCACGAACACGGTCCCGGCAGCGTACGACTCGATGAGCGCCGCGAAGCGGGCCGGCGTGAACAGCGGCAGCGTGACCACGGTGGGGGCGGCGCTCAGCGCGTGGAGCAGCATGACCTGGCCGGCGTTCGTGCCGATGGGGAAGGCGTGCACGAGATGCCTGGAGTGAGCGAACGGGCGGCGTTTGGGGTGTACGGGCGGGGAGGTGAGGTTCGCGTGGCTGGCCGCCACGCCCTTGGGCTGCCCGGTGGTGCCGGAGGTGTAGAGGATCTGGGCGTAGCCGAGCGGATCGACCTTGACCGGGACCGGGCCGGTCGGGCCACCGAGCTCGTCGCCGCTCCGGATCATCGTCGTCGCACCGCAGTGCTTGATCAGGCGAGCCAGCTCCGGCTCGGCCAGGCGGTCCGACAGCGGGACCGCGACCGCGCCCGCCTTCAGCACCGCCATCCAGCTCACCGCGTAGTCGAGCCAGTCACGGCCGCCGAACACCAGCGCGACTCGGTCTCCTGGCCGTACGCCCTGGTCGAGCAGGCGATGGGCGGCGGCGTCAGAGCGCTCGTCCCACTCGCCGAGTGTCAGGCCGCCCGTTCCGGCGACGATGAGGGCCTCGTGGTCGGGGTCGGTGGCGGCTCGTGAGCTCAGCAGAGCAGGGACAGGACGGGCCGACTGAACCACCCCCCAAAATTATTATCGGGATGTCGCAAGACGCTAGAAAAAATGCACAATTGCGTCAACCCCTTACCGCCAGCCGCTTGCCGCCGTCAGGCCCCGCGTGACACACTCGCCCCGGATTTCCCTGGAAACGGGAGGGCTTGGCCAGGTGCAGACGGACGGGGATCTACGCGGACGCCTCGCGGACATGGTGGCCGAGGCCACCGACGGCGCGGTCGAGGCCGCCGAGGTGCTGGCCGGGGAGGCCAGGCTGGCCGATCTCGGCGTCACCTCGCTCGGCTATCTCAGGCTGATCGACGCGGTGGAGGCGGAGTTCGGCATCGAACTCGACATGACCTCGGCCGACAGCCTGGACGAGCTGGTGGACTACTTACGGCTCCATGCTTGAGTCGCCGCTGACCTGGGGGCAGCAGGACATCTGGCGGGCCGTGGTGGCGGCGCGGCCCCAGGAGCACTATCTCAACATCGGCCGGATCTTCGCCGCGCCGAAGCGGCCCGTCACCGTCGAACGCGCCGTCAAGGCCCTGGACGACCTGGTCGCCCGGCACGAGGCGCTGCGCACCCGGCTCAGCGGGCCGCGCGACTGCCCACGGCAGCGGATCTCGCCCATCGCCCGGCCGTACGTCGAGGTGACGGACGAATCCGCTCAGGTGGTGTGCGACCGGCTGTCGGGTGAGCCGTTCGACTACTGGGAGGAGTGGCCGCTGCGGGTGGCGTTCCTCGTGACCGGCGACTATGTCCGGCATGTCGTGCTGGTGCTCTGCCATCTGGCCGCCGACGGGCACGCGGCCGATCTCCTGGTGAAGGACTTCCGGCTGCTCCTGCTGCGCGACTCGCTGCCCCCGCCGGAGAGCGCCACGCCGCGCGAGCTGGCCGAGTGGCAGCGCTCGGCCGAGGGCAAGCGTACGTCCGACGAGGCGCTGGCCTTCTGGCTGTCCGAATACCGGCGCATGGATCCCGTGGCCCTGTCGGACGTCCCGCGGCGCCCGCGGTTCTGGGAGGTCACGATGACCTCGGCGGCCATCGCCGCGGCGACGCAGGCCGTGGCCGCCCGCGAGCGGGTGAGCTCCTCGACGGTGCTGCTCACGGCGGCGATCCGGCTCGCCGGACGGCTCACGGGCCAGCGGTTCTGCGGCATGCGGGTGATCGTCAACAACCGATTCGCGGCAGAGCGCCGCGACGTGGTCTCCACGATCTCGCAGGAGGGGCTCGTCCTGCTCGACTTGCGTACGCCGGACTTCGGGGAGTTGGTACGGCAGGGCTGGCAGGTGGCCTTACGGGCCTACCGGCAGGCCCAGTTCGACCCGTACGCGATGGAGGAGGCGGTGTCGGGCATGGGGCCGGGGATCAGGTCGTTCGGCTGCTTCAACGACCAGCGGCTGGTGCAGCGCGACGAGGCGACAGGTCTGGACGAACGGGCCGTACGCGCCTCGATGGAGCGGACCGAGCTGGTCTGGACGGACACCATGGACCGCAACATCTGCGACTTCCGGCTGCACGTCGGCGGCGAGCCGGGGCGGATGGAGGTGTCGCTGTACGCCGACACCGGGCTGCTCGCGCCGCCGGGGATCGAACGCTTCCTGTACGACATGGAGTCGACGCTGGTCGAGGCGGCGTTCGCATGAGCCTGTACGCGGCGGCCACGTCGTGCGCGCAGGGGGAGTCGCTCCGGTTCCACCTGCTCGGGGGCGGCGGCCCGATCACCGTCGAGGACGTGCCGTCGGGGCGGGTCATGCTCCGGGACACGGCCGAGGGCGACACCTGGACGCTGAAGGTGGGCGCGGACTGGCCCAGCTCCCTCTATCGCGCCGTCGTCGGCGACGGGTCCGCATATTTCGTCGTACGTGCGGCTGTTCCCGCTTCGCCGGTGATGGTGGCGATTCCCTTTCCCACCTGGGAGGCCTACAACCGGCCCGGCGTGCCCGGTGAAGGGCTCTACCAGGCCGAGCAGCCCGATCGGGCGGTCAAGGTCAGCTTCGACCGGCCGGGGGCGGGGCCGCAGATCGAGGAGTGGGAGCTGGGGCTGCTGCGGTGGCTCGGGCCGTCGGGCCATCCGGTCGACTACTGCTCGGGGCTGGACCTGCACGACGGTCTCGACCTGCTGAGCCGTTACCGGTTGCTGGTGATCAACGGGCACGACGAGTACTGGTCGTGGGAGATGCGGGACGCGGTGGAGGCGTTCGCGCGGGCCGGTGGAAATATCGCCATATTCTCCGGCAACACCTGCTGGTGGCAGGTCCGCTTCGAGGACGACCTCCGCACGATGGTCTGCTACCGCGACGCCGTCGCCGACCCCCTCGCCGCCACCGACCCCGGCCGGGCCACCGTCGAATGGCCCAGCGAACCCGTCAACCGCCCGGAGAACACCCTGACCGGCCTCACCTTCCGGAACGGCGCGGGCTGCTGGGTCGACTCACGGGTGATGGCCCACGAGTCGTACACGGCCCGCTTCGCCGACCACTGGGTGTTCGACGGCACCGGGCTGGCCGACGGCGACGCCTTCGGCACGGGCGCGCTCGGCTACGAGACGGACGCCGCCGACCTCGAATGGGTGGACGGGGTGCCGAGGGCGACGGGCCGCGACGGCACACCGCCGTCGTTCGTCGTCCTCGCCACAGCCGACCTGAGCCACTGGCGCCGGTACGGGAAGGGCGGTGCGGCCACGATGGGCGTACACCGCCTCGGCGCGGGGACCGTCTTCAACGCCGGCACCATCAACTGGGGCAACACCCTCCACGACCCCGTCCTGGACAGAATCACCCGAAACGTCCTCGACCGCCTGTCCCACCCTCCAAGCCACCCACCCTCCTGGGACGCGATCGGCCCCGCCCCAACCTGCCCGCCTGCTCGCGAGTCGTCTCATGGTGCCGGTGGCGGCACGCGTGCTCTGGTCGCCTGCGACAGCCGGCTCTTCGCCGCCTGCTCGGACGGGACACTCGCCGTCCGCGACATCTCCGGACAGAACCTGCCATGGCAGATGATCGACGAGACCGACGTGATCGCTCTGGCGGCCCCTCGGGAGGCCCACGGCGGCCCACCCGCCGGCCTGTACGGGGTGGCTCCAGACGGAACGATCCGCTACCGCGCCCCCGTGTTGGCCAGATCCACTTGGCAGGACGTCAGCCAGGCCCCCGAGGGCACCACCGGCTTGGCCGCAGTGGACGAGGGCCTGTTCGCCGTCACCTCGGCGGGCGAGCTGTGGCACCTCCCGATCCGGCGGCTGGACACCCACGACTGGGCCCGAGCGGGCTCGGCCGGTGGCGCGGTGAGCCTGACCGCGATGAACGGGCGCCTGTTCGCCGTCTCCGCCGACCGGATCCTGACCAGACCCGCTGAGCGACACGAGACCGCCTGGCAGGACCTGGGCCCGGCGGGGGGCCACACCGTCCTCGCCGCCTCCGCCGGACGACTCATCGGCACCGGCCCGGGGACCGGCCTCTCCTGGCGGTGAGAGCGGGGTCAGAGGAGACCGAGCCGGCCGAGCATGCCGAGCTGGTCGCTGCTGCCCCACCGTTCCACCAGCTTGCCGTCGGCGAAGCGGCTGATCTGCATGCCGCGATAACTCACCTTCTTGCCGGTGGCCGGATGGCCCATGAGGTCGCCGAGGTGGGTGCCGCTGATGGTGTAGGCGAAGGCCAGCTCGTCATCGGTGGCGATCAGGTGCTCGACCTCGACGCGCAGATCTGGGAACGCGGTGCGCATCTCGCCGAACATGGCCTTGTAACCGTCGGGACCCGGCCCTTGCCCGGGGGCGGGATCGTGGTCCACGGCATCGGGCGCGACCACTTCGTCCAAGATGGCGAAGTCGCCGCTCATCACCGCGGTGGCGAAGCGTTGCTGGGCGGCGAGGTTGGCTTCGTAGGTCATGTCTCTCCGTACAGTCAGTCGGCGATGGCCGGTCACGTCCCACGGACAGTGGATCTTTGTGCGACTCTGTTTCTGCAGGTTAGGCGGCGAGCGTCTGCAGGGGTGGGTCTTGGACGGGGCGTGTCGCCGGGGATCGCACGGAGGCCGCTTCTATGGACGGTCACTCGCGTAGGCCGTTTCTACGGACGGTCGCTCACGAGCGCCGCTTTGGGAGCGGTGGCTTTCGCAGACCGCTTCTACGGGCGGTCGCTTTCGTAGGCCAGCCACTGCGCGCAGGTGTGCAGCCCGTAGTCCAGTGTCACGCTCGGCCGCCAGCCCAGCTCGGCGGCGGCCCGCTCGACATCGACCAGCGGCTTCGGCGGGCCGTCGGACGTTTCGACGTCCAGCGGCCGCACGGCCCCTGACACCGCCTCGGCCAGCTCCCGCATGCCCAGCCGTTCCGGATTGGCGATGTTGAACACCCGCGACACCGGATTCCCCGCCAGCGCCGCCAGTACCGCGCGAGCGACGTCCTGGACGTGCACCAACTGCGTGGGAGAGCCCGTGACGGGCGCGGGACGGTTGAGCGACGACCGCAGCACCAGCTCCGCGACCGCGCCTTGCTGCGGCATCCCAGGCCCATAGGGCTCGCCCAGCCGCAACACCACGGCGCTGCCCGCCTCCTCCTCCACCTGCCGAATGGCCCGCACCAGCGGCGCGTCCCCGAGTGGCGGGGAGGTCGCGTGCTTCCCATCCCCGTAGACGGCGCACGAGCTGAGCAGGACGCCGCCGCGTCCGTCGGCGAAGGCCGCTCGCGCCAGCCGCAGCTCCTTCTCGGGGTCGACGTCCTCGTCCCAGCCGAGCGCGCAGACATGCACCACCGCGGCGGCGCCGGCCTCGGGACCGACTGTTCGATAGCCGTGGTCGGCGAGCGCGCCCGCCAGATGGTCGCGGACGAACGTGTCGCCGCCCGTCAGAGCCACCACGGGGCGGTCGGCGAAGGCCCTGGGACGGTGTCCGGGCCGGTCGGCCAGGCCCGCCTCCAGGCCCGCGCGGGCCACCTCGTGCAACTCGGGCGCGAGCCGGGCGAGCTCCCGGGCCCCGAGCTCATGGCAGAGCCCGCCGGGACCCATCGTGGCGAGCGCCCGGTCCAGCACGCGCGGATCGGCACGGTCCACACCGCGCGGATCGTCGTCGTCCCCAGTGTCGTCCGGGGCACCGTCTCGATCGGTCTGGCCGTGAACGATGCCCATTGTGTAGGCCGTGAGCCAGAGCGGCCAGTGCCGGGTCGCCGCCCTGGTCCGCAGCGACTCGGCGTCGATGCCCCGCCCCGCCAGGTAGTCCTCGCAGCCGATGTCACGCCACCGTCCGGTACCGGGGACGCGGATGGCGCACTGGGCCACCCCACGCTTGAAGAACGGGATCACCGGCAGCCCCCCGAGCACGCGCTCCTCGGAGCGCCGATCCGCCTGCGGGCCGTTCGGGAAGAAGCCCTCCGAGCCGTCCGGGAACAAGCCCTGCGGGTCGTCGGCAAAGAAACAGGGAGAGCGGCGCAGCCCCTGGAAGTCGTTGTCCACCAGGCTCGCCAGGTCCTCGTGCTCGGCCAGGCTAGGCACCGCCACGAACACGGGCACCCCCGCCTGCCTCAGGTACCGCCCCATGAGCACGTCGTCGGGCCAGGTGTCGCCCCGGTCGCGGGCCCATTCCACGTACCCGCCCGCGACCTGTCTGGGCAGCAGCAGGGCCGCCACCGGCGTGTACTCGCCGGCCCCAGGCACCCACCGCGCCCCGGCGAGCGCGCCCTGCCGGACGGCGGCGCCGTTGCGCGAGTTCCAGAAGGCGAACAGGGCGAGCGCGGCGTGCGGCATGGCGCGGGCGGCACTTTCGGCGCGTTGGAAGAACGTGCTCGAGAGCACCATGTCGTCGTGCAGCAGCAGATGGTGCGTGGCGTCCGACGGGATGCTGGACCAGGCGAGCAGCGAGGTACGGAACGCCGAAGGACGCCCCGCCGGATCGGGATCGGTGACGACGTCGAAGACGCCACCGGCCAGCCGGATGGCCGCCTCCCTGCGCTGGGGATGCGCCATCACAGCCCCAGTCAGCTTCACGTGCCCAGGCATGCGCCTACCGCGAGCTCGCCCGACTCCAGCAGGTCGAGGGCGTCGCGCCGCTCCCCGCCGTCCCACTGCACCTCGCGGACGACCAGCAGCCCCGAGCCGCACGCCACCAGCACCCCGGCGACGCCGGTGGACCAGACGGGGGCGAGTACGGTGCCGGGCGGTTCTTGGCCGCCGTATTCGATCAGGTCGGCGCTGTGCACGAACAGCTTGCGGCCACCGACGAAGGTGAAGGCCCCCGGGTACGGCGCGGCCAGCGCGCGGATCCAGTCGTAGAGGTCGTCGGCCGGCTTGGACCAGTCGATCACCCCGTCCTCCGGACGGCGCTTGTCCCACCACGAGCCGCCCGGGGGCTGCGGTCGTGCCACCACTTGTCCCGCCAGCAGCAGCGGCACGTACTTGGCGAGCAGCTCGATGTTGATCTCGGTGACCTTGCGGTACACCTCGGTGACGTCGTCGCGGCGGCTGATCGTGAACTCCCGCTGCGCGATGAGGTCCCCGGTGTCGGCGCCCTCGTCGAGGAAGAACAGGCTCACCGCGCTCGTCGTCAGCCGCTTGATGATGGTCCACGGCAGCGCGGCGCGTCCCCGGCCCTCCGGCAGGCGGGTGGGGTGCAGGCCGATCGAGCCGAGCGGGCAGACCGACAGCAGCGGCTCGCGGACGAGCTGCGACCACCCGGCGATCACGAACAGGTCCATCTCCTTGACCCGCTCGTACGCCTCGCCGTCGTTGATGTCGGCGGTCTCC
This sequence comes from Nonomuraea sp. NPDC052129, assembly GCF_040680095.1. Lineage (NCBI taxonomy): Bacteria > Bacillati > Actinomycetota > Actinomycetes > Streptosporangiales > Streptosporangiaceae > Nonomuraea > Nonomuraea sp. NPDC052129. The sequence goes on along the minus strand of NZ_JBFAVX010000042.1, from coordinate 20,872 downwards.
AGCAGCGGGATGCCGTGCTTCTCGGACGCCTCCCGCAGCGGCGCGTACCCCGAACGATGCTGCAGCTTCGGCGGATAGCCGATGAGCAGCGACGGGGGAGCGCCCTGCGCGGCCAGTACGTCCACGGCGGGGGCGGCGAACTCCATGCCCGTGGCGAACGCGAACGTCTTCACCTGAATTGTGGCGCGGAGACCCGGTCCTTCAGGGCCGGGAGGAAGCGCCACCCCTCCTTTCGAAAACAGAATGGAAAGTCTCGGTCACGTTCGGTAATGTGTGCGGTGGGTGAGGGCGCTGTTACAGGAGGTGCGCGATGGCGATCCGCCGCTCCGCGACCAAACGTCACGGCCTGCCCTCGATCGTGCAACTGCGGCTGACGCTGGCCCCGGCCCAGGCTGAGGCGCTGGTGGCGGCGGTGCTGTTGTGCAATCAGGCGGCCACCCTCGTGTCCCGGCTGGCCTTCCAGCATCGCGTATTTGCCGCAGTGGAGTTGCACCGCCTCGCCTACTACGAGGTGCGGGCGCAGGTGGCCGGGCTGGGCGCGCAAGCGGCCGTGCGGGCGATCGCCCGGGTCGCCGGCGCCTACGCCAACCGGCGCGCCAGCAAGAAACGCGCTCACATCTTCCGCCCGCACGGAGCCATCCCCTACGACGCCCGGCTGATGAGCTTCAACCGGGACGCCCGCACCGTGTCGCTGTGGACCCCCACCGGCCGCGTCACCGTCCCCTACACCGGCCGACCAGATGACCTCAAAGCCGTGGATGTGCTGCCGCTCGGCGAGGCCGACCTGATCTGCCGACGCGGCGTGTGGCTGCTGCAGGTCGCGGTCACCCTGCCGAAGCCGGTGGTGCGTGAGCCGGTCGGCGGCTTTGTGGGGGTGGATCAGGGGGTGGCGAACCTGACGGTCACCTCCGACGGCGCAGTGCTGCCCGGCCCCGCCCTGCCGGGACCGGTCGGCGGTAACGGCCACGTCCGCACCCTGCGGGAGCGGCGCCATCGCCAACGCCGGCGCCTGCAGAGGAAGGGGACGTCTGCGGCGCGGCGGGTGCTGCGCCGTCTGTCCGGTCGTGAGCACCGGATGATGACCGACCTCAACCACCAAATCTCGACGTTCGTGGTGCGTGAAGCCGAACGCACCGGCCGCGGGATCGCCCTGGAGGACCTTCAGGGCATTCGCGGGCGGGTAAGGGCTCATCGGTTCCAGCGGCGCACCCTGCACAACTGGGCGTTCGCCCAGCAGATCACCTTCACCCGCTACAAGGCCGCCCGGGCCGGGATCGCCTTCCTGCTGGTCGACCCCGCCTACACCTCGCAGGCGTGTCCGGACTGTGGGTGTATATCCAGGGCGAATCGGCTGGCGCGGGACCGGTTCGTCTGCGAAAGGTGTGGCCTCGCTGGGCACGCCGACCACATCGCGGCCCGCAACATCGCCACACGCGGCATAGCGGGCTGGGCTGCCATCAACCAGCCACACGCTACCGGCCTCCCTTCACCCAGACGGGACCGCGAGAGCAAACCACCGGCTTCAGTCGGTGGTAGTTGATAAGACCTCCCTCAGCACCCCGAACGCTTCGGCGTGCGTGACACCGATCTCCGCGCCGCGCAGTGTCGCCAGCGCCGTCACCGACTCCTCGCTCCTGATGTGCGGGGAGGGCCGGTGCTGGCTCTTGTAGCCGCGCAGCGCCTCTAGTTTGCGTTCTATGTGGGGGCTGATGTCGCAGAATGCCGTCGATCGCGGCATCGGTTCGGCGGCCCACTGGATCTTCGACATCTCGTACAGCAGCACGGTCGGCACCAGCCACTTGCCGAACTGCTGGGCGATGGGCCGGGCCGCCGCGAACCCGGCGCCGAACACCGCGAGATGGTCCTGGTCGTAGTCGGCGAAGCTGGGCAGCAGGAGCAGGTCGGGTCGCCGCTCGTTCAGCGTCCGTTCGAACAGGTCGACCAGCTCCCTGCGCGGCAGCGTGTCGAGCCGCTCGGTCAGGTCCATGTCGCCGTACGCGATGTCGTACGAGAAGCCCAGCGTGGCCTGTACGGCCTCGATCTCCTCCAGCCGCTGCTGATAGCTGGTGGCGCCGTCGAGGCCGTAGTGCCGCATGCCGTCGACCGCCAGATACAGGACGTGGACCTCGGCACCCGCCTCGACCTGCGCGGCGATCAGGCCGCCGCAGCCGAGTACCTCGTCGTCGGCGTGCGGAGAGATCACCAGCACACGGTCAAAGCGGCGCATTCACTGCCCTCCGGTCTTCGCGGGCGCGATAGTACTCGGCGGTGCTCAGAATCAGCTCGTCGAGCGCGATCCGGGGTCGCCAGCCCAGGTCGGTCGCCGCCCGCAGCGCCGGGATCTTGTGGAACGACTCGGCCTCGGCGTAGTACGGCCCGTGTACGCTCCTGCCGTCGACGCTGACGATCGGCGACGGGCTACCGAGTAACTCCTTCACTCGCTGGGCCAGCTCCATGATGGTGACGGCGTTCGCCGGGTTGCCGACATTGATGATGATGTCATCGCAGTTCAGCGCCGCGTCCATGTAGTCGATGAGGAACCCGGTCAGGTCGCTCGCCGCGATGAACGCCCTGACCTGCTCACCGCCCGCGAACACGGTGATCGGCTTCTCGGCCAGCGCCTGCTGGACGAACGTGGGCATGACGAACCCGCCCGCCCGCGACTGCCGCGCCCCCGCCACGTTGAACGGCCGGATGACCACTCCGCGCAGCCCGTGCTGGCGGCTGTTGGAGACCATCGCCTCGGCCAGCGTCTTGGCGATCGCGTACTCGATGCGGGTGTTGTACTGCGTCGGTACGACGATGTCGTCCTTCTCGTCGAGCACGCCGCTGCGGCCGTACACCTCGGCCGAGCTGAACAGGCATAACGGCGCGTCTGCCCGGATACAGGCGTCGATGACAGGGGCGGTGCTGCCGATGATGTCGTGGCCGAGCCGGCCCGCCCTGGACAGGATGCTCGCGGGGCCGACATAGGAGGCCGCGTGGATGACGCGGTCGGCGCCGGCGAAGTCGCCGCCCGCCGTCAGGTAGTCCTCCACCCGCTGCCGGATGACCGTGCAGCGAGGGTCGGTGTCGTAGTCCTCGCCGTCGATCACCGCACCCGCGTTGGAGTCGATGATCGTTACTCGGTGGCCCGCGGCGAGATACGCGTCCACCAGATGTGAGCCGATAAAACCGAGACCGCCCGTGACGATGACTTCGCCACTTGGAGCTCCCACGGGCCTGCCTTTCCCACGAAGCCGTGATTTCGAGGAAAAACGGTCACTCGGGGCCTGTGCCGCCCCGGTGGCACCTAGCGTGGGATTAAAACAGTTTTCGCCACGCTTGTCACGCATGGCACAAGTTTTCATGGTTCGGCGCAGACTTCCTGGACCGATCAGCCGGATCGGGCGTACGCTCGCCGCAATTCGGGCACAGGGAGTGACATGGCCACGTCGAGGGAACGCACCTTCACCGGCACCCGCGCCGCGAACGTGGTGCGCGAGTGGCCCCACGAGCAGCCGCGCTATGTCGCCGTCCTGGTCCACGGGTACGGCGAGCACATCGGCCGCTACGAGTACGTGGCCGACACCCTGGTCCGGCACGGCGCCGCGGTGTACGGGCTCGACCACGTCGGCCACGGCAAGTCGGAAGGCGACCGGGTGCTCGTCGTGGACTTCGAGGACGTGGTGACCGACGTACACGCTGTGGAGGAACAGGCCCGCGCCGACCATCCGCGCGTACCGGTCGTGCTGATCGGCCACTCGATGGGCGGCATGATCGCCGCCCGCTACGCCCAGCGCTACGGCGACGGGCTGGTCGCGCTCGTGCTGTCGGGCCCGGTGATCGGCGAATGGGAGGTGATCCCCGTCCTGCTCGCCCTCGACGAACTGCCCGACATCCCCATCGACCCGGCCACGCTCTCCCGCGACCCCGCTGTGGGCGTCGCCTACGCCGAGGATCCGCTGGTGTGGCACGGACCGTTCAAGCGGCCCACGCTGGAGGCGTTCGCGACGACGATCGCCACGATCGCCAAGGGCGGCTCGCTCGGCAGCCTGCCGACGCTCTGGATCCACGGCGCCGACGACCAGCTCGTGCCGCTGACCTCCAGCCGTACCGGCATCGAGACGATCCGCGGCGACGACCTGACGGAGCGGATCTATCCCGATGCCCGGCACGAGGTGTTCAACGAGACGAACCGGGACGAGGTTCTGACGGACGTCACGACCTTCATCGACCGCGTCCTCGGCCACTGACGGCGTCCGTCGCGGTGGGGTCGTTTCACCGCACCGGCAGCCACAGGTGTCCGGATCCGCGAGTCCGCGTCAGATCCACGCGATAGCAGCCGGCCTTGGGAAAGACGAAGCCCGTGCCCCACTCCTCACCCGGCCGCCGCCAGGACGAGCCCCCGTGCTGCTCGGGACCGAACGTGGGCTTCGCGGGGGTGCCGTCGGGCAGCGCGGCCGTGACCTTCAGCGGCCCTTCACCGGTCATCCGCCACACGATCTTGACCTCCTTGCGCTGCTTGAACGGAACCGGAGCGAACAGCAGCCCCCACACCTCAGCGTCCCGCGAGGTGCCTTGTACCTCGGGAAACCCGTCCTGATAGGTGAGCAGCGGCGTCCCATGGCACGCCTCCCTGGTGGCGGCGGGCGTCGGCTTCTGTGACACGGCCGGTGTCTCCGCCCTGGTTGGCGTCCCGGCCTCAGTCGGTCTCGGCGACCCGGTCCCGCCTGCGGCGCACCCCGCGACCACTATGAGCACCGCTCCGATTGTCATCCGCCTCATCGAACCTCCTTCGCTCTCACGACACGTACTCCGGGGAGCGGCCAGAGGTTCCTGGTTCAGGGGCCGGCGCTGATCTGGAACGGCCTACGGGCCTCCCGCCCGTGGAGCGAGAGGCCCGTACTCAGCCGGCACCCGTACTCAGCTAGCGCCCAACGAGGCGTCCTCGCAGCGGACCGTGACGATCGCGAACCACACATGCGAACGCGCGTCCTGGGACGTCACCGACTCGAACACCTCGCACGACGTGAACCCGTGGTTCAACGCGTTCTGCCTGGCAGCGGCCTCGGCGCTGGCGAGCGCGGTGTCCTCCTCGATGCCCTTGCCGAACCCGTCGAACAGCGCGCCGATCCCGGCGTTGATGGTGGTGGAGGTGTCGGCGGAGGCGGGCAGAGCGGCGACGAGGGCACCCGCGACGATGCCGGAACCGGCCAGCGTCGTCGCAGCCAGCGCGACCAGCAGCTTTTTGGTCAGGTACTTCATAGGATCTCCCCGAGCTTCGATCGTTGGGGCTTACGTCTGAGAGGCGTTCCATCCCGTTCCACCGGATGCCTTCGCGATCAGTGGCCGGAGCCGGCGGCGCCCCGTCTCGCGGAAGCGGTCAAGGTCCTATTCCTCTCCCGATTCAAAAATGCGCCATCTCTCCGTGGGCGACTCTCTTTCGAGCCAGTAACCCCAGCTGAAATCATCAGGCGCTTCTCGACCGCGCTTTTGTAGCTCGAGTTTCACGGACACCTGTATAACCGTGGTGTACCTGCCTGCGCCATCCGAATCCGGATGCCCCGGCCAGATCGTCATGGCCGTGATATCGGTCCAGTCGCAGAAAGAACTGTCGGCGAAGGACTCCTCGCGATCGGCGAATTCTGGGGTGGACAAGCGGCGGGCGACGTCGATGTCCCTCGCCACGACCGCCTGCAGGTAGGCCCTCACCGTGTCTTCGGGAGAGGCGCTATCCGCCGGCGGCCGGATGTCGTGAAGCTTGCGGGGAACGCAGTAGAGGCCAGTGAATTCGCCGATCGCCGGATAGAGCAGGCCTAATGAGGCAGTGAACAGCACTGCTGAACCAGCGGCGACATAGGTTTTCGGCTTCAAGGCCGCTCCCCGGACCAGTGCTTTTCCGGCACGAACGCCGCATGCATGAGATGTGAGGCGCTCGCGTCACCATCGTTGAGGCATCCCCAGCGCCTTGTCCGCCGCGCCGCCGTACTGACCGTGCGACTGCCCGCAGTCGTCACCCTATGCCGTGAGCGTAACGGGCAGTGACGTCCGCCGCGGGACATCTGCCCCACCGCAAGCATGAAGATCTCTCCACCCAATCCGCCCCAAGGCCCTGGGAGAGCTTTATGATCGTAAAAAGAAATACCAGATCATGCCCAGGGCAATGAGCCAGATAATGGCGCCGATGCCGCAGACCACCAGGCAGCCTGTGATGACTGTTCGTTTTCTGCCTCGATCGCCCCATTCGTGACGACCACGATCTGGATCCATGCTAAGAGGCTACTTCTTTCCCGCCCCGGCTAATTGACCATAGCCGAGCTGTAGGGGCATTTGTGGCTTTTATGTATTTCCGAGGATGGGAAGGATCAATGCGGAGGGATATTCCTGACCATGAAAGATCTCGAACCGGGTACGCCGGGTCCGCACGGCCACCGCCGCCGGCTCCCCGGTCCCATGGTTGCGCGCGAACCTCGGAAACGCGCCCCCCGCCACCTGCACCCGCAGGCGGTGGCCCTTGCGGAAGCGGTAGCCGGTCGGATGGAGTTCGACCTCCGCCCGGGTCACACTCTGCGAGTCCTGGGGCAGGCGCACGATGCCGTCCGTGACGTTCCGGGAGACGCCCGCGGGATCGACGTCGCAGAGCCGTACGAACAGGTCGGCATGCCCCGTGTCGGTGCGTACGTGCACGACCGCCGAGACCGGACCGACCAGGTCGAGATCGCGGGGGAGCGGTGCGGTGGTGTGGACGAGCACGTCGGACCGGCGCTCCACCTCCCGGTTGTCGCGCTGGCCGGTCTCTTGAGCGGAGAGCATCGGACCGCCTGGTGACCGCGTGGGGTGCGCCGGGTCATAGACGAACGTGTCCGACGAGCTCTTGTCCGGCACCTCCCAGCCGAGCCCCCGGCCGTGGCCCAGATAGAGCGGAGTGGGCGTGGACTCCGGAGGCGGCCACTGGTCGAAGTCCAGCCAGCGGTTGGCCTTCTGCAGGTAGAGGCGTACCGGTGCCTGGTGCAGTTGGGCGGTGTCGCCGAGCAGGTACGCCGACAGCCACGACACCTGGTCGATCAGCACGGCGCGCAGCGCGCCCGGATCATGGCCCCATGGACCGATCGTGATCCGGCTGCGCCGCCCCGCCTCCCGCAGCGCGGTGAAGTCACGCAGCTGCGCGGGCAGGAACAGGTCCCACCAGCCGGTCACCATGCTCGTCGGCGTGGTCATCTCGGCCGCCGCCGCGCGGTGGTCGGTGGCCGCCCAGAAGTCGTCGCCCGGCTCCGCGTGCGCGGCCACCTCGCGCAGGAACGGCACCGGCTTGCCGATCGCTGCCAGGTCGGAGGTGCTGATGGGGACGTGCGCCATGGCCCGCCGTACGCGCCGCTCCTTGCGGGGGTCGGGCAGCAGCCCGACGAGGGGCGCCTCCTCCTGGGTGCCGATCAGCGCCGACCAGGCCAGCGTGTTGTGCAGGCCCATCACGCCGCCCGGATAGAACGTGCTGACGAACTCGCTGGTCGTGATCCCGAGCCCCATCGCCTCCAGCGGCGGATCCAGGTAGGGCCCGACCGCCCACTGCGTGTACCCGAGATAACTGGCCCCCGCCATGGCCAGCCGCCCGTCACACCACGGCTGCGCGCGTAACCAGGCCGCCGTGGCAAGGCCGTCGTCCTTCTCCTGGTGAAAGGCGTGGAAGCGGCCACCGGATCCGAAGACGCCCCGGGTGTTCTGGACGACGACCTGCATCCCGCGCCTGACCAGCACGCTCGCGAACGCCTTCGCGTCGATCCGGTGCTTTCCGTACGGCGTGCGCATCAACACCACGGGCAGCGGCCCGGCACCGCGCGGCCGGTAGCGATCGGCGAGCAGCGCCACGCCGTCGGGCATCGAGACCCGCAGATCACGAGTGACCGCCACATCATCGACCACCGCCTCCGGCAGCCCGAGGAACCTGTCGAACAGCCTGCCGAGCACGCTCATGAGATGTCCTCCCGCTCGATCCCCAGAGTAGAGCTCCGAGGCCTCGTGACCGCAGTCTTGCGGGCCCGAGCACTCGGCAAGAAGTGATGGCGCTGACCGACCGTACACGGGAGGTGCCTTGCCGGGGAGCCCATGCCGTGTACCGATCGTCAAGAAACTGTGCACTGTGTGCTAACGACGCGCGCACGTTCTTCGACCATTCTGTTGATCTGGCAACAATGACCAGGCCGGCGGGTAAATCATGAATGATAAGGAAAAGGCGGCATCGTCGTCGGCGCGGTAACTTTCGACATTCTTAGTCGTCCATAACAGCCACCCCCGCGCGCACATCTTCGACAAACCCGTAAAGGAAAACAATGTCAGCATTCCACGGCAAGCCGGTCCGCCGGCGGGTCGTCGGCGTCATCGCCATGGCCCTCGTCCCCCTGATGGTCGCAGTGGGGGTGGCCTGGGCCGCCGCCACCGACAACATGTTCCCCACCCCGGTCACCGGCGGCCTATGCGTGAAAGGCATGCACAGGGGGTTTCCCTGCCAGACCGATAATTCCGCCGTCTACTACTACATGGACAGCAGCGGTGACTTTAAGCTGGAGTCCGTCGACAAGAACATGGTGAGAAACGCTCTGAGCGGCGAATACTCGCCCACCCGCCTGGCCATTCACTACGACTCGACGCCGGTTTTCACAGGAAGCGGTGAGACCGACATCGTGTACCAGGAGGGCTCCAGCGGCCTGAACGACACCGCCGCCGGAATGACGTGGTGCGACGCGACAGGCAACGACCTCCTGGACTGCGATCAGCAGGTCGTCCGCATCCGGGGCAACGGCCGCTACACCTACGCGCGGGTGTGCCACGAGACCGGGCATGCCGTCGGTCTTCAGCACGGCGACAACTCCAGCCCCGAGCTGTCCAAGACGGACGGTCGGCTGGGCTGCCTGGTGACGCCGTCGACCGGTCACAACGACCTCGGCGCCAACAACGTCGAGAACATCAACGCCACTTACTAGGGGGAACCGTGAGACGTCGTTTCGCCATCGCCGGCGCGGGGATCGCCGCCGTGCTCGTCACGGCCACGGCCGCCATGAGCGGCTCGATGGGCGCCGCCGCCGGCGGCTCAGCCGCGCAACCGTACAAGATGGTCATGGCCGAGGCCGACGACCGTCTGCCCAGCGTCACCGCCACCGACTGGGTGACGTACGCCGACCACGTGGTCGTCGTCAGCGCCGCCTCCGAACAGCGGCTCCAGCCCACCCAGACCGAGCTCGAACGCGGCGAAGGTCTCATCGGCCGCGCGGTCGACCTGCGGGTCAAGGAGGTCGTGTGGTCGCGCGAGGGCGCGCCCAAGCCCGCGCCGGACGGCTGGACCTACAACGCCGCGGGTTTCGCCTTCAACGACGGCAACGTGACCGAAGCCGTACCGATGGCAGTGCACGATCGCCCGCGCATCGAGGCAGGCCACGACTACATCATGGCCATCGTGTGGGAGGAGGCCCGTTGCTCGGATGGTGACGAGCCGGAACCTGGCAAATGGTGGGGGCTGGGCGAGGGCTCCGAGGTCCCTTATGACGGCAGCGTCATCGGGCAGGGCGAGCAGGAGGGCCAGGTACAGACAGTCGCCGACGCCCGCACGCTGGCCGCTCAGGCCGGGCCTAACACCGGAGTCGAAGAGGAGATGGCGGGTGACAACGCGGCAGCACTGGCCGCCAGGCTGAAGGCGACCGCACCGGGCGAGAAGCGGGTCGAAGCCGAGGCGGCCCAGACCAGCTGCGGATGAGTCCACCACGCACGCGCGCGATCGGATCGCCGACAGAGCCGATCTGACTGACCGAGTCACGCGCGACGATGTGCGTGCCGCCACCATCTCGGCGCCGAACCCCTTGAAAGCCCGTGTGGCCGCCGACTTCTGGCCGTTCGTCAGGTGTGGGTGTCAACGGCGCCACTCCACGGGGTCCTCGCGGTAGTTGTCCTGGTCGAACTTCGCGCCGACGATGTCGATGCCGGAACGGGCGGCCGCGAGCCGGCAGGTCTCGAAGCTCGCGCCGGCCCTGGCGAAGTCCTTGGGCGCGGACTGCCGCTTGCAGCCGGGCATGTTGCCCGTCACCACGGCGCCTGTGCCCCCGCCGTCCGCGGTCACTGGCTGCAGGAAGGGGGCGGACATGAACGACATGTCACTGCCGTCCACGTTCTCGACGGTGTAGCGGATGTAGTAAGGCTGGATTCCCTGCACCCGCTGCCCGAACTGCCGCTCGAACTCGCCCTGGTCACCCTTCACCACGGCGGTGACGGTGATGCCGATCGAGCCCTTCCGATGCGGCAGGACCGCCCTGTGGCCGATCTTGAGTTTGGTCCCGGTCGCGGTGGTCTCCTTGCTCGCGGTCGTGGCCGGTTCTGAGGTCTCGGCTGGTTCTGAGGTCTCGACGGATGGCACTTCTGACTGGCTGGGAGCCTGGCGGGCCACGTTCTCGGTGGGTCCGATGTTGCCGCACGCGGATACCGCGACGGCGACCGCTCCAAGAACTCCAAGGAGTGCACGTCTCAAGGGCATGACAAAGGATCTTTGAGCATCGTAGGGAAGGAAGTCGATGGCAGGGAGTCCACAACCTCTTAACACCACGTCCACGGCGCCCTCAGTGAGGTCCGGAGCGGAGCGTGTCGTGCCTGAAGTCCTTGGGTGAGGTGCCGAATGCCTTGCGGAAGGCGCGGCTGAAGTCCGCAGGGTGGGAGAAGCCCCAGCCGGCGGCGATGCTGTGGATGGGGATGTCGCGCATGACGGGATCGGCCAGGTCGCGGCGGGCGCGTTGGAGGCGCTGGGCCCTGATCCAGGTCGAGACCGTCGTGCCCTGCTCCTGGAAGAGCCGGTGCAGGTAGCTGGGGGAGATGTGGTGCGCGGCGGCGAGCGCGCCAGGGGTGAGGCCGGGCTCGCGCAGGTGCTGTTGGATGAAGGCCTGAATGCGCAAGGCGAGGGTGTGCCGGTGTGCCCCGGTGGCGGGAAAAGCGGGGTCGGTTTCGAGGGCGTGCGCGAACACGGCGTCGACCAGGCCGAGAAGCACCATGCCCACGCGCGGGCCGTCGGCGGGGCGGTAGGAGCTCGCGCCGTTGTTGGCCAAGGTGGTGACGAAACCGGCAAGTAGGGCGCCGACCCCGTCGTCGCCGGGGATCCTGCTGCCGAGAATCCGGTCTGTCTGGCTGGTCGGCAGTGACAGGAGCGTCTTGGGAATGACAATGGTGGCGTGTTGGAACGGGGTCCTGCCGTCGGCCGTTAGGAAGTCGCACTGTTGCAGGCGCGAGATGTCGTGGACGAACAGGTCCCCCCTCCCGGAGGCGACCTGCCTGTCGTTCCAGGTGGCGTGCAGGGTGCCCCATAAGGGGATCTGGAGCTGGTACGCCTCGTCGTGCGCGAAGTCACGGGTCGGGGTCGGGTTGCGCCACATGTGCATGGGCGCGAAGGTCTTCTTGGCCACGCGCAGGGGGCCGAGTTCCGTCTCGTGGTCGTCGGCGTAGAAATCCTGTGCGTGATCGCTGGTCATCTCGAAGTCCGACCCGTCGCAGACGCGCTCGCGCCAGCGGTCGAAGCGTTCTTTCGTGGGGATGTCATCGATCCGGAAACCGTTCTCGAGCACATTGTCCTTATGGTTGTTACTGGGGTCCGCCCAGGTCATCGGGCAGACTTCGCACCTTCGCCGGGAACGATCCGGCATCCGCGATTCCGCACGGGGTGGTCAGCCTCGACCTCAGCGTGGCGGGGGACTTCAGATGCGGCGTCTACGGCCGGCGCGCGCTGGGTGTCCCGCTCCTTGTCTCGGCAGGGGTCGTCACGAGGTGCTCGCCGAAGGCGTTCGACAGCCGCTGTTGCACGGGGTCAAGTCTGCCAAACAGGCGCGGCACGTGCCGCCTGGCTCTGCGGGCGGCCAGCGTGCTGCCGGTGGCGACCTGTGTGGTTGTCGAAGACGCGGGGCGATCCAGCGCGGGGAGCCGGCGGGTTGAGCGGGCGGTCCTGCCTAGGCGATCTTGACGGTGCCTGACCGGTGACTTTCTGCCCGCCGCGTTGTCTGAACGGGCGAGAGGGAGGCAAAGATGCGAAATTCCCGGCCCACCACTCGCGCTGACGTCGATGCCCGGGTTGGCGGGGTCGCCCTGCTGGGGCGGGCCATCCACTACGCGCTGGGCTGCCTGAGCCTGGTCACGCCCGGCGACCTGGACCGTCCCACTCCGTGTGAGGGCTGGGATCTGCAGGCGTTGCTGGCGCACGCGAACGACTCGTTCGCGGCACTGACGGAAGCCGCAGCGTTTGGACACGTCGCCCTCGTCCCCCCGCTGAACAACGACGGCCACGGCCACGACTGCTGCGACGGACACGATGGCGGCGACGGCGGTCACGGCGGTCACGGCGGTGGCGGCGGTGGCGGTGATGACGATGGCGGCTTGCGAAACCGCGCCACCAGCCTCCTTCGCGCCTGGGCGCGGTCCACGGACGTGATGGTCACCGTCGGCGGTTGCCCGTTGACGGCCGCGATGGTGTCCGCCGTCGGCGCCGTCGAGGTGGCCGTGCACGCCTGGGACGTGGCCCGAACATGCGGCCACCGCCGTCCCATCCCGGAGGACGTGGCGGCCGAGCTCCTCCCGCTGGCCCGGCTCTTCGTCACGGACGCCGACCGGCCGGCCCGATTCGCCGTACCCCTGAACGCCGCCCCCCGGGCCACAGCTCAGGACCGTCTGCTCGCTTACCTGGGCCGCGACCCTCACTGGGCTGACAACAGGAAGTAGCTTGACAGCATTAATTGTCGGTGTCAGCGTGGAGCCATGTACGAAGTCGCGGTGATCGAGGATCCGGCCGCCGCCGAGGCGTCGCTGGATCCGGTACGCGCCCGGCTGCTGGCCGCACTCGCCGAGCCGGGCTCGGCCACGATGCTGGCTGCCAAGGTCGGTCTGGCCAGGCAGAAGGTGAATTACCACCTCCGAGCCCTGGAAAGCCACGGTCTGGTCGAACTCGTCGAAGAGCGGCGCAAGGGCAACTGCACCGAACGCGTCATGCAAGCATCGGCCGCCTCCTACGTCATCTCGCCGACGGCCCTGTCGGCGGTCCAGCCCGACCCGTCCCGTTTCCCCGACCAGCTCTCGGCCCGCTGGCTGCTCGCCCTGGCCGCTCGCCTGGTACGCGACGTGGGCGCCCTCATCACCGGGGCCACGAAGGCCAAGAGGCGGGTGGCGACGTTCGGCATCGACGGCGAGGTCCGCTTCGCCTCGGCCGCCGACCGTGCCGCCTTCGCCGAGGAGCTGTCCGGAGTGGTGACTGCGCTGGTCAGCAAGTATCACGACGAACAGGCCGAGGACGGTCGGCCCCACCGTCTGGTCATCGCTATCCACCCATCTGTTGGGAAACAGAGCACTGATGGGTGATCTGTCAGTCAATCAGGGGGTTCACCGACGGGTGATCCGGCCGAGATGCGGGTACGGATAGCGGCGCATGAGTGCGAGGGCGGCCCTTTACCCCAGGCCGTACCAGACCGATGAGTGCATGTGCGGCCCTGTCGACGCGGCGGTGAAGCCCAGCGTCGAGACCAGGGCGAGCAGCGTGGGGGCGACGGCCGATCTTCGTGCGGCCGTCGCCCCCACTAACGGCCGCCCACCAGCAGACCGCCACCCCGCCACAAGCCGCCCGTAACAAGCCGTCCGTAACAAGCCGTCACCCGGCACGAGCGAACCCCGTCACGAGCGAAACCCTGTCACGACGCGAGCGTCTCCAAAACCTGTTCGCCATACTTGGCCAGTTTGTTCTCGCCCACCCCGTTGACCGTCCCCAGCTCCGCCAGCGTCGACGGCGACAGTGTCGCGATCTCCCGCAGTGTCGCGTCATGGAAGATCACGTAAGCCGGCACCCCCTGCTCCTTGGCCGTCGCCGCCCGCCATGCGCGCAGCCGTTCGAAGATCGGCGCGGCGTCGGCGGGCAGTTCCACCACAGGGCGGTCCTTGCCGGAGGTCTTGGCGGTCTTCGCCCGCGCTACCCGCTCGGGGTCGCGGCGCAGCCGCACCTCGCGCTGCCCGCGCAGCACGTCGGCGCTCGCGTCGGTGAGCACCAGCGCACCATAGTCGGACTCGACGGCCAGCAGCCCCTGCGCCAGCAACTGGCGCACCACCCCGTGCCACTCGGTGTTGCCCAGATCGGCGCCCACCCCGAACACGCTCAGCGAGTCGTGGCCGTGCTGCAGCACCTTGGCCGTCTTCTTGCCGAGCAGGATGTCGGCGATCTGCCCGACGCCGAACTTCTGCCCCCGCTCGCGGCGCAGCCGCAGCACCGTGGAGAGCACCTTCTGGGCGGGGACGGTGCCGTCCCACGACTCGGGCGGCGCCTGGCAGGTGTCGCAGTTGCCGCACGGCTTGGAGTCCTTCTGCCCGAAGTAGTCGAGCAGCATCACCCGGCGACACTCGACCGTCTCGCACAGGGCCAGCATCGCGTCGAGGTGGAGCACCTGGCGGCGGCGGTGGGCCTCGTCGCCCTCCATGGCCAGCCGCCGGTGCTGGACCACGTCCTGTAGCCCGTAGGCCATCCAGGCGGACGCGGGCAGCCCGTCGCGCCCGGCCCGGCCGGTCTCCTGGTAGTAGCCCTCGACGGACTTGGGCAGGTCGAGATGGGCGACGAAGCGTACGTCGGGCTTGTCGATGCCCATGCCGAACGCGATCGTGGCCACCACGACCAGCCCGTCCTCACGCAGGAAGCGCGCCTGGTGCGCGGCGCGGGTGCGGTTGTCGAGGCCCGCGTGGTAGGGCACGGCGGCGATGCCGTTGTCGACCAGGAAGGCCGCGATCTTCTCGACCGAGGAGCGCGACAGGCAGTAGACGATGCCCGCGTCGCCCTCGTGCTCGGTGCGCAGGAAGTCGAGGAGTTGGCGCTTCGGCTCGCTCTTGGTGGCGATGCGGTAGTGGATGTTGGGCCGGTCGAAGCTGGCCACGAAATGCCGGGCCTGCTCCAGCCGGAGCCGCGAGGCGATCTCGGCGTGGGTGGCCGGGGTGGCGGTCGCGGTCAGCGCGATGCGGGGCACCTCCGGCCAGCGCTCGTGCAGCTCCGACAGCGCCAGGTAGTCGGGGCGGAAGTCGTGTCCCCACTGCGACACGCAGTGCGCCTCGTCGATGGCGAACAGCGAGATCTCGCCCTTGGCCAGCAGCCGCAGCGTCGTCTCGACCCGCAGCCGCTCCGGCGCCAGGTAGAGCAGGTCGAGCTCGCCGGCGAGGAAGGCCGCCTCGACCCGTTGTCGCTCGTCGAAGTCCTGGGTGGAGTTGAGGAACCCCGCGCGCACGCCGAGCGCCGTCAGCGCGTCGACCTGGTCCTGCATCAGCGCGATCAGCGGTGAGATGACCACCCCGACCCCGGCGCGGACCAGCGCGGGGATCTGATAGCACAGCGACTTGCCGCCGCCGGTCGGCATGAGCACCAGCGCGTCGCCGCCGTCGACGACGTGATCGATGATCTCCTGCTGTCCGGCCCGGAAGGTGTCGTAGCCGAACACGCGGTGGAGAGCCTCGGTGGGGGTATCCATGCGGCTACCTTACGTGTTCGCCGGAGGCCGTTCGCTCTGTTCGCCCACGGCGATCGTAGGCCACCAGGGAAACAGCGCCGAGCCCGCAGGCCGCCGCCAGCGCCACCATCACCGCAGGGTACCCGGCCAGCTGCGCGACGCCCGCCGCGAGCAGCGGGGTGACGGCCTTGGCCACGGTGATCGGCAGGGCCAGGGCCCCGCTCAGCGTCGCGTACGCGCTGGTGCCGTACCGCTCGGTGAGCAGCGCGGGACGGGCGATCGTCGCCACCCCGAACCCCAGCCCGAACAGGACCACCCCGCAGACCGCGCCCGCCACGCTCCGCCCGGCGACCGGCAGCAGCAGCGCGGCGGCGCCCTGCAACCCGAACACGGTCGCGGTGATCAGCGCGACCGGCCACCGCCCCTGCAGGCCCGTGGTCACCAGCCGTCCGGTCACCGACAGCACGCCGAGCAGGCCCGCCACGGTCGCCGCGAAGAGGGGCGAGTGGCCGAGCGCGATCAGGTACGTCACCAGCAGCACGCCCATGACCGACACGGCGCCCGTCTGCGTCAGGAACGCCGCCGCCAGCAGCCAGAACGGCCGCTCCCGCAGCGCCGCCCCGACGACGCCCCGGTCCACGACCTTGGAAGAGGGACGGCTCCGTACCGCCAGGAAGTGCAGGGGTACGGCCGTCAAGGCGTATCCGATGGCCAGGATGACCAGGGCTTGTCGCCAGCCGTACCGATCGACGAGAAAGCCGGTCAAGGGCAGGAAGATGCTGGAGGCGAAGCCGGCCACCACGGTCACGGCGAGCAGGGCCCGCGAGCGTCGCGCCGCGTCGAACCAGGCGACGATCACCGCGAACGCGGCCTCGTACAGCACCATTCCGGAGGCGACGCCGAGCACCACGCACACCAGGTAGAGCTGGGGCAGAGTGTGCACCTGGGACCAGGCGAGCACGGCCAGCGCGCCGAGCGCCGAGCCCGCCGTCATCAGGCCCCGCCCGCCGTGCCGGTCGAGCCAGCGGCCGATGGGCGGCGCCACGAGCGCCGACACGAGTACGGCCAGCGTTATCGCGCCGGTGAGTTCGGCGACCCCCGTGTGCATATCGCGAGCCATCGGGGTGATGAAGACCGAGAAAGCGTAGTAAAGGATGCCGTATCCGGCGGTCTGGGTGATCGCCAGCGCGCCGACCAAGCGAGCAGACGAGGCGATCACGAATGGTTTCGTTCCCGTTCATCAAGCTATGGACACTGTGACATGAATCGCACCTATGTCGTCACAGGTGGCGGGCGCCGCCGTCTTCAGGGACGCCTCCGTGCACACCGCCACGACCGCGGAGATCCGCGCCCTGATCGCCGTCAACCTGGACCTCGCCGTCGTCGGCTGCGCCACCGCCGTGCGGCGCTTCCTCCGGTCCGGTACGGGCGGCGCCATCGTCAACATCACCTCCCACCAGACGCGCAGAGCGGTGCCCGGCAGCCTGCCGTATTCCACCGCGAAAGCCGCCATCGAGGGCCTGACCAGGGCGTTAGCCGTCGAGTACGGCAGGCGCGGCATCAGGGTCAACGCGGTGGCGCCCGGTTCGGTGGCGACGGAGAGGTACGCCGAGTTCCTGGCCGCGCAGCCGCCCGAGGTGGCGGCGGGAATCGAGGCGGAGATGGCCAGGTTGCACCCCCTCGGCAGGGTCGCGGGAGCGGACGAGGTGGCCGACGCGGTGGCGTACCTCCTCTCGGACGGCGCCGCCTTCGTCACGGGCACGACCCTCCCGGTGGACGGCGGCCGCGCGGCACTCGGACTCGATCCCGAATCAAGGGAATGAAAACCATTGTCGTCTGGTTGCAGGGGGCATGAGAAAGAACCTGCACCCCTCGTACCAGCCCGTCGTCTTCCGCGACCCGAGCGTCGGGTTCGCCTTCCTCACCCGCTCGACCCTGACGAGTGACAGGACCGTCGAGTGGGAGGACGGGCACACCTACCCGGTCGTCGACGTCGACGTCTCCTCGGCGAGTCACCCCTTCTACACCGGGCGCGGACGGGTCCTCGACACCGCCGGTCGTGTCGAGCGCTTCAAGCAGCGCTACGGCAAGGTCTGATCGCTACTTCCGCCGGTGGAAGCCCGCATGTGCCGGTTACTAGTGGGTACATGGCTTTCACCGGCGTGGAGTGATGGTGGTCAGAATGAGCCTATCTGGAAGGGAACGCCGCATCCTCGGGGAAATCGAGCAGGCACTTGAGCTGGAAGACCCCGACATGGCGCGGCGGGTAGCCGCAATCAACAAGATTGAGACAGGGTCGGACGCGGGGGCGTACCGCGAGCGCATGCAGTCGTGGGCCGGGGGGCACATCTGGCTGATCGCGCTGCTCGGGGTGATCGCCGTACTTTTGCTCGTGCTAGCTGTCATCACCGCCTGAGCGAACGCCTCCGCCTTCGCACAAAACGCAGCCTTCGCACAAAACGCAGCCTTCGAACAAAACGCAGCCTTCACACAAAACGCACCTGAGCCCATGCACCTCAAAGCCCGGTAGCTCAGGCCAGGCACCTCAGGGCCGAGGCGATCCGCGGGTCGAGATCGTGGCCGACCGGCAGGCGCCCCACCGTGGCCTCGACGAACTCCTGCGGCGACAGAGCCGCGCTCAACCCGTCCGTGCGTACCACGACCCGCTCTTCGGCCGTCTGCTCCACCTGAACCTCCGCCTCCTGCTCCGACAGGGCGAACCGGCCGACCGCCACTCGCCAGCGCGTCCGGCCCTCGGCCTCCTCCTCCGTCACCGGCGCGCCGACGTCGTCGGCGTGCGTGGCGTACTCGGAGTCGTAGTGGAAGGCCTGCAACCCCACCGGGTACGGGCCGGCCATCGTGTCGAGCGAGGCGTCCCGGCCGAGGTCGCGCATGCGGCGCCGGGTGTCGGCGTTCTCGGTCCGCCATTCGGCCAGCACCTGTTCGACGGGCATGTCCCGGCGCTGTCGTACGCTCCACTCGTTGAAGTCGTGGAAGCCGTTGACGCCCTCCCTGGCGAGGCGGGCCAGCAGATCCTGTACGTTGCCGTCGAGGCAGGCGTGGTTGTACAGCTCCTCACCTGCCAGATGACCCAGGACATCGCGGACGGACCATCCCTCGCAGCGCGACGGCCGCGCCCATCCGGCGTCGTCGAGACCGGCGAAGAAGCGGTCGAGCCTGGCCGCCTCCGCGTCGAAGATGTCGAACGGATCGAACTCTTTCAACAGATCATCAGCCATACCTCGAAGCTACCCGTCGGCTGTCGTCTCTCACGAAAGGCGCGGCGCAGAACGGTCAAGCTCCGGACAAGACGGAAGCCCGGCCCCCACACGGGGACCGGGCTTCCGCTCAGATGTGACTAGCCGAGCTTCCGCTCAGCGGAGCCAGCTTGTTCAGCGGAACCAGCGCGGGACGACCCGCACGTAGTCGGTGCCGCTCGTGGCGCCCTCGAGCTCGTCGTCGCCGGCGTACACGGCCTTGAACACGCCGCTCTTGTAGGCGCGCGTCTTGGCCTCGATCTTGCCGTTCCAGCCGGTACGGTCGGAGGCGACCCACTTCCAGCCGCTGGAGCCGTTGGCCTTGTAGAAGATGCTGACCCGCTCACCGCGGACGCCCTTCCAGCGGTCGTCGTCGTTGACCTGGAGACGACCGGAGAACCAGATGGTCCTGCCCTTACGGACCTTCGACGGGTCGGCGCTGAAGCGCGAGATGCGCGTCTGCGCCTTGCCCTGCTGGATCTCGACGGCGAAGAACGCGGTGTCGGTGTCGACGACCTTGCCGTCCTTGTCGTACGCCTGGGCGACGGCCTTCCACTTGCCGTCCTGGTCGTTCTCGTTGAACGGGACGGAGAAGCGCCAGCTCTCGACCTTGTTGACGTCCTTGGCCCTCAGGGTGCGGGCGCGCGGGTTGACCGGCTCCACACTGAGCTGGACCTTCTCGACGTCCGAGCTGGCGTCGACCTTGAAGAAGGCCTCCGTCTCGCTACCGGCCTTGACCACGACCGGGTTCGGTGAAATGTCCCTGATATCGACGGTCGGAGCCTTCGTCGTAGCCGACGCGGCCCCGGCGCCCGAAATCAGAAGTGTCCCGCCCACAAGGGCAGAGACGAGTCCTACAGCGATGTTCTTCATGAGGGTGCTGATTCCTCTCGTATCCCCGTTTCGCTGAGGCCGGCTCGGGATAGCCAACCTCCTCTACTACTTTGAGGCACAAAATGGGGAAAAAGTTCGCTAAAGTTACAGAAAATCTTTGATCACGGTCTTGACCAGGACCGTTACCCAAAAATCCGATTTGTGATTCCCTGACCGACTACAGTCTGCGCCATGACCGACGTCTACACGCTCGGTGAGGCACTGGGGGTCGTGTCCAGCGGCCGGGTACGTCATGAGACCGAAGCCCGGTTGGACGTCACCGGCCCGGAGTTCAACCTCGCCATCGCCCTGTCCCGGCTCGGACACAGGGCCGCCTACCTGGGCAAAGTCGGCAACGACGAGCTGGGGGCCAGGGTCCTCAGCGTGCTGAGGGGCGAGGGCGTCGACGCGGCGGACGTCAGGGTCATCGAGGGCGCGCACACCGGGCTGCTGCTCAGGGAGGCGCGCGTGGGCCGCGAGCAGCGCCTCACGCACTACCGCACCGGATCGGCCGGTACGAGCCTGAAGCCCGGCAACGTGCCCATCGACCGGATCGGCTCCGCGAAAATGCTGCACGTCACCGGCCTGACGGCGGGGCTCGGCAGGGACACCCTGGAGGCGGTCCGCACGGCCGTGAGCGCGGCCAAGACCGCCGAGGTGGCCATCTCCTTCGCCGTCGACTACGTACCCGAGCTCTGGCCGTCGGTACGCGAGGCCGAGGAGGTGCTGGGCGAGCTGGCCTGCGCCTCCCACCTGCTCTTCCTCGGCCAGGACGAGCTCGACCTGGTCAAGCCCGCGCTCACGCCGGAGCGTGAGGTCGTGGTGAACCGCGGCCTGAAGGGCGCGAGCGTACGGGCGGACCGCATGCGCTACGACGCGCCCGGCCTGCAGGTGCCGATCGTCGACACCGCGGGCGCGAGCGACGCCTTCGTGGCCGGCTACATCAGCGCGGCTCTGGACGGCCTGACCCCGCCGGAGCGCCTGCACCGCGGCACGCTGCTGGGCGCCGCCGCGGTGACCAGCGCCAGTGACTGGCAGGGCCTCCCCATCAGGGCCGACATCTAGCGCGGCATCCGTTCTTCCGCTCCCCCGAAGAGGGTGCCCTCCCTAGGGGCCTCTGCCACGACGGGCCGTCTTGTTCCACTCCCCCGAAGGGGGTACTCCGCCCAAGGGACACCAGCCGTCACCGTCGGAAGCCGCGAGGGGACCAAGGTCCTCAAGCTGCGGGTCGTACGGCACTGCCCCGGGTAGGGGGCACGCGGTGTGCTTTAGAGGTGACGA
>NZ_JBFAVX010000041.1:1691-112570 GCF_040680095.1 Nonomuraea sp. NPDC052129 | reverse complement strand
CAACGCGAAGGCGGCCGTCGAGGAGGGCATCGTCCCCGGCGGTGGCGTGGCGCTGCTGCAGGCGGGCGCCAAGGCGTTCGACAAGCTCGAGCTCACCGGCGACGAGGCCACCGGTGCCGCGATCGTCAAGAAGGCGCTCGAGGAGCCGCTGAAGCAGATCGCCGTCAACGCCGGCCTCGAGGGCGGCGTCGTGGTGGAGAAGGTCCGCAACCTGACCCCGGGTGAGGGCCTCAACGCCGCTACGGGCGAGTACGTCAACATGTTCGAGGCGGGCATCATCGACCCGGCCAAGGTGACGCGCTCGGCGCTGCAGAACGCCGCTTCCATCGCGGCGCTCTTCCTCACCACCGAGGCGGTCATCGCCGAGAAGCCCGAGAAGACCCCTGCCGCCCCCGCTGGCATGCCCGGCGGCGGAGACATGGACTTCTAGGTCTCCTCACCAGAGACTTCCAGGTCTCTTCTCACCAGACCGGCTCGGACGCACGTTGTCCGGGCCGGTCTGTTGTTGTGCGAAGAGCCGTACATATGATCATTTAAGGGGCTTGACCCAGCGCGACCACGTGGGCTGGGGCGAGTAGCCGGCGGCGGACCACGCCCCATGGGCGGAGACGTTGTCGTCCAGCACCATGGCGTCGGCGCGGAAGGCGCCGAAGGCGGCGAAGCGGGACTCGGCCGCGGCCAGGAGCGTGGTGGCGATGCCCTTACGGCGGTGGGACGGGTGGACGGCGAGGCGATAGAGGTGCGCGCGCCAGCCGTCCCAGCCCGCGATGAGCGTGCCCACCAGCTCCCCGTCGAGCTCGGCGAGGAGCAGGGCCTCCGGGTCGCGCTCGATCAGCGCCACCACCTTGCCGGGCGAGTCGCGCCGGTCGGTGCCCTCGGCGGCCAGGAGCCAGAAGTCGAGCACGGCGGGCACGTCGCCGAGTCCGCCGTGCCGTATCTTCACCCCCGAAACGGCTCCTGAATCGGCCGCCATCAGACGCCGAAGTGGGCGACGATGTGGCCGCGTGCGAGCGTGTTGGCGGTGATGTTGAAGCCGACCACCGCCGGGCTGGCGTCACTGTCGACGCCCAGCTCGGCCACGCCCAGCGCGTGCACCGTGAAGACGTAGCGGTGCGGGTCGCCGGGCGGGGGAGCGGCGCCGCCGTAGTCCTTGCTGTTGTAGTCGTTGCGCGCGTGCGTGGCCCCCGCGGGCAGGCCCTTGAACTCGGGGGCGGTGCCGGCGCCCGTGGGCAACTCGGAGACGGAGGCCGGGAGGTCGAAGAGCACCCAGTGCCAGAACCCGCTGCCCGTGGGCGCGTCGGGGTCGTAGCAGGTCACGGCGTAGCTCTGCGTCTCGGCCGGGGCGCCGGACCACTGGAGGTTGGGTGACAGGTTCTGGCCGGTCATGCCCCAGCCGTTGAAGACGTGCAGGTCCCCCAGCCTCTCCCCGTCCGCGATGTCGTCGCTCTGGACCGTGAGTGCGGGGACCGACGGCAGGTGTTCGTGTGGCAGCGGTGCGGGCACGGCGTCCTCCTTGGTAGAGATCCTCCACTACTCCAGCCATCCTAGGAGTGCGTCTAGGAGTGCGTCGGTCTCGGGAGGCGGCGTGCCCGCTCGCGCGTCAGACGGCCGGTTGGGCGGCTGACGGCCCGCCTGGGTGGTCACATGGCCGGTTGAGCGGCCAGCTGGGCCGGCAGGGCCTTTCCGTGCAGGACGGTGAGCGAGGTGACCGCACGGGTGAGCACCACGTACAGCCTGGCCAGGCCGCGGGGCTCGGCCGCCACGATGTCGGCCGGCTCGACGACGATCACGTGGTCGTACTCCAGGCCCTTGGCCAGCGTCGCCGGGACGATCAGCAGCCGGTGCTCTTCGGTCGTGTCGGGGTCGAGCACGGCGTGGGCCAGCCCGTCGAGCTGCCCTGACACCTCCGCCACCAGGGCGTCGGGCACGATCACGCCGATCGAGCCCTCCCGGGCCATGGCCTCGCGCGCGGCGTCGGCGACCGCGCCGCCGGGGCGTACGCTCAGCGAGCCCACGCCGGGACGCAGCGACCGCGGCGGGGCCAGCGCCGGGGCGATCGACGGCAGCAGGCGGGCGGCGTAGTCGAGCACCTCGCGCGGCACGCGGAAGCCCAGCGTCAGCTCGGTGACTTCACCCTCGTCCTGGCCCAGGTGCTTGAGCACGGTCTCCCACGAGCTGGTGGACCACGGGGTGGTGCCCTGGGCGAGGTCGCCGAGTACGGTGGCCGAGCCGTTGCGGCAGCGCCGGCCGAGCGCGCGCAGCTGCATCTCCGACAGGTCCTGCGCCTCGTCGACGACCAGGTGGCCGAGCGAGGGCGTGCGTTCGATCAGGTCGCCGAGCTCGTCGAGCAGCGCGGCGTCGGCCGCCGACCACTTCGCGGACTTCCAGCCTCGGTAC
Organism: Nonomuraea sp. NPDC052129; assembly: GCF_040680095.1. Lineage (NCBI taxonomy): Bacteria > Bacillati > Actinomycetota > Actinomycetes > Streptosporangiales > Streptosporangiaceae > Nonomuraea > Nonomuraea sp. NPDC052129. The sequence goes on along the minus strand of NZ_JBFAVX010000041.1, from coordinate 110,173 downwards.
GGTTTCTGCCACAGCAACATTTGCTGCTCGTCAGGCGACAAATCGGTTTTGGCGGCTTTTGCGAGGAATTCGGGGTCCGAGAGGAGCTTGAAGAGGACCTGCTGCGGCACCAGTTTGGGCCAGACCGCGTCGACGAGCTGCTTGACCGGCTTGGACCTGGCCACGGCGTCCTGCACCCGGTCGTCGGGCGACTCCCCGCGCTGCTCCATGCGTACCAGCACCATGTGCGCGAGCCGCTGCGCCAGTGCCGCGCGGCCGGGCCCGTAGCGGGTGGTGCCGCGCAGCGAGGCGACGATCTCGCGTACCTCGTAGTCGGCCACCCGGAAGCGGTAGGCGCCCTTGCTGTAGACGACGCCCTCCTCCGGCTTCACGATGTGCAGCCACAGCGCCCGCTCCAGCACGGCGGCCATGCGGGCGTCGCCCTTCAGCGCCGACACCATCGGATCCTCCGGCGCGGCGTGCTCGCCGAGCAGGCCCGCCACCGTGGTCTGGTCGACCTTGACCTCGCCGAGCGCGGGGAGCACGGAGGAGATGTAGGACAGAAAGGCGCGGTTGGGGCCGACGATCATGACGCCCGACCTGGCCAGCCGCTCGCGGTGGGTGAACAGCAGGTACGCGGCCCGGTGCAGGCCGACGGCGGTCTTCCCGGTGCCCGGCGCACCCTGTACGCAGACGGTCTGGGTGAGCGTGGCGCGGACGATCTCGTCCTGGTCCGGCTGGATCGTGGCGACGATGTCCCGCATCGGGCCGGTGCGCGGCCGCTCGATCTCCTCGGTAAGGATCTTCGACGGCCCGATGTCGCCGCCCTCGCCGAGCGGCTCGTCCTCGAACGCGGTCAGCATGCCGCCGTGATAGCCGAACCGGCGCCGCCGCGCGACGCTCATCGGATCGGCGGGACTGGCCTGGTAGAACGCCCGGGACACCGGCGCGCGCCAGTCGATCACCAGCGGACGACTGCTGCCGTCGTGCACGTGACGGCGGCCGACGTAGATCGTGGGGGGCAGGTCGTCGTCCGCCGAGCGGTCGAGGCGGCCGAAGAACAGCGGGGTGTCGGGGTGGTCGGCCAGGGCCGCCACCCGCTTGTCGAGCAGCGACTGCAGGATCTGCTGGGACACCCAGTCGCCGGCCGCGTCGGCCGACAGCGATTGGGCGTGCAGCCGCATGGCCTGGAGCGCGGCTCTCGACTCGGCCAAATGGGACTGCTCGGCCGCGAGTACGTCGGCGGGTATGTCGGGGGCCAGCTGGTGTGCGGGCATGCGAAAGTGCCTCCCTGGTCGAAGTAACGGAGGTGGTATAGGCAGCGAATCGACCAGCTTAGTGGTGTGTCCGGCAGGCTTCCAAAGCATTTAGCCGGGGTAGAGAGGGACCGTGGCCCGCGTACGGTTTGTTTTCTCCCCGATCATCCCGACAGTGGCGAGTTTCCTGCTGGCGGCGTTGTGGGCGTTGTCGGTGTTCGCGGGGTGGGGGCTGGAGGCGTTCTGCGCGGGGGGTGAGTCCGCGGCGGGCTGCTCGCAGCGGCTCGGCTCGGTCTCGACGCTGTCAGGGTTGTTCGCCGTGGCCGCCGCCTGCTGCACGGCCGGTGCCTGGCTGGTCCCTTCCGCAAGGAGCGACCCACGCGTGTTCAGCCGGTTCATGGGCGTGGGTGTGGCCGCCTGGATCGCCGCCGAAGGGGTGCTCTTCCTGGGCGGCCTGCTCGCCAGATAACGACAACCTGCCAATAACCGAGAATTCGGGCATATCAGGTGCATTTGCCGGATCATGGGGGTATGTCGCTGGCTGATTGAGGCGCGCAGCGGCGTAGCACGCTGGTGAGGGGGGTGGTTCGATTGTCGACAGCCCGCGGAGTCTCGTGGACGTAACGACGTCGATGCCTGGCCGCTCGGAGGGTGAGCGGCCGGGCCTCGCCTCCTGGTGCTACACCCCGCCGTGCACGTCGTCGGCGTCGATGATCTGATACGCGTAACCCTGCTCGGCCAGGAACCGCTGGCGGTGCGCCGCGAACTCCTGGTCGACCGTGTCCCTGCTGACCACCGTGTAGAAGCGGGCGCCGCCGCCGTCGGCCTTGGGCCGCAGCACCCGGCCGAGCCGCTGCGCCTCCTCCTGGCGCGACCCGAACGTGCCGGACACCTGAATGGCCACGGCCGCCTCGGGCAGGTCGATGGAGAAGTTCGCCACCTTGGACACGACCAGGACCTGGATCTCCTTGTCGCGGAAGGCCTGGTAGAGCCGCTCGCGCTCCTTGACCCTGGTCTCGCCCTTGATCACCGGAGCGTTCAGGTGCTCGCCCAGCTCGTCCAACTGGTCGATGTACTGGCCGATGACCAGCACCTGCTCGCCCAGGTGCCGGCGGACCAGCGCCTCGGTCACGTGCGTCTTGGACGGCGTGGTGGCGCAGAAGCGGTAGCGCTCCTCGGACTCGGCCATCGCGTACGCCAGCCGCTCCTCGTCCGTCAGCGTGACCCGGACCTCCACGCAGTCGGCGGGGGCGATCCAGCCCTGGTTCTCCATCTCCTTCCAGGGCGCGTCGTAGCGCTTGGGGCCGATCAGCGAGAACACGTCGCCCTCGCGGCCGTCCTCGCGCACCAGCGTCGCGGTCAGCCCGACGCGCCTGCGGGCCTGCAGGTCGGCGGTCATCCGGAAGATCGGCGCGGGCAGCAGGTGCACCTCGTCGTAGACGACCAGGCCCCAGTCGCGCGCGTCGAACAGCTCCAGGTGGCTGTAGACGCCCTTCCGCCGGGTGGTCATCACCTGGTAGGTGGCGATGGTGACCGGGCGGATCTCCTTCTTGCTGCCGGAGTATTCGCCGATCTCGTCCTCGGTCAGCGTGGTGCGCTTGAGCAGCTCCTGCTTCCACTGGTGCGCGCTCACCGTGTTGGTGACCAGGATCAGCGTGGTGGCCTGGGCGTGCGCCATCGCGGCCGCGCCGACGATGGTCTTGCCGGCCCCACAGGGCAGCACGACCACGCCGGAGCCGCCGTGCCAGAAGGCGTCGGCCGCGTCCTGCTGGTAGGGCCGCAGGCTCCAGCCGTCCTGCAGCAGCTCGATCTTGTGGTGCTCGCCGTCGACGTAGCCCGCGAGGTCTTCAGCGGGCCAGCCCAGCTTGAGCAGCGCCTGCTTGACGTTGCCGCGGTCGCTCGGGTGCACGGCCACGGAGTCGCCGCTGAGCCGTTCGCCCAGCATGGGCTGGATCTTCTTGGACCGAAGCACCTCTTCGAGCACGGCCCGATCGGTGGAGGTCAGGATCAGCCCGTTGGTCGGGTCCTTCTCCAGCTTGAGCCGGCCGTATCTGGCCATGGTCTCGGCGATGTCCACGAGCAGCGCGTGGGGCACCGGGTAGCGGCTGAAACTGATCAGCGCGTCGATGACCTGCTCGGCGTCGTGCCCGGCCGCGCGCGCGTTCCACAGCGCCAGCGGGGTGACGCGGTAGGTGTGCACGTGTTCGGGGGCGCGCTCGAGCTCGGCGAACGGCGCGATGGCCTTGCGGCACTCGCCGGCGTTCTCATGGTCGACTTCGAGGAGCAGCGTCTTGTCCGACTGGACGATGAGCGGGCCGTCGTTCACGGACATCCCTTCTACGGTTGACGCCTATCCAACACATCAGACGGCAAGAACAGTCCCCGAACAGGTAATCAGTCGTCGAGGTAGCCGTTGAGGCCGAGGAAGAGGAAGATGCCGAGGTTCAGCGCGAGGCCCACCCCGAACAGCGTCCAGCACCATATGAGCAGGCTCTTGGCACTGGCGGGCTGCGTGCTCGACCGGCCGAGCGCCATGCCCGCGAGAATGGCGCCAGGGATCGCGAAGATGTTGCAACAACCGACGATCGAGAGCAGATTGAGCACCAGCGCGACGATGGCGGTGGCCTTCGGCCCCTCGGACGGCCGAGGGGGCGGGGGATAGCCATAACCGTACTGTGGCGGGGGCTGCTGGCCGTAGGGTGCGCCGTAGGGCTGGTACGGATATTCGCCCGATGGGCCTTCTTGGCTCATGCCACCTCCTGACAGGTCAACATTTATCACGGAATGGCCACGCGCCCTGCCGGGTCTGCTGTCTCGCCATAGATCTGGACCCTCTCACACGTCTTTAGTGATCGAGACCCAGAGCAGGGAGGCGAGTTGCACCCGGACGACCTACGAGTCTTCACGTCGTTCGTCACGACGCGATCGGACAGCCTCATGCGCCTGGCGTACGTGCTCACCGGCGACCAGCACGCCGCAGAGGATCTACTCCAGAGCGCGCTGGCCAGAACCGCGGACCGATGGCGGAGCATCAGGGGCGATCCGGAGGCGTACGTCCGCCGGGTCATGTACCACGAGCAGGTCGGCCGATGGCGCAGCCCGCGCTGGGGGCGCGAGCGCGTGGTCGAGACGCTGCCCGAGCGGATCGCGGGCGACGGCACCGCGCGGGTCGACGACCGGCTCACGCTCGAACAGGCCCTGCGCCGGCTGCCCGCCAAGAAGCGGGCCGTGCTGGTCCTGCGTTACTTCGAGGATCTGCCGGAGTCCGACGTCGCCAGGATCATGGGGTGCTCGATCGGCACCGTACGCAGCCAGACCCACCAGGCCGTGAAGCGGCTGCGCGAACTGGTGGGCGAGACAGTTCGTCTGGAGGCCTGAGATGACAGTCGACGAACGCGCGGTCACCGAGGCCCTGAGCAGGCTGGCCGACCGGGCACGGCCCGTGGATCCCGAGCTGCTTCTGTCGCGTGCCCTACGGAGGCGGGCACGGCTGAAGTGGCCGAGATGGGGGCTGGCCCTGGCGGCGGCGGCCTGTGTGGTGGCCATCGGGGTGGTGGGACTGCGGGCGCGCGAACAGCTGGCGGTGTCCCCCGTGAGCTCGCCGACGGCGAGCACGGAACCCACCGCGAGCATGGTGCCCACTGCGACGAGGTCCGCGACGGACCAGCCCGCCACCGCGTACGTCCGGGACATCCCCGGCCTGCCGCGCAACACGATCGCGCAGTTCGCGACCGTGGAGGACTGCATGCCCAAGGGCAGCCCGGTGCACAGCATGGACGGCGAGCGGCGGCTGCCCCAGTACGGGACCGTCAAGGACTACCGGTGGCTCGTGGAGGCCAAGGACAAACTGGGCGTGACGCGGCTGGTCGGCAGCCGCAAGGGGTTCGTGCTGTGCACCCCGGGCGTCCGGCTGGTCAGCTATCCGACGGACCCGATCTTCTCCTACTGGGGCGAGGACCCGCCCGGCAAGCTGGCCCTGCGCGGGGCGCTCAGCATCGACGCCTACGACGGCCAGATGCAGTCGGAGATCAACCCGGGCCGGGACGGCGACCCGTACTTCCTGGTGGTGGCCGGTCGGGTCGCTCCGCAGGCGACCCGGGTGGAGGTCGAATGGGCGGACGGGCGGAAGATGACGGCCAACGTTCGGAACGGCTTCTACATCGGCCGGACGCGGGTGTACCCCGACAAGAAGGGTGCCTACCGCCCGGCCGTGCTGAGCAAGGTGACCGCCTATGGCTCAGGCGGGCGGGCGCTGGGCGAGGTCAAGGGCATCGCGTGGGGTTCGACGGGAGCCATAGACGCGGACGACTAGCCGAGCCTCGACCGCAGCGCCTTGCGGTCGAGCTTGAGCACGCTCGTGACCGGGATCGAGTCGACGAACCGCACTTCCCGGGGATACTTCACCCGGCCGACCCGGTCACGAGCCCAGGTCATCAGCTCCTCGGCGGTGGCCGTGCCGCCCGGCCTGAGCTGGACGAAGGCCACGACCTCCTCGCCCACGCGCGGCTCTGGGCGACCCACGACGCCGGACATCATCACGTCGGGGTGCTCGTTGAGCGCGTCCTCGACGTCGCGCGGGAAGACGTTGAACCCGCCGCGGATGATGAGGTCCTTCTTCCGGTCGACGATGTACAGATAGCCGTCGTCGTCCACGCAGCCGATGTCGCCGGTACGCAGCTCACCTTCGACCAGCGCGGTGCCGGTGGGGTCCGCGGGGTGCTCGCCCCAGTAGCCGAGCATCAGCGAGTCGCCGCTGACGCAGATCTCCCCGACGTCCCCCGGCTCGGCCTGGTCGCCGGAGGAGTCGCGGATCGTGATCGTGTAGCCGGCCAGCGGCAGGCCCACGCTGCCGATCCGCCGCCGCCCCGGCGGGTTGAACGTGGTCACGGCGCTGGTCTCGGTCATCCCGTAGCCTTCGAGGACCTGCACACCGGGCATCCGGCGCTCGAACTCCTCCAGCGTCTCCCGGCCGAGCGGCGCCGCACCGCAGGTGAGGAAGGCCAGGTCGGGCAGGGGATGAGATTCCAGCGGCTCGGCCAGGAGCATCTGCAGCATGGCGGGCACGACCGTTCCGTACTGGGCGCGCTGCGCGGCGGCCAGCTCAAGGAAGGCCTTCGGGTCGAACCAGCGCATCAGCACCGCCTGCTGCGGCTCCGTGGCGTGCATCCCGGCGACCGTGATGATCAGCCCGTACGAGTGGGAGAGGGGCACCGGCACTATTGCGCGATTTTTCCCCTCTTGGTGGGACATCTCGTAGGCGTCCTTGGCCACCTGCCAGAGCCCGCGATGGCTCAGCATGACGCCCTTGGCCATGCCGGTCGTGCCTCCGGTGTACATGAGAGCCGCCAGATCGGTGGCGTCCCGCTCGACGGGCCCCCGCTCGGCCGCCCGCTCCAGCTCCCCCGTGTCCACAAATATCGGGATCCTGGGCTCGGCGGCCTGGACCGCCTCCACCAGCTCGGGCGAGGTGATGAGGGCGGTGGCGCCGCTGTCGTCCAGAATGTGCCGCAACTCCGCCGGTCCCACCAGGAACACCACGGGCGTCACCACCGCGCCGGCCGCCCAGATCGCCTCGTAGATCAGGCCGACCTCGGGTGAGTTCGCCATCATCACCACGACCCGGTCGCCGGGGCGTACCCCCGCCGCGACCAGCCCGCCGCAGACCTTGCGGGCCCGCTCGGCCAGTGCGTGGGCGCGGTGCCAGACCCCCTCGTAGTGGACCGCGTCGAAGTCGTCGAACCTGCTCCAAGACTCCTCGGCCAACCGGCCCAACGTCAGCTCGCTCACGGTCCCAACCTCGCCTGATCATCGCCGGGCGTCAAGACAGGTCGGAGACCCCGGTGATGCGATGGAGCGCGAAGCGGTGGACGGCGGCCCTGGTCTCGTCGTACGCCGTGAGGTAACCGCCCTCCATCCGCGCCGGCTCCAGGATGCGCGAGGTGGCGTTGCCCTGGGAGTCGAGATAGCCGATCCACACGCGTACGCCCTGCCTGATGGCCTCCTGCAGCGCGGAGATCGTGGCGGTCGCCGGGCCGCGCGGGATCTGCCCGCTGGGGGCGTCGGCGGGCTCGCGCCGCGTCAGGTGGGCCGCGTCGCCCGCCCGCAGCGCGCGTACGGCGGCGGCCGTGACCTCGGCGTCGAGGCCGTTGGGCGAGGGTACGGACCGGGCCGGCGGCAGGCCCTCGGTGCGCCTCCTGTCGAGCTCGGAGATGATCACGTCGCCGTCGAGCGACTCGGCCACCGGGGCGTACCCCATCGCACGCAGCGCGTCGACCAGCGCGGCCCGCGAGGAACGGGAGGCGATGACCGTGGGAGCCAGCCGGCGCAGGCGCAGCGCGGCGGCGCGCCGATCGGCGGTGATCTGGTCGAGCAGGGCCGGGTCGTCGCAGCGGATGTAGGCACTGGCGGTGCCGACCCTGATGCGCCCGTGCCGGCGGGCCACGTCGGCGATCAGGTAGGACAGCGCCTGCGGGACCGGCGTCGCCGAATGGCGCTCCAGCATGGCCAGGAGCTCCTCGGCCCCCTGGCCCGCGTCGAGCGCGCGGCGGACCGAGCCCTCACCGAACCGGTAGACGGTCGCGCCCCCCTTGGACTCGATGTCTGCGGCCAGCGTCATCCAGCGGTTCAGCTCGCTGGTGAGCGGTCCTGGCGCGACGGCGGTCAGGTCGGCCTGGAGCAGCACATGATCGACCGGCTCGGGCAGCAGCGGGGCCAGCACCGAGGCGGTGTCCTCGCCGGACAGCAGCGCCCGGCCGTGCCCCGACAGCACGCCGAGCCCGGTGACGCCGACCTGCTCGGCCTCTCGCAGCGCGAACTCCGTCAACTGCTCCCGCAGCGGCCCACGGCGGCGCGGCTGCTCCCACGCCAGCCGGTCGAACACGGACTCGCGCGTCGGCGCCAGGCCGGGCGCCGACGCGAGCACGCCCAGCGCCGCCGACCGCACACCCGGCGCGGACGAGCGACGCAGCTCGGTGTGCAGCGCGTTGAGCGGCCGGTCCCGGTCGTCGCGCTCGCCGACCAGGCCGGGGACGCGGTCGGTGTGCAGCCAGGTGATCGCCAGCGCGGCCCACCGGTCGGCGGTCGGCCGGACCCGCCACAGGTCGTAGCCGGTGGTGGGCAGCCACTCGCCGTCGACGTTGCCGCCCGCCGCGATCAGCCCGGCCGCGTGCGCGACCTCCACGGTCAGAGCGGCGGCCCACTCGGGCACGTCCAGCTCGGTCGCGGTGCGCTTCAGATCCCGTACGCCCAGCCCGCCGGTACGCAGCACGCCCGGTGGTTCGGCGCTCCACCGCTCGCACAGCTCCTCGACCGTCCGCACGAACGTGAACGCCTGCCCCGCCGCCGTCCGGTCGGCCAGCTTCTGGTCCCGCGCGGCGCCCTCCAGAGCGGGGGGTACGGCGTACAGATCCCGGTGTACGAGGCCGTTACGCAGATAGAGGCCCACCTCCCGAGGCAGGGCCACGCTCTCCTCACCCGTCGCCGCCAGCAGGCCACGGGCGAGCAGCTGATCGATGGGCGAGCGGGCGGAGGCGACCCGCACCTCACGCCTGGCGTTGGGCACCCGGCCCGTCGCGGGCCCCCAGGTGAGCTGGTCGAGCGCCGCCCTGGCCTCGGGCGAGACCTCCTCGATCAGCTTCCCGGGCCGGGCCAGGGCGGCGGCCAGGCGTTCCTTGCCCGAGCCCGTGGTGCCCGGCGCGATGTCGTCGGCCATCTCGGCCAGCTGCTCGGGCGCGTGGTGCCGGAACGCCTCCACCGCCGGGGGACCGAGCCCCGCCGGGTCGTCGAGCACCTTCCGCACACCGGGGGCCAGGGCGAGGGCGCTGTCGGGGCCGTAGACGAGGGCCAGGTCGCGCAGGTGGTCGATCGCCGCCGACAGCGCGGGCTCCGGCTTGCCCGCCGCCAGCGCCCCGCCGACGAGCGCGCGCAGGGCCGCCTTCGTGACGGACTTCGGTCGTACGTCCGGCTTGTCTGCCTGTGCTCTGGCGGTGGCGCGCGGTTCGACGGCGGCCGGCGTTTCGAGGTCCGTCGACGTCTCGACGACGGCCGGCGTTTCGAGGACGGCCAGCGTTTCGAGGACGGCGAGCGTGAAGCGGTCGAGCCGGTCGAGCGCGCGGCCGATCGCCGAAGGGCTGCCCGCACGTACGGCGAGGCCCTCCAGATGCGCGGGCACCGGAGTGATCAGCTCAGGGCGCGCCGAGACGAGCGCCCGCAGCTGTTCGTCGGTGCGCCCCCTGATCCACTCCGTGAACTCCATCGTTGCCATGGTATGTCCACCCCGATTGGGGCAGCATGGCTCACGTGATTGAGCGAGCGGACCAGCTCATACTCAACTACGTCAGCGCGGCCGCCGACGCGGCTCATGGCGTGCTCAGATCCGACCAGCGGCTCGACTTCGCCAAGCGGCTGCGGGCCAGGATCGAGGTCGAACGGCAGGGCAGCCAGAACCCACGCCAGGTGGTCAAGGTGCTCGCCCGGTTCGGCGACCCGGTGGCGCTGGTCGAACGTGAGGCCCGCAGGCTGGCCGAGGCGGGGCCGGACGGCGCGCCCGGTGTCCCGGCCGGAACCCGGCCCGGAACGGCGCCCACGGCCGCACCCGGGGCCGCACGGGGAACCGTGACGCCGGGTGCCGTGGCCAAGGCGGAACGGGTCGCGGGGGCGGGCGGGGCGACGCCGTTCTTCCCCAAGATCGTCGACGACGTGGCGCCCCCTGCGGGAGCTCAGTTGGGCCGGCGCCTCGCGGAGGACCATCTGGCCCCGCGGCACCTGCGCGGGCTGCCGTTCGCGCGGCTGCGGCAGGCGGCCATGTCCAGTGCGAACCCGATGGCCACCCGTGGACGGGACGCCGGCACCATCGTCAGGGAATACCCGCGCGAGACGGCGGCGATGGTGGTCCTGGTGCTGGCCGCGCTGCTGGTCCCGGTCGGCCTGCCGGCCGTCGCGATCTTCCGGGTGCCGGTCCTGGTGTGGGCGTTGGGGGCGCTGCTGGTGGCGTTCTCGGAGGGCTGGGTGCTGCGTGACCGGCTGATCGGGATCGGTGCGCCCCTGGCCGGCTACACGCTCGGTGGCGCGCTCGTCGGTGGTCTGCGGGTGGGCGCGGAGCCGGGGGTGCAGGCGTTCGTGGTGCAGTTCTTCGACGTCAGCGGTGTGATGTTCATGATCGGCACAGCTCTGGGCGTGGTCTGGCTGGGTTACCGGCTGGTGGAGGTCAACTGACTGAGGCAGGGCTGGACGTCAGCTGACTGGGGCGGGGCTTGGCAGGAGGCCCACGGCCAGGCGTACCCAGGCGGTGACGAACTGGTCCTTCTCCGCGTGTCCCGGCGACTCGCCTACCGTCTCCTGGAACAAGCGGTAGTGCACCACGGAGCCGCCGAGCACCGCCGCGATGCCGTTCCAGTCGACCTTGGCGTCCTCGTATTCGGGCTGCGCGCGGAACCAGGTCGTGATGGCGTCGAACATGGGCTGCAGCAGCCCTTCGCGCACCACAGCCACCAGCTCGGGGAACTGGCTCAGGTCCCGGAAGAACACCCGGGTCAGCTCCGACTCCTCCCGCACCTTGGCCAGCCCGGCGCGGCACAGGTGCGACAGCCGCATCTCCAGGTCGGCCGAGGTCTCCATGTCGCCCAGCTGGGCCAGGCTCTCGGCCACCTGCGTACGGGTACGGGCGGCATGCTCGTTGATCGCCGCGGCGAGCACCTCGTACTTCGACTTGAAGTGCCGGTAGAGCCCTCCGGCGCCCGGGGAGAGCCCTGAGGCGGCCTCGATCTCGGCCACCGAAGTGGCGGAGTAGCCCCGCTCCGCGAAGAGCCGCAGGGCCTCGTCGATGATCCGCTCACGCGTCGATCTGGTCATTCTTTCCTGATACCTCCGTGATGGAGCGTAGCCGTCACGGCGCGGCGCGCCGGATCAACCCCGCGACGACCGAGCCGACGATCAGCCACACCAGCGCCGCGAGCCCGTAGTTGACCAGCGTCGTCCACCGTACGTCGGCGAGCTGGAACAGGTTGGCCAGGCCCACCGACAGCGGGGAGGCGAGCGATTCGACGAACTGGTACCAAATGTTGGCCGGGTTGGCCCGGAACACCGTGAAGATCGCGTACAGCACCAGGATCAGCGCGGCCAGCCGGGACGCCAGCCGGACGGCGGCGGCCACGAACGCCACCACGCCTTGCCACACCCTGACCGGTCCGGTCACCGGCTGGGGCAGCGCGGGCCGGTGCGGCCGGGGCGAGACGTTCCGGGTGGGCTGTTCGGGCGGGCTGGGCCGGTTGGCGGCGGCGACCAGCCGGTCTCCCGCTTCCGGCGGTTTGGGGGGCTCGGTCACGGCCACTCCTCCCGATAAGTAATTCCTTTCTTCCCACTCCCACGGTCCCACAACAAGGGCCGTTACCCGTAATGCGGACGCGTTTGGCATCCTTCACCTTGTGCGGACATCGGTGGGTTTCGACCTGGACATGACATTGGCGGACACACGGTCGGGGATCGCGGCCGTCTACGACGAGCTTTCGGCGCGCCTCGGTGTGGTCATCGACAGCAAGGCGATCATCACCAGGCTCGGCCCGCCACTCGAACAAGAGTTGGCGAACTGGCTGCCGCTGGAGGCGATCCCGGAAGCCGTGATCCTGTTCAGGGAGATCTATCCGGAGCTGGGTGTGCCCGTGCACACGGCCATGGCCGGAGCGATGGAGGCCGTCGAGGCCGTACGCGCGCAAGGGGGCAGGATCATCGTCGTGACCGGCAAGAACCCGCGCGACGCGACCAGCACCGTGAAGGCGCTCGGGCTCGCCGTGGACGAGGTGGTCGGGTCGGTCTTCGGAGCGGCCAAGGGTACGGCCCTCGCGCGTTTCGGTGCCGCCGCCTATGTTGGTGACCATGTGGCGGACATCGAGGCCGCGCGGGCCGGGGGAGCCGTCAGCGTGACGGTCGCGACCGGCCCGTACACACTGGGCGAACTACGTGATCACGGAGCCGATGTGGCACTTGGGGACCTGACGGAATTCGCCGACTGGTTCGCCGGATGGCGTTCGAGTGGGCAACTCCGGTAAATGCCGGGAATTTTCCTGGTCGCCCCGGAGCCTCGCGGGGCATAACCTACATCCATTCGCCTTTTACGACTGTTTGAACGAGGTTCCTCCTGTGCCGAGTGGCAAGGTCAAGTGGTACGACGCCGACAAGGGTTTCGGCTTCCTCACCCGCGACGACGGTGGTGAGGTCTTCGTGCATTCCTCCGCGCTACCCACAGGTGCCGGCCCGCTCAAGCCCGGCCAGAAGGTCGAGTTCGGCGTGGCCGAGGGACGACGCGGCCAGCAGGCCCTGTCGGTGCGGATCCTCGAGCAGCCGCCGACGCTGGCCAAGGTGAAGCCCAAGGCCAAGCGTAAGAAGCCGGACGAACTCGTCGTCATCGTGGAGGACCTGATCAAGCTCCTCGACGACGTCTCGACCTCCTACCAGCGGGGCAAGCACCCTGACGCGGCGCACGCGAAGAAGATCGCGCAGGTGCTCAGAGCAGTGGCGGACGACCTCGACGCCTAGCCGTTGGGGTTCGTCAGCGGCTTGGTCGTGTCGAGGGTGGTGTCGACGCGCTGATCCCGCCGGTCGGCGCGTCGGTCCTCGGCGTCCCACGCACCTTGATCCGCTCGGTCGTCCTGGTCTGCGTGGTCTACGTGGTCTGCTCGATCCGTTTGGTCCGCGGTCTTGGGTCCGCGTGTGGCGGCGCGGATCCGCTTGCGGCGGCGCACGATCAGCCAGCCGAACGTGCCGGTCAGCGCCACCGCCAGCGTGACCAGCCCCGCCGCGCTGCTCTCGGCCAGCGACAGCAGCAGCCCGATCAGCCCGCCGAACACCCAGGCGAGCTGCAACACCGCCTCGACCACCCCGAACGTGGACGAGCGCACCTCCTCGCCGATCTCCCGCTGCACGATCGCGTCGAGGGCGAGCTTGCCGAGCTCCTGCGCGAACGCGGTGACCAGCGAGATCGCGACCGCGGTCCAGAGACCGAAGAACACCGCGGTGGCGATCGTGGTCGCGCCGGTCACGGCCAGCGTCAGCAGCGTGATGAGGTGCGGCGAGTGGTTGCGGGTCCAGTTCGCGACCACCGCGCCGACCAGGCCGCCCAGCCCGGCCGCGGCCGCGAGCAGCGCGATCGTCTTCGGGATGTCGAAGAACGGGTCGGGTGCGGCCAGCCACGGCACGCCCTTGTCCTGCACCAGGAACAGCATGAAGAACAGCAGGAAGCCGGAGAACAGGCGGATGGCCACGTTCGCCCAGACCGCCTCGGCCACCGCCGGGCCCACGTTCAGGAGGGTCCGCCAGCGGAGCGGCCTGCCCTCCTCTTCTTCCAGCTCGGGCGAGTCGACGTGTCGCGGCAGCCGTACGGCGAGGACGCCGATCAGGAGGAAGGCGACCATCGCCGTACGCAGCACCGCGGCGCTGCCCAGCCACGCGGTCAGCCCCGCGGCGACCGGCACCATCACGCCCGCCGAGATCAGCGAGAACAGCGCCACCCTCGCGTTGGCCGAGACCAGCGTGATGTCGGCGGGCAGCACGCTCGGCATGATCGCCGCGCGTGACACGTTGTACGCCTTGGACAGCACCAGTACGCCCAGCGCCCCGACGAACAGCGTCGGCAGGTCGCCGGGCCCCACGGCGGCGGCCATCGCGAAGCACAGCAGGCCGCGGCCGAACAGCGTGCCCGCCATGACATAGCGGCGGCCCGACCTGAACCGGTCGAGGATCGGCCCCACGAACGGCGCCAGCAGGGCGAACGGCAGCATCGTGATGACCAGGTAGAGCGCCACGGGCCCACGGGCCTCGCCGACGGGCACACCGAAGAAGACGGTGCTCGCCAGCGCGACCGTGACCAGCGCGTCGCCGCCGCTGTGACCGGCGGTGAGCTCGATCAGCCGGCCCAGCCCGGTGCGGTCGGCGCCGTTGGCGTGGGTGAGACGGCGGGTCGCCTTCCCGACCTTCTGCGCGCCCCTGCCGACCTTCTGCGCCCCTCTGGCCGTGGCCTTGCCCGCCCGCGCGGTGCCGCCGGCGGTCGCCTTGCCCGCCCGCAGGGTGGCCCGGCCCGCGCGCGCGGTGGCGCGGCCCGCGTCGGCGACGCCTCGCCCCACGCGCCGCGTGACCTCACGAGCCGTGTCCCAGCCTCCTTGCACGCTTACCAGTCTTACCCGATCGCCGCTCCCAAACGGCGACGGATCGCCCTGGGACGGGCCCACCGATGATCCGGGATGAGCAGTGTGGCCACCTTCAGACCCGGTACCGGTCCTCCTCGATCGTCGCCCGCCCATAGCGGGGGTCGGGTCTGTTGATGTGCTGTCAGTGGGGCCGGGATGGGCGGTGTGGGCACCTTCGGGTCTGGTCATGGGTGAGAATGAAGTGTGAGCGAACAGCACCTTGCGGCGGAGGCGGACAGATGACCCGCACCCGGACCCGCGTCTCCCCGCCCGACCAGGCGTGCGTCGCCGCGGTGGACCTGGCGCGCGCCGCCGCGGAGGAGCTCGCGCGGCCGGGCGAGCCGGGTGAGCACCTCGGTTACGAGGGCGAGGGCGACCGCATCGTCACCCATTACTTCGCCTGTCTCGACCGGGCCTACCGCGGCTGGCGCTGGGCCGTCACCGTGACCCGCGCCTCACGGGCCAAGAACGTCACGGTGAGCGAAGCCGTCCTGCTGCCCGGCTCGGGGGCGTTGCTCGCGCCCGAGTGGCTGCCCTGGAGCGAGCGTCTGCGCCCCGGCGATCTGGGCGTCGGTGACCTGCTGCCGACCTCGGAGGACGACGACCGGCTGGAGCCAGGTTTCGTCAAGACCGACGACGAGACCGACCATCAGACGATTTTCGAGTACGGCCTGGGCCGGGCCCGTGTGCTCTCGGCCATCGGCAAGGACCGCGCTGCCAGACGCTGGCACTCGGGCGAGCACGGGCCGCATACGCCGATCGCACACGCCGCTCCCGCGCAGTGCTCCACCTGTGGTTTCTACTGGCCACTCGCGGGTGGGCTCCGGCAGGTGTTCGGGGTCTGCGCCAATGAGTACGCCCCCGACGACGGCAAGGTGGTCGCCGCCGACCACGGCTGCGGGGCTCACTCGGAGGCCGCGGTCATGCCGCCGTCCGTCGAGCAGGCGATGCCTATTCTCGACGACATGGGCTTCGACCTGATGGAAGAGGAGGCCGGATCCGTCGACGGAACGGCCACCGAGGAGCTCGGCCACTCCTGACCGCGAATGTCGGTGAGGGCCGCTAGCCTACGGTGGCCCCCCATCGGCGGACCCCGGACATGTGCCGGAGCCCGCCCCACCAGCGACCAGGATCGTGACAGATGACCGACACCTTTGGCACCGACCGGACGCGGGCCGCAGTGCTCGCCGCGTGGACGGCCTCGACCGCCCGATTCCGCGAGGACGCCAACGCCGAGGAAGATTTCGCCCTCGGCGGCTACCGCGACCGGCTCATTGTGGAGCTCGCCCAGAACGCCGCCGACGCGGCGCTGCGCGCGGGCGTGCCAGGGGTGCTCCGGCTGACGTTGCGTGACGACGTCCTGACCGCCGCCAACACGGGCGCTCCGCTCGACGCGACCGGCGTCGAAGGGCTGTCGACGCTGCGTGTCTCCGGCAAGCGGGACGAAGCGGGCGCCGCCGGCCGGTTCGGCGTCGGGTTCGCCGCGGTCGTGTCGGTGTGCGATGAGCCGTCGATCGGCTCGCGCGAGACGGGCGCCGCCCGCTGGTCGCGCGCTGAGACGGCCGCCGTGGTGGCCTCGGTGCCGGAGCTCGCCGCCGAGCTCGGCTCGCGCGGCGGCCATGTCCCGCTGTTGCGCCTGCCGTTCGAGGCCGAGCCGCTCGACGTGCCGCAGGGCTTCGACACGCTCGTACGCCTGCCGCTGCGTGACGCCGCCTCGGTCGCGGCGGTCCGGCGCATGCTGGCCGAGACCAGCCCGGCGCTGCTGCTCGGCATGCCCGCGCTGACGAGCATCGAGATCGACCTCGACGGCTCGGAGCGCCGGGTGTCGGCCGACGGGTGGCAGCTGGTGTCGGAGTCGGGTGAGTTCGCTCCCGACGAGGTGGCGGCCCTGTTCGCCGACCGGCCCACCGAAGAGCGCGCCCGTCCTTACTGGTCACTGCGCTGGGCCGTGCGCGTCGCCGACACGGAGCCCGCCCCGCTGCCCGCCGGGGTGCCGCCGGTGGTGCACGCGCCGACGCCCAGTGACGAGCCGCTCGACCTGCCGGCCCTGCTCATCGCCTCGTTCCCGATGGCCACCGACCGGCGGCATGTGGCCAAGGGGCCGCTGACCGACTTCCTGGTCGAGCGGGCCGCCGACGCCTACGTCAGGCTGCTCGGCGAGCTGCCGCGCACCCCCAAGCTCCTCGACCTCGTCCCCGCCCTGATGGGCAAGGGCGAGCTCGACGCCCGCATCCGGCGGGCCATCCTGCTGCGCCTGCCCGCCACCCCGCTGCTCCCGGCCCTGTCCGCGCCCGCGCCGGCCGTGCAGACGCCGTCGTTCGCCGAGGCCGAGGTCTATGAGCCCGACGCCGAGTGGCAGGTCGAGCACCCGGCCAGGGAGCCGCACGAGGACGGCTGGATCGTCGCCGGCCAGGAGGCGGCCGTGGTCGCCGGGTCGGGTGACCTGCTGGCCGCGATCGCCGACTTCGTCCCCGGCCTGCTGCCCGCCGGGTGGCCCGCCCGGCACCCGGCGATGGCCTCGCTCGGTGTGCGCCGGGTCGAGCTGGCCGAGGTCGTCGATCTGCTGTCCGGTGAGGCGGTCGAGGCGCGGGAGCCGTCGTGGTGGCGCTCGCTGTATGAGGTGCTGCCGGCCGATGACCCCGAGTCGCTGGGCGCGCTGCCGGTGCCGCTGGCCGACGGCCGTCTGGTCCGTGGCCCGCGCGGCACCCTCATCCTCGACCTGGGCGGCACCCGCCTGGCCTCGGCCCGCGACGGGCTCGATCTGACGCCTCTGGGGCTGCGGATCGTGCACCCGGACGCGGCGCACGCGGCGCTGCTGCGGCTCGGCGCCGCCGAGGCCACGCCACGGACGATCCTCGAAGACCCCATCACCAAGGCCGCCGTCGCCCAGTCCCTCGACAGCGCGGACTCCGAGCCCGTGGCGCAGGCCGTGCTCTCCCTGGTGGAGGCCGCCTCGCTGGTGCCGGGCGAGGCGCCGTGGCTGGCCGAGCTGGCGCTGCGCGGCAGCGACGGCGATCTTTACGCGGCGGGCGAGCTGATGCTGGCCGACGGCGCGCTGGCCGGGCTGCTGGAGCCCGACACGCACCTCGGGGTGGTCGCGCCGGAGCTGGTGGAGACCTACGGCTCCCGGGTGCTCGAAGCCGCGGGCGTGCTCGACGGGTTCGCCGTGGCGCACGACTCCGACGTGCTGCTCGACCATGACGACTGCGACCACGACCTCGACGGTGAGGAGGACTGGCTCGACCACGTGCTCGACCTGCTGCCTGAGCTGGAACTCCCGCCTGTGGTGCCGGACTTCGCCGCGGTGCGTGACCTGGAGCTGGTCGCCGACTGGCCCGCCGCGCTGGCGCTGCTGACCAGACCGCCGCTGCGTGCCGCGCTGCACCCGCTGCGGGTCGAGGGCGTCGAGGTGCCGTCCTACACGGCGTGGTGGCTGGCCAACCACCCCGTGCTGGACGGGCGACGGCCACGGGAGCTGCGGCTGCCCGGTGCCGACCCGCTGCTCCAGGGTCTCTATGGTGACGCGCCCGGTGGGCTCGACCCGGTGGCGCTGGGGATGCTCGGCGTACGCACCACGCTGGCCGAGCTGCTGGCCGGCCACGGCGGTCCCGAAGAGCTGCTCGACCTGATGGCCGACGAGTCCATCGAGGTCGACCGGGCCCAGTTGCGGGCCCTGTGGATCGCGCTGGCGGCCGTCGAGCCGGCGCGGGTGGCGCCGCCCTCGCGGGTGCGGGCCGTGCTCGGTGGCGACATCGTGGTGGCCGCGGCCGACGACGCCGTCGTGGTGGAGGCCCCCGACCTGCTCCAGCTCGTCACCGATCGGCCTCTGGTGCTGGCCCCTTACGACCTGGCCGAGTCGCTGTCCGAGCTGCTCGACCTGCCGCTGGCCGGTGAGCTGGCCCAGGGCGAGGTCACGTCCGGAGGCGAGACCCGTCCCGTGCCGCCAGAGGTGCGCTCCCTGCTCCCGACGGCTCCCGAGACCTACGTCGAGCACGAGAAGCTGCTGGTCGACGGAGTCGCCTGCACGTGGCGCTTCTTCGAGGGCTCCGTGCACTGCACCGGGCTCGACGGCCTCGCCCGCGGCCTGGCCTGGGCGACGGGCCAGTGGAACGACCGGCTCGCGGTAGCCGCGCTGCTGCACGATCCGACGGCCGTGCCGCTCCTGCTGGCCGAAGCCGACCTGTCGTAGGTTCACGCCGCCGGGCAGGTGGCGTTCGCGCCGGGGGTCTTGCCGGTGAGGAAGTAGGCGTCGACCAGGCGGCTGACGCAGGAGCTGCCGCTCATGTAGGCGCCGTGCCCCTCGCCCTCGTACGTGACCAGGACTCCGGTCTTGAGCTGGGCGGCGAGCTTGGGCGCCCACGCGTACGGCGTGGCGGGGTCGCCCTTGCCGCCGATCACGAGGATGGGGGCGGAGCCGGTGGCGTCGATCTTCTTGGACTCGTCGCTGCCGGACGCCGGCCAGTGCGCGCAGAGCGAGCCGAGACCCCCGGAGCTCATGAGCGGGAAGATCTTGGCGGTCTCGCGTTCGACCTGGTCGATCTCGGTGGGGCTCGGCCGTTCGGCGCTGTCCACGCAGTCGATCGCCAGGACGCTGGTCATCAGCGTCGAGTACGTTCCGTCGGGCTTGCGGCCGTTGTAGGAGTCGGCCAGAGCGAGCAGCTGAGTGCCGTCCCCCTTGGTCGCGGCGGCGGCCGCCTGCTCCAGCGTCGGCCAGCTGAGCTTGGAGTAGAGAGCGGCTATGACGCCGGTGCTCGCCAGGCCCTTGGTGAGCTCCCGGTCCCCCACCTTGAGCGGTTTGTCCCGCAGGCCGTTCAGCAGCGTCTCGACGCTCTTCCGCACGGCCGCGGGGTCGGCGCCGAGGTCGCAGCCCTGCTTCACGCAGTCGGCGGCGAACGCCTCGAACGCCTGCTTGAAGCCGGCCGTCTGCGTCTTCGCGCGCTCGGCGAAGCTGACGGTCGGGTCGAGGGCGCCGTCGAGGACGAACCGGCCGACGTTCTTGGGGTACTGGGTGGCGTACACGGCGCCGAGGTGGGTGCCATACGACATGCCGAAGTAGTTGAGCCGTTCGTCGCCCAGCGCGGCGCGGATGCGGTCGAGGTCGCGCGCGGCGTTCACGGTGCCGACGTGGGGCAGGAGCTTGCCGGAGTCCTTGGCGCAGGCGGCCCCGAACTCCTTGGCGGCCTTTGCCATCTCGTCGCTCGCGGGGTCCAGGGAGATCCACTTTTCGACGCTGCCGCACTTGACGGGTGCGCTGCGCTCGACGCCGCGCGGGTCGAAGCTGACCAGGTCATAGCTCGCGCCCACCCCGGCGAAGACCTTGGCGGTCATGGACAGCAGGTCGACCCCCGAGCCGCCGGGGCCGCCGAAGTTGAACACCAGTGAGCCGAGCCGGTCGCCGGAGGCCTTGACGCGGATCAGCGCCAGGTCGATCTGCTCGCCGTCCTGTTTGGCGTAGTCGAGCGGTACCGCGAGCTTGCCGCACTCGATGGCCGGGTCGGGCGCGGCGGGCTTGCCGTCGGGGCCGGTCAGGCCGGTGCACGGGCTCCAGGCGACGCTGCCGGAGCCCTTCGCCGTCTGCGCGGGTTTCGTGGCGGTGCTCGCCGTGGGCTGCTCCGCCGACCCGCTGGTGGGCTTGGCGGCGGAGCAGCCCACGAGGGTGGTGCTCGCGAGGGTCACCGCGCACAGGAGCGAGGGGAATGACGTCTTCTTCATGCCTCCAGCATGATCAGCCGGCTTTTTCCCAGGTAGTGGGGTGAAACAGCACTTTCCAGTGACTTCGGGGATCGGCCGGAGGTGACGAATGTCAGCTCCGGGACGCCCGCCTGTGCACGTACCAGAGGCCGAGGAGCCCGAGCCCGACCCCGGCGACGCAGGTCCAGATCCACCACGACTGCTCGGCGGCCGGGCGGAAGATCAGTAGCGCGACCAGCGCGAGCGCCCACGCGACCGTGCCCACGGCGACCGCCGCGACGTCGTTGGTCTCGATCGGCTCCGGGTCGGGACGCCATTCCTGCTTCACGGGATCCAGCCTAGCTTCCAATCGGGTCTCGATCCGATCACCGCCACTTTTCGCAGATGACGCAAACTGTCACTGTTCGCCCGTGAGTGACACAAGTAGCGGTATCGACAGGTTCTTCGCAATCTCCGCACGCGGCTCGACGATCTCCCGTGAGATCCGTGGCGGGCTGGCCACGTTCTTCACGATGGCCTACATCGTCGTGCTGAACCCGATCATCATCGCCAACGGCAAGGATGTCCAGGGGCAGTTCATCGGCGATGGCTCCTCGCCCAACCTGCCCCTCGTGGCGGCCGGCACGGCGTTCGTGGCGGGCGTGCTGACCATCCTCATGGGGGTGATCGGCCGGGTGCCCTTCGCCATGGCGGCCGGGTTGGGGCTCAACGCCTTCGTGACCATCAACATCGCCTCGGTGATGAGCTGGGAAGAGGCCATGGGGCTGGTCTTCCTGGAAGGCGTCATCATCGGCATCCTGGTGTTGACCGGTTTCCGGGTGGCGGTGTTCAACGCCATTCCGGCCCAGCTCAAGACCGCCATCAGCGTCGGCATCGGGTTGTTCATCGCGCTGATCGGCTTCGTGGACGCCGGCTTCGTACGCCGGGTGCCCGTAGGGCCGCCGCTGGAGATGGGCATCCACAACACCCTGACCTCCTGGCCGATCTTCGTCTTCGTCGTCGGGTTGCTCGCGACGGCGGCGCTGGTGGCCCGCAAGGCCAAGGGCGCGATCTTGATCGGCATCGTCGGCACCACCGTGCTGGCGATCATCGTGGAGTCGATCGCGAAGGCCGGCCAGGCCTCCGACAAGAACCCCGGCGGCTGGATGCTGAACGTGCCCACCCTGCCGGACCAGATCATCGGCTTCCACAACCCGCTGGTGCTGTTCAAGGAGTTCGACCCGTTCGGCGCCTTCAGCCGGGTCTCGGTGATCCTGGCCGTGCTGTTCGTCTTCACGCTGCTCATCACCGACTTCTTCGACACGATGGGCACCGTCGTCGGGGTCGGCCGCCAGGCCGGTCTGGTCGACGCCAACGGGATGCTGCCGCGTACCCGGGAGATCCTGCTCGTCGACTCGCTCGGCGCGGCGGCCGGCGGCGCGGGCTCGGTCTCCTCGAACACCACCTACATCGAGTCGGCCGCGGGGGTCGGCGAGGGCGCGCGGACCGGCCTGGCCAGCGTGGTCACCGGCCTGCTCTTCCTGGTGGCGATCTTCTTCGCGCCGCTGGTCAAGGTCGTGCCGTACGAGGCGGCCGCGGCCGCGCTGATCATGGTGGGCTTCCTGATGATGACCTCGATCCGCGAGATAGATTTCAACGACTACGAGATCGCCATCCCGGCGTTCCTGATGATCGTGGTCATGCCGTTCACGTACTCGATCTCGAACGGCATCGGTGCCGGCTTCATCAGCTACGTGCTGATCAAGATCGTTCGTGGCAAGGTACGGGAGATCCACCCGCTGCTGTGGGTGGTCATGGGCCTGTTCGTGATCTACTTCGCGCTCGGTCCGATCAGGGTGCTTTTCGGGGTCTGATGCCTGGTGAGGCCGTCTTCGCATGGGAGGCGGCCTCGGGGTATCAAAGAGTGAGACGAGAAATGAGGTAGGGAAATAACGTGGAGTGCCGTATAGTTAGCAAAGGTAATGACTCATGCTAACCAAGAACCAGTCCCAGATAAACCTGCGCAGCGACGCAGGCCTGGCCACAGCCCTGCGCGTGTCGCTGGCGCGGCTGACCAGGCGGCTACGACGACAAGCGGCGGCGCACTCGCTGACTCCCACGCAGTTCGCGACCCTCGCCGCGGTGGAACGGCATTCCGCGATAACCCCCGGCGAATTGGCCGAGCTCGAGAAGGTGCAACCCCCCTCGATGACTCGCGTGATCGCCGCGCTAGAGGAACGCGGTCTGGTGTCGCGCACACCGCACCCGACCGACCGGCGACAGGTGACCGTGACCGTGACCGAGGCCGCCCAGAAACTGCTGAAGGAGGAACGACGTCTCAAGGAAGCGTGGCTGAGCCAGCGCTTGAGGGATCTGACCGCGGAGGAGCGGGCGATCCTCAGGCAGGCGGCGCCGATTCTGGAGAAACTCAGCAGGATCTAGAGCCTGAAGAACCCAAGACCGGGATGTTCCGGTCTCTCAAGGTACGTAACTACCGCATGTTCGCAGCCGGTGGCGCGGTGTCCAACGTCGGCGGCTGGCTGCAACGCACCGCCCAAGACTGGCTGGTGCTCGATCTGACCCATGGCAGCGCGGCGGCCCTAGGCACGGCGACCGCGCTGCAGTTCCTGCCGATGCTGCTGTTCGGGCTCTTCGGCGGCGTGCTGGCCGACCGCTACCCCAAACGGCCGATTCTCATCGTGGCGCAGTCGCTCATGGCCGTGCTCGCCCTGGTCATCGGCGTACTGACGATGACGGGCAGCGCCCAGGTATGGCACGTCTACGTGATGGCGTTCACGCTGGGTGTGATCTCCTGCGTCGAGGTGCCGACCAGGCAGGCGTTCGTGGTCGAGATGGTGGGGCGCCGGGATCTGTCCAACGCGATCGCGCTCAACAGCTCCATCTTCAACCTGGCCCGCGTCGTGGGACCGGCGATCGCCGGTGTGCTGATCTTCCTGTTCGGGGGTACGGGACCGCTCTTCCTGATCAACGCGGTGACGTTCGCCGGCGTGATCTCCAGCCTGATCTTCATGCGGAAGTCGGAGCTGAACCTCTCCGTACCCGTACCGAGAGCCAAGGGCCAGCTCCGCGAAGGGCTGAGCTATGTGCTGCATCGCGAAGAGCTGCTGATGCCGGTGCTGCTGATCGGGTTCGTGTCGATGTTCTCCCAGTCGTTCTCGATGTCGATCGCGCTCATGGCCCGCGAGGTCTTCAAGGCCGGCGCCTCGTCCTTCGGCCTGGCCTCCAGCATGTTCGCCGTCGGCGCGTTGGGCGGGGCGCTGCTCGCCGCCCGCCGGGCCCGGCCGTCACGCCGCATGCTGATCGCCGGAGCCATCGGGTTCGGGCTGTTCCAGATCGCCACCGGGCTGGCCCCGGTCTATCCGGTGTACCTGCTGCTGCTGATCCCCACCGGCATCGCGCTGATCACGATCAACACGGCCGCGAACGCGAGCGTCCAGCTCGCCACCGCGCCCGACATGCGCGGCCGCGTCATGGGCATCTACATGCTCGTCTTCACCGGTGGCGCGCCAGTCGGCGCCCCGCTGGTCGGCTGGCTGTCGGAGCTGGGCGGACCCAGGACGGGCGTCATGCTCTCCGGGCTGCTGGTGCTGGTCGGCACGGGCGTCGCGGTGCTGCTGACGAGACTGATCAGCGCCCGTGTTGTGGGCGAGCCGGTGCTGGCGATCGCCTGAGCACGTTGCAGAATCGGGTGGCATGAGGTTATTCGCGGCACTGATGCCGCCCGATGAGGTGCTCGACGAGATCGAGCGCGCCATCGCGCCGCACGTCGGGCAGGTGCCGGGCCTGCGCTGGCCGGACCGCGCCACCTGGCACATCACGCTGGGCTTCTTCGGCGAGGTGTCCGAGCACGTCCTGCCGGAGCTGCAGGTACGGCTGGCCCGCGCCGTGGGCCGGCATGCCAGCCTGGACCTGGCCTTCACCGGGTTCGGGGCGTTCTCGTCCGCCCGCCGGGCCAGGGTGTTCTGGGCCGGGCTCTCCGGTGACTCGATGATCCGGCTGTCGGAGTCGGTCAGAGCGGGCGCCCGACGGGCGGGGGCCGTACAGACCGACGACAAGCACTTCCACCCGCATCTGACGCTCGCGCGGGCGAAGGCGGAGATGGACCTCCGCCCGCTCGTCGAGTCGCTGTCGGAATTCAGCGGCTCGACATGGCGGGCGAAAGCCGTCCATCTCGTGCGTAGCCATCAAGGGGCGCAGATGAGGTACGAGTCACTCGCACAATGGGATCTGGCACCCATCGGGCGCGATTAGGCTCCAGAATGTGGACCGTCCTCGCCCTTGGCTGCTGCCCGTCGTGCTCGGCCTCCTGCTGCTGATCGTCGTGATCGGCGCCCTGCTGGCCTGAGTTACCAGGCGTAGTCCTCCGGAGCCGGACGGTGTCCGGGGAAGATCTCGTCGAGGCGGGCCAGCGCCTGCTCGTCCAGCTCGATCTCCAGCGTGCGCAGGCTGCCGTTGAGCTGCTCCTGCGTGCGCGGGCCGATGATCGGGGCGGTGACCGCGGGCTGCTTCAGGAGCCAGGCCAGCGCCACATACGCGGGGTCCTCGCCGAGTTCGTCGCAGAACTTCTCGTACTGCTCGATCTTGTCGCGGTGCTTCTCGAGCTCCGTGACCATGCGGTCGGCGGCCGACCGGCCCTTGTCGATCTTGCGCAGCACGCCGCCCAGCAGGCCGCCGGCCAGCGGGCTCCACGGGATCACGCCGAGGCCGTATTCCTGGCTGGCGGGCAGTACTTCCAGCTCGACCGCGCGGGTGAGCAGGTTGTAGTGGCTCTGCTCGCTGACGAGCCCGATCGAGTTGCGGCGGGCCGCGGACTCCTGGGCCTTGGCGATGTGCCAGCCCGCGAAGTTGGACGAGCCCACATAGAGGATCTTGCCCTGCTGCTTCAGGACGTCCATGGCCTCCCAGAACTCGTCGAACGGCGTGTTCCGGTCGACGTGGTGGGCCTGGTAGATGTCGATGTAGTCGGTCTGCATGCGCTTGAGCGAGGCGTCGCAGGCCCGGCGGATGTTCAGCGCGGACAGCAGATTCTCGTTGGGCCAGTCGCCCATCGCGCCGTAGAGCTTGGTCGCGATGACCGTCTTCTCCCGGCGACCTTCGCCCTTGGCGAACCAACGGCCGACGATCTGCTCGGTGATCCCCTCGCCCTGCTTCCAGCCGTACACGTTGGCCGTGTCGAAGAAGTTGATGCCCAGCTCATGGGCCCTGTCCATGATCGCGAAGGAGTCTTCCTCCGTGGTCAGCGGGCCGAAGTTCATGGTGCCCAGGCAGAGTGGACTGACCCGGAGGCCACTGCGTCCGAGGTTCACATAATCCATGAACTCCACCCTAAATACCTGGAGTGCACTCCAGGCTAGTAGGGGTGGCGGGAATGCCTGGAGTCCGCTCCAGCCGCCGGAATGCCTGGCGTTCGCTCCAGCCTACTAAGATCGGCCGGGTGAACTCGGGCCTCCTTCGTGCGGCGGTGCCCCTGTTCCTCTCCATGGTCACCACTACGGTCGGCACGTTGGTGGTCACTTCCGTGCTCGGCAGGCACGCCACCGTCACGCTGGCCGCCTTCGCGATCATGTCGGCCGTACTGAACCCCGCCTCCGCCGCTGTCGTGGGCGCTCTCCGCGGGCTCGCGCCGTTCGTCGCGCCGTACAAGGACTCGCCCGCGGCGGCCGTGCCGATCCTGCGTGACGCGCGCTGGCTCACCCTGCTGGTGGGTACGGTCGGCGCGCTCGCGGTGCTGTGCGTGCCTCTGCTCGCCCGCGCCACCGGGGCGCCCGGCGAGGTCGTGGCCGAGTTGGGGCCGCTGCCCTGGCTCCTGTCGCTCTATCTGCTGGTGTTCGCCTCGGGCGGTGGGGCCAACACCGTCCTCGTGGCGCTCGGCCGCAGCCGCCAGGTCCTCTGGTCCAGCCTGGCGGCCAGCGCCGCGATGGTCGGCGGCACGGTCGCTCTGGTGCCGCCCCTCGGCCTGACCGGCGTGGGCATCGCCTGGCTGCTGTCGGGCGTCGCGGGTGTGCTCGTCTCGAACCTCTGCCTGCGCCGCGCCCTGGGGACGCGCGTCGGCCAGGGCCGGCCGCGGATCAGGGAGATCGTCCGGCTCGGCCGGGTGAGCATCCCGCTGGCCGGGACGGTCCTGATCAAGTTCGGGGGTCTCGGGGTCATCACCTTCGCCGCGAGCACGACCGGCACCCGTGACGTGGCCGCCCACGCGGTGCTGAGCACGCTCACCGGGTTCATCATGCTGGCCTCGATCTCCGTGGCGCAGGCCTCGGTGCCCGAGGTGGCCAGGGCCCGGGACGTGGCGGAGGCGCGCCGGGCCAACCGGGCCGCGGCCCTGCTCGCCCTGGCGGGGACGGCCGTGGCCGCGGCCGTGCTGCTCGGGCTCGGCGATTCGGCGCTGGTGCTGTTCAGCGATGACGCGAGCGTACGAGAGCGGGTCGCGGCGCTGCTGCCGCTGATGCTGCTGGCCTCGACGGCCGACGGGGCGCAGGCGGTTCAGGGCATCGGGCTCACCGCGCTCAAGCGGTCAGGGGCGAGCCTGATCTACTTCGCCGTCGGTTACGGGGTGATGGTGGCCGTGGCCGCACCTGTGGCCGCCGCCTGGGGGCTCGTCGGGCTGTGGTGGCTCATGGCGGTGACCAACGGGGTGCTGGTCGTGCTGCAGGGCACCGGATTTCATCGGCACAGCGCTACCGTGGGCGCGGCGTCCGTTGGGGCATGATGGCGGGGTGGGGGATGTTGTGATTCGTACGGCCGCCGGGGTTATCGCGGTCTTCATCGTGTTCGTTCCGGCGAATGCGGCCTTCGCCGATGACGGCGAGAAGAAACTGTTCACGTTCAAGGACGCGCGGATCACCGAGTCGAGCGGGCTGGCCGTGTCGCCGACGAAGGAAGGCGTCTTCTACACGCACAATGACAGCTCGGCGGCGCCGACGTTCTACGCGGTGGGTTCCGATGGGCGGACGCGAGCGACGTACCGGCTCCAGGGGGCGCAGGCTCGTGACTGGGAGGCGATGGCCGCGAGCAAGGACCCCGCCACGGGGCGTGGGGTGCTGTGGTTCGCCGACATCGGCGACAACCTGGACGGGGCTTGGCCGGACGTCTCCATCTACAAGGTCATGGAGCCGGAGACGCTGCGAGACGCCACCCTTCCGGCGGTCCGCTACCGGTTCCGCTACGCGGACGGTGCCAGGAACGCCGAGGGCATCATGGTCAACCCGGTGACCGGGCGGCTCTTCGTGGTGTCGAAGGAGTTCTCCGGGTCGGTGTACCAGGCGCCCAAGAAGCTCAGGAGCGACCGGGTCAACGTGCTCCGCAAGGTGGGCACGGCCCCGATCATGGCGACGGACGCCGCGTACGCGCCTGACGGCAGCTCGTACGTGATCCGTACGTACTTCTCGGCCACGGTCTTCCGGCCCTCGGGTGAGTCGATCGCCAGGGTGTCGATGCCGGAGCTGAAACAGGCCGAGTCCATCGCCTACACGCGCGACGGCAAGAGCCTGCTGACCGGCTCGGAGGGCGTTCGCAGCCCGGTCTACCAGGTGGCGCTGCCCACGGCCGCGTTACCGGCCGCCACTCCGTCCAGCTCGCCGTCCCACCGGCCGAAGACGACCGCGTCGCCGTCCGCCCGGCCGGTGGCGGCGGCCAAGGGGCTCAGCGCGCGTGACGTCCTGATCTGGCTGGCCGCCGCCGCGGGCGCCAGCGGCATCATCGCGGCGATCGCCCGCCGCAGTCGGTAGGCACGGTCGCCCGCCGCACTCGGTAGGCACGGTCGGCGGTCACATCCGGTAGGCGCGGTCGATGGTCGCCCGGTGGGCGCGCGTCATGGACGGCGCATCGTGGCCGTGAAGAGGTCGCCGCGGAGGGCGCGTTCGACCACCGCGATCGAGCGGGACAGGCGCACGAGCCGGGGCCCCTCCTCGCGGTAGGCGTCCAGGACCGCCTCGATCGCGTGGGGCGGTAGGTGGCCCTTGAGGTCGACCGCGGCGCCCCGGTAGCCGGCGCGGGCCGCCTCGATCGCCGCGCCGACGTGGTGGCTCGCCATCCTGGCCAGCGCGATCGGGTGGCGGCGGAGCACCTCGTAGGCGCGGTAGTCGGGCGGCACCGCGTCGAGCAGCCAGGCCACCGCCGAGGTCTCCCAGTCGGGGACGCCGGGCGGGCGGACCTCGGGCGGCCACTCTGGCGGGAGATACATAACGCCATCGTACTCACGTTCGATTTGTCGGTGTAGTGGTGGCTTTACCGGGGGTAATGCCGCAGTGGTAGCAAGGAGATCGGTCGATGGTCGCCAGTGATCTTGTTCTCGTCGCCGGGGTCGGTGGGGTGGGCCGCACGGTCCTTGAGCAGCTGCGCGCGCAGGACGTACCGGTGCGGGCGATGGTCCGTCGCGACGACGATCGGGCGGCTGAGTTGCGTGCGCTCGGCGCGGAGGTGGTCATAGGCGATCTGACCCGGCCCGAGACCGTCGCGGCCGCGCTGGAGAGTGCCGGACGGATGTACTTCGGGATGCCCGTTTCGCCGGACCATCTGCTGGCGGCGACCGTGGTGGCCACCGTGGCGCGGGAGTACGGGGACCTGACCGGCCTGGTCGACATGTCGCAGATGACGGTGTCGCAGATGACCGCCATCAGCACCGCCCAGTCGCACCAGCAGCGGCTGCACTGGCTGGCGGAGCAGGTGCTGAACTGGTCGGGCCTGCCGGTGGTGCACATCCGGCCGACGGCGTTCCTGGACAATCCGCTGTTCACCACGCTGGCGGCGCGTTCGATCCGGGAGCGCGGCACGATCGAGCTGCCGTTCGGCGCCGGGCGTACGTCGCCGATCGCCGTGGCCGACGTCGCCCGGGTGGTCGCCACCGTGCTCCACGACCCGGCTCCGCACATCGGGCACGTCTATGAGCTGACCGGGCCGCGTACGGTCGACATGACGGAGATGGCGGAGGAGTTCTCACGGGCGTTGGGGCGTCCGGTGGCCTATGTGGACGTGCCCCTGGACCGGTGGCGGGCCGAGGTGCTCGCGAAGGCGGGCCTGCCGCCGCACACCGAGCAGCACATCGCCACCATGGCCCGGCTGCACCGCGAGAACCGCTACGACCGCGCGTCCGACGACGTGGAACGCCTAACGGGCGTAGCCGCCCAGACGATCGAGGCGTTCGTGGCCGCGCGCAGGGGCTTCTACCTGGGCTGAGTCGTTCCGTATTGGGGGAGCGACGACCGCTTACCGATAGTTGACGCTGCCGTTCCTGGACTTAGCCCGTGACGTGCGCGAATGTGGAAATAGCGACCCCCCATGCCATGACAGCAGCCCCGGGGACAGGCACCGGCCACCGGGGATCGAACGGGGAGGATCCGCCGCTGTGGACATGAAGCTTGAGGTCGTGGTGGTGCCGGTCGCCGATGTCGACCGCACCAAGGACTTCTACAAGGCGCTCGGGTGGCGGGAGGACGCCGACGTCGCCGTCGGCGTCGACTTCCGGGTGGTGCAGCTGACCCCGCCCGGCTCGCCGTGCTCGATCATCTTCGGCACCGGCGTCACCTCGGCCGCGCCGGGTTCGAGGCAGGGCCTGCATCTGATCGTCGACGACATCGAGGCGGCACGGGCCGAGCTCGCCGAGCGCGGGGTCGACGTGGCTGAGGTGTTCCACGACGCGGGCGGGGTGTTCCACCGGGCCGGGACCGAGGGGCGGGTGCCGGGTCCGGACCCGGACCGCCAGAGCTACGGCTCCTACACCTCCTTCAGCGACCCTGACGGCAACGGCTGGATACTCCAGGAGGTCACCACCCGCCTTCCGGGCCGCTGAGCCCGGAACGGAGGCCGGGAACGCCGCTGCGCAGGGATCAGACAGTTGATGGACCATCCAAGTAAGCGCTAGCTTCCTTGGCATGCGCGTCCTGGTCAGCGGTGCCTCGGGGTTCGTCGGCTCGCACGCGGTCACGGCCCTGATCGCGGCCGGTCATGAGCCATGTCTTCTGGCGAGAAATCCGGAGAAAGTGCGTCGGGTCCTGGGTGCCGGGGACTGGGTGATCCGGCAGGGGGACATTCGTGACGCGCCGGCCGTACGGGCCGCTCTGGAGGGGTGCGACGCGGTGCTGCACGCCGCCGCCGACATGGGGGTCACCGGCCACGGGGCGGACCTGCGCGGGTCCAATGTCGTCGGGCTGCGCAACGTGCTCGGGCAGGCCGTCGAGCTGGGGCTGGATCCGATTGTGCACGTCTCCACGATCGCGGTGTTCGTGCCGCCCGCCGGGCCGCTCATCACCGCCGACAGCCCGCTGGCCAGCCCCAGGAACGCCTATGGCCGGTCCAAGGTCGAGGGCGAGCGGTACGCCAGGGAGCTGGGCGGTGTGACCATCGTCTATCCGGGCGGCATCACCGGGCCGGGCCAGCCGACGCTCGACGCGCTCAACGAGGGGCTCCGCGCGGGCCTGCGGTGGGGCTGGCCGATCGTGCCGGGCGGGGTGGGCGTGCTCGATGTTCGGGATCTGGCCGTCGCGCTGGCTCGCTGTTTCACGCCCGGCCGCCGGGGCCGCCGCTACCTGCTTGGGGGACATTTCCTGACCTGGGCGCAATTGGCGGACATATGTGCGGAGGTGACGGGACGGGCGGGCCTGACCTACCGGATGCCCGGTGGCCTGCTGCGCGGGATGGCCGCGACGCTCGACGGGCTCAAGCGGCTGGCGCCCATCGACTACCCGCTCACCCGTGACGCGGCCGACTTCATGCTCACCCTGGTCCCCACCGACGACGGCCCCGCGCTCAAGGACCTCGGTCTCACCCTGCGCCCAGTGGAAGACACCGTTTCGGATACATTGCGGTGGTTGACCGCTGAAGGCCACCTGGACCCCGCCAGAATCGGCAAACTGGCGCTGTGACAGAGAAGATCGGTGTCATCGGGGCCGGCATCGTCGGCCTGGCGGTCGCCCGCGAGCTCGCCACCACGCGAGGTGCCGAGGTGACGGTCCTCGAGAAGGAGGACCGCGTCGGCGCGCACCAGACCGGCCACAACAGCGGCGTCGTCCACGCGGGCATCTACTACCCGCCGGGCTCGCTCAAGGCCAGGCTCTGCCGTGAGGGCGTGGCGCTGCTCAAGGAGTACTGCGCTCACCACCGCCTGCCGTACGAGGAGGTCGGGAAGCTGGTCGTGGCCTCCACCAGCGCGGAGCGGCCACGGCTCGCGGCGCTGGCGGAGCGGGCCAGGGCGAACGGCGTGCCCGGCATCACCGAGCTGGACGCGCTCGGCCTGCGCGAGGTCGAGCCACACGCCGTCGGCGTCGGCGCGGTCCACTCGCCGCACACCGCGATCGCCGACTTCCCCGCCGTCGCGCGCCGATTGGCGCTCGACGTGGCCGAGCTGGGCGGTTCGGTACGGCTGGCACACCCGGTCAGGGCGATCAGGGAGACCGCCGGGAGCGTCGAGGTGCTGGCCGCCGGGCGGCGCTTCGCCTTCGACCGGCTGGTGATCTGCGCCGGACTGGGCACCGACGCGGTGGCCCGGATGGCGGGACGGCGGGGCGACATCAGGATCGTGCCGTTCAGAGGCGAGTACTACGCGCTCGCCGGAGCGGCCAGGGATCTCGTGCGCGGTCTGATCTACCCGGTGCCCGATCCCCGTTACCCGTTCCTCGGCGTCCATCTGACCAGGCACATCGACGGCGAGGTCCTGGTCGGGCCGAACGCGGTGCTCGCGCTCGCCTATGAGGGCTACCGGGGTTACAACCTCCGTAATTCCTGGCAGATTCTGCGCTGGCCGGGCACGCTGCGCATGGCCCGGCAGCACTGGCGCACCGGGCTCAAGGAGGTGCACGGCTCGCTGGTCAAGGGGGCCTTCGTCCGGGCAGCGCGCCGCTACGTGCCCGAGCTCACCGCCTCCGACCTGCGGCGAACCGAGGGCGGGGTACGCGCCCAGGCCGTGGCGAAGGACGGCCGGCTGGTCGACGACTTCGCCGTGGACGTGGAAGGCAGGGTCGTGCTGGTACGCAACGCGCCGTCCCCCGCGGCCACCTCCAGCCTGGCGATTGCTCGGCACATCTCCGGAATTGTCCCAGCACTCGTTCGGTGAGGGCATCCTTGGAGATGATGGAAGCGCGACTGTTGATCGTCGAGGACGACCCCAACATCCTCGAACTCCTCGCCGCGAGCCTGAGGTTCGCGGGTTTCGACGTGTCCACTGCCAAGAGTGGCCTGGACGCCGTCACCGCCGTCCAACGGCACCGTCCTGACCTGGTCGTCCTTGACGTCATGCTGCCCGACCTCGACGGTTTCGAGATCGTCCGGCGGCTGCGCGGCGGGGGTGTGCACGTGCCCGTGGTCTTCCTGACCGCGCGCGACGAGACCGAGGACAAGATCCGCGGGCTGACGATCGGCGGCGACGACTACGTCACCAAGCCGTTCAGCCTCGAAGAGGTGGTCGCCAGGATCCACGCGGTGCTCCGCCGTACCAGTGGGGAGTCGCCGGCGCCGCCGCCCAGGCTGACGTTCGCCGACATCGAGCTGGACGAGGAGAGCCACGAAGTGTGGCGCGGCGGCAACGCCGTGTCGCTGTCGCCGACCGAGTTCAAGCTGCTGCGCTACTTCATGACGAACGCGGGCCGGGTGCTGTCGAAGCCGCAGATCCTCGACCACGTCTGGGACTACGACTTCAGGGGCGAGGTCGGGATCGTCGAGTCCTACGTGTCGGTGCTCCGCCGTAAGATCGACAACCGCAACCCGCGGCTCATTCACACGCTGCGCGGTGTCGGATACGTCCTGCGGCTGCCGCCGAGTCCGTGATGCGCGGCCTGCCGCTCAGGATCAAGCTCATCGCCGCGATGCTGGCGCTGCTCGGCGTCGGGCTGACCTTCATCGGCGTGGTGAGCGTCTCCGTGCTGCACGGCTACCTGATGAACCGGGTGGACAGTCAGATCCAGCTCTTGGCCGTACGTGTGGAGAACAAGCTCAAACACGACCAGGAGAAGCGCAACCGGGGCAAAGAGACCAACGACAAGATGGCGCTGATCGAGTCCGACACGATCGTGCTGGTGAAGCCGCCGGGCGGGGCGCTCACGCCGGTGTTCGGCGACCGCGACGTCGACGCGCGGCCCAGGCCCCTGCTGTCGACCGCGCCGGGCGCGAACCCCTACACGACGCGGGCGGTCAGGGGCGACGGCGAGTGGCGGGTGCTACAGACCTCGACGGTGGTGGGCGACTACGTGATCGCCGCAGACCTGGAGGAGGTCAGGGACATCACCCGGCGGCTCGGCGCCATCGAACTGCTGGGCGGCGGCGGCATCCTGCTCATCCTCGCCGTCGTGGGCGTCGCGATGGTCCGGCGGAGCATGCGTCCGCTGGCCGAGATCGAGAGCACGGCCGAGGCCATCGCCGGGGGCGAGCTCGGCCGCCGGGTGCCGGCCGGCGACCCGCGTACGGAGGTGGGCCGCCTGGCCTTGTCGCTCAACGGGATGCTCGCGCAGATCGAGGCCGCGTTCACCGCCCGGTCCGCGTCCGAGGCGGCGGCTCGCCGCTCCGAGGACCGGATGCGCCAGTTCATCGGCGACGCCTCGCACGAGCTGCGCACCCCGCTCACCTCGATCCGCGGCTTCGCCGAGTACGCCAGGCAGAACCAGAAGGCCGACCCCGCCGAGCTGATGCAGCGCGTGGAGAAGGCCGCGGGCAGGATGAGCCTGCTCGTGGACGACCTGCTGCTGCTGGCCCGCGTCGACCAGCAGCGCCCGCTGCGCATGCGGCCGGTCGACATGCTGGCGCTGGCCGCCGACGCGGTGCACGACGCGCGCATCCTGGCGCCCGACCGGGTGATCAGCCTGGACGTCGTCGGTGGCGCGGCCCTGATCGTCTCCGGCGATGAGGTACGGCTGCGCCAGGTGGTCACCAACCTCATGACCAACGCCCTGACCCACACCGAGCCGGGCACTCCGGTGACGGTGCGAGTGGGTGCAGGGGCCGACACGGCGTTCTTCGAAGTGGGCGACAAGGGGCCCGGCCTCACGCCCGAGCAGGTCGAGCGGGTGTTCGAGCGGTTCTACCGGGCCGACTCCGCCAGATCGCGCCACCGCTCGGGCGAGGACCGGGGCAGCGGGCTCGGCCTGGCGATCGTGCAGGCGTTGGTGGAGGCGCACGGCGGCACGGTGCTGCTGGACAGCGCACCGGGGTCAGGCTCCACCTTCAGGGTCGAACTCCCACTCGCCTTGGAGTGAGCGTTCAGCTATTCCTCAGCCTCCTGAGTCACTCTGAGTAGGTGACTAGACCCGAGGCGCTGATCATGGTGGTGGACGACGAGCCCAGCATCCGAGACCTGCTGTCCGCGAGTCTGCGCTTCTCCGGCTTCGAGGTGCTGACCGCCGCCGACGGCTACGAGGCCGTGGAGGTGGCCGAGCGGACCTCTCCTGACCTGGTCGTGCTCGACGTCATGCTGCCCGATCTCGATGGGTTCGAGGTGGCCAGGCGGATCGGCGTACCGGTGCTCTTCCTGACCGCCCGCGACAACACCGAGGACAAGATCGTCGGGCTGGGCGTGGGCGACGACTACGTGACCAAGCCGTTCAGCCTGGAGGAGGTCCAGGCCAGGATCCGCGCGGTGCTCCGCCGTACCCGAGGGGAGAACACCCCCGCGAGCCGCCTCCAGGTCGCCGACCTGGAGCTGGACGAGGAGGCCCGCGAGGTCTGGCGCAACGGGCGGCAGGTACGACTGTCGCCGACCGAGTTCAAGCTGCTGCACTACTTCATGTCCAACGCCGGGCGGGTGCTGTCCAAGGCGCAGATCCTCGACCACGTGTGGAACTACGACTTCGGCGGCGACGCCGGCGTGGTCGAGTCATATGTCTCCTACCTGCGGCGCAAGGTCGACGACGTCGAGCCCAGGCTCATCCACACGCTGCGGAGCGTCGGATATGTGCTGCGGGAGCCCCCGGCGGGCTAGCGTGGTCCTATGGATCTGCTGGGCGCGTTGGAGGGGTTGCGCCACCGGCTCGATCGCGAGCTGTTCCCGCTCGAGATCGGCCCGGCCGCCGACGACCGTCGCGCGCTCAAGGAGCTGACCGGCCAGCTTGACGACTACCTGCTGCCCCGGCTGCGGGCGATCGACGCGCCGCTGCTGGCCGTCGTCGGCGGATCCACCGGGGCGGGCAAGTCGACCCTGGTCAACTCGCTGGTCGGGGCCGACGTCGCCGAGCCGGGAGTGCTGCGGCCCACCACGCTGGTGCCGACGCTGGTGGTGAGCCCGGCCGACCGCGACTGGTTCATGGGCCAGAACGTGCTCCCCGGGCTGTCCCGCGCCACCGGATCGGCTGCGGGTGCCCTGCGGGTGGTCACCTCCTCGTCGCTCGGCGCCGGGCTGGCGCTGCTGGACGCGCCCGACATCGACTCGGTGGTGACCGCGAACCGCGAGCTGGCCGCCCAACTGCTGGCCGCCGCCGACCTGTGGCTGTTCGTCACCACCGCCGCCCGCTACGCCGACGAGGTGCCGTGGAGCTTCCTGCGTTCCGCGCGCGAACGCAGTACGGCCCTGGCCCTCGTGCTCGACCGCGTGCCCGCCGAGGCCGTCGAGCCCGTCACCCGCGACCTCGAACGCCTGCTGGTCGAGAACGGTCTCGACGGCACCCGGCTGTTCACCGTGCCCGAGGCGGCGCTGCCGTCGGAGAAGGCGCGGCTGCCCGCTGAGCTGGTCTCGCCGATCTCCGCCTGGCTGTCCGAGCTGGCCGCCGACGCGGCCGAACGGTCCCGCGTCGTCCGGCAGACGTTGTCCGGGGCGCTCGACAGCCTGGTCACGCGGGTGCCGCTGCTGGCCGACGCCGTCACGCGGCAGCAGGCCGGGTTCGACGGGCTGCGGTCCATCGTGTCGGGGGCCTACGCGGGCGGGCTGGCCGACTTCGACGAGGGCATGCGCGACGGGTCGCTGCTGCGCGGCGAGGTGCTGGCCCGCTGGCAGGACTTCATCGGCACCGGCGACCTGATGCGGTCGCTGGAGAGCCGGGTCGGCTGGCTGCGTGACCGGATCGCCGGGTTCTTCACCGGTCGGGCGCCCGCCGCGTCACTGCGGGACGCGCTGGAGAGCGGCGTCGAGACGCTGATCAGAGGCGCCGCCGACGGGGCCGCCGAACGCAGCCTGGAAGGCTGGTCGGCCGCTCCCGGCGGGCCCGGGATCATCGCCCGCGTCGGTGCGGTGGACGCGGCCCGGCTCGGCCGGACCTCGCCCGACCTGGGCAAGCGGGCCTCGGCGGCGGTGCGGGGGTGGCAAGACTACGTTCTCGACCTCGTACGCCACGAGGGCGCCGAGAAGCGGACCACGGCCAGGATCGCCTCCTTCGGGGTGAACGGGGCAGGGCTGCTGTTGATGCTGGCCGTTTTCGCCTCCACGGGTGGGCTGACGGGGATCGAGGTGGGGATCGCGGGCGGTACGAGCGTGCTGTCGCAGAAGCTGCTGGAGGCGGTGTTCGGCGATCAGGCGGTGCGGACGCTGACCGTGCAGGCGCGGGACGATCTGCGGGAGCGGGTGCGGGTGCTGCTGGAGGAGGAGGCGGGGCGGTTCACCGCGCTGCTTTCGGAGGTCGAGCCACCTGCCGGAGCGGCGGACACCCTGCGGGAGGCCGCTCAATCGGTCCGTTCCCATCGTGCTGAGCTGCCGTCGGGCCCGGCTTCGATCGACGTCGGTGAAGGCGTCACCGACGGTGTCGGTAAAGGCGCTGCCGAAGGCGTCGGTGGCGGTGCTGCCGAAGGTATTGGGGACGGTGCGATCGAAGGTATCGGTGGAGGTATCGCCGAAAGTGAGGGGCCGTGAAGCTGCTGCGCCGTAAGGAGGGGCCCTCGCTGGACTCCCGGCTGGCCGCGCTGCTGGAGGCAGCCGAACTGGCCGAGGGGCGATTGCCGATCGACGTGGTGTCCAACGCGCGGGCGGTGGCGGAGCGGGCCGGGACCCGCCGGAGCCTGTCGGTCGACCACACCGTGGCGGCGCTGGCCGGGGCCACGGGGAGCGGGAAGTCGTCGCTGTTCAACGCGCTGGCCGGGGATGAGCTGGCGGCCGTGGGCGTCACCCGGCCGACCACCTCGACTGCTCAGGCGGCGCTGTGGGACGGGACGGGCGCGGGTCCACTGCTCGACTGGCTGGAGATCCCCCAACGGCACACCCCACAGCCCACGGTTGAGCCCGTCGCGGCCGTCGCGCCCGTCGCGTCTGGCCAGCTGCCCCCGGCTGCCGATGCTGATTTTTCCGGACTTATCCTGCTAGACCTCCCCGACCATGACTCCATCAGGCTGGCGCACCGCCTGGAGGTCGACCGGCTCGTGGAGCTCGTGGATCTGCTGGTGTGGGTGCTGGACCCGCAGAAGTACGCCGACGCGGCGGTGCACGAGCGCTACCTGCGCCCGCTGTCCGGCCACCGGGACGTGATGGTGGTGGTGCTCAACCAGATCGACCGCCTGCCGCCCCACGCGGTGGACCGGTGCCTGCGCGACCT
The DNA here is from genome assembly GCF_040680095.1 of Nonomuraea sp. NPDC052129. NCBI lineage: Bacteria > Bacillati > Actinomycetota > Actinomycetes > Streptosporangiales > Streptosporangiaceae > Nonomuraea > Nonomuraea sp. NPDC052129. The sequence goes on along the minus strand of NZ_JBFAVX010000041.1, from coordinate 72,640 downwards.
GCGCCGCCTCCTGGACGACGACGGGCTGACCGGGGTGCCCATCCTCGGCGTCTCCGCGCGCACCGGCGCGGGCCTGGCCGACCTGCGCGAGCTGCTGGCCAAGCGGGTGGCGGAGCGCCGCTCCTGGTCCGCCCGCCTGGCCGCCGACGTGTCCGCCGCCGCCGACCGCCTGGCCGACCCGTCCCTTGGCTCCGGTACGCCGGGTGGCGCGGTGGCAGGTCCGGGTACGGGTGGCGCGGTGGCAGGTCCGGGTACGGGTGGTGCGGTGGCGGGGCTGGGTAGGCCGGGTCGTGCGGTAGCAGGCCTGGGGCCGCCGCTCACCGACGCGTTGTCCGAGGCCGCCGGAGTGCCGCTGGTCGTGGCGGCCGTCAGCAAGGGGCACCGGCATCGGGCTGTGGTCGCCACCGGCTGGCCCGTCACCAAGTGGGTCCGGCGCTTCCGGCCCGATCCGTTGCGCAGGCTGCGCATCGGTACGAGCAGCGCGGCCAAGTCGGCCGACCGGGAGATCGTCGGCCGCACGTCCGTACCGGCTGCCTCGGCCGTACAGAAGGCGCAGGTCGAGACCGCTCTCAGGGACGTCGGCGAGGCGGCGGCGAGTGGCCTGGCGGGGGTGTGGGCGGCGGCGGTGCGGCATGCGGCGCGCTCGCGGGCCGGGGACCTGGCCGACGCCGTGGACCGGGCGGTGGCGACGACCTCGCTCGGGGCGACCCGGCGGCCGAGGTGGTGGCGGGCGGTGGGGATGCTGCAGTGGCTGGTGTTCGCCGTCATGGTGGCCGGTGGGCTCTGGCTGGGGGTGCTGTTCGGCATGGACTATCTGCGCCTGCCCCAGCCGCCTCTGCCGACGGTGGGTGTGGTGCCTTGGCCTACGGTGCTGCTGGGTGGGGGTGCGCTGGCCGGGGTGGTCATCGCGCTGCTGTCCCGGCTGGCGGCCTGGGCGGGTGGGCACCGCCGGGCGCGGTGCGTGGCGAAGGCGCTGCGGGCGGCCATCGCCCAGGTGGGCGCCGACTACGTACTCGATCCGGTGGAGGGCGAACTGGCCAGGCACGCCCGCTTCACCGAGGCGATCACCCGAGCCCGCGCCTGACGGCCCCCTACGTGCTCAGGATCGATCAGGGGCGCCCGACGGGCCCGAGGAGGAGGCTCGACAGGATCGCGGCCAGACCGGCGAAACCGGCGGCCACCAGGAACGGCAACGACGGCCCGAACTGCTGCGCCACCACCCCCGCCACCCCCGCCCCCGCCGCGGCCCCCATGCTCGCCGCCGTCGACACCCACCCGAACGCCTCCGCCTGCGCCCCTGGCGCGAACTCGTCCACCAGCAGGGACGTGGTCGTCAGCGCGGGGTTGACCATGAGCCCTCCGGCGAAGAGCACCACCCAGAACAACGGCAGCGAGGACACCAGCACCAGCGGCGCCAACGCGAGACCGAAGACCAGGAGCAGCCCGCTCAGCCTGAGGGCGGGCGTGGTGGTCCACTGGCGGGCGCCGTAGACGGCCGCTCCGGCGACGCCGCCCAGCGCCAGCGCCGCCACCAGCGGGCCCGTCGCGGCCGGAATGCCCCGGGCCACCGCGAGAGCGGGCACCCCGACGTCCAGCGCGCCTATGGCCCCGCCGAGCAGGACGACCACGCCGAGCAGCACGCGCATGCCGACATGCCGGAACACCCGGCCCCGGCCCGCCGACAGCGAGGGAGCGGTGACCTGCAGCACTCGCGAGAAGGCCAGCGTGCCCGCGCCCGCGGCGGCGGCCACCACGCCCAGTCCCACTGACGCCGACACCAGCGCGATCAGCAGCCCGAACAGCAGCGGGCCGGTGAGGATGGCCAGCTCCTGCACCAGGTACACCAGGCTGTAGGCGGCGGTACGCCCCTCCGCGGCCATCCGGCCTCCCCACTCGATGCGCATCGTCACCGAGACCGGCGGCAGCCCGGCCCCCGCCGTCCAGGCCAGCGCCACGATCGTCCACCCCGGCCAGCCGGTGCCAGCGCCGACCACCAGCGCGATCAGGGCTGTCACATGCGCCAAAGCACTGATCGCCAGTACCCCTCGCGGCCCCCGCCGGTCGATGAGGCGTCCCTGGACCGGCCGGGCCATCCCCGCGCCGATGCCGAATGCCGCCGCGGCCAGCCCCGCCAGTACGAGCGAGCCGCTCGACGCCTGCACCACCAGCACGATCCCCGCCGGCGCGACCTGCTGGGTGAGCTGGGCCAGGAACCCGAGCACGGCCTGCGCCGTCACCCCCGGCAGGCCGAATAACTTCCGGTACGGCACGCCTGGTCCCACGGTGTCACCCGTTTCCGAGGGAGCCGGCGATGGTGTACAGGGTGTCGAGCAAAGGCCGGAGAAGAGGGTGAGTCTGGGCGCCACGGCGTACGGCCGCGAAGACGCGTCGCTCGGGACCCGGCGTACGGCGTACCGCCACCCCGGGCAGCACCATGTCACGCAGCGCCAGCCTGGGCACGAGCGCCACCCCCGCACCGGCTCCGACCAGCGCCACCACAGCGCGGAAGTCGTCGGAGCAGTGCGCGAAGTCCGGCGAGAAGCCGGCCTGCTCGCAGGCGAATGTGATCACGTCGTGGACGGGATTGCCGGGATAGGGGCCGATCCACGTCTCCCCGACGAGATCGGCGAGCCGGACCGAGGCGCCGCCGGAGCTCGCCAGGGGGTGGTCCTGCGGGAGGACCAGGTCGAACGGCTCCGCGTACAGGGCGGACCGATGCAGGCGGGGGTCGGCCGCGTCGGGGGCGCCTCGGTATTCGACCGCGATGGCCAGGTCGGCCTGGTCATCGAGCAGCATGGACAGGCTCTGGTCGCCCTCGGCGTCGAGCACCCGTACGCGCAGCCCCGGGGAGCCGGTGCGCAGGGCCGTGATGGCGGGGGAGAGCACGGCGCTGATCGCGGTGGCGAAGCAGGCGACCGTCACCTCGCCCGCCGCGCCCGTGGTGTAGGCGGCGACCTCGGCCTCGGCGCGTTCGAGCTGGGCGAGCACCTCGTTGGCGTGGGTCAGCATGATCTGGCCGACGGCGGTCAGGCGCACGCCGCGCGCGTCGCGGGTGAACAGCCGGTGGCCCACCTCGTGTTCCAGCGCCAGGAGCTGCTGGGACACGGCCGACGGGGTCAGGTGCAGGGCGGCGGCCGCGGCGGTGACCGTGCCGTGGTCGGCCACCGCGCGCAGCGTACGCAACCGCCGCGTGTCTATCACGCAGCGAGAATACTCAGCGCCTATACCGGGTGGGGCGTGCGGGCCTTGATGAAGGCGTCGACCGCGCGGTCCACGTCCTCGGCCGAGTGGGCCGCCGACAGCTGGACCCGGATCCGGGCCTGGCCGTGGGGTACGACCGGGTAGGAGAAGCCGATCACGTACACGCCGAGCTCCAGCAGCCGCTCGGCCATGGCCCCGGCCTCGGCGGCGTCGCCGATCATCACCGGGGTGATCGGATGGTCGCCGGGCAGGATGTCGAACCCGGCCTCGGCCATCTTGGCGCGGAAGCGGGCGGTGTTGGCGCGCAGCCGCTCGCGCGCCTCACTGGAGGTCTCCAGCAGGTCGAGGATGCGCAGCGAGGCCGAGGCGATGACCGGGGCGAGCGAGTTGGAGAAGAGGTACGGGCGGGAGCGCTGGCGCAGCAGCTCGCAGATCTCCTTGCGCGCCGCGACGTAGCCGCCGCTGGCTCCGCCGAGCGCCTTGCCCAGGGTGCCGGTGATGATGTCCACCCGGTCGGTGACGCCGTGCAGCTCGGGGGTGCCGCGTCCGGTCGGCCCGACGAAGCCCACGGCGTGGGAGTCGTCGACCATGACCATCGCGTCGTAGCGTTCGGCCAGGTCGCAGATGTCGGCCAGCGGCGCCAGGTAGCCGTCCATGGAGAACACGCCGTCGGTCACGATCAGTCGCCGCCGCGCGTCGGACGCCTCCTTCAGTCTGGCCTCCAGCTCGGCCATGTCGCGGTTGGCGTAGCGGTAGCGCCGGGCCTTCGACAGCCTGATGCCGTCGATGATGCTCGCGTGGTTCAGGGCGTCGGAGATCACCGCGTCCTGGGCGTCGAGCAGCGTCTCGAAGACGCCGCCGTTCGCGTCGAAGCACGAGCTGTAGAGGACGGAGTCCTCCTGACCGAGGAAGTGGGAAAGGCGGCCTTCGAGCTCCTTGTGCACTTCCTGGGTGCCGCAGATGAACCGTACCGAGGCCATCCCGAAGCCCCAGCGGTCGAGCGCCTCCTTGGCGGCCGCGACCACCTCGGGGTGGTCGGCCAGGCCGAGGTAGTTGTTGGCGCAGAAGTTCAGGACCTGTCGCCCGGCCACGCCCACCTGCGAGCTCTGCGGCGTGGTGATCACGCGCTCGGGCTTGTGCAGCCCCGCCTCGGTGATCTCGTCGAGCGTCGCACGCAGCTGATCGCGTACGTTCGTGAACATCAAGCGCTCCAATCCAGGATGACCTTGCCCGTGCGGCCGCTGGCGGCCGTGTCGAAGGCGGCGTCGAACTCGGCGTACGGGTAGCGGTCGGTGATCACCGGAGACAGGTCGAGGCCCTTCTCCAGCAGCACCGACATGTTGTACCAGGTCTCGAACATCTCCCGGCCGTAGATGCCCTTGATGGTGAGCATCGAGGTCACCACCGTGGCCCAGTCGATGGCGAACTCCTCGGCGGGCAGCCCGAGCATCGCGATCTTCCCGCCGTGCGTCATGTTCGCGATCATGTCGCGGACGGCCCGCGAGTTGCCGGACATCTCCAGCCCGACGTCGAAGCCCTCACGCATGCCGAGGCGCGCGATGCCGTCGGCGATCGAGGTCTGCGCGACGTTCAGGGCCAGCGAGACGCCGACCTTGCCGGCCAGGTTCAGCCGTTCCTCGCTGACATCGGTGATCACCACGTTGCGCGCGCCCACGTGCGTGGCCACCGCCGCCGCCATCAGCCCGATCGGGCCCGCGCCGGTGATCAGCACGTCCTCGCCGACCAGCGGAAACGACAGCGCGGTGTGTACGGCGTTGCCGAACGGATCAAAGATGGCCGCCACATCGGGATGGACCGGCACCCGGTGCACCCACACGTTGGTGGCGGGCAGTGTGACGTATTCGGCGAAGGCGCCGTCCCTGTTGACGCCGAGCCCGATGGTGTTGCGGCACAGATGGCGGCGCCCGGCCATGCAGTTGCGGCACTTGCCGCAGACGATGTGCCCCTCGCCGCTCACCAGGTCGCCGACGGAGATGTCCTCGACGCCGGGCGCGACCTCGACCACGTGGCCGGAGAACTCATGCCCCACGATCAGCGGAAGCTTCAGAGTTTGCCGCGCCCAATCGTCATATTTCCGGATGTGGAGGTCGGTGCCGCAGATGCCGGTACGCAGCACCCGGATCAGCACCTCGCCCGGACCCGTTGTCGGCTCCGGCACGTCGGCCAGCCGCAATCCGGGCTCGGCTCGATCCTTGACCAGCGCTTTCATGACTCCAACTCTCCCCTGTGTCCCCGAACCTAACGCACTGTGCCCGCTCCTTGAGGGAGGTGTCCATCGAGGGATTCTTAAGTGCCCCCACAGCTCCCCTTCACGCCCGCCTTCAGGGCCGCCCTCACACCCGCCTTCGCGCCACGGAGGGCGTGCCCGATCGCGCGCCGTTCGCCCAGAATTTGGTGTGCCCGATTGCGCGCTATTCGTGGTGGTTATTTGCACAAACGAGCGCTAGCCTCTCAAGACGTGGACATTGTCACTGGAGTGGAAGACCTGCGCATCGGAGTGATCGGCCTCGGCATGCGCGGGGCCCTGGCCCGCTACGCCCATCGGCCGGGTCAGGGCTCGGTCGTGACCGCGCTCTGCGACACCGACCCCGCGGTGCTCAAGAGCCAGGCCGGGCGCTTCGACGCGGAGTTCCTGACCGAGGACTACCGCCGGTTGCTCGACCGCGACGACCTCGACGCGGTCATCGTCCTGACCCCCGACGACACGCACGAGCGCGTCGCGATCGACTGCCTGGAGGCCGGCAAGGCCGTCTACCTGGAGAAGCCGCTGGCCATCACCGTGGAGGGCTGCGACAACGTCCTGCGCGCGGCGCGGCGTACCGGGACCCGGCTGTACGTGGGGCACAACATGCGCCACATGGGCGTGGTCCGGCTGATGCGCGACATCATCCAGCAGGGCGTCATCGGCGAGCCGAAGACGGTCTGGGTACGCCACTTCGTGTCCTACGGCGGCGACTTCTACTTCAAGGACTGGCACGCCGACCGCACCCGGACCACGGGCCTGCTCCTGCAGAAGGCCGCGCACGACCTCGACGTGATCCACTGGCTGGCCGGCGGCTACACGACCAGAGTGAACGCCCTCGGCGACCTCATGCTCTACGGCGACCTGCCGCGCCGCGAGCCGGGCACGCCCAGGCCGGAGGGCTGGCTGAGCGAGTTCGAGTGGCCGCCCACCAGCCGCGTCGACCTCAACCACGTCGTCGACGTCGAGGACGTGTCGGTGATGAACATGCGCCTCGACAACGGCGTCATCGCCGCCTACCAGCAGTGCCACTTCACCCCCGACTACGTGCGCAACTACACGGTCATCGGCACGGAGGGCCGGCTGGAGAACTTCGGCGACGGCCCCGGCGACACGGTCAAGGTCTGGAACACCGGGCCGTCGGACTACCGGGAGGATGGCGACATCGCGTACCGGGTGCCCGACGCCACCGGCTCGCACGGTGGCGCCGACGCGGACATCATGCGGGAGTTCTGCGGGTTCGTCCGGGACGGCGGGGTCACCGACACCTCTCCGGTGGCCGCGCGGATGAGCGTCGCCGCCGGCTACATGGCCACGATGTCGCTGCGCGACGGCGGCATGCCGTACGACGTCCCGCCGCTCGACCCGGACCTGGCGGCGTACTTCGACCGGGGACAGCTGGAACTCTGACGCGCGGGCGGACAGTCCCTCTATGTGGATATGTCGACACGTGCCCTGATACGCGCCGGGGATAAGGCGGCCTTCGCGCAGCTCTTCGACGACTACGCGAAGGCCGTGTACAACCATGCCTTCCGCCTGACCGCGAACTGGTCCGCGGCCGAGGACGTGATGGCGCTGACCTTTCTCGAAGCTTGGAGGTTACGCGGCCGGATCGACCCCGAGGGCGGTTCGCTGCGGCCGTGGCTGCTCGGTATCGCCACCAATGTGGCCCGCAACGCCCGCCGGGCCGCCCGCAGGCACGACGACGCGCTGGCCAGGATGCCCAGAGGCGAGAGCGTGCCGGACTTCGCCGACGAGATCGTGGGCCGGATCGACGACGCGGGGCGGCTGGCCGCAGTACGCGCGGCCTACGACTCGCTGCGCCGCCAGGAGCAGGACGTCTTCGCGCTCTGCGTCTGGTCCGGGCTCGGCTACGCGGAGGCGGCCGAGGCGCTCGGCGTCCCCGTGGGCACCGTACGATCCCGGCTGTCGCGAGCGCGCCAGAAACTCGGCCAACTCGCGGAACCGCCACCCGCGCCCCGACAGGTAGTAGGTGACCAAGGCCCCACAAAGGAGGAGATCCGATGAGCTGGCCATACGACCGCGATCTTCCCGAGGGCCGTCACCGACTGCTCAAGGAGTTCGTGATGACCGAGATCGACAAGCCGAAGCGGCGCCTGCTGCGACCCATCGTCCTGGCGCCCGCGCTGGGCCTGGCCGCGGCGGCGGCCGTGGCGATCCCGCTGCTGTTCGGCGGCACCCCCGCGTACGCCATCGCTGACAACCCCGACGGCACCGTCAACATCCAGATCAACGAGGTGAAGGACGCCGACAAGCTCCAGGCGGACCTGCGGGACAAGGGGATCAACGTGGTGGTGAACTACATCCCCCGGGGCAAGAAGTGCAGCCCGCAGCCCCGTGCCGCGCATTTCCTGCCGAAGGAGACGGGACTCGTGGTCTGGCCGCCGCAGGAGGAGGGTTACACCATCGACCCGAGCGTCATCAAGGAGGGACAGACCGGAGTGCTGGAGTTCAGCGTCAGTGAGGGCAACGGCAAAGTCGTGGCGGGCATCTGGGCGCGCGTCGCCGAGGGCCCGGTCGCCGACTGCACGCTGATCGACACCACGGACGCGCCGCTGTCGCACTGAGCCCACGAGGACGGCAGGCCGCCTGGACGGGGGCGCCTGCCGTACACCCCCATTGGGGATAGGCGGCCGTTCGCGGCAAGCGAATCATTCGGGGTAGGCGGTGCTGAGGATCAGCTCCCTCCACCCGTCGAAGTCGGTGCGGAGTCTGTCGAGTTTGGCTTTCGCGACATTCAGGGCATCCGCTCCCAGAAGCAGTCGCAGGGGCGGGTTCTCCGACCGCACCACGGTGAGGATGGCCTCGGCGGCCCGCTTGGGGTCGCCGGGCTGGCTCCCGTACGTGCCCAGGGTGTCCTCCCGGCGCTTGCCGGCGGTCTCGGAGTAGTCTTCGATGCGGGTCCCCGACTGCCGCATCGAGGGCCCTGACCAGTTCGTACGGGGCCCTCCGGGCGGGCCTCCAGGTGCCATCCGCGCCCGGTGGTGGGCAGGTTCTGCTCGGACATGAGGATCAAGTCCCTATGATGAGCAATGGTCATGACGTGGACCAACGCAACGGCTTCTCGCCGGCGTGGGTGGGGTAGCCGGTGTAGCCGGCTTCACCGGCGCCGCAGAAGGTGGCGGGGCGGGGTGTTCAGAAGCGCGCCGGAGCGTACGCGCTCGACCAGGCCAAGGGTTGGCCGACGCCATCGCGCCGACGCCATCGCGCCGACGTGATGAGGTCGGGTCGAGTTTCTTCGATGTCCTTGGCGCGGGCGCGATGTCGGTGCTGATCCGGTTGAGGGCCCAGCGTGGTCGGCCACTGTCCTGGGGGTGGCGAGGAGTTCGTGGACGCAGGTGCTCGACGTGGACTGATCCTCAGGCCAACTGCGGGTAGAGCGCTGTGACGCCTGCGGCCAGCGCGGCCTGCGCCTGGCGGCTGGCGTCGTCCGCGAGGATTTCGTAGGCGCCGGCGGCGATGCCGTCGACGGCGATCCGGGCGATGTCGGCGGGGTCGGACTTGTCCCCGGTGACCGTCCGTGCCATGTCGGTGTCCATGTAGCCGACGTGCAGGCCGGCCACACGGATGCCCTGGTCGGCGAGCTGCACGCGCAGGGCGTTGGTGAGCGACCACTGCGCGGACTTGGCGGCGCAGTAGGCGCCGATCTCCGGGAAACTCACCCAGGACAGGCCGGACAGGATGTTCAGGATCGCGCCGCCGCCGTTGGCCGCGATCTGGGGTACGAAGCCGCGTACCACCGAGAGAGTGCCGAAATAGTGGGTGTCCATCTCCAGGCGGATGTCGTCCGGATCGCCGGTGAGCAGGTCGCTGCCGGTGGCTGAGCCAGCGTTGTTGATCAGGACCGTCACATCGCCTGTGGTCTGGGCAGCGGCCGCCACGGAGGCGGGGTTGGTGATGTCGAGCGCGATCGGCGTGGCGCCCGGCAGGTCGACCTGGCCGGGGTTGCGGGCACCGGCGTAGACGGAGGCGCCGCGGCTGAGCAACTCGGCAGCGAGCGCACGGCCAAACCCCCGGTTGGCTCCGGTGACAAGAACGGTGCTGGTGGACAAGTCCATGGAAAGCTCCTGGTGAAATGAGAAAGGCGCGTTGCATCGCATCTGGTGGGCCGGCCGGGGTTCCGTGTCAGGCCGCGGGGTCAGGTGGCCCGGGCCGATTCCGTGGGCGGCAGGGTGGTGATCAGTACGTAGGGGGCTGTTGGTCATCGAAGGGCAAGATCCCCATCGATTGGTGTCGGCGTTCGGCTCGGAGTGCCAGGCCGGCGAAGGTCGGTGAGGGTGGCGGTGGCGTAGGCGAGGTCAGGTGGCGAGGAAGTGGGTCACCTCAGTGGCGAACTTTCTGGCGTGCTGGAACAGAAAGGCGTGACCGGCGTCGCTGTAGAGAATGAGGGTGGCCGAGTCGAGGTGCTGGACCGCGACGTAGGAAGCGTGTGCGGGGAGCATCACGTCGTGCACGCCGTTGGCGTAGCGGACGGGGTGCTTGATGGCTTCCAGTTCTGCTCGCGCCTGGTCGAAGGGGCGCTCCAGGAGCTTGGCCACCGCGGTGAGCAGGCCCTTGTCGCCGCGGACCGACCTCAATCGCCACCCCAAGCTCCGGGCGGCGCTCAAGACCGTCGCCCGGTACGTCGACGACCACGCTGCCCGAGCGCCACTTTGCCGGCCGCCGTGAAACTGACGCAAACCTCCAGAACCCGCGACCGGGGGTTCATCTCACCTTGACGACGACCTTGCCTTTTGCGCGCCCCGTTTCGAGGTAAGCCATGGCCTCTTTGGTTGATTCGAACGGAAAGACCTGATCCACGACTGGGCGTATACTCCCCGATTCGATGAGAGAACTGATCTCGCGCAGCTGATCGCCGCTTGCTTTCATGAAGAGAAACGAATAGCTGACGTGATGACGTTTTGCCGCTCTCCTGGCTTGGTAGCTCAAGGCGCGCATCACCGGCCGCAAGATCCACGGCGATCCGACCTCTTTCGCGAAATCGGGATCAGGTGGGCCTGAGATCGAGATGAGCTTGCCGCCGGGCTTCAGCACTCGTAGAGATTTCTTGAGAGCCTCGTTGTCCAGGCTATGCAAAACCACATCATAGCCATGCAGGATTTTTTCGAAGTCGTCTTTCCTGTAATCGATCACGACATCTGCGCCGAGGCGCTTCACCAGATCGATGTTCGCCGTGCTGGTCGTTGTAGCCACGGTTGCGCCGACATGCTTGGCCAGCTGGATGGCAAACGTTCCTACACCGCCGGAACCCGCTTGGATGAAAACTTTCTGTCCTTTCCTCAGCTTCGCTGTTTCAACCAATGCCTGCCAGGCGGTCAAGCCGACCAGCGGGATGGAGGCTGCTTCTTCCATGGTGAGGCGTGTTGGCTTCAGCGCCAGATCGTCTTCTTTTATCGAGATGAGTTCAGCGAAGGCACCGATTCGATCTTGACCTGGCCGCGCGTATACTTCGTCGCCGGGCTTGAATCGCCGCACGCGAGACCCGGCCCGGACAACGACACCGGCCACATCATTGCCCAGAACGACCGGCAGATGATAGGGCAGAATGAGCTTGAACTCTCCGTCCCTGATTTTGGCATCGAGAAGGTTCACGCCCGCGGCGTGGATCTGGACCAGTACATCGTTCTCCCGCACCTCCGGGTCCGGCATTACGCCTGCCCGCAACTTTTCGTTGTTTCCGTAACGTTCGAGGATGAATGCTTTCATGATGCTTTCTCTCCTTGATTTCTTGCCAAGTGAGAATGAAAGGAGGCGGCCGACTCGATGTCGCACAACCGGGTCGGCATGGTGTTCCTGTGCCGCCGCCCAAGCCGGGCACACTCGCCCAGGGGTCTACGGCGGGCTGGGCGGTCTGGCGTACGCGGCGCTCACCTGATCGGCCGATCCGATCCGACAAGAAATTATGGCGCGAGGAATTCCGGAACCTCTTTGACGCACTCTTGGTGATACTGGAATATGCCGCCGTTTCCGGCGTCACGGTACAGTCCGAGTTGGGCGTCCGGCAGCCGTCGAGCCAGGTCGACAGAATTGCTGGCTGGGCACCATCCTGTTGTCTTCGCCGTTGACCGCCAGGACAGGCTGCTGAATGTCCGACAAGTAAAAGGGGGCTTGCAACCCTCAGGCGTGGATGGCCTTGAGCTGAGCACGGAAAGCCGTTAGCGAAATCGTGACAAGGGAGCGGGCGCCGGCCACCTTCGCGATGTGGCCGGCGGCCTCGCGGTCGGAGTGCGTCGAGGCGTGGCCGACCCGCCGAAGTGGAAGTGCAGCAGCGCTCGGCCGGGGTGGGCGCCCTCGGGGAGGCACCACAGGGCGGGGACGCCGTTCGCGTCCACTTCGTCGTAGGTGACGCCTTCCGGCTCGGTTGACGCCCGACGTCGAGGCCCGGCGTGGAGGCCCGGCGTCGAGGACTTCGCGCTCACGCTCTCAAGGAGCTGCGCGAACTGCTGTGCCTGGGGGCTTGCTCCCATGGTGACTCCTGCTCAGTGCTGCGCACGCTGCTCGTGCGCCATCTTTAGATTATGACCATACGACCATAAGATGAGACGTCGTCCAGACGCAAGGGTCTCGCCGGATTTAGATTATGATCGTACGATGATGGCGTGTGGCGAGGGCAGGTGGGCCCTCCCTGCAGGAGGAGGAGCGCATGGTTCGGTACAGCCAGGAGCACAAGCGGGCGACGAGGCAGCGGATCATCGAGACGGCCGGCCGCCGGCTCAAAAAAGACGGCATCGACGGCTCCGGAGTCGCCACGCTCATGGCGGACGCGGGACTGACCAACGGCGCCTTCTACGCCCACTTCGCCTCCAAGGAAGACCTGGTCGCCACCACCGTCGCCGACCAGCTCCGCGAACAGCGCGAAAACCTCGGCGCGGTGACGCCCGGACGCGCCGGAGTCGAGCAAATCGTGCGTGCGTACCTGTCGCCCGAGCACCGCGACAACCCCGGCGAAGGCTGCCCATCGGCCGCCCTGCTCGACGAGATCGGCCGCTGCACGGACGCGACCAGGCAGGCCTACACCGACGGCGTGCTGGCCATCATCGACGACTTAACCGCGCGTCTGGCGCCGCACGATCCGCAGTCGGCACGCGTCAAGGCGCTCACTGTCTACGCCGGAATGATCGGCACACTGCAACTCTCCCGCGCCCTGGCCGACCGGCAACTCGCCGACGCCGTCCTCGAGCAAGGCATCCACAACGCCCTCACGCTGCTGGACGCCACACAACAGAGCTGACGTCCCGCATCACCAGACTGTGACACCCTTGCGGAACCGCTGGAGCCCGCCCCATCGGGTCGCTCCCGGTCCCGGACTGCAGAAATTTCCACGGGCACGCCGCTGACCTGCAGCGATGGGCAGAACATCGTCCGCCAGCTCACCAGCGACAACCTCGACGAACGTCTCCAGGCCGCGCGCTCCAACCTACGCTTCCAAGATCGCCGCGTCGCCGATCTTGAAGCACAACTCACTCACCCGCAACAGGCCCCCTGACGGCACCCGCCCTTGCACGCTCGGCCCCGCTCGCCAAGCCGAGACACTGTTGGCGAATTGATCAAAGGCTCGCTACGAGGGAATCGGCTCACTCTCCGGGCTGCCATCGGACCTCACCTCGGCTGCGACGCCACGGCTTCGCAGTCGGATGTTCAGGAACTCCATCTCCGCCAGCGTCCCGACCAAGCCGGAGTAAGTGAGCTCGTCGGCGAGTTCACGAGCCCGGGGAAGCGACACCTCCCAGACCTCCCGCAGAACCTTCAGAACCGAGACCGGGCTCGGTGCCGGACCGACCAAACGCAGCCGGCTAGGGCCATGCTCCGCCAGCAGGGCACTGCGGATATCCTCCGGCGTCTCGCCTGAACCGAATTGCTCGCACCAGCCAGTACAGCAGGACTCGCAGGCGACCTCGGCATCCCAACATAACTGCCCGTGGTCGATGAACTGGTTCACCTGACGGACAAGGATTCCCTCGCATCTGCCACAACGCGATTCGATCTTTGCTGTCTGCCCCGTCATCCCCGACATCAACGCTCCCATCGCCGCCACGACCCGGACACCCAGCCGAGGGCGGCCAGCTCGTGCAGGTGCGCGACGGCGTCCTCCTCCAGCGTCAGCGCGGCCGCCGGCGCCTCGAGCACCTGCGGCCGACGGATGCTTGTCCCGGCCCTGCTCCAGGCGGATGTAGTAGTCGGTGCTGACGCCGGCGAGCATCGCGACCTCTTCCCGGCGCATTCCGGGTGTTCGGCGGAGCCCGGCCGCGGGCATCCCGTGCGATTCGGGCCGGGCCAGTTCCCGCCGCGCTCGGAGGAACTCACCCAGACGGTTGGCACTGTCCATATTTCGAGGTTAGGCGCTGGTCGGAACGCCAGGGGGACCTGCCACTCCCAGGCTGCTCGGTGCGGAGTTGGGGTTCCTGGCTTGGAAAAGCCGTTCTAACTGTGCAACACTGTTGCACAGTTAGAACATGGTCGGGCGAGGAAGACATCAACACAATGAGATCAACGCGGCCTTCAAGAGGCTGCGCAAGATCCAGACGTTGGCCGTGGTCGAAGACCACAACGGGCATCGCTGGGGCTGGGTCGAGTGCTCATGTGGCGCTATGCCCTACAAAGTGTGGTCGACCCCACGCAATGCCGGAAACCATGCGAAAGGCATTCTCGAATGGGCTTACGAGCATGCTGAATGCGGCACGACCGAGGAGGACTCATGAAGGCCTGGAGCTTCCGCATCATGCTGAACCGGGCGCCCAACGACGAAGAGACGGACGCTCTCTACGAGGCAGGTCTGGATGACTGCGCTGTGGCCGGGGGGCCGGATGGCAGCGTCTACCTCATGTGCGAGCGCGAGGGGGAGAGCCTCTTGGAGACGATCACGTCCGTGCTCATCCAGGTCAGCAAGGTCAACGAGTTGTGGGCCGTCGGCGTGGGGCAAGGCGATGCGGTAACGCTCGGTGACGCCGCCCGGCGTCACGGGGGGCGCACACAGGCCAGCCTGCGCCAACTCGCCAGCGGACAGCGCGGGCCTGGTGGCTTTCCCGAGCCGCTCATCGAGGCCGACAACATCAGCCTCTACTCGTGGGTGGAGATCTCCGAATGGCTGCGTATCAAGTTGGGCGATGACATTCCGCCGGGCAACCGGGAAATCGCACTGGCTGACGCCACGGTCAAGCTGGCCTGCCGAGCAGGTTCCCTGCACCGGGCGTCCCAGGTGCGGGACCTGCTGGAAATGGCCTGCCGTCCCCTCCCGAACGAACCAAAATCCGAGGCCAAGCCTGAACCCAAGCCTGAGGCCAAGCCCGGCGCCAAGTCCAAGGCCGGGGTCGCCTGACCGGTGCCCGCCGGGGTGGGCGGCGAGTCTGAGGCCGGGGTCGCCTGACCGATGCCCGCCGGGCTGAGCGTGGCGGGCACCTCTCGGGCCACGCTGGCACCTCTGGCCGGGCGGGCAGGTTAGTCGAGCAGACGTCCTGGCCGCCACGCCCCCGCCAGCGGGCGGACGTCTTGGCCGCTCAGCGTTCCTGGTGCTCCTTCTCCAGGTCCGCGAACGCGACCGACGGGTCCTCGACCGCCTGCGTGAGCTGGCGCGGCACATTAGGGCTCTCGGCTTCCTGGGCGTTGGCCACGGCCTCCGCCGCTGCCTCCGCCGCCCTGGCGACCTCCTCGTCCGCCGCCGAGTTGCCCGGCGTCTCCTCGCGCGTCGCCGCCGACCGGGGCAGCGCTTCGGTGAACGCCTTCGACACGCCCTGCAGTGCCGAGGTGACCTCGCTGGGGATCACCCAGAACGTATTGCCGGGGCTCTGCGCGAGCTGCGGCAGCATCTGCAGATACTGATAGGCGAGCAACTGGGGGTCGGGGTCGTTGCGGTGGACCGCCTGGAAGACCTGGTCGATGGCCCGCGACTGGCCCTCGGCCTGCAGGATGGCGGCGGTGCGCTGGCCTTCGGCGCGCAGGATGGCGCTCTGCTTGTCGCCTTCGGCGGTGAGGATCTGCGACTGGCGCTGGCCCTCGGCGTTGAGAACGGCCGCCCGCTTGTCCCGTTCGGCCCGCATCTGCTTCTCCATCGCGTCCTTGATGGTCTTCGGCGGGTCGATCGCCTTGACCTCCACGCGGTTGACGCGGATGCCCCACTTGCCGGTGGCCTCGTCGAGCACACCGCGCAGCTGGCTGTTGATGTGGTCGCGGGAGGTGAGCGTCTTCTCCAGGTCCATGGCGCCGATGACGTTACGCATGGTGGTGACGGTGAGCTGCTCTATTGCCTGGAGGTAGTTGGCGATCTCGTAGGCCGCCGCCCGGGGGTCGGTGACCTGGAAGTAGATGACGTTGTCGATCTCGACGACCAGGTTGTCCTCGGTGATGACCGGTTGCGGGCGGAAGGTCACGACCTGCTCGCGCAGGTCGATCATCGGGTAGACGCGGTCGATGTACGGGATGACGAAGTTGAGTCCGGGCTTGAGCGTACGGTTGTAGCGGCCCAGGCGCTCGACGTTGCGGGCGCGTGCCTGGGGCACGATCCGCACGGCCTTGAGCACCGTGAACACCGCGAAGAGTATGACGAGCAGTCCGACCACCAACAGCGGATCCATGGTCACTCCCGGGGATATACGAGGGCTGTGGCGCCCTCGATCTCGATGACATCGACGGTCGCCCCCGTGGGGATCACCAGGGTTTCGTCATAGGCGCGCGCGGACCACTCCTCGCCGCCGATGCGTACTCTGCCGTCCCTGCCGGTGACCTCCGACAATACGTACGCCTGCCTGCCGACCAGTGCTTCCACGCCGAAGCGTTGCAGCTGTGGCTGCCGGATGTGGCGCATGGCGATCGGCCGGATCACGATCAGACCGGCCGTGGAAGACAGGGCGAAGACCAGCAGTTGCAGGGGGACGGGCAGCCCGATGGCGGCGGTGGCCGCGGTGAGGAGAGCGGCCGCGCCGAGCAGTCCGAGCGCCGCGGTGACGGTGAAGATCTCCGCCACGCCGAGGACGACTGCCAGGATTATCCAGATGATCCATTCATCCATGCTCCGGCCCTCCTAACGGAATAACGGGCCTGTGTGCTCGCCTGGTTCCCCCCTCCTACCGTAATGCCGGAATCATTGCTGTGGCAGGGCCGCGGGGTCGTACAAGGCACTGCCCTGGCGCCACCTGTCCCACGGGAGTTGCCAGAATCCCCAGCCGTTGTCCCACGCGAGCTCGCGGTCGGTGCCGGTGATCGTCACCGGGTCGCCGCGCAGCGAGGTGTCGAAGAACCAGGCCGCCTGGTCGGGGCGGGCGTTGACGCAGCCGTGGCTGACGTTGGCGTGGCCCTGGGCCCAGAGGTTGTTCTTGGCGTGGACGTATTCGCCGCTGTTGGAGATGCGTACGGCGTGGTCGATCATCACGTCGTAGAAGCCGGGCTCGCCCTTCCTGCGGCCGGGGGAGATCATGCGGACCGGGTCGCCCTTGTCCATGGTCAGGTGGACGCCGCTGGTCGTGGTGTATTCGCGGGTGGTGGCCATGCCCGCGCTGATGGCCATGCGCTGCGCGACCCGGCCGCCGCGCCTGACGACCATCTGGTGGGTCCGGGTGTCGATCGAGGTCGTCTGCTCGCGGCCCACCTTGAAGGCGAACGTGCGGTCGGTCAGGCCGTAGACGCCCGGCGCCATGCGTACGCCGGTCAGGTGGGCCGTGACCGTGACCTGCTGCTTCGGCGCCCAGAACGCGCGGGTGCGGTAGATCGCCCGGGTGTCGCTCACCCAGCGCCACGCGCCCTCGACGGCCGGTTTGATCTCCAGCGCCCGCTCCACGGCCGCCTTGTCCTGGATCGGGGTGTCGAAGTCCATGATGATCGGCATGCCGACGCCGACGGTCTCGCCGGGCAGCGGCTCGATGGAGGCGATCTGGAACGAACGGTTGGCGGCGCGGGTGCGGAAGCGGCCCATGGCCACCGTAGACGGGCCGGCCGAGCCCGCCGCGGTGGCGGTCACCGTGTATTCGGCCCCGGGGGCCAGTGTCCAGGAGGAGCGCCAGGTCGTGCGCGACGCGTCCAGCGTGCCCGGCACCAGCGCACCCGCCACGTAGGCGATCACTTGGCTGAGCTTGCCGCCCTGCGCCTGGACGACCAGACCCTGGTCCGTCCGGGCGCGCCGCGTGTCGAAGGCGGGGGAGACCTGGACGACGGGCGGCTTGGGCGCCGGGCGGTCGGCGGTCACCGGGCAGCAGCCCGCGGTCAGGAGTAGGGCCACGAGAAAGATGGCCGCGGCGCGCCGCATCTCGATCCTGCTTTCCGGGAAGGGGATACCCAGATTAGCGGAGGGTCACTGAACGAGCACGCCAAGTCACTTATCGGATTGTTCCGGAAACCTCCCCCAATGACCGGCCGCCGGCCGTGGCCCGGATCGTCACGGTGTCGCCGTCCTCCAGGAATGTCCTGGTCTCACCGCCGGCGAGCTTGATCGGATCGCTGCCGTTCCAGGTCAGCTCGATGAGCGAGCCCCGTTCGTCGCGCTGCTCGCCGGAGATCGTGCCGCTCGCGAACAGGTCGCCGGTCCGCAGGGACGCGCCGTTCACCGTCATGTGGGCGAGCATCTGGTCCGGCGTCCAGTACATGCCCGAGTACGGCGGCCGGGACACGACCTCGCCGTTGAGCGACACCTCGACCGAGACGTCCAGCCCCCAGTCGTCCGTCCTGCGCAGGTAGTCGAGCGGTTCGGGATCCTGTACGCGTCCGGCCAGCCGGGGCAGCGCCTCCAGCGGCGTGATCCACGGCGAGATCGAGGTGGCGAACGACTTGCCCAGGAACGGCCCGAGCGGCACGTACTCCCACGCCTGGATGTCGCGCGCGCTCCAGTCGTTGACCAGCGTCACCCCGAACACGTGGTCCTCGAAGGCCCCGGCGGGCGAGCCGAGCTCGGACGGCACGCCGATCACGAAGCCCAGCTCGGCCTCGAGGTCGAGCTTGGCGGACGGCCCGAACCGCCCGGCCCCGAGCTGGCCGTGCGGCCGGTCGATCGGGGTGCCCGAGACCACGATCGTGCCCGACCTGCCGTGGTAGCCGACCGGCAGGTGCCGCCAGTTGGGCAACAACCCGTCGGTGCCGGGCCGGAACATCCTGCCGAGATTGGTGGCGTGCTCCAGCGAGCAGTAGAAGTCGACGTAGTCGGCCACCTCGAACGGCATGTGCAGCCGCACCTGGTCGAGCGGGATCAGGTGCGGCTCGGTGATCGCGAGGTCGGAGGTGAGCTTGTTGGCGATCAGTGTCCTGGTGTCGTGCCAGGCGGTGCGGCCCCTGGCCATGAAGGGGTTCAGGCTGGGCGCCGCGAACACCTCGTCGTGCAGCGCGGCGGCCAGGTCGAGCACCCGGTCGCCGTAGCGCACGCCGACGCGTGGCCGCTCGCCGCGCCGCGAGAACACCCCGTAGGGCAGATTGTCCACTCCCCAGCTCACGCGTCCTCCTCGATCAGTCCCAGTGCGCGCAGGTCGTCCAGCGGGGCGCCGGTGCTGCATGAGCCGTAGCTCACCAGCAGCGCTCTGGCCCGCTTCGCCGTCTCCTCGGACACGGCGCGGGCCAGCCGTACGAGGTGGCCCACGTCGGTGGTGCGCAGCACGGGCGCGGGGTCGCGCTGGTCCACCGCCTCGCAGACGGCCAGCAGCAGGTTGAGGAAGCCGTGCCGGTCGACGCCGAGCGTGGGGTCGAAATGGCGTACGGCGTGGTGCAGTCCGGCGGTGGCCTTGAACTGGAGGTCGTGCTCCGCGCAGAACCGGATGAACGCCGCGAGATGCTCGACCGACGGGAAGGCGTCGGCGGTCGCGCCGCCGCAGCGCACCTTGAGCGCGGCGCCCTCGGGCACGTCGGCGACGTACTTCCCGGCGGGCACCTCGACGAACAGCCGCACGCCCGGTGGCAGGCCGCCGCCGGGCAACTGATCGAGGGCGTCCGCGCGCAGCTCGACCGAGTCCACGGGCAGGTCGTCGAACGGCGGGATGTCCGGCGTGTCGACGATCAGCCCGATCCGGCGCGGCGGGGCCTCCTCGCGGCGCAGCCCGTCGAGGCGGCTGGCGGGGCAGAGGAAGCGGTGGGTGAGCACCTGGGAGGCCCGCTCCTGGTCGCGCTGGTGGCGGGCCAGCGCCTCCGACATGTGCAGGGAGGTCGGCGGGAACAGGCCCGCGTCGTCGACCAGTGCGAGGTAGAGGTTCATCGGGCCCAGGTCCAGGCATAGCCGGGGTCCTCGCAGGTCAGTGCGGCCTGGCCGAGGTCGAGCGGGCGGAAGGTGTCGATCATCACGGCCATCTCGCTGGTGGTCGTGATGCCGCGGCTGACCGCGTCGATGACCGCCTCCACCGCCCCGGGCTGCGGGCCGTGCGTGAAGCCGGCCGGGTGCAGCGAGATCGAGCCGACGTCGATGCCGGAGCCCTTGCGGGCCGAGTAGTCGCCGCCCACGTAGAACATGAACTCGTCGGAGTCGACGTTGTGGTGGTTGTAGGGGATCGGTACGGACTCGGGGTGGAAGTCCAGCGGCCGAGGACAGAACGAGCAGATCACGAACCCCGGTCCCTCGAACGTCTGGTGGACCGGCGGCGGCGCGTGCGTCTTCTTCACGATCGGCTCGAAGTCATTGATGTTGAACGCGAACGGATACAGGTAGCCGTCCCAGCCGACCACGTCGAACGGGTGGTTGCGGTAGACCAGCCGGGTCAGCCCGCCCCGCGTGCGGACCAGCACCGGGACCTCCTCGCCCTCGACGACGAACGGCTCCGCCGGGCTGCGCAGGTCGCGCTCGCAGTAGGGCGCGTGCTCCAGGAACTGCCCGTACTGCGACAGGTAGCGCTTGGGCGGCCTGATGTGCCCGGACGCCTCGATAGCCAGCACGTTGACCGGCCCGTCGGGCACCCAGCGGTGGATCGTGCCGGTCGGGATGACGATGTAGTCGCCCGCGCCGGCTTCGATGACGCCGTACGTCGACTCGAAGCGGGCGCGGCCGTCCTGGACGTACACGCATTCGTCGCCCATGGAGTTGCGGTAGAGCTCGCTGGGCTGGTCGCTGGTGGCGTACGACAATCGGACGTCGGCGTTGCCCGCCAGCTGCATCCGGCCCGTCACCAGGTCGCCCGCGCCGCGCAGGTCCTGGGTGCGGAAGTGGCGCGGCGACAGCGGCAGGTTCGGCTCCAGGCGCGTGTCGGTCAGCGGCGTGACGGCCTCGGCCTTGACGATCGCGGTCGGCAGATAGCGGTGGTAGAGCAGCGAGGAGTCCGACGAGAAGCCTTCCTCGCCCATCAGCTCCTCGGCGTAGAGGCCGCCGTCGGGCCGCCTGAACTGCGTGTGCCGCTTTCTGGGCACCTCGCCAACGACGCGGTAGTAAGGCATCTTCGCCTCCAGAGCGTCCGATTATCGGACGTGTGTGTCCTCTATACGCAACTACCGTCCGCCATCGGGTAAGCGATGTCAACCCAGCGCGCCGGACAGCTCGGCGGCCGCCTCGACCACGCGTGGCCCGGCCGACTCGCTGAGCGGCCCGAACGTCACCACCCCGACCGACGCCTCCAGCCACGGCAGCCCGGACACGGGCGCGGCGATCCCCCGCGCGCCCTCCTGCAACTGCCCCTCCGTCACCAGGTAATCGGCCCGTCCCTCGCGCAGCGCCAGGATCGCTCGTCCGGCGGCGCCCAGCGACAGGGAGTGGCGCGACCCCTCCCGGTAGGCCACGTGCATGTCCGTCCACGACGGCTCCACCACCGCCACGGCCAGGCCGTCGTCGCCCTCGGCCACGGTCAGGTGCGCGGTCGCGCCGACGTCCTCGGCCAGTCGCCGCAGCGTGGGCAGCGCCGCCGCGCGCAGCAGCGGTTGTACGGCCTGGGCCAGCACGAGCACGCCGAACCCGAGGTGCACCCGCCCCTCGGCGTCACGGCGGACGAACCCCTCGCTCAGCAGTGTGGTCACCAGCCGGTAGACCACCGGGCGGGACAGCGACAGCTCGGTGCTCAGCTCGGTGGGCGTCCGCCCGCCTTTGCCGTCGGCGAGCAGCCTGAGCAGGCGCAGCCCGCGTTCCAGGGTCTGGGCGGATTCAGCGGCCATGAACCGATTATCTATGCGTGAGCCAGGAGTAACGCTACGCGCTGGTGGGGTACGTATCGAGGAGACGACCAGGGGGTGGGATGCGGCAAAGATGGGCATTTGTCGTTGCCGGGTTGAGTCTGTGCGCGTGGCTCCCCATGCTGCCCCCGGCCGACTTCCACACCGTGGCCATGTCGAGGGACCTGCCCGCCCAGCACGTGGATCCTCCGACCAAGCGGCTCGTCGAGGACGTCTTCTACGTCACGCAGGGCATCGAGGTGACCAATCGCCTGCTGCCGTTCCAGGACGGCCTGACCATCCGCGGCGCCGCCCTGGCACCGGGCGTGACCTTGGACGACGCGGGCCGGCTGCACGGTGTTCCCCAGCGTCCCGGCACCTTCGCCACGCCGGTCCGCCTGTGCCGTGGCCAGGACTGCGTCGATCAGCAGGTCACGGTCGTCGTGCTGCGGAACGTGCCCTGGCAGCCGAGTGAGCTGGCCTTCCCCGGCAAGGTGGGCAACCGCTACGACGACCAGATCGGGATCTCGGGCGGGCCCACCGGCGTGCCGCCCACGTTCTCCGTGACCGACCACGGCAAGCTGCCGGCGGGCGTCACGATCGGCCCCGACGGGCACATCGGCGGCATCCCGGAGGCCGCGGGGGTGTCCGAGGTGCCCGTCCGCATCTGCGTGGCAGGCAACTGCGCGGGTGTCGTGGTGACGTTGATCGTCGTCTGAACGCCCTCAGCCGGGCACACTCTCGGCGACCGGAGCGGGAGCGCGTAGTTGCCGCACCCCGGGAGACAGCAGCGCGGCGAGTGTGGACAGCACCACGAGCGCGGCGCAACCCAGCAGCGCCGTCCGGGTGCCGACCAGGCTCGCCACCGGCCCGGCCAGCATGAGCCCGATCGGGCCGAACATCAGCGAGCCCAGCGCGTCGTACGAGCTGACCCGCGACAGCGACTCCGGCGGCACCTCGCGCTGCATGGTCGTCTGCCACAGCACCCCGAACACGTCGAAGCAGACGCCCAGCACGAACGCGCCCGCCACGATCGCCCACAGCGGCGCGCCGGTGCCCAGCAGCACGTACGGCAGAGCAGTCGGCAGGCAGAGCAGCGTCCCGACCAGGATCGGCCGCCTGGGCCGGACGCGCAGCGAGACGATCACTCCCACGATCGTGCCGGCCGCCTCGCCGGCCAGGAACGCCGACCAGGCCGCGGGCCCGCCCAGGCTCTCCTTGGCGATCAGCGGTCCGAGCACCCCGTGACCCGCCTGGAGCCCCATCACGAGCACGGAGAACTGCGCGACCACTACCCAGATCCATTGCCGGGTGCTGAACTCGCGCCACCCGTCACGCAGGTCGGCCAGCATCGAATGCTCGGCCGCCGCGTCGCGCTCGGCGGGCGTGAGCCGCAGCGCCGCGATCAGCACCCCGGCCACCGTGAACATCAGCCCGCTCACGGCCAGCGCCCATCCGCTGCCGAACAGTACGACCGCGCCGCCGCCCAGCACCGCGCCCGCCACCCGCGAGCTGTTGGCGCCCAGGCCGAGCAGCGCGTTTCCGGTCTGCAACCGGTCGGCGGGCACAACCTCGGGGATGATGCCTGTCAGCGAGGGGAACAGCATCGCTATCGCCACGCCACTGGCCGCCGCGGCGGTCGCCATCGCGGGCAGCGGGGTCCAGCCCGACAGCATCATCGCGGCCAGGGCGAAGAAGGCCAGCGCGCTCATGAACTCGCTGACCATCATCACCCGGTGCCGGGGGAACCGGTCCGCGATCACCCCGGCGAACAGCATGAACACGATCATCGGCAGCGCCTCGGCGGTGAGCACCACGGACAGCGTGGTGGCGTCCGCGCCGGGCAGGGCGAGGATGCCGAAGGCGAGCGCCACGGGGGCGAAGGAGGTGCCCAGCACCGAGATGGTCCGCGCGGTCAGCAGCAGCGTGAACCGCCGATCCCGGAGCAGCCCGAGATCGTGAAGATAGCCGTGCACGTGGTAAGCCCCCTAATCCCCCAAATGCTCACTATTGTGATGGTTCTTCGCATCTGCTGTCGTCTGAATATCTCCGTGCTTGTCACGCCGCTGACAAGACCGGAAGCGGAATGTGCAGGCGTTTGGCAAGAATCGAAGCTCTTTCTGCCGTAATTTTCTAGGTCCCTGTAGTCGGCGAGGGGACCCGGGCATGCCCGAGGCACTGATCGAGCGCGTGGCGCGATGGGCGCGGGAGATCCCGGACGCGCCCGCCTACACCTTCGTCGATTACCTGGGCGACGGCTCCCGCGAGACCTTGACCTGGGCGCGGGCCGACCTCAAAGCGCGGGCGCTGGCCGTGCGGCTGCGCGAGGTCGCGGGTCCCGGTGACCGGGTGGCGATCCTTGCTCCGCAAGGGCTGCCGTATGTGGTGGCGATGCTCGGCGCCCTGTACGCCGGGATCGTGGCGGTGCCGTTGTTCGCGCCCGATCTGCCGGGGCACGCCGAGCGGCTGACCCGCGCCTACTCCGATGCCGAGCCGGTCGCCGTGCTCACGACCACGGCCGCGCTGCCCGGAGCGCGGGCCTTCGCCGCCGGGGTTCCGGTGATCGCCGTGGACACGGTCTCGGACCTGCTCGCCGACGAGTGGGAGCCGGTGCCGATCGAGCCCGGTGAGCTCGCCTACCTGCAGTACACCTCCGGCTCCACCCGGGCGCCCGCCGGTGTGGAGATCACCCACGGCAACCTTGAGGCCAACGCCGCGCAGTTGTGGGAGTTGTTCCGGGCCAAGCCGCGTACCTCGGTCGCGGCTCTGTGGCTGCCGCTCTTCCACGACATGGGGCTGGTCGCGACGATCGCGCTGCCGATGGTGGCGGGCAACCAGGTGGCGTTCATGGATCCGGTGGCGTTCGTCATGCATCCGGTGCGGTGGCTGCGGCTGCTCAGCGAGTTCGACGACGTCTATACCGGCGGGCCCAACTTCGCCTTCGAGTACACGGCGGCCAGGGTCGGCGCGGCCGACAAGGAGGGGCTGGACCTGTCCGGGGTGCGGGTCATGCTGAACGGCGCGGAGCCGGTACGGCCCGGCACCGTCGAGGCGTTCAACGCCGCGTTCGGCGGGTGCGGGCTGCGGCCGGAGGCGCACACCCCGGCGTACGGGCTGGCCGAGGCCACGGTCTTCGTCTCCGCCATGGGACCCGACGAGGCGGTGGTGGCCACGGACTTCGACCGCGACGCCCTCCGCGACGGCCGCGCCGTTCCGTACGGCGGGTCGGGGGAGCTGACCACGCTGGTGGCGTGCGGCCGGCCCAGTGGTCAGCGGGTGCGGGTCGTCGGCTCGGGCGGGCAGGAGTCGCCGGACGGGCGCGTGGGGGAGATCTGGGTCCAGGGCCCGAACGTGGCGCGCGCCTACTGGCGCGATCCCCTCCGTACGGCCGAGGTGTTCGGCGCGCTGCTGGACGGAGCGGACGGCGCCTGGCTGCGGACGGGTGACCTCGGGGTGGTGTACGGCGGGCTGCTGTACGTCACGGGCCGCATCAAGGACCTGATCATCGTCGACGGGCGCAACCACTATCCCCAGGACATCGAGGTCACCGTCCAGGAGGCGCACCGGGCCGTGCGCCGCGACCACGTGGCGGCCTTCTCGGTGCCGGGGGAGGAGACCGAGCGGCTCGTGGTGGTGGCCGAGCGGTCGCGCGGTGGTGCTTCGGCCGATCCGGCGGAGGTGGCGGCTCGGGTACGGGCAGCGGTCCGGAAATTTCACGATTTATCCGTGCACGACTTCGTGCTGACCGGCACCGGAGCCGTACCCCGGACGACCAGCGGCAAGATCGCCCGGCGGGCCTGCCTGCGGGCGTACCTGGAGGGCGCCCTTGTTTGAGTCGGCGGGGCGCCTGATCCACCGCGGCCGGTGGACGCTGCTGGTCCTGAGCCTGGTGGCGGCCGTCCTGGTCGCGCCCTTCGGGCTGCAGCTGTTCGGCCGGATGGCCGACGGCGGCTTCGCCGACCCGGCCGCCGACTCGACCACCGCCGCCCGCTGGAACGACGCCTGGTACAGCGGCAATACGCCCGACGTGGTCGTCCTCTACCGGCACCCGCAGGTCAAGGTGCGCGACGCGCGCTTCAAGAAGGCCGTACACGACTCCCTGCGCGCCCTGCCCGCCCAGTACGTACGCAAGCTGGCCACCTACTGGACCACTGGCGCGAAGGAGTTGATATCCACCGACGAACACGCCACCTACGCCCTGATCACCCTGAAAGGCGTTAAGCAACAGGCGTACGCCGCGATCAAGGACCGGTTGCCCGTCGCGAACCTCCAGGTTCAGGTGGGCGGCTCGGTGCCGCTCCTGAAGGAGCTGAACGACCAGACGGCCGCCGACCTGGCGCGCGCCGAGGCGATCTCGATGCCGGTGCTGCTGGTGCTGCTCGTGGTGGTGTTCGGCAGCGTGGTGGCGGCCGGGCTCCCGCTGCTCGTCGGGCTCTTCGCGGTGCTCGGCGCGCTCGTGCTGCTCAGGCTGCTGACCGAGGTGACGGAGGTCTCGGTCTTCTCGCTGAACGTCGTCACCATGCTCGGTCTCGGGCTGGCCGTCGACTACTCGCTCTTCGTGCTGAACGCCTTCCGTGAGCAGATCAGGACCGGCGCCCCGACCCAGGAGGCCGTGGTGCGCACCATGGCGACCGCCGGGCGTACCGTCGCCTTCTCCGGTTTGACGGTGGCGACCTCGCTGCTGGGGCTGCTGCTGTTCCCGCAGATGTTCCTGCGCTCGATCGGGCTGGGCGCGGCGGCCGTGGTGCTGGTGGCCATGGTCGCGGCCCTGGTCGTCCTGCCCGCCACGCTGTCCATCCTGGGTCCCCGTGTGGACGCCATCCGCATCACCCCCGACTTCGGCTCGGCCCGCGTGGGTGCCGGCCTGTGGCACGCGATCGCCTCCAGCGTGCTGAAACGGCCGGTCCTCTACCTGGTCGCGGTCACCTCCGTACTGCTCGCGCTGGCCGGGCCGTTCGCCCACGTACGGTTCGGCAACGTCGACCACCGGGTCCTGCCCGCCGCCGCCGAGAGCCGCCGCGTGGCCGAGACCGTCGACCGCGACTTCGCCAAGAACTCGATGGCCACGATCGACGTCCACGCCCTCATCGAACGCTCCTTCACCACCCGCCCCGCCGCCGTCGGCCCCCTCGGCCAGGGCTACACCCCGATCAGCGCCGTCACCCCGATCGACCCCACCGACGCCAAGCCCCTCGCCGACCGCCTGCGCAAGCTACCCGGCGTCACGGGCGTCGACCTGGCCGGCCTCTCCCAGCCCAACGGCGCGGTACGGCTGGCGGTCCGCTACTCCTACGACCCCATGTCGGCCCAGGCCCAGAACCTGGTGACCCTGATCAGATCCATGGCCCCGGAGCCGAACATCCGGCGACTCGTCGTAGGCGGCCCGACGGCGGCCCAGATGGATCTCCTGTCGAGCCTCCTGTCCCGGCTGCCGTGGATGGCGCTGGTGGTGGGCGGGGTGACGTTCCTGCTGCTGTTCGCCGCCTTCGGCTCCATCGTGCTGCCGATCAAGGCCCTGCTCATGAACGTCCTGTCGATCGGCGCCTCGTTCGGCGTGATCGTCTGGGCCTTCCAGGACGGCCACCTGGCGCCGTGGCTGCACTTCACGTCGACGGGGACCATCGAGGCCACGGTGACGGTACTGATCCTGGCGGTGGTTTTCGGGCTGTCGATGGACTACGAGCTGTTCTTGCTGTCGCGCGTACGGGCGGAGTGGCTGCGAACGGGCGACAACACGGCCGCGGTGGCGACGGGGTTGCAGCGGACCGGCGGCGTCATCACCAGCGCGGCACTGTTGCTGCTGGTGGTGATCGGGGCGTTCTCGACGGCCGGGATCACGATCGTGAAGCTGCTCGGGGTGGGCATGTTCGTGGCGATCGTGGTGGACGCGACACTGGTGCGGGCGCTGCTGGTGCCGGCGACGATGCGGTTACTGGGCGGGGCCAACTGGTGGCTGCCGGGGGTGCTGCGGGGGGTGCATCGACGGATCGAGTTCCGCGAGGGGCCTCCGTCCTCAGGAGGGCTTCGTTCGGCTCAGCTGCCTGCTGGGCGGCCGCTCGTTGAACGGCGGCTTGCTGGACAGCTGCCTGCTGGGCGGCCGCTTCCCCCGGACGAGCTCTCCCCGGACGCGCTTTCCCCGCCGGCGCCGTCCCCGGGCGCCGCGTCGGCGAGTACGGACGGCGGCGGGGCTCGGCGCCCCGATACGGCGAGCGGCCCGCGTCCCGGGAGGGCGATCAAGCCCAATCCGGACGGCCCCGGCTGGTCCTGGGCGGAGGACGGCCGCGATGCAGCGGCAGCGGTGACCGTCAACGGCCGCCCGGCCATCTTCGGCGTGGACACCGACCCCATACCGGTCTCCGCCGAACACGACCCCCCTGCCGCCCTCCCCACCCCGCGCCCCGCCGTACCCCCCGTCAGAAAGCGTCCCTACAGCGCCGCCGAGCCCGCAGCCTCCAAGCGGCCCCAGGTCACCGCCCGCCCGACCCCCCCAGGCCCAACCGACGCCGATACCGGGGCCGACCCGGGCGCCCCTGGTCCCGAGCGTGCTGCGAGTACGCGGCGGCCGACCTGGGAGAAGATCACCACCGGTCGTACCAGGGTCGTCAAGGCGAACCCCGACGGACCCGGCTGGACCTGGGCGGAGGTGGACATGTGACCTTGACCGTCGCCCCTGTCCAGCCCGCCACCCGGTCCCGGCTGCTCCTGACGGTCGTCGGCTTGGCCGGGTTCGTGACGACGCTGGACAACACCGTGGTCACCGTCGCCCTGCCCAGCATCCAGCGCGATCTCCACACCCGCCTGAGCGCGCTCGAATGGGTCGCCACCGGATACATCCTGACGTTCGCCGGTCTCATGATCGCCGGCGGCCGCCTGGCCGACGTGTACGGACGGCGCGAGGTGCTGCTCATCGGGCTCACCGTCTTCACCGGGGCATCGCTCGGCGCCGGTCTGGCCACGTCGATTGAGCCCCTGATCGCCGCGCGGTTGGCCCAGGGGGTCGGGGCGGCGCTCATCCTGCCCGCGACGCTGGCCGTCCTGGCCGGGCGGCCCGACCGGTCGCTCGGGGTGGCCATCTGGATGGCGTCCGGCGCCGGTGCCCTCGCATTGGGACCGGTGGTGGGCGGGTACCTGAGCCAGCACGCCCACTGGAGTTGGGTGTTCCTGATCAACGTCCCCATGGGAGCGGCCGTCATCGCGCTGGCCACCGTCGCAATACCGGAAACGCGCGCTGAGCCCAGCGTCGGGCGGCGGGGTCAGGTGGATGTGCCTGGGTTGTTGGCGTCCGTGGTGTTTTTGGCTTCTGGGACGTTCGCGCTGATCCACGGGGGCGAGTACGGGTGGGGGTCGCCGCCCATCCTGATCGCGGTGGCCGGGTGCGTGGGTGGCGGGCTGATGTTCCTGGTCCTGGAGCGTGGGGCGCGGGCGCCGATGGTGGAGTTGGGGCTGTTCGCGGGCCGGAGCTTCACGGGTGGGGTGCTGGCTCAGGTGCTGTGGGGGCTCGGGGTCAACGGAGTGTTCTTCTATACCGCGCTGTTCCTGCAGGGGGTGCTCGGGTTCACGCCTACGGCTTCTGGGATGGCGTTCGTGCCGTTGGCGTTGCTCGTGGTGGTCGTCACGCCGCTGGTGCCGGTGGTCGAGCGGCGGCTGGGGAGCGGGAGGACGGTCGCCTGCGGGTTGGTGCTGGTGGCGGCTGGGATGGTGGGGACGGCGTTCCTGGAGGCGGGGGATGGATGGGGGAGGTTGGTGCCCGCTGTCTGCGCGATCGGGGTGGGGTCGGCGCTGACCATGCCGCTGGGGTCGGCCGTGCTGGGGGCGGTGCCTGAGTCTCGGGCCGGGGTGGCGGGCGGCATCTTCTCCGTGAGTCGTGAAATTTCCGGCCTCTTCGGGATCGCGGCCATCGGGGTGATCGTCCACGAGGCCGGAAGCTTCTCCCAGGGGTACGCGCTCGGACTGCTGGTCGCGGCGGCCCTCGTACTACTGGGCGCGTTGATCGCCTTGCTGACACTGCCGTGAGCGGATCGGCCTTGAGAGCGTCGGCCAAGACGGTGACCCGCGCATGAGGGCCGGCCGAGGACCCGCTGGTGAAGGCGGGTCGCGTATGACAGCGAGGCGGGACGAGAAGGCAGGTTGGGCGTGATGGTGACCCGCGCGTAAGGGCGGGCTGGGCGTGACGGCGGGCAGAGCCGAGAAGGCGGGCTGGGTGTGAGGGTTGCGGTGCTGGCTTTGGGGTCGCGGGGGGACACTCAGCCGTGCGTGGCGCTGGCCCAAGGGTTGGCCGCGCGTGGGCACGAGGCCACGCTCGTCGCGCCCGAACGCTTCGGACATCTGGCCACAAGTGAGCGTTTAGCGGGCCTGCGGTTCGCGCCGCTGGGGGTGGATCCGGTGGCGATCGTCGAGAGCGAGGAAGGGCAGGCGTGGTTGCGCAGCGGGCCGCTGGGGTTCGTGCGGGGCTTCAGGGCCGTTCTCGAACCCCTCGCCGCGGAGCTCGTCGCCCAGGTGGACGACGCCTGCGCCGACGCCGAACTGGTCCTGGCGCCCGCGCTCGGCGCCATGGGCAGGCACCTGCACGAGAGGTACGGCATGCCGTACGGGATCCTGCAGTTCCAGCCCAGCGAGCCGACCGGTGAGTTCCCGAACCCGCTGATCCCGTGGCGGACCCTGGGCAGGGTCGGCAACCGGGCCAGCTTCGCCGTGGTCGAGCGGCTCGGCTGGCTGATGCTGGGCCGCATGATGAACCGGCTGCGCGGGCAGGTGCTGGGGCTGCGACCGTTGCGGGGAAGCCCGTTCGCGGCCGACCGGCGGGATCGGGTGCCGGTGTTGTGCGGGGTGAGCCCACTGGTGGTGCCCAGGCCGCACGACTGGCCCGACTACGTCCACCTGACCGGCTACTGGCGCCTGCCACCCGGCCCGGACAGAAACCTCCCGCTGCTCCCAGACGTCGCCGCCTTTCTGGATGCCGGACCGCCGCCCGTGTTCGTCGGGTTCGGGAGCATGGTGCCCGATGAGCCGGAGGCGGTCGCCGAGCAGGTGGCCGCGGCGCTGCGGTTGGCCGGGGTAAGGGCGGTGGTCCAGGGGCTGCCCGTGGCCGCCTCGGCGGACGTCTGTCCGGTAGGGGAGGTGGCGCACGAGGTGCTGTTCCCGAGGATGGCAGCCGTCGTGCACCACGGTGGGGCGGGGACCACGGCGGCGGGGTTGGCGGCCGGGGTGCCGAACGTGGTCTGCCCCTTTTTCTCCGATCAACCGTTCTGGGGCCGCCGGGTGGCGGCACTGGGAGCGGGGCCGCCGCCGTTGCCTATTCGGGCGCTGAGCGGGCGGTCATTGGCGGCGCGATTGCTGGCCGTACCGGAATATCGCGAGAACGCGGCGCAACTTGGGGGGCTACTGCGGGTGGAACACGGGGTGAAGAACGCAGTGGATCTCATTGAAGGTAGCTGATCATCCAGATATTGTGCGATATGTCCGCGATCACCCCCTGGAGTAAGGCGCCATGCGACTGAGGAAGATTTTCGTCATCGGATTGGCACTCTCACTGCTGGGCATAGGCGTTCCAGCCTGGTCGGAGGACGATCCGCGCAGCTGCAACGACCTGATGTCCGGCGACACCCCGGCGTACGTCGTGTGCCGCTGGATGGCCACGCCCGACGAGGCGCGGGACATCGCCAACTTCTGGCTCTCCAACGACGGCGAGCACATGCAGGAAGCCGGCCCGCTGAACCCGATCACCGTCGACTGCACCGAAGCCGGCAACGAATGCGCCGACACTTCCGAGGGCGACGGCCAACTGCACGACGTCGACTCGCCCGATGTCGACGGCGCCGAGGACGGCGGCTCGCCCGAGTGCCAGTCCGCCGAGGACTGCTTCGTCAACCCCGAGGGCCTGTCCAAGGCCGAGATCCAGGCCGCCGAGAAGTCCGCCGGTGGCCAGGCCGTCAAGGCCGCCGCCGCGGCCGGGATGCGCGTCTGGATCGACGCGGAGCTGGCCGACGACTGGAAGGCGGGCAAGCTCGCCGAGGCGGCCAAGAAGGTCGCCGCGGTCGCGGCGCAGCAGGGGGCCGTGGGGATCAGGTTCAGCTCGCAGCTCGGCTTCAACAAGACGTTCGAGACGGCTGACGAGATGGACAAGTTCGTCACGGAGGCCACCACCACGCTCCGCAACCTCGCGCCGGGCAAGAAGCTGGCCGTGCACACGGTGGTGCCGGTGCTCGGCTGCGGGGCCAACGACACGTGCAAGGCCGAGGTGACCAAGAAGTACCCGCTGCTCGACCCCGAGCGGATCGGCGCCTGGCTCACCAAGGGCCTCGTCGACCAGCTCGCCCTGGACGGCGGGCACCTGGCGACCGAGTACGCCACCTGGAAGATCGACGCCACTGAGGCCCAGCGCAACCAGTGGATCCAGGTCAGGGCCCGCGCCTGGGACGCCTACGGTCAGATCGCCGCGGAAGACGCGGGCTTCGCCGCCGTGGGCTCGCCGCAGCTCACCGCCGAGCAGGCCACCAAGTCGATCACCGACCGCATCGCCACGCCGCTCCAGGCCGACGCCGCCGAGACGATCAACCTCTGGTCCCGCTGGCAGAACGACCAGGGCCAGGTCAGCAGGCTGTACGGCGAGAAGTGGGCCGAGAACGCCACCTGGGACCAGCTGAAGAAGCTGACCTCGATCCGTCCCCGGCTGGCCACGATCTACGACCCGTCGGCGCCGGAAGTCGACTCGGCCACGGACCTCAAGAAGCTGTCCGAGGTGTTCGGGCAGGTCTATCTGCATACCGCCTGATCAGCTCACCGTCCCGACCCTGGCGGCGAGGCGCTCGCGCAGCGCCGTCAGGCGGGAGATCTCCTCATCCAGGGCGGTGAGCCGGCGCTGGACGACTCCGGTGCCCTGGGTGCAGCCAGTGCTGCCGTACGGCGGCAACGCGTCGCCCTCCAGAAGGTGGAGGCGTTCGGCGCAGCTGCGTACGTCCTCGACGGTCAGCCCCAGCGACAGCAGCTCGCGGATGATCCGCACCAGCGTCACGTCACGGGGCCCGTACTCCCGCTGCCCGGTCATCGTGCGCGGCGCCGGGGGCAGCAGCCCGCGCTGCTCGTAGAAACGCAGTGCCCGAGGTGTCGTGCCCGCCGCTGCCGCCGCGTCGCCGATCCGCATCAGCCCTCCAAAGGTAACTACAGCTCTACGACGACGGCTCCGAGATGCCGGCCGCCGATCATCTCGTGCAACGCCCGGGGAGCCTGCTCGATGCCCGGCACCCGTACGTGCGGAAATGTGATCTCTCCGGAACGCAGCCAGCCGCCGAAGCGCTCGGTCCACTGTGCTCGTGCCCGCGCGTCGTCCGGGGCGCTGTAGCCACGCATGGCGATGCCCTTGAGGATGAGCTGGTAGGTGTCCAGTTCGACCGGTGCCGTGGTACCGGTGCCGTGCGCCGACATCTGCCCGGACAGTGCGCCGACCAGGACGAACCGCGCCCCGGGCCGGGCCACGGCCACCGCCGCCTGGAGTTGCTCGCCGCCGACGTTGTCCAGGAGGACGTCGATGCCGTCCGGCGCGATCTTGGCCAGCTGCTCGCCGATCGGCTCCGCGCCGCGGATCACGGCGGCGTCGTACCCCAGCTCGGACACCAGCCGCTCAGCCTTCTCCCGCGAGCCGGTGCTGCCGATGACCTGGCCCGCGCCGAGCAGCCGGGCGATCTGCCCGGCCAGCGAGCCGACCGCGCCGGCGCCGCCGGAGACGAACACCGTGTCGCCCGGCCGTACCCCGGCGCCCTGGGTCAACGCGGCGTACGCGGTCCAGCCCTGTGTCAGATGAGCGACAGGGTCGGGCAATGTGTCATCCAGTGGGGTGCATTGGGCCGCGGCCACGGCCGCGTACTCGCGCCACCCGAGCCAGTGCGAGACCAGCTCGCCGGGGTGCAGCCCGCTGTCCGCGGGCGCTGACACGACCTCACCGATCGCCGCCCCGAACAGGGTGTCACCGGGGAGGAGAGGCGGGAACGGCGCGCCCTTCACCGATCCGCCGATCAGGGTGCGGAGTGCGGCGAAGACGTGGAAGAAGCGGTTGCGGACCAATACCTGGCCTTCTTCGGGCACGGGCAATGGCGTCTCGACGACCTCGAAGTGCTCCGGCCTCGGCAGGCCGTCGGGCCGGCTGGCGAGCCGGACTTCGCTGGACGTACGGGGCAAGGCTTCGCGGGACGTGTGGGGTAGGGCGGGCATGCGACGCTCCTCAGCGGTGGGCAGGGGGCCCATATGGCGTCGCGACCCTAACCCTTGACCTGTACGTCAAAGGCAAGTCGCACGATGAGGAGGTTCACGAAAAGGACATGGTCGTGGCTCGCCGCCCTGGGGCACACGCCGCAGGCTGGATTTCCGATAGCACGAACTGGCCAGACGGCTTGGGCCCGGGGAGCACGAGGGCCGGAAGGTCACCTCGCCGGAGGTGTGGGGACATGTCCCCACTATCACCGCCCGAGCTCCATCGGCGCGGAGCGCCTGAAGGCGGTGACCATACTTACAGGGCCGGGCCCGATAACACGCGTCAACACACGCCGACAGCGCCCTCTGGCGAACGCTGCCCGCTTCAGCTGGTGCCAGGCGGTTTCAGAGTTTGATCAGCTTGGCGTATGGGGTCGTGATGCGTTCCTGTCGTGATCCGAAGTCGATGAGGACGGCCTCGTCCTCGACACCGATGACCCGACCGAGACCGTAGCGGTCGTGGGACACCTGGTCGTGCATGCTGAACTGCTCGACCGGCGGCGCCGGAGGCGGGGGTTTGAAGGGGCTGGTGGGCAGGTGGCGCCGGGTCGCGGCGCTGGGTGGCTTCATCTACTCCAGTATGCGCCACCGCGAGATCTTAGAACGCCACATTCGCCGCAGTGGTTCGGTTTTCGGGCGTGAATACCCAGGAACATCGGCCTTATGCCCGTTTTATTGGCGTCCGGAAAGCCGTCGAGCACAGGCGGTGACATGCTCAGGGCCGGGGGTTGGCCAACTGCCAGTCGCCCTGGCGGTCCGTCGTGTCCAGCTTGGGCGGGCCGCCGCCCGGCAGGCCCAGCGCGGCCAAGATCATGGGGTACGAGTTCTTGAACTCCCTGATCCAGTACGGCCAGGTGTGGGTGCCGTTGCCGTACAGGTTCAGGGTGTGCTGGATGCCCAGGCTGTTCAGGCGCTTGCTCAGGGCTTTGACCGTGTAGGCGGAGATGGGTTCGCCCAGGTGGGCCGGGTGCCAGGGGGAGCCGGGCGGGTCCAGGGGGCCCATGAAGCTGTTCGTGCCGCTCGACATGTAGATGGAGACGCCCCTCAGCCTCGGGGCCAGGGCCACGGGGTCGTTGGCCGCCCAGACCTGCCTGTCGCGGATGGGGTCGCCCCACAGGGCCTTGGGGTCCTGCTTCTCGCTGGCCTGGGCGTTCATGATGATCGCTGGGATGCCGGGGATCTCGGTGGCCATGATGCCGCTGTACGCGCCCACGAAGCGGAACATCCCCGGATAGCGGGCCGCGTACTTCATCGCCCCGTACGCGCCCATCGACAGGCCGGCCACCGCTCGCCGGGTGCCCGCTCGGTAGCCGATCTCCAGCAGTCGCCGCACCTCGTACGTGTGGAACGTGGCCCACGCCGGTGTGCCGCCCTTGCCGCCGTTGTACCAGTCGGAGTAGTTGCCGGCTCGGCCTGCTTCCGGCATGACGACCATGGCGTCCAGGTTCTCGGTGAAGCTGGCTATGTCGGTCATACGGGTCCAGGAGGTGTAGTTGTCGGCGCCGCCGTGGAGGAGGTACAGGACGGGCCAGGTACGGTTCGCCTGCTTGGACCAGCCCTTGGGGAGCAGCAGGCGGACCGGCGTCATCAGGCCGATCGACGGTGAGGAGATGAGGAGGTCGAGCATGCGAGGGCTCAGCCACCTCTCCCGCACGACGCGGGCACTGCCGGGGAGGGCCTTCTGACCGGGCATGTAGTTGGTCGCGGTCTTGGTGCTCGTGGTGGTGGGCTTTCCGCCGGGCACAAGCGACCAGCCCGGATCGGCGAGTACGGGGGTGGCGTTCGAGCCGACGAGGAGCACCGTCGTCGCCAGTGCCAGTAGGGCGCGGGATCGCATGAGAGCTCCCCTTCGCAAGTGAGACCGGAGGCGAGGCTAGGGGCCCGGGTATCGGCCCAGCTATACCCCAACGCAACGAAATATCGCCGTAGGGTGCGCTCTGCCGGACAAAACCGAGGGTTATCACTGGCGTGACAAATCGGACCCGAGGAATGTTCGGTACGGGCCTGCCCCGATGCCACGGCGTGTGGGTATGTTGGCCGATCACCCGGCAGCATGGGAGCCCTCGTGAACGTACTGGGCGAAGCCGACATCCGCCGCTTCCTCACCGACCGGATCGCGTCACGCGGTGTCGAGCGGGTCGATCCGGAACGGCCGCTGGAGGAGTACGGCCTGTCGTCACGTGACGCGGTGGCGATCGCGGGCGAGCTGGCCGAGCTGCTCGGCAGGCAGCTGAGCCCGACCCTGGCCTGGGAGCATCCAACGATCAACCGCCTGGCCCGCGCACTCGCGGGACCGCCTCAGGAGGACAAGACGGAGATCCCCGGCGACCTGGGTGAGCCGGTGGCGGTGGTCGGGGTGGGGTGCCGGTTGCCGGGCGCGCACGGCCCCGAGGCGTACTGGGAGCTGCTGCTCGACGGGCGGGACGCGGTCGGCGAGGTGCCCGCGGGGCGGTGGGAGGCGTTCGACGACGGATCGGCGCGTACGGAGGAGATACTGGCCGGGACGACCAGGCACGGCGGCTTCCTGGCGGACGTGGCGGGGTTCGACGCGGAGTTCTTCGGGATCGCGCCGGGCGAGGCGGCGCTCATGGATCCGCAGCAGCGGCTGCTCCTGGAGACGGCCTGGGAGGCGCTGGAGCACGGCGGCATCGCGCCGAGGTCGCTGGGCGGCAGCCGTACCGGGACGTTCGTTGGCATCTCCGGCGCCGAGTACGCCTACTTGACCAGCGCGGACCTGAGCGGCGTCGGCGCGTGGACGGCCACCGGCGCGGCCCTCAGCATCGCCGCGAACCGCCTGTCCTACCTGCTCGACCTGCGCGGCCCCTCGATGGCGGTGGACACGGCCTGCTCGTCCTCGCTTGTCGCCACCCACCTCGCGGTAGGCGCCCTGAGATCGGGGGAGTGCGACCTGGCCCTGGCCGCCGGGGTGAACCTGCTGCTGTCACCCGTGGTCACGGTGGCCTTCGACCAGGGCGGCGGTACGGCGGCGGACGGGCGGTGCAAGACGTTCGACGCGTCGGCGGACGGCATGGTGCGGGCCGAGGGCTGCGGCGTCGTCGTACTCAAACGCCTGACGGACGCCGAACGCGACGGCGACCGGGTGCTGGCGGTGATCAGGGAGACCGGCGTCAACCAGGACGGCCGCTCCAACGGCCTGGTCGCCCCCAATCCCGAGGCGCAGGAGGCCCTGCTGCGTGAGGTGTACGCAGGGCTGGACCGGGGGCCCGACTACGTGGAGGCACACGGAACGGGCACGTTCCTCGGCGACCCCATCGAGGCGCGGGCCATCGCCGGGGCCTTTCCCGGGCAGGTCCTGCTCGGCTCGGCCAAGACGAACCTCGGCCACCTGGAGGCGGCGGCCGGGGTCGCGGGGCTCATCAAGACGATCCTGGCGCTGTGGCACGGCGTGATCCCACCCAGCCTCCACTTCCGGCAGCCGAACCCGCACATCCCGTGGGAGAGGCTGCGAGTCGTCACCTCGCCGACGCCGTGGCCACGGGCGGACGCACGCGCGGGGGTGTCGTCGTTCGGCTTCGGCGGCACCAACGCACACATCGCTCTGGCCGCCTATCGGGCGGTGGGGGAAGCGGCTTCCGCCCGCTCGACCGCCTCATCGGCCGCCCAGCCCGTTCGCACGCAACCCCCGCAGCCCCTCCCTGCTCAGCTAACGCAGCCCGCGCCCGCCCAGCACGTCTTCGTGCTCACCGGTGCCACGTCCGATCGTGTGCGGCAGTACGCCGAGACCCTGGCCGCCTGGCAGCCCTCGGCCGACCTCGGCGACGTGGCCCACACCCTGGCCAGGCGAGCCAGTGGCGCTCGCGCGGCCGCCGTTGTGACCGCCGCCAACGCGGCCGAGCTGCGTGACCGCCTCGCCGCCGTCACGCCCCGGCCCGTCCCCCTGGCGCCGGTCGGCCCGGTGTGGGTCTTCAGCGGGTACGGCTCGCAGTGGCCGGCCATGGGCCACCACCTGTACGAAACGGAGCCGCCCTACAAGCAGGCCATCGACGAGCTCGCGCCGCTGCTCCGAGCTGAGGCCGGCATCGACCTCCACGCCACGGAGGCCCAGGGCGTGGCCACCGTCCAACCCATGATCTTCGCCGTCCAGCTCGCCTTGGCCCGCCTGTGGCAGGCGTACGGCATTGAGCCCGCCGCCGTGATCGGCCACTCGATGGGCGAGGTGGCGGCTGCCGTGGTGGCGGGCGGCCTCGACCAGCACGACGCGGTACGCGTGATCTGCCGCCGCGCCCGCCTCCTCGCCAGCCTCGGCGGCCTCGGCGGCGGTGGTGGTCGCAGTCACGGTGGTGGTCGCAGTCACGGTGGCGGTCGCAGTCACGATGGCGGCGGCGGTCGAGATGGCGATGGCGGTCGCGGTGGTGGTGGGGCGATGGCTGTGGTCGGGGTGGCTGCCGATGAGGTGCCCGGTGACCTGTATGTGGCGGTTCATTCCGCCCCGCACCAGACCGTCGTCACCGGCGCTCCCGAGCGGGTCGCCCGGTTCGTGGCGGAGGTCGAGGCACGAGGGCTGTTCGCCAGAACACTCACCACCGAAGGCGCCGGACACTCACCCCAGGTCGCCCCTCTGCTGCCGAAGATCAGGAACGAGCTGGCCGCCATCACCCCCGCCAAGCCACGCCTGCCGTTCTACTCCACGGTCTTGGACGACCCTCGCGAGACCCCCACGTTCGAGGCCGCCTACTGGGCCGCAGGCGTGCGCCGACCGGTGCGTCTCCTCCAGGCCGTACGGGCCGCCGCGGAGGACGGATTCACCGTCTTCACCGAGCTCAGCCCGCACCCCGTGCTGAGCCAGGCGCTCCAGGACACGCTCCCGGCCGCGACGATGATCACCCACTCCCTCGAACGCCACCACGACCACGCTTTCCACTCCCAACTCGCCACCGTGGCCACCGCCATCACGCCCAGGACGCGCGGCCGGGTGGTGGACGTACCGGGAGCACCGTGGCGGCACACCCGCCACTGGGTCACCCCGTACCGCCGCCCGCCAGAGCACCGCCTACTCGGCGCGCACGTCGAGACCCCGGCCGGACACGCGTGGACCACCGCGCTCGACGACCTCGCCGACGCGCCCTGGCGCCTGGACCCGTCCGACTGGCACCGCCACGGCCACCCCGTGCTCCCGCTCACCGCCGTGGCCAGACTGGCGCACGCCGCGGTCGTGGAGGTGTACGGCTCAGCGGAGCTGCACGATTCAGCGGAGGTGCACGGCTCAGCGGAGCTGCACGAGGTGGAGCTGTACGAGGTGGCCCTGCACGCGTTACTTCCCCTGCCCGCGCAGGTGACGGTCACCTTGGCGGGCACGCGGGTCGAGGTGACCGCCAAGAACGCCGCGGGCTCCTGGACCCTCTACGGCTCGGCCAGCCTCACGCAGCCGGCCGCGCCGCCCGAAGCCCTGGACACGCAGCCGCCCGAGGTCCTGGAGAGGGTACGGCGGGTGGCGGCGGACGGCACGCTCCACGGGGTCGAGAGCCGGGAGCTTCCGGCATCGAGCATCCCGGTGCCCCTCGACGCCAAGCTCATCGAACGCGTCTGGGTCCCCGCCCCCCTGCCGACAACTCTGGCGGGCGAGGTCCAAGAGGCGGCGGAAGGGTCGGGCGCTGTTGTGCGGGTTCCGCGGCTGCTGGAGCCGTCGGCGGCTCGGCGACTGATCCTGGACCTGGCCCGCCTCGCCGACCAGGGGGCACAGCTCACGATCGTCACCGAACGCGCTCAGGCCGTACGGGACGGAGAGGCCGCAGACCCCGGTCCCGCCTCGCTGAGCGGGCTGGTCAGAGTGCTGGCGCTGGAGCGTCCCGAGGCCCACGTCAGGCTGGTAGACGTCGACGACCCCGGCGTGCTGGCACGGGAACTCGCCACCCCGACCGGAGACGACGAGATGGCCTGGCGCGACGGCGTCCGCTACGCGGCCCGACTACGCCGCGCCACCCTGACCCCCGGCCCGGCGACCTCCCGCTGGGCGGCCTCCGCCTCCGCGACCCTTGGCCCGGCGACCCCTCGCCCGGCGGCCCCCGACTCGGCGACCCCGGGCTCGGCGACCCCGCGTTCGGCAACCTTGCGCTCGGCCACGGCGGTCGCGGGGCCCGGAGGGTATGTGATCACCGGTGGGTATGGGAGGCTCGGGCTGGTCGTCGCGCGTCGGCTGGCCCGCCTTGGCGCCACCCGCATCGTGCTGAATGGCCGGTCCGCCACCCCCGTGCCCAGCGACCTCGCGGGCGTCGCCCAGGTGGTGGCGGGTGATCTGGCCGCTCAAGGAACGGCCGAGCGGCTTGTGGCGGCCGCGACCGAGGGAGGGGTACGGCTGCGCGGAGTCGTACACGCGGCCGGAGTCCTGGACGACCGTCTGGTCGCCGACCTCGACCCCAGCAGCCTCGAACGGGTCTGGGCCGCCAAGGTGGACGGCGCGCTCAACCTGCACCGAGCCACCGAACACCTGGACCTCGACTGGTGGGTGGCCTTCTCCTCCGCCGCCGCGCTGCTCGGGTCCCCCGGGCAGGCCGCTTACGCCACGGCCAACGCCTGGCTGGAGGCCCTCTGCCGACTGCGCCGCGCCCGGGGGCTGCCCGCCATCGCCATCGGCT
Source organism: Nonomuraea sp. NPDC052129 (assembly GCF_040680095.1). Classification (NCBI taxonomy): domain Bacteria; kingdom Bacillati; phylum Actinomycetota; class Actinomycetes; order Streptosporangiales; family Streptosporangiaceae; genus Nonomuraea; species Nonomuraea sp. NPDC052129. The sequence continues at coordinate 32,290 of NZ_JBFAVX010000041.1, read as the reverse complement.
GGGGTACGTGGGCCGGCGCCGCCACAATGCCGGGCGTTGAGCCGCTGACCGCCGAGGAGGGTGTCGAGGCGTTTGAGGCGTTGATCCAGCGGGACCGGTGTGCGGGGGTGGTCAGGATCGCCCCAGATGCGGTTTTGTCGGTGTTTCCTGGGATCGGTCGCTTTCCGTACTTCTCGGACGTCGCTGACCTCGCTCCAGAGGTGCGGCGGGACCTCGGGCCCGAGGGGGTGCTGGCCGCCGTCAGGGAGCGCGTCACGGCCGTGCTCGGGGTGGAGCCGGTGTGGCTCGACGAGGGCGCCGTGCTCACCGGCCGCGGGCTCGACTCGCTGGCCGCCACCCGGCTACGTGGCCTGATCGAGTACGACTTCGGCGTCACGATCTCGACGACACCGCTGCTCAATGGCGGGACATTGGGCGAGCTGGCCCGGACCGTCACCGCCGAGCTGGGCCTCCCGCAGCCCGAACCGGAGCGCGCCACAGCCGGACCGTCGGGTGCCGCCGACGGGCGTGCGGTGGTCGGGCCGAGGGACGCGGCGGAGCGGCAGGTGGTCCGGGTGCTGACCGGCCTGCTGGGACGCGAACCCTCGGTCACCGAGACCATCGCGCCGGACACGCTGGCAAAGGCCCTCGACCTTCTCCGCCTCGAACTCGGCAGACCGGTTGCTACGGGTGGCGGACGGGAGCGAGTGCGGGTGGCCGAGGTCGCCGATGCCGTACGCCAGGGCGAGGCGGCCGAAGCCGGGCTCGCCACCGTCAGACCCCTCACCGAACGAACCGAACGAACCGGGACCGAACGAACCGGGACCGAACGAACCGGGACCGAACGGACCGACCGCACCGAACAGACCGGCGGCAGGCCGCTGTTCCTGGCCCACCCCGCCGGTGGCACCACAGGCGTGTACGCCCTGCTGGCCGCCCGCCTGGACCTCCCGGTCCTCGGCCTGGAGCGGCTGGACGACGCGGCTGAGCTGGGCATCCCAGAGCGGGCCGCCCGTTACGCCGAGGCCGTCAAACGGACCTGTCCGGGACCGTACCGGCTGGGCGGCTGGTCATTCGGGGGGATCCTGGCGTTCGAGATCGCCAGACGGCTGGGCGACGACGTCGAGCTGGTCGTGATGATCGACTCGGGGCTGCCCGAGCGGGTGCCCGAGGAGCGGCGGCGGGAGATCCAGGCCCGGCGGTACGTGGACTTCGCGGCCTATCTGCGTGACACCTATGGCGTCCGGGTCCGCCTCGAACCACGAGAGCTCCTGGCGCTCGACGAGCGCGGGCAGCTCGCGCTGGCCGAGGAGCGGATCGCGGAGTCCGGTGTGCCGGAGCTGCTCAGCCCGGCCATCTTGCGTCACCAGATCACCTCGCACGAGGACACCAGGGCCATCGACCGCTACGAGGCCGGGCCGTACCTGGGCGATGTGCTCCTCTACCGGTCCACGGAGCCGACGCCCTGGGCGGTCGAGGACGTGCGGTACGCCCACGCGGACGATCCGGCACGTGGCTTCCGCCCGTACTGCCCGCGCCTGGAGATCATCGAGGTTCCCGGCGCGCATCACCTCAACCTGCTCGATCCACCCCACGTCGAAGGCATCGCCGCCGATCTGAGCAGGAGGCTCGCATGACGCTGGCAGAGGCCGTGGTGGCGGGCGCGGGACCCGCTGAGCTGGCGAGCCTGGAGGTGCCGACGCGCTACCGGGCCGTACACCTGCGCAAGGACGAGGTCGGCCTGTTCAACGGCCAGGCCAAGGACAGCCCGGACAAGGACGGCTCGGACAAGGACGTGCGGAGGTCGCTCCACGTAGGCGAGGTGCCGATGCCGGAGCTGGCCCATGACGAGGTGCTCGTCGCGGTCATGGCCAGCGCGATCAACTTCAACACGGTCTGGTCGGCGATGTTCGAGCCGATCCCGACGTTCGCCTTCCTGGAACGGTTCGGCCGTACGGACCCCCGGCACGACCTGCCGACCCATGTGCTCGGCTCCGACGCGGCCGGGGTGGTCGTCAGGGCGGGTCAGGCGGTACGGCATTGGCGCCCCGGGGATCGCGTCGTCACCAGCCCCGCGTATCTCGACAGCCAGGACCCGATGGTGCAGCACGACGGGATGCTGGCCGCGGACCTGCGCGCGTGGGGGTTCGAGACGAACTTCGGGGGGCTGGCGGAGTTCGCGGTGGTCAAGGCGACCCAGTTGCTGCCCAAGCCGAGGCATCTGAGCTGGGAGGAGGCGGCGTGCAACATGCTGTGCGCGTCGACGGCTTACCGGATGCTGGTGGGCGAGCGCGGCGCCCGGATGAAGCAGGGCGACGTGGTGCTGCTGTGGGGGGCGACGGGCGGCCTCGGCGCGTACGGCGTGCAGCTCGTCAGGAACGGCGGCGGCATCCCCGTCGGCGTGGTGAGCTCGCCGGAGAAGGCCGTGCTGCTGCGCGAGATGGGCTGCGAGCACGTCGTCGACCGATCGCGCTTCGACGACCTGACCGATGAGAAGGGCTGGCGCGGGCTGGGGGCGGAGGTCAGGCGGTTGGTGGGGGAGGACCCGGCCATCGTGTTCGAGCACACCGGCAAGGACACTTTCGGCGCTTCGGTATATGTCGCGAAAAAAGGTGGAAAGGTGGTCACGTGTGGTTCGTCCAGCGGGTACGACCACACCTACGACAACCGCCACCTGTGGATGCGGCTCAAGCAGATCATCGGCTCACACGGCGCGAACTACCAGGAGTGCCACGAGACCAACCGGCTCATCTCGCTCGGCATGGTCCATCCCACCCTCTCCCGGGTGTACCCGCTGGAAAAGGCGGCGGACGCGGCGCGCGCCGTACAACTGAACCAGCACGTCGGCAAGGTCGGCGTGCTCGCACTGGCCCCCGAGCAGGACCTCGGCATCGAAGACGGCCGCCTCCGCGAGCGCATCGGCGAGGAGCGCCTCAGACTTTTCCGTGTATGACGTTCAGGGCGGCCCGGCGAGCACGGAGTACGATCTCCAGCTCGAAGCGGATGTCCGGATCGGCGAGCTGGTCGCCGTAGAGCTCCTCCAGCTGCCGCAATCGGTAGCGAACCGTCTGCGGATGTACGTGCAGCCGAGCCGCCACCTCACCCGCCCCCCGGCCGTAGCGCAGCCAGGCCAGCAGCGTCTCCGCCAGCCGGTCCTGCTGCGTGGGCCGCAGGTGGGCCAGTGGCGCCAGGCGTACCTCCGCCAGCGCGTTGACCAGCTCCTCGTCCTTGAACACCACCAGCGTCGCCATGTGGTCCGCGCAGTGCAGCAGTCCGCGTGGCAGCACGCCGCGCCCGGACAGCTCCAGCGCCTCGGCCGCCCAGCGCAGCGACGCCGCGGCGGCGGTCAGGGGTACGGGCGGCCCGATGGCGCCCAGGTAGCCGCGGAGCGCGGTCTCCAGCATGCGCGCCTGGCCGGGGCCGTTCGGGTCGGGTATGAGCAGGCAGGGCGTGGCTCGGTCCAGGCCCATCAGTACGTCGGGCGGCATCGCGGGTGAGCGGCAGGTGCCGTGCTGGTCGTCGAGGGCGACGCAGGCCACGGTCTTGGGCAGCCGCCACCCGGCGGCCTTGGCCAGGTCGGAGATGGCCTCCGCGCCGGCGGGCGGCCGGCTCAGCAGCAGGTCGAGCAGGCGGTTGCGGCGGCGCTCGATCTCGCCCGCCGCGTGCGCCCTGGCCTCGTCGAAGCCCTCGGCCGCGGCGTCGGCGAGCTGGTCGAGGTAGACGAAGATGGCCTCGCCCAGGTCGTACAGGGACTGCGGGGAGAGTCCTAGAGTGTCGGCGATCTCGGTCAGCCGCCGCCAGCCGACCCTGGCGCCCAGCCGCATCGCGGCCTGCAGTGGCTCCAGGTTGCGTCCCTCCGCCGCCTCGCCCTTGCCGATCATGCGGAACGGCTCGGGGTCCCAGGGGGCGCCGGGGTCCTGGATGTGGTCGAGGAAGCCGTCGATGGCCTGCTCGACGGCCATCCTGACGACCTTGATGTAGACCTCGTCGGACGGTCTGGCGTACTCGGGGATGCGAACCTGGATCTCCGCGATCACCTCGGCGGAGATCCGGCCGATTCCGGCCCTGAGCGTCTTCACGATGTCCGCGGAGATCCGGGTCTCGCTGGTGTCACTCTTGATGGCCATCGTCCCTCCTGTCGCCATTGTTACCCGTGCGGCAGAGGTTTGTGTAGCAAGTGCTTGTTTTACCTCTGCAGGAAGGTGCCGAACTCCTCGACGTCGATCAGCCCGTCCCCGTCCTTGTCGAGCTTCTCCACCCCGGCCTGCGCGGCCTCCAGCGTGATCGGCTGACCGAGCACCTCCATCAGCCCGACCAGCTCTTCGGCGGAGATCCGGCCGTCATTGTCAACGTCGATCAGATCGAAGGTGATCGTGTAGTCGTCGCTCATGGGTAGCCCTTTCGCGGGATCTGTATCGGTCAGACCTTAGTGGCGCTCTCTCGAAGCGCGTCGATGAATGCCCTGACTTCTCGTCTTTTATCGCCAGAGCGCCAGGCGATGGCCAGCTCACCCGGCGGGAGGCCGGCCACTGGCCGGTAGACCAGGCCCGGCCGCGTGTAGAGCGCGGCATTGCCTTCGGCCACCAGTACGACGCCCAGTCCGCTGGTCACGGCCTCGAACACCTCTTCAGGCGTGTTGGCCGTGAACCCGATGACCGGTTCGTCGGCCCGGAGGTCGCGGGCGAGCCAGTAGTCGCGCAGCGGCCCGGCCGAGGCGGGCAGCGCGATGAACGGCTCGTCGCGCAGGGCCTCGAACGGGATCTCCGCCAGTCCGGCGAGGGGGTGATCGTCCGGCATGGCCACGCCTCTGCCCTCAGTGGCCAGAACATGCGTGCTCAGCCCCTCGGGCACGGGCAGCCAGATGAAGGCCACGTCGGAGCCGCCGTCGGCCAGGCCGCCGCTGGGGTCGTCCCAGCCGACCAGCCGCAGCGACACCTCCCAGCCGGGCATCGCCGCGCGGAACAGGCGCAGCGCCTCGTGCTGCAGCCCGCGCCCGACGGCCGTCTGCATGCCGATGACCAGGGTGCCCGTGGGCGCGGCGGCCCTTGCGGTCTCCAGCCCGGCGGTCCACCGTTCGAGCAGTTCGCGCGCCACCGGCAACAGCGCCTCACCCTGCCTGGTGAGGACCACCCCGGCGGGTACGCGCTCGAACACGTCGAAGCCGAGCTGCCGTTCCAGCGCCCTCAGCTGCTTGGACAGCGCGGGCTGTGAGACGAACAGCCGCTCGGCGGCCCTGGTCACGTTCAGCTCCTCGGCGACCGCCACGAAATACCGCAAGTCACGCAGGTGCACGTCCATAACCGATGGTTATAGCAGAAGGTCTTGGACGCGCCGCCCGTACCGCCAGCAGGATGAACCACATGAAGACCCGTGAACTTGGCAACAACCTGACGGTCCCCGCGATCGGTTTCGGCGCCATGGTGCTGTCACCCGGCGTGTACGGCGACATCGACGACACCCGCGCGGAAACGGCGCTCAAGGCGGCACTCGACGCCGGAGCGGTACACATCGACACCAGTGACGCCTACGGCGTGAACGGCCACAACGAGCGCCTGGTCGGCCGGGCGATCAAGGGGCGGCGTGCCGAGGTGGTGGTCGCCACCAAGTTCGGCCTGGCCATCCCGGAGGGTGAGGCGAGCAGGTCGCACCCGGTGGGCTACGCGTTCGGCGAGCTGCGGGTGAACGCCGAGCCGAAGCTGGTCCGCCGCTACGCCGAGCGGAGCCTGCGCAACCTGGACACCGACGTGATCGACCTCTATTACCTGCACTACGTGGACCCGGGCGTGCCCATCGAGGAGACGGCCGGGGCGATGGCCGAGCTGGTCGAGGCCGGGCTGGTCAGGCACCTCGGCCTGTCGAACGTGACCGCCGACGAGCTGCGCAGGGCGCACGCCGTGCACCCGGTGACGGCCGTACAGAACGAATGGTCGATGTGGCGCCCGGTCGATCCCGACCTCCTCAAGGCGGCCCGCGAGCTGGGCGTGGGGATCGTGGCCTGGAGCCCGCTGGGCAACGGCTTCCTCACCGGCACCGTCCAGCGGCTCGGCGAGGGCGACTTCCGGCACAACGCGCCCCGCTTCTCGGCCGACAACCTGGCGAGCAACAACGACCGCTACGCCCCGATCAGGGACCTGGCCACCCGCCTGGGCATCACCCCGGCCCAGCTGGCGCTGGCCTGGCTGCTGCACCAGTACGAGCACGTGGTGGCCATCCCGGGCAGCCGCACGCCGGCGCACATCGAGGAGAACCTGGCCGCCGCCGACCTCGTCCTGCACCCCGACACGCTGGCCCGCATCGACGAGGCGCTCGCCGGTTTCGAGGTGACGGGCGGCACCCTGCTCTGAGGCGTGGCGGCGTCGTTCCCCAATCAACTCGACCGCTCTTTCTCCAAGAGCTGTCTCAGCGGGAAATGATATCTATCTTCCTGCGTGTACGGTATCGTTTGGGGGGAAGGCTGGCTAACGGAAGGGTCCTGTCATGTCCCGAACTGTCATCGACCTCGATGACGAGATGGTGGCCGAGGCCATGCGCATCTACGGCTCAAAGACCAAAGCGAAGGCTGTGCGCATGGCCATGGAGGATGCCGTCAAGCGCCATCTCCGTCAGGAGCTCGCGAACGCGATCAAGAGCGGGGAGCTCGACCTCAGCGAGATCGTGGAGAACACCGGTCCCCGCAATGCCGACGGCACCCTTCAGCGCTCCACGCAACAAGGTGCTGCGTGACCGATTACCTCGTTGACAAATCGGCGCTCGCGCGCTGGGGCCATCCCTCCGTCGGCCGGGTTCTGGACGATTTCAGTGACCGGGGCGTCCTGGCCACCTGCGCGGCGGTGGAATGGGAGATGGTCTACAGCGCTCGCAACAAGCCGGACATGGCCCGTATCCGCTTCCTGCTGCGCGGCTTCAACTTTCTCTACTGCGGCGACGAGGTGTTCGAGCGCGTGCTCGAGGTTCAGGGCATCGCGTTGGAGCGTGGTTTTCACCGTGCCCTGTCCATGGCGGATCTCCTTATTGCCGCCACTGCCGAACGTCACCGGGCGACCGTGCTCCACTACGACGGTGACTTCGATATGGTCGCATCGATCACCGGACAGCCCACCCAGTGGGTCGTGCCCACAGGGACAGCGGACTGCTGATCTGGCCGGTTTATCCCGCAGGAATGTGGATTGCTTCGACCCAGGTGGGCGGGAGCGGCGGGTCCGCGCCGATGAGCGCGGCGATGAGGCGGGCCGACGACGGTGCGTCGGGCCACGGAGTGAAGCCATCGGTCAGCACGATCACGACGCCGACCCGTTCGGGCAGGGCGAGGGCCGCCCTGATGCCGACCCGCATGTCCGTGCCGCCCCCACCGGCGAGATTCACCTGCTGCGCGGACGTCACTCGAGCAGCGGTCTGTACGTCGGCGTCGCAGGCGAGCACCGTGACCCGATTACCGCCGACGCCGACCTCCCGCAGTACACCGGTGACCTCGGCAAGGGCCGCCGCGAGGTCGTCCTCGCCCATGGACCCCGAGGTGTCGATGACGATCGCGACGGCCGGCAGCGGGCGGCGCAGGCTCGGCAGCACGACGCCGCGCAGCGCGGCGGTGCGGCGGGACGGGCGGCGGTAGGTGTAGTCGACCGCCCCGGTGGCCCAGGCGACCGCCTCCCGTACGGCGCCCGCGAGAACGCGGCGCCAGTCGACCGTCGGTTCCAGGATCTGCTCCGCCCAGCGTTGCCAGCCGGCCGGGAGGTTGCCGCGGTTGCGCCGGTGGGCGCGCATCGCCTCGGCGGTATGTCGGCGCAGAGCCTCGACCTCGACCGTGCTGACGCCGCCCGGCCCGTGGTCACCGGTGATCTCCCAATCACCCGGTGAGCCGTGGGCGCCGGAGCCGCAGTCGGAGCAGACGGCGGACGGCGGCAACAGCGGGAGATACTCCTCGAACAGCCGTCCGGCCGTCAGCCCGAAGGTGCCGGGTTCCACCCGGCCTTCCGGCAGTGCCAGTCCGTCGGCGAGCAGGTCATCGTTGATCTCGCAGTCCTGGGCGACGTTCACGCGCAACCGGTCGCGCTGGTCGGTGGCCGGCAGCCGGTCCGTACGGCCGTGGTGGTCGCGCAGCACGTGAGAAACCTCATGGATCCATACGCCCGCGAGCTCGGGAACGGACGTCGCTGCGACGAACGCCGGTGACACGTAGCACCGCCAGTGCCGGTCGACGGCCATCGTCGGCACGCCGCTGGTCGGCACGACCGTCAGCGAGTAGAGCGCGGAGGCGAGGTACGGCCGGTCGCTCGCGGCACGGTAGCGCGCGGCGAGCAACTTGACCCGGTCGAATTCGGCCACGGGTCAGGAGGCGCTCGGCAGCGCGCCGGACAGCTGGAGCAGATCGAGGAACGCGTCGATGCCGCTCGGCACCGGCCAGTCGGTGTCGCGCATCGCCGCGAGATCCCCGGCGGCCCGGGCCGCGACGTCCGGTACGCCGGCGTCGACGGCCTTGGCCAGCACCGCCCAGCCGGCCTCCCAGCGTCGCCGCGTGAGGTCGCTCTGCACCGCTGAGACGATGGCCGTCAGGAAGGCGAGCTGCCGGTCGCCCCTCTCCGGTAGTGCGAAGGCGGCCGGATTGGCCAGAACGCGGTCCGGGTCGGGCAGGTCGAGCTGTTCGAGGTAGGCCAGCAGCTCCAGACCCGCGCCGTCGCCCACCGCGCCGATCACCGCGGCCGCGACCGCCTTCTGGTCGGAGCCGGCGGCGTACCCGACCGCCAGCAGGCGCAGCGCCATCTCCCAGGTACGCGGCGACGGCCAGGCGTGGCCCCGGCTCTCTGCGTCGCCGGGCAGGTGGTGGGCCAGACCGGGCCGTGCGGTGAGGAACCCGGAGACCACCCCGCGGGCGCGGGCCACCGCGCTGGGTACCCGGGCCGGGTCGATGAGCGGCAGAGGCACGGCCGGCCAGGTTCCAGCCATGCCTCGGGCGACCGTCCGCGGGTCGTGCGTCCACTGCAGGTGGACGAACCGGTTCGCCAGTGGCGGGCTGAGGTGCCAGCCGTCCGCGGCGCTGGACGGCGGGTTGGCGGCGGCGACCACACGGACCGTCTCCGGGAGCGGCAGGCTGCCGACCCGGCGTTCGAGGACGACCCGCAGCAGCGCCGCCTGGACGGCAGGGGGAGCGGAGGACAGCTCGTCGAAGAACACGACGCCGCGCCCGGCCGCGGTCAGCCGCACCGCCCAGTCCGGTGGGGCCATCGGCACCCCGGTGGTGGCCGGATCATCACCGATGATCGGGAGGCCGGCGAAGTCGGAGGGCTCGTGCACGCTCGCGATCACCGTCTCCAGCGGGACGCCGAGCCCGGCGGCCAGCTGCTGGAGGCCGGCGGACTTGCCGATCCCCGGCTCGCCCCACAACAGCACGGGGAGGTTCGCCGACACCGCGAGCGCCAGCGCCTCCAACTGCGGGTTCGCGGCCGGCTCCGTCCGCTGGGAGCCGAGCCGGCGGACCAGTTCGTCGGCCGCGGCCAGCGGGTCCGGTGTGAGGTTCTCATCGGTGATGGTCAATGTTCCTCGTCCTAACGGTCCCGGTCCAGCAGGAAGTCCAGGTCGGTGCGCTTGTAGAAGCGGATGAGCTGGGAGAGTGACTGGCCCATGTCGTCGGTGACGTCGGGGTTCGCTCCGGCGGCCAGCAGCGCCCGTACCAGCGCGGCGGAGCCGTTCTCCCCGACCGCTACGTGCAGCGCCGTGCGCCGGTTGTGGTCCACAGCTTCGAGGTCGACCTCGGCCGTCAGCAGGCGCGGCAGCAGGACCTCGTGGTCCAGGTGGATCAGCGCGTGCAGGAGCGTGCGGCGGCGACCGTCACGGAAGCGTGGGTCGACCCCGGCGTCGAGCAGCCTGAGGACTCCCGGCGTGTCGCCGTGCTGGGCCCGGCTGTACAGCTCCCGCTGCTGCTCCCGCAGGGCCTTCGGCAGCCGACCCTCGCCGGAGGACACTGTCTGCGCCACGGCGAAGCAGCCGGCGACCGCGCCGCCGAACGCCCGTATCGCCTGCTCTCGCCGCTGCTCGTCCGCGCTGTGCGGCACCCGCAGCGCGCCGTCCTGGAAGCACACCTCATGCCACTCACCGCGGCAGCGCACCCGAACCGGGGACGGGAGCCGCGGATCCGGCGGTCCGACCGGATCGGCGGGGTCCTCGCGCAGCGGGAAGAGCGCGTTCCGGACCAGAGGATGCAGCCGGTCCGGATCCGCGTCGCCATGCCGGAGCGCGTCGAGGTCCGGCAGCCGTCGCCAGCACGCCTCGGGCAGCACCGGGGTGCCGGAGATCTCCTTTGGGTCGATGATCCGGATCCGCAGTTCGCCGACCCACCTGCTGCTTTCGAGCAGCAGGGAGCTGCAGTAGGAATGCGGAATCTGGAAGCGACGTCCGAAGCCCTCGCGGATGAGCAGCCGGATCTCCGGCTCGAGCCTGGTCAGCGCCAGCGGGAGTTTCTCCAGGACAGGCAACGGATCGATCGGGCCCCAGCGGTGCTTGAGCGGTGACGGATCCAGCGCGACCCCCGCCCCGGCGAATGCCGCCTCGACCTCTCCTCGCTCATGCAGCAGGGTGACCCATTCGGCGCGGGTCGGCGGGTCGGCGGGACCGGGGTCGGTCGTGGGCAACTCCCCGGCGGCGCGCCGGGTCCCGTCCGCGTTGAAGAACGGCGGCCGGTCTCCGCCACCATGGCGTTCCAGCAGCGCGCCGGTGTGCCGTACATCCCACAGGTGCCGTGGCATGGGCCAGTCATGGAGGACGCGCCGACGATCGCGCGAGCTGACGGCATGGTCGATCCGGCCGAAGCACAGGAGCAGCCGCTGCGGGCCGTTCACCATCGTCGGCGTGGTGACGTACAGATACCGCGCGGCCTTGGCCGTACCCGGGTAACCGCACAATGTCACCGTCTGGTCGTTGCGGATCGTCGTACGTCCATACGGGACGCGCGGCAGATGCCAGCGCAGCAGGTCCGGTGCGAAATGGCGGAGGTCGTCCTCGACGGCGACCGCGACGGCGCCGCCATGCTCCCGGGCGATGTCGGCCAGGTCGAACGCGACATCGACGTTCGCGGCGGCGCAGGCGCCGCGCCAGTCTCCGTCGAGACGTCGCTCGGTGGCCCGCTCGATCATCCACCGGGGAACGGCGTGCCGCAGGATCCGCCGCCGGCTCGACGCCTCGTCCGGTGGGTACGACGGCGTGCGGCGCGGCGCTGCCTCGGGCGCGGGTGTGCCGGCCGTGGGGCCGGGGACTGGCGTGCTGACGGCGTTCACTGTTACTCGGCGAGTTCCGGATGCTCGAGTTCGATCCGATCCGCGATGAAGTCCAGGTCATCGCGATCGAGCAAGGTGAGCAGGCGGTGGAGCGAGATGGGCTCGCCGTGGATCTCGCCGGTCAGGTCGATCCGTGCCCCTGCGGTGAGCAGTGCGTGGACGAGCGCCACCGAACCGTCCCCGCAGATCGCGGAGAACAGCGGCGTGCGCTGGTCCTCGTCCCTGGCGTCGATGTCCAGGCCCACCGCCAGGAGCCGCCCGAGCAGACCATCATGGTCGAGGTGTGGCAACTGGTGGGCCGGCTCGCGCCTTGGACGGCCGTGCACCCTCGGATCGGCGCCGGAATCGAGCAGGTGCAGCATGTGGAGCAGGGTGCGTTGTCGGCCATCACGGACGCGTGGATCCACGCCGGCGTCCAGCAGCTGTAAGACTCCCGGGAGGTCGCCGTGCTGGGCCCGCGAGAATAGCTCCCCTCGCTGGTCGCGCAGGGCCTTGGGCAGCCGTCCGGTTCCGGACGTCCACGTGTGCCGTACGGCGAAGCATCCGGCGATCGCGCCCCCGAACGCCCGCATGGCGGCCTCCCGCTGCTGCTCCTCCGCACTGTGGGGGATGTGAAGGACGCCGTCACCGAAGGACACCTCGTGCCACTCGCCGCGGCAGCGGATCCGGGCCGGCTTCGGGAGTTCCGGCTCGGACGGCCCGGCAGGAACGCTGTGCACGGCGCGGCCGGGGAACAGGGCCTCGCGTACGAGCGGATGGAGCCGCTCCGGCGGATAGCCGTCCCGCAGCAGGTCAAGGTCGGGCAGGCGGCGCCAGCACGCTTCGGGGAGCACCGTGTCCGCGGGCTCCGTGCCCATCTCGAATTCGACGAATCGGACGCGCAGCCCCGCATCCGATCCGTCGGTCTCGAAGAGGACCGCCGCGTACTGCCGGTAGGGAAGCCAGAAACGGTCCGTTCCCGCTGAGGCCGCAAGGCGACGGATCTCCGCCTCCACCCGGGTCAAGGCAAGGGGCATCCGCGCGAGAACGTCGAGCGGATCAACGCGATTCACCCCGTAATAGGGTTCGACCTCAAGCGGCGCGGCGTCCAGATCGATGCCGGCGGCTGCGAACGCCGCTTCGACCTCGCCACGTTCGTGCAGCAGCGTGACCCACTCGGTGAGCGACGCCGGGTCGGCGCGGCCGGGGTCGGCCGTGGGAAGTTCTTCCGCCCCGCGCGGCGTGCCGTCGCTGTGGAAGAACGGCGCCCGAGCCTTGTCGCCGCCGCAGCGTTCACGCAGGTCGTCGGTATGGCGGACATCCCACAGGTGACGCGACGAGCTCCAGTTCTGGACGACGTCGCGCCAGAACGCGCAGTACGCCAAGTCGGTATCCAGATAGGTGTCCTGGTGGTGAACCGGCCCGACGTGCAGGTGCAGCCGCTGCGGGCCGTGGACCATCCAGCGAGGCGTCTGGAGGTACAGGTACGGGGCGTCTGAGGCCCCACCCAGCCGCCCTAGGACCATCAGCTGGTCGGGCACGATCGTCGTACGCCCGCGGTCCAGGCGGGGCAGGTGCCAGCGCAGCAGGTCCGGGGCGAAGTTGCACAGGTCGTCTTCGAGCGCCGTGGCGACGGCGTCGCCGTGCGCGTTCGCGATGTCGGCCAGGTCGAACGCGACATCGACGTTGGCGGCGGCGCAGGCGCCACGCCAGTCGCCGGCGAGCCGTCGTTCGGTCGCCTGATCGATCATCCACGAGGGCACCGCGTACCGCCGGATCCGCCGTAACCGGGACGCCTCGTGCGGCGGATACGAACGGGACGGCGTACGAGGTGGCAGACCGGCCGGTGGGAGCGCCGCGCTCACCGGTAGAGGCTCCCGATCGCGTGCAGGTCCGGATGGGTCCGGGCGGCGGGACGGAGCCGTGGCGCCAGCGCACGCTTCACCTGGCGGGGCACGCCGGGGCCGAACCCGACGTATTCCAGACGGGTGTCGTCGGGTACGGCGGCCAGCAGGGCCTTGGCGCCACGGCCGGTGATCCCGGTCCGGCGCAGCTCCAGCCGGCGCAGTGGGCTGCCGGGCAGAGCCGCGGCCAGCGCGGCCGCACCCGTGTCGCCGGTGACGTTCGCGGGTGCGCCGAGGCTCCGCTCCGATGGCGGACGTCCCAGGTCGAGTGCCTCGATGCCGCCGAGTGCGTCGGCCAGCGCGCGGGCGCCGTCGGGCCCGATGCCGTTGCCACCGAGGCCCAGGCGCACCGGCCGGGCGGGGTCGGCCGCCGCGGCGAGCGTGGCCGCACCGGCGTCGCCGAGGTGGTTCGCCGGAAGGTAGAGCTCGCGTACCCCGGCGTCCCGGATCAGCGCGGCCAGTAGGTCGCCGGACTCCGCGCCCAGCCCGTTGCCGCCCAGAAACAGCCGCTCGACCGGATTCGGCCGCTCGGTGAGCACGGCCAGCAGCGCCCGTAGCCCCTCCTGCGTGAGCCCGGTGTTGACCAGGTCGAGCGTGCGGATCGTGGTGTTCTGGCGCAGCATCGCGGCGAGGGCGAGGACTCCGTCGTCGCCCACCGGGTTCCGCTTGAGCCACACGGCGCGCACGGTGGTGTCCGTGGCCAGCCGACCGGCGAGCGCCTCGGCGCCCGCCGCTTCGATGCGGTTGCAGCCGAGGTAGAGAGTCTCCAAGCCGTGGCCGGGAACGAGCGCGTCGGCGATGGTCCGGGCGCCATCGTTGCCGATGGCGTTGGTGCCCAGCAGCAGATGCACGGCGTGCGGCGAGGCCACCGCGGCCGGGAGCAGCCGCGCCGCGCCAGCCGGGCCGAGGCCTTGCTTGCACAGGTCGACTCGGCCATCGGGCCGTACGGTGCCGAGCGGGAAGGTCTCGTCGGCCGCCACCCGGGTCGGTTCGGCCAGCCGGGCGACCAGCGGACCCAGGTCCGCCGGATCGGCCGGCGGCACGTCAACGTGCTCGATCGCGGGGCAGCGTACGGGCGTCGGCTCCATCATCACCAATCCACCGGTCGGTAGTCCTTCAAGAACAGGCCGGACACCCGGTTCCCGCCCACACCGCGCACGATCGGGTCGTAGACCCGGGCGGCGCCGTCGATGACATCCAGCGGCGGGCGGAATCCGGCCTCCCGCTGCGCGATCTTGTCCGGATGGGGGCGTTCGTCGGTGACCCAGCCAGTGTCGACGCTGTTCATGTAGATGCCCGAGGCCGCATAGTCCGCGGCGGCGGTGCGGGTCAGCATGTTCAGGGCGGCCTTGGCCATGTTGGTGTGCGGATGGCGGACGGTCTTCTGCTCCCGGGAAAAGCTGCCCTCCATCGCCGAGACCTGTACGACGTACCGGTCCGGCCACGGCGAGGCCTCGAGCAGACCGCGCAGCCGGGACGTCAGCAAGAACGGCGCGAAGGAGTTCACCAATTGGACCTCCAGCCACTCGGCCGGGTCCACCTCGTGCAGCCGGAGACTCCAGCTGTTGCGATCGCGCAGGTCCAGCGGCTGACCGGTCTCGTCCGTCCGCCCGGCGGGGAACAGCTCCTCCAGAGTGTCCCGCCGTGTGACGGCCTGCCCAGAGTCCGAAAGAGCCGCGATCGCCGGTGCGGGTACCGGCCGCGCGGCGACGGCGGGCGCGACCGTCCCCGATACGTCCGCCACGTCGATCCGCGCGGCCAGGCCGCTCAGCGGCGCGCACTCCGCCGCGCGCACCTCGCGGTGGTACGCGCCGGGTCGGCGGATCGTCTGGGCCGCATTGTTGACGAGGATGTCGAGATAACTGAAACGCCGCTGAACGGACTCCAGCAGACCCGCGACGGACGCCAGGTCGAGCAGGTCGACCCCGTGGACGTGTACCCGGTCCAGCCAGGCTTCGGCGTCGGGCACGGCCGCGAGCCGACGGGCGGCATCTCGCGGGAAGCGGGTGGTGACCAGGACGTCCGCGCCGTCGCGCAGCAGCTTCAGTGCCAGCTGGAAACCGATCTTCACCCGTCCCCCGGTCACGATCGCCCGGCGGCCACGTAGATCGCAGTGAGCGTGCCGGCGCGCCATGTTCTCCTCGGCGCAATCCGGGCACAGCAGGTGATATTCCGGATGCACCTGCTGGTAGGCGGACTTGCAGACGTAACAGCGTCGCGTGCCCACCAGCGGGCGCCGTGTCGGCGCGGACCGGTCACCCGACGGTTCCTGGGGGCCCGGCGGAACGAGCGCGGGGGATGGATCCTGCTCTCGATAGCGCGCTGTGGCCGCCGTGGCCTCGTGGTCGCGTCTCCTGCGCTCGGCGTGCCGCGACGCCTTTCGCGTCTTCTTCCCCGCCCGGTACAAGTGCGCCGCGGCCTCATGCACGGCCGCCCATTGAGGATCAGCCGGATCCGCGGCGCGTGCCTGGGCCAGCACCCGCAGGCAGGTCTCGACCTCAGCCGGGTTGGGGAGGGTTCCTGATTCGGGCGGCGGTGTGCCGGTCAAGTCAGGATCGACGACCGACACCCACACCCCCACCGATGACTTTCACGATTTGCGGCAAGGCTGGTCGGATTCGAACCGACGTCCTCCAACCTGCTGTAAGGCGCGACGACCTCTGCGCTACAGCCTTGCCGCTGGAGATCTTAGCGACATTCAATGGCCACTACGGGTGTATATGGATGAGAGCCGCGTTTCGGCACGCTGCTCTGAATGTGAGCGCCGCCGCTGGGTAGCGGTGGCGTCATGCGACTGACCTACACGTCTGATCTGTGGTGGAAAAATGCCGTTGTCTACTGTCTCGACGTTGAGACCTTCAAGGACGGCAACGACGACGGGGTCGGCGACTTCCGGGGGCTCACGCAGGAGATCGACTACCTGGCGGGGCTCGGGGTCACCTGTCTGTGGCTGATGCCGTTCTTCCCCACCCCCAACAGGGACGACGGCTACGACATCACCGACTTCTACGCCATCGACCCGAGACTCGGGACGCTGGGCGACTTCGTGGAGTTCATGCGGACCGCCAAGGATCGCGGCCTGCGGGTGATCGCGGACCTGGTCGTGAACCACACCTCAGACCAGCATCCCTGGTTCATCGAGTCGCGCTCCAGCAAGAAGTCGCCGAAGCGCGACTGGTACGTCTGGTCGGACAAGCCGGAACCCGACGATCCCAAGCAGGTGGTCTTCCCCGACAAGGAGGACAGCATCTGGCAGCTCGACACCTCCACCGGCCAGTACTACCTGCACAGCTTCTACCGCCACCAGCCCGACCTGAACGTCAGCAATCCCGAGGTCCGCGATGAGATCGCCCGGATCCTGGGCTTCTGGATGGAGCTCGGGCTGTCGGGGTTCAGGGTCGACGCCGTGCCGTTTCTCATCGAGAACGTCCACCCCCAACTGGCCGACCCGCACGAGTTCCTGGCGGACCTGCGCGCCTTCATGACCCGGCGCGAGGGCGCCTCGGTGCTGCTCGGCGAGGTCAACCTGCCCTACAAGGGCCTGCTCCCGTACTTCGGCGACGGGCTCGGCGACCAGCTCACCATGTGCTTCGACTTCATCGGCATGCAGCGCGCGTGGCTGTCGCTGGCGCGCGGCGAGGCCGGGGCGCTCGCCGAGGCGCTCAGCTCTCGTCCCAGACCGCCCAAGGACTGCCAGTGGGCGATGTTCCTCCGCAACCACGACGAGCTGACGCTGGACAAGCTCACGGACAAGGAGCGCCAGGAGATCTTCCAGGCGTTCGGCCCCGAGGAGGACATGCAGATCTACGGCCGTGGCCTGCGCAGACGCCTGCCGACCATGATGGGCGGGGACATGCGCCGCATCAAGATGGCCTACAGCCTGCTCTTCTCCCTCCCCGGCACCCCGGTCATGTTCTACGGCGAAGAGATCGGCATGGGCGAGAACCTCAAGGCGGAGGGCCGCATGGCCGTACGGACGCCGATGCAGTGGTCACCGGACGGCGGCTTCTCCCGCGGCACCCCCGAACGCGAGATGCCGGAGGCCGCCTTCGCGCCCGCTCGCATCAACGTGGCCGACCAGAAGCGGGACAATGACTCGTTGCTGCGCTGGTTCCAGCTGCTCATCGAGCGCTACCGGGAGTGCCCCGAGCTGGCCTGGGGCGACTGCACGGTGCTGGAGACGGCCGATCCGGCGATCCTGGCGCACCGCTCCGACGCCGACGGCGCCACGGTGGTGGCGATCCACAACCTCGGCGAGACCGCCCAGGACGTGGAGCTGAAGCTGGTGGGCCTGGAGACGCACACGCTCACGGACCTCCTGGTGGACGGGACACTGGAGGTCTCGGAGGAGGGCGTGGCCCGGCTGACGATGGACCCGCACGGCTGCCGTTGGCTGCGCGCCTCACCGAAGGAGATCCCCGCCGAGGACGCCTCGGTCAAGTCCCACTGACGTGACGAGGGGCCGTAATCCATGGGTTACTTGCCGCAATTAATGTCCACGCCATGCACACCATGAAGCTTGGGGCCGTCGCGCTGACCGCGCTGGCCCTGATGGGCGTACCCGCGAACGCGACCGGTGACAAGACCATAACCGTCACCGTGATGGGCACCTCCGACATCCACGGCAACGTCCTCAACTGGGACTACTACAAGGACGCGGCCTACGCCGACAGCGCCGGCAACAACGTCGGCCTGGCCAAGGTGTCGACGCTGGTCAACAAGGTGCGAGCGGAGCGCGGCGCCGGCCGGACGCTGCTGTTCGACTCGGGTGACACCATCCAGGGCACCCCGCTGGCGTACTACTACGCCAAGGTCGAGCCGATCACCAGGAATGGCCCGGTCCACCCGATGGCCAAGGCCATGAACGCCATCGGCTACGACGCCGTCACCCTGGGGAACCACGAGTTCAACTACGGCCTGCCCCTGCTGGCCACCTGGATCCACCAGATGAAGGCCCCGGTGCTCGGCGCGAACGCCGTCAGCGCGAAGACCGGCCGGCCCGCCTACCTGCCGTTCGTGATCAAGACCATGAACGTCAAGGGCGACAAGCCGGTCAAGGTGGGTGTGCTTGGCCTGACCAACCCGGGTGTCGCGATCTGGGACAAGGCGAATGTCGAGGGCAAACTCCGCTTCACCGACCTGGTGGCGTCGGCCAAGAAGTGGGTGCCGATCATCCGTGGCCTGGGCGCCGACGTGGTCGTGGTGACCGCGCACGCGGGCGACAACGGCATGTCGTCGTACGGCGGCGACCTGCCCGTGGAGAACGCCTCCGCGATGGTCGCGGAGCAGGTGCCGGGCATCGACGCGGTGCTGTTCGGGCACGCGCACAACGACGTGGCCCAGCGGTTCGTCACGAACCAGGCCACCGGCAAGCAGGTCCTGCTCACTGAACCGAGCAAGTGGGGCCAGCGCCTCAGCGTGATCGATTTCCAGCTCGCCAAACAGCGCGGCAGGTGGACGGTCACCGGCAAGTCCTCGGCCACGCTCAACACGAACACGGTCGCCGAGGACCCGAAGATCACCGCCCTGCTCAAGCCGCAGCACGACGCCACGGTCGGCTACGTCAACAAGGTCGTGGCCAAGTCGTCGGAGCAGCTCTCGGCCGCCGAGTCCCCCTACAAGGACACCCCGATCCTCGACTACATCCAGCAGGTCCAGGTCGAGACCGTCAAGCAGGCGCTGCCGGACAACCAGCTCCCGGTCCTGTCGATTGCCGCGCCGTTCAGCCGCACCGCCGTCTTCCCCGCCGGCGACATCCGGGTGCGTGACGTGGCCGGGCTGTACGTGTACGACAACACGCTGCTGGCCGTGAAGCTGACGGGCGCCCAGATCAAGGACTACCTGGAGTACTCCGCCAAGTACTTCAACCAGCTGGCTCCCGGCGACCCGGTGGACGTCGCCAAGCTCACGAACGCCGGCAACACGCCGGACTACAACTACGACCAGCTGTCGGGCGTGTCGTACGACATCGACATCGCCAAGCCGGTGGGCCAGCGGATCGCGAACCTCACCTACGAGGGGGCGCCGGTGCCGGCGGACAAGGAGTTCGTGGTCGCGATCAACAACTACCGGCAGTCGGGCGGCGGCGGGTTCCCGCACGTCGCGGGCGCGCCGGTCCTGTACAACGCCCAGGTGGAGATCCGCCAGGCGCTGATCGACTACGCGACCGCGAAGGGCACGATCAACCCGTCCGACTTCGCCGCCGCCAACTGGCGCCTGACGCGTGACGGCGCGCCGGTCTTCTGACGTACGGCTCTTCTGACGCACGGGCTCTTCTGACGTACGGCTCTTCTGATGTACGGCGAGCAGCGGACCGGCGGGCTGAGGCGTGAACGCGCCTCAGCCCGTCGTCCAGCGACGCAGTTTGTCGGGATTGCGGACCACCCAGATGCGCTTGATCCGGTCGTCCACGACCTCGAACGCGTACACCGTCACGGTGGTGCCGTTTTCCTGAGCCACCAGACCGGGCTGACCGTTGACCGTACGTTCCAGGAACGTCATGTTGCTCATCACCCGGCCGGCGAGCTCGATCCAGGCGTGCGCGATCCGCTCGCCGCCTTCGATGGGGTGCAGGAAGGTGACAGCAGAGCCGCCGCCGTCGGCGATCGCCGTGGCGTCGGGGTCGAGCAGGCCGATGAGGGCGTCGATGTCCTTGGCCTGCCATGCCTGCTTGAAGTCCCTGACGACGCCCGCGCGCTGGGCCGCCGGAGTCGCGGAAGGCCGCGCGGCCCGGATACGGCGGCGGGCCGAGGAGGCCAGCTGGCGACACGCCGCCGGAGTACGGCCCACGATCTCGGCCACCTCCGCGAAGGAGTGGCAGAAGACGTCGTGCAGGATGAACGCGACGCGCTCGGCCGGGGTCATCGACTCCAGTACGACCAGGAAGGCCAGGTTGACCGACTCATCCAGGGTGACCCGGTCGGCCGGGTCGACCATGGTGTCGCTCGTGACCCACTCCGTACGTTCGGGCAGCGGCTCGGGGAGCCATTCGCCCACGTAGGTCTCTCGCCGTGACCGGGCCGAGCCGAGCAGGTTGAGGCAGATGCGGCTGGTGACCGTGGTCAGCCAGGCACCGGGGGATTTGATGGCGTCCTGCTGCTGCCGGGTCATGGCGTACCAGCGGGTGTAGGTCTCTTGGACGGCATCCTCGGCCTCGGCCAGGGAGCCCAGGAGCCGGTACGCGACATTGATCAGCTGACGCCGCTCGCTCATGATCGCGCTCAGTCCCGGATCGGGTGTGGTCATGGTGTAGCCGGCTCCCTTGGTCGCATCTGCCCTCACCAGTTTCGACAAGACAGCGCACCGGAATGTGAGGTCGTGGTACGTGGCCGCCACGTG
Source organism: Nonomuraea sp. NPDC052129 (assembly GCF_040680095.1). Taxonomy (NCBI): domain Bacteria; kingdom Bacillati; phylum Actinomycetota; class Actinomycetes; order Streptosporangiales; family Streptosporangiaceae; genus Nonomuraea; species Nonomuraea sp. NPDC052129. The sequence continues at coordinate 11,826 of NZ_JBFAVX010000041.1, read as the reverse complement.
GTGCCCGCGTACCCGGCACGTGGCCGTCACGGATGTCCGGCGCCCCGCCTGATCGGCAGGCTTGATCCCACACCGATTCTTCGGCTCCCCCCAAGCCAGCGGAAGGAAAGACATGAGCAAGGTCATCAGCGCCCACGCCGTCTCGGTCGACGGCTACATCACCGGCCGCGACCCCGGCGCCGGACGCGGCCTCGGCGACGCGAACATGCTGTTCGACTGGTACTTCAACGGCGACACACCCAGCCAGACGTTCGACGGATTCAAACTCAGCGAGCCCAGCGCCCGCCTCTTCGACGACGCCGCCGCACGAGTGGGCGCGATCGTGGCCGGCCGCAACACCTACGACGACTCCGACCACTTCGGAGGCGGCAGCCCGCACCCGGCAGCCCCGCTGATCCTCCTCAGCCACCGACCGGCCCCGGAAATCACCGAGCGGCAGACCCTGATCACCACCGGCATCCAGGACGCGATCGCGATCGCCCGCCAGTTCGCCGATGGCAAGGACGTCGGTCTCATGGGCGGTGGCGTGCTGGCCGCCGCGCTGGAAGCGGGCCTCGTCGATGAGGTAATCCTCCACCAGGTGCCCATCCTGCTCGGCGCCGGCCGCCCCTTCTTCCAGGAGCTCCCGAAACACGTGCACCTCCGCCTGCTGGAGGCTATCCCGGCCCCCGGCGTGACCCACCTGCGCTACGAGGTGGCCCGATGATCCTCATCACCGGAGGGCTCGGCATGATCGGCGCCCACACCGCCCGCGCGCTCGCCGACCTCGGACACGAGGTCGTCGTCACCGCGCACCGCCGCACCGAGGTCCCCTCGTTCCTGGCCGGCCGGGTCGCCGTGGAATCCCTGGATGTCACCGACCGGGACGCCTTCCTCGCCCTCGCCGATCGCCACGAGATCAGCGACATCGTCCATCTCGCCGGGAGCATCCCCGGCAAGGACCCGGTGGGCTTCTTCCGTACGGACACGATCGGCCTGCTCAACGCGCTGGACGCGGCCCGCGCCTGGGGCGTGCGCAGGTTCGCCGTCGCCAGCAGCCTCGGCGTGTACATCGGCGCGGCCGAGACCCGCTGGCACGAGGAGCTCGCGCTGCCCACCGCGGACCTGCCACACCTGATCATCGCCTTCAAGAAGGCGGTCGAGCCGCTGACCACGCACAGCCTCCAGGGCAGCGGGGTCCAGCCGGTCGTGCTCCGGATCGGAAGCATCTGGGGACCGCTGATGGACCCGGAATCACCGTTCAACCCCATCCCGCCGTACATCAACGCCGCACTCCGCGGTGAACAGCCGCAGCCGCTGTACGCCGACGACGGCGGCGACAGCTGCTACGCACCCGACGCCGGGCGCGCCATCGCCCTGCTGATGACCACGGAAACCCTGCGGCACACCACCTACAACGTCTCCAGCGGCCGGCCGTTCACCAACCGCGAGCTCGTGGACGCCGTACGGACGATCACCCCCGGCCCACGGCCCGACCTCCTGCCCGGACGACGGAACGGCCCCGGAGACGACCCCTACCTCGACACCACCCGGCTCACCCACGACACCGGCTTCACCCCGGCCTTCGACGTCGCCACGGCGGTCGCCGACTACGTCGCCTGGCGCGCCGACAACCCCCGCTGAATGGGCACGCTCACCTGGTGCCGCAAGCGCCTCACATTCAGCGGGGTTGCGTTGTCGAACTGCTGAGACGAACACAAAACCCAGGAAGCCGACGTACACCGGCTTCGGGGCGACCAGGAGGAAACCGATGAGTGACTTTCAGGCCATCGCCGACCGCGTCGAGATCGAGGCGCTGCGCGCCGAGTTCACCGATGCGGCGATGATGCGCGACCGCGCCCGCCTCGCGTCCCTGTTCACCCACGATGGCGCGCTGCGGATGCCCAATATCCCCGCCGAGATGGTCGGCCGGGAGGAGATCCGCTCCGTGGGCGAGCAACTGCAGAGCCAGTGGGACTTCTTCGTGCAGAACACGCACCCGGGCATGATCCAGCTGGACGGCGACATGGCGACCGGCCGCGCCTACATGCAAGAGGTCGCACGTGCCCTCGACGGCCGCGAGGGGCTGAACTACGCCATCTACCACGACCGCTACCAGCGCACTGGTGAGGGCTGGAAGTTCAGCGAGCGGGTCTATGAGGTCAGATACCTCGACACCACCCCACTGGCAGGCTCAGCGCCCGGCACGGCCGAGGCGCCCGTTGACCCGCCGGCGCCGCTGTTCGCCGACCCGGCGTCTGAGCAGCGCCTGGAGCGGACGGCCGCCGCGCTGACCGCACACGGTTTCACCGTGGAAATCCTCGACGACGCCGCCGCCGCGCGTACCCGCGTCAAGGATCTGATCCCGGAGGGCGCCAGCGTGTTCACCGGGGCCAGCGAGACCCTCCGCCTGTCCGGCATCGATGAGGACATCAACACCAGCGGGCGATACAAGTCCGTCAAGGCAAGCAGCACGACCATGGACCGCGCCACCCAATTGGCCGAGATCTGGCGGATGATCGCCTGCCCCGACGTCATCGTGGGCAGCGTCGCCGCTGTGACCGAAACCGGATCCCTTGTGGCCGCCTCTGCCAGCGGAAGCCAGCTGGCCGGCTACTCGGGCGCCGCGCCCCGCGCGATCTGGATCGTCGGGGCCCAGAAGGTGGTCCCCGACCTGAGCACCGCGCTGCGGCGCGTCGAAAACCACTGCCTTCCGCTGGAGAACGAGCGCGCCATGAAGGCATATGGGCAGCCCAGCGCTCTGAACCGCGTTCTCATCCTCAACGCGGAACCCCACACAGGGCGCGGCACCGTCCTGCTGCTCCGCGAAGCCATCGGCTTCTGAACCGCCAGGAGTGGTCTAGCAGGCGTGACGGCGCCGTCCCTCCAGATTTCGCCGCCACGCCCGTTCTAGCGGGCTCTTCCGGACAGCAATCCCGTCCAGATCGCCCGAGCCTCATTGATCGGCCGGATAGAGCTCTCGTGTACTTCGTGTCTGCGGTCGCGTTGGATGGTCCGGCGAATGAACGCCTGCCCCGCGCTCTCACACAGCTCGTAGACCGTCGCCCGGCAGAAACAGGTCCAGGCCACCACGCGCGCCCGCGCCAGCACCGGGTACGGCGTGCGCCACTCCAGCCGCACATGATCGCGCTGAATCCTGGCCACGTGCGGACTCAGACACTCATCCAGCACAGTCACGACATGATCTCTACGATCAGGTCGACCACTTTTTCGGGGCACTCGCTCTTCACGATCTGAGGCTCCGGGTCGCTGGGCAGAGACACAAGGTAGGAGCCGGAACGCGGCCCCATGGCCACCGTGACGTCGAAACGGCCCTGGGGGCCGACGACGGCGAGTTCGGGCGGATACCGGTGCAGCCACGACCGAAGAGGCCGGTTGAGCCAGGTGGCCTCATCCGTGCGGTTGGTGAAGAGCCCGAGGCTGATCGTGTGATGGCGCCGGACACGGATTCCCCGCTCTGTGAGAAGCCGCTGAATGACAGCGAGAGCTCTGTCTTGGCTTTCCGCCGTAGTGTCGTCGACGGGGATCGGGGTGGTTCTAGAGTTGCCCATGGGTCGCACCTGTCCCAGTGTGTGATCAAGGGCCCGCCGGACGAGTTCGAGTCGTTTCGGCGGGTCCGATATTGCGGCGTTTCGCTAATCTCACGGCCCTGTTGTGCGGCTGCCGTCCAAGCATGTGTGATTGATATCCGAGCGAACGAGGGGTTGCCTGACCTGGGCAACGGGGCAACGGGAAGGGGCAACGGTGAGTTTTGGGGAACAACTCCGCCGATATCGCGAGCAACGTAATGTTTCGTTGTCGGGCCTTCATGCGGTGACCTACTTCTCCAAGAGCTATCTCAGTCGTGTTGAGCGCGGACTACGCAACCCGGAACGGCTACTCGCCGAACTCGCTGACGACGCTCTCGGAGCGGGCGGAAAACTTCTGGAGGCATGGGTCGGCGAATACGAGAATGCGCCGCCTATCCTGGAGACATGTTCGGGAGGTAATACCACGAAGCGACGTACGTTCATGAAGAGTGCGGCACTTGCCGCAGGCGTCGGGCTGACCGATGGGGTCGGGCAACCAGACCAGAGCGCAACAGCCGTGGCGCGTCTGCGCGATGCCTTGATCCCTCACGCTCCGACCTCGGCAGATGCCTTCACGCCCGCGTCGTTCGCTCGCGTCGTCACCCGGGCTCGCCGAGACTTCGCCGCCGCTCGCTATACCGACCTCGCCGACGGTCTTGCCGCGCTGATCCCCGTTGCCCGCAGCGTGTCCGACCCGGCTGACCTGGCGACAGCCGCACAGGTCTACCACCTGACGACCCGCACGCTGATCAAGCTGAGCGCTTCGCCGTACGCATGGATAGCCGCGCATCAAGGAGAGCAGGCGGCGCACGCCAGTGGTGATATTCGAGCCATCGGCGAAGCCCGCCGCGACCTGGTCAGTCTTTTCCACCGGGCCATGGACTATGGCAAAGCGCGTGACATCACGGCGAGCACGGCCGAGTTGCTGCGCCCGCAACTGCGTTCGGCTCCCACCCCCGCATGGGGCGCATATGGAGCGCTGATGTCCACAGGAGCCATTGCCGCAGCTCGCTTGGAAGACCGTGACAGCGCGCTCGGGATGTTGGCGGAGGCTGAAGAAGCCACTCGACACGCTGCCAAGCTCGCGCTCAGTCTTGGCCATGTGGTCACTTACAGGATGGGCGTATCAATCGTCCTTGGCGACGCGGGGATGGCCGTGGAGCACGCCAAGACCATCATCCCGGACGAGATTCCGACGTCGGAACGCCGCGCCAGCTATTACACGGGCATCGCCGAGGCGTACACACTGTGGGGGAAGACCGATCGCGCGGTACGTGCGCTCCTGATCGCCGAGAAGATCGCTCCTTCGGAGGTCAGCCGATCCGGCCCTCGACAGGTGATCACCGACCTGCTCCATCGAGACCGCCACAGCAAGCTTTCCGGTCTGCGGGCTCTCGCGCGTCGCTCAGGTGTACGCCTCTGAACCTCCTCTGCGACTTGCAGGGAAGGCCCTCCGCTCGGGTCCGACTCACCAGACGCAAAGTGGCTGTGAGTGGCCTGGACCGAACCCAGGGTCGCGCGCCGCGGCCGTTACTCAATGTGACCTGCGGCAACGTTCTACAACGGCTGTCAGGGCCCTGCCACTGGGTCGCCGGGCATGGTCTCAGCCGCCAGTGCTGTCCGAGCTACCTGAGTCACAGCCGATACCGTCCGCGCCAGGCATGGGGTACAGGCCGGCGTGATCCGTCGGACCGTGGTACGGCAGGTGGCGGCCCCGGCTCTGGGCCCGACGCCTGGGCACGGGGGCCTTACGGAATAGCAGTGACCACGCCGAACGGACAGCGATCGCCGCAACCGTGAGCAGCATCAGGGCTGCTACCGCCGTTGAGACAGTCATCGGCCCCCTCCTCATCCTCTATTGATCAGGTTAGCCAACCGCGAGGGCCGTGCCGGCGGGGGTTGGGGTCCACCCGCAAGAAGCCTGTACCGACCGGTAGCTCTGATCAGTCACAGATACTCTGCGTCTGATGACACGGACCCGAGCGGAGGGCCGAGGAACAAGAATCTGCGCATTCAGGCGAACCCAAGGGCTGAAACCATCCAGGATGCGGGAAGACCTCTCGCTTCAGTCTGAAAGGACCTTCAGATCGCATGAAATGAATCACCTGAGCCCGTCTTTCCTATGGCGCATGTGCTGTCTCCTGGTGTTGGCCGTCGCGATATCCATGGCGACCTCCATACGGGAGTTTCGGCCGCCTGAGCCACCCTTCAACGGGAGGATCGACATGGTCGAGGTGGAAGGACGTGTCCTCATCCTGCAAGCGGTTAGCTGGACGAACTCCACGGAATGCCTCAAGGCCGATAAAACTGAAGTGGCCGAGTCCAAGACGAGCGTGCGGGTCCGTGTGGTGCTTCGCGACGTCTGCCCGCGACGTGAGCGCACGCTACTGGAGAAGTGGCGGGACGAGTTGTGGCCGCGATCGTACATCGGTACCGGCGGAGTTGTTGTTGTGCCCGTCACCGATCGTTATCTGGGGTAGTCAAGCGAACTGGCTGGTCAGTCGCTTGAAGGTCTGTCAGGCACGTCAGGCACATAGGTGCGCAGCCAGGTTGCTCAGCCCTTGAATCTTTCGGTGGGTGTTTCGCGGCTCGTTCTCCGGGCGAGTCTGGACGCCCAGGCCCGCCGCCCGGCCGTAACGCCACGGATCCACCCCATTTGCGCTACGACATTTAGCTCATCGGCTCGTAAACCGCCTCCTCGGCGGTGATAGTGGGTGGGTGGGAGTTGAGGGGCCAGATGAACCGTCGGGGTTGATGCGGGCCGGGGTCCGGGCTCGGGTGGCGCGGTTGGTGGGGGGCACAGCTCGTCGGTGGACGCCGACGGCGCTGGTGGCGGTGCTGGCGGCAGGCGCGTTGGGGCCGGTGCTGGCGACGGCGGTCGGTGCCACCGGGATGGCGGTGGCCTGGGCCGGGGTGGCCGGTTCGGTCGGGGGCAACATTCTGACCGATGTGGTGAAGGCGGGCGTGGCCCGGCTGGACGATCGCGGGGTGAAGCCCTCCAGCGTCGAGTTGGAGGCCGAGCTGGAGCGGCGGATTGAGGAGATCCTGCTGGCCGGCGGGAAGCAGGCGGCCGGGTTACGCGCGGAGATCGCGCGGGTGTTGCGGCAGACCGAGGCGGTGGGGGCGGCGATCGAGGCGGCGGTCGCCAGTGGTGATCGTGAACTGCAGTCGCGGCTGGCCGCCGGGCTGGCGGAGGTGGGGGCGGAGTTCGGCGAGTTCGGCTTCGTGCTGGCGGAGTTGGGGGTGCAGCTGCGGCTGGTGCGTGATGCCGTCGATCGCCAGAGCGCGGATCTGCAGCTGTCGATGGGATTGCAGTATCGGCAGGCGACCGATCTGCGGCTGATGGCCGAGCAGGTGTCCTCCATCGAGCGGCGTACCCGGCTGCATGGTGAGGAGCCGGGAGCGGTAGCGGGGCTTCGCTGGCGCGATGGCTGCCCATATCGGGGCCTGGTGGCTTTTCATGAGGCTGATGCGGAGGTGTTCTATGGGCGGGAGATCGTCACCGCCCAGCTCGTCACCACGCTGTCGCGGCATCTGGCCGAGCCCGGGATTTTGGTGCTGACGGGCGCCTCCGGGGCGGGCAAGTCCTCGTTGCTGCGGGCGGGACTGATGCCGGCGATCAGTCGAGGCGAACTGACGGACGCGGCTCGTCACTGGCCCCGGCAGGTCATCGACCAGCCGACCCTGGCCCCACTCTCTCATCTGGCCACGTTACTGGCCCGGATGGCGGGCCTGGACGCCTTGACCGTTCTGCACGCTCTCACCCACTACCCCGAGCAAGCGCATCTGCTGGTCCGCCAGGCCGTCGAGACCGACGCGCGCCGGCGCGGCCTCAGCGACGAGGTTGTGGCGGACTGCCAGTTGGTGCTGGTCGTCGACCAGTTCGAGGAGGTCTTCACCCAACGCGGCGAACCGCACGAGCAGGCTGCCGCGGTGGCGGAGCGGACCGCATTCATCGCCGCGCTGCACGCGGCGGCCACCAACGTGTGCGGGCCGAACGACATGCCCGCCGCGCTGGTGGTGCTGGCGGTCCGCGGTGACTTCGTCGACCGCTGCGCCGAGCACCCCCCGCTCGCCTCCGCGCTGGCCCGGCCGTTCATCCTGGGCCCGATGAGCGAGATCGACCTGCGCTGCGTGATCACCGGCCCGGCCGACGCCGCCGGTCTCGATCTGGAACCGGGCCTCGCCGATACCATCTTGGCCGAACTGCGGGCCCCGGGCGGCGGTTATGAGGCGGGTGCGCTGCCGCTGTTGTCGCAGGCGCTGCTCACCATCTGGCAGCACCGCCAGGGCAACCGGCTCACCAACCGGGGTTACGCCCGTACCGGCGGTGTGCAGCATGCCGTCGCGACCAGCGCCGAGAGCGCCTACACCGCCCTCACCGCCACCGGTCAGGAGATCACCCGTCGGCTGTTTCACCAGCTGACGTTGGTCTCCCGCACCGGCGTCCTCACCCGCCGTACCATCACCCGCCACGACAGCCAGGCCCTTCACGGCGGCAGCCTCCATGCCGATACGTCATCGGCGCATGCTCCACCAGGCGTGATGACCGCTCCGGCTGCCGCTGATGAGGACGGGACGTCCTCAGTCACTGACGACGCTGGCAGAGCGGGCGATGATGTCGACCTGGTCGTGGAGTCCTTCGCCCGTCAGCGGCTCCTGGTCCTCGACGGGGAGTCGCTGCAGATCTCCCATGACATTCTGCTGGTGGCCTGGCCCCGGCTGCGTTCCTGGCTGGAGATCGATCTGACCGAGAACGCCCAGTACGGCCAGCTCCTCGAGGACGCCGACGAATGGGAGCAGCACGGCAGGAAGACGGCCTACCTGTATCGGGGGGAGCGCCTCACCGCTCTTGGGCAGGTCCTGGCCCGCTGGCAGAGCGATCCCCGCCGCTACCCGCCGCTACCCGCCATCCCGCGGGATTTCCTTCGCACCAGCGCCGGAGCCGAGAAGCAGGGCACCCGCCGCCGCCGAACCCTGCTGACCGTCCTGGTCATTCTCGTGATAGCGGCGGTGAGCGCAGCGGTCGTGGCCTATTCCGTCCAAGAGGCCAGGACCACCGAACGCGATGCCGCCCTCGCCCGCAGATTGGTAACGCAGAGCGAACTGACGGCCGCCGACCCGTCGCTGTCCGCGATGCTCGCGGCAACGGCTGAGAAGATCAGTTCCACCCCCGAAACCCGAGCCGGCATGCGTGCCGCCTTCAGGAACCCCGGACCAGCCATCCTCACCGGCCACACCCGCCCGGTGCTGTCGGTGGCGTTCAGCCCCGACGGCACGGTCCTGGCCTCCGGCACCGGCGACACCGACAACGACGGGACAGTGCGGCTGTGGGACGTGCGCTCCCGCAAACTGCTCGGCGCCCCCCTCACCGGCCACACCAGCCCGGTGTCGTCGGTGGCGTTCAGCCCCGACGGTACGATCCTGGCCTCCGGCAGCGGCGACGATACGGTGCGGCTGTGGGACGTGCGCTCGCATAAGCCGCTCGGCACCCCCCTCACCGGCCACACCGGCGGCGTGTCGTCGGTGGCGTTCAACCCGCACGGCACGATCCTGGCCTCCGGCAGCGGCAACAGCGACGGCGGCGACGCGACAGTGCGGCTGTGGGACGTGCGCTCCCGCAGGCCGCTCGGCGCCCCCCTCACCCGCCACACCGCCCCGGTGTCGTCGGTGGCGTTCAACCCCGACGGCACGATCCTGGCCTTCGGCAGCACCGACGATACGGTGCGGCTGTGGGACGTGCGCTCCCGCAGGCCGCTCGGCGCCCCTCTCACCGGCCACACCGCCCCGGTGGAGTCGGTGGCATTCAGCCCGGACGGCACGATCCTGGCCTCCGGCAGCAGCGGCACCGACACTACGGTGCGGCTGTGGGACGTGCGCTCGCATAAGCCGCTCGGCACCCCCCTCACCGGCCACACCAGCGGGGTACGGTCGGTGGCGTTCAGCCCGGACGGCACGATCCTGGCCTCCGGCAGCGTCGACACTACGGTGCGGTTGTGGGATGTGCGCTCGCATAAGCCGCTCGGCGCTCCCTTCACCGGCCACACCGGCAGCGTGTCGTCGGTGGCGTTCAGCCCGGACAGCGCGGTCGTGGCCTCCGGCAGCGGCGACGCTATGGTGCGGTTGTGGGATGTGCGCTCCCGTAGGCCGCTCGGCGCTCCCCTCACCGGCCACACCGCCCCGGTGGAGTCGGTGGCGTTCAACCCGGACGGCACAGTCCTGGCCTCCGGCGGCGACGACGGGACGGTGCGGTTGTGGGACGTGCGCTCGCATAAGCCGCTCGGCGCCCCCCTCACCGGCCACACCGGCGGCGTGTCGTCGGTGGCGTTCAGCCCGGACGGCACGATCCTGGCCTCCGGCAACACCGACGGCAGCGACGGGACGGTGCGGTTGTGGGACGTGGCCTCCCGTAGGCCGCTCGGCGCCCCCCTCACCGGCCACACCGGCGGCGTGTCGTCGGTGGCGTTCAACCCGGACGGCACGATCCTGGCCTCCGGCAACACCGACGGCAGCGACGGGACGGTGCGGTTGTGGGACGTGGCCTCCCGTAGGCCGCTCGGCGCCCG
>NZ_JBFAVX010000041.1:0-1592 GCF_040680095.1 Nonomuraea sp. NPDC052129 | reverse complement strand
CCCTCACCGGCCACACCGGCGGCGTGTCGTCGGTGGCGTTCAACCCGGACGGCACAGTCCTGGCCTCCGGCGACGACGACGATGACGGGACGGTGCGGTTGTGGGACGTGGCCTCCCGCAGGCCGCTCGGCGCCCCCCTCACCGGCCACACCGGCGGCGTGTCGTCGGTGGCGTTCAACCCGGACGGCACGATCCTGGCCTCCGGCGGCGACGACGGGACGGTGCGGCTGTGGGACGTGGCCTCTCCATCGAACCTCTTCGGAGCAGTTTGTGCGATTGCCGGGCGGCGCTCGCTCACTCAGGATGAATGGGATCAATATGTGGGCCAGGGGGAACCCATAGTGACCTGCCCTTGATACTCCGGAGGCCGACAGATCGCCATCTCCCCTACTGGGAAGGCATGGCTGCGCGTCTTCTCCATGCGAAAGGCAGCCACCTCCAGGACTTGATCGTTGGCGGTGGTCGGGCTCCTGTACGGGCCGGGGCGATCGATAGGCCGCCTGAGGTGGCGTGACCAAGGCTGATGTACGACAACATCGACTGAGCCTCGACGAGATTTCGCAGGTAACGAACGTGCCTGGCAACCCCAGATAACGTGTCAGGCATGTTCGTCTGAAGCCCACTTGCCTGACATGCCTGACGCCTTCTCGGCACCCCAAATAAGCTCGACCGCCCCTTGGGGCGCCGGAAGATCTTCGACGAGAAGGGGCATGAGATCTGGGTCTGCCCGATCACGGGCTCGCAAATGAAGACCATACAACGGTGCCTGAAGTAGGGTGCGGGTGCCGAACACTGCGGCCAAGCGCGCATTTGGAGCTGGCGCACGATTCCTGATGTACACGCCGCCCTTACTTAGGTGGGGAAAGATCGGGGAGGACGTCCTGCAGCGTCGTCCCGGACAGAGATTCCGACGTCGGAACGCCGCGCCAGCTATTGCACGGGCCTCGCTGAGGCATACACGCTGTGGGGAAGACCGGCGCGTGCGCTCCTGATCGCCGAAAAGATCGCTCTCTCGGAGGTCAGCCGACCCGGCCCCCGACAGGTGATCACCGACGTGCTCCATCGAGACTGCCACAGCAAGCTCTCCGGCCTGCGGGCTCTCGCGCGCCGCTCCGGCGTAATTCTCTGAGCTTCCTATCCGACTTGGGGCGGCGAGGAGAAGCGATCTGGTCATCTCGTGTGTTGGTGAGTGGCCAGTCAATTGCGCCGACCGGGCAGCGTACCCACTCCGCACGTCCAGAACCTGGCAATATCCACAGGATGGAAGATCCCATCGCTCGGACCACCGCCACGTACGACCGCATCGCCCCCGTCTTCGCCTCCCGCTCCGAGAACCCCGACGCCGCGTTCCGCGCCTTTCGAGCGCGCTTCGCCGCCGCGCTGCCCGCCGGAGGACGCGTCGCCGACCTGGGATGTGGCCCGGGAAGGGACGCGGCCTGGTTCCGAGAGCAGGGGCTGTCCCCGGTAGGAGTGGACCGCTCGGCCGCCATGGCCGCGCTGGCCGCCGACCGCGGCGTTCCCGTGGCTCTGGGCGACCTGCGCCACCCGCCGCTGGCTCCCGGCTCGCTGGCCGGGTTGTGGTCGGCCGCGGC